>CAYHFW010000015.1:0-53738 GCA_964355975.1 uncultured Singulisphaera sp.
CTGCGCAGCTCGGCGAGGGCTGTTTGAGCGCCGAGTGAAGCATTCCGCCGCGATCTCGCTGGATTGCTCTCTCGCTCTCTCGCGCTTGCGTTCTACCGATTCATGCTCGCCTAGCAATCCTGCGGATGATTGATGTTCACGAGCGACCGCGCATCGCATGCGACCTCGATCACCACCGCTGGGTCGAGTGCGCTTGAGAGTTGATAGAGACCGTCAGCGATGCGTGCCTCGAGCGCCTTGAGCGCGGCAGCGGTGTAGATGCCCGCACATGGATGCACGCGATCAGTCGATGCGAGCACCGCATGCGCAGTCGGGTTGGCGAGCGCAGCCGCGAGCACTCTTTGCGCAGATTCGGCCGAGAATGTGGGCATATCGCCTGCGAGCACGAAGACCGCGCCGCCGCACGCACGCAGCGCAGAAGTGATGCCGCCGATGGGTCCGATGCCAGGAAATGAATCGGCAATCATGCCATCCGCGAGCGACTGCACATGCGCGTGGCACTCCCCCACCACCATCACGCGTCGACCGAACACTTCACGCAGCACATCGATCGCGCACTGGACGAGTGGCGTTGCGCCACTGCCAATGGGCTCTTGCAGTTTGTCGCGTCCGAAGCGGCGGCTCTTGCCGCCTACGAGCACGATGGGTTGGATCGACTCGAGAAATGCGCGCGCAGTCGGGTCTGCAGGCTCACCGCACTCACAGGTCATGGCGAATGACCTTGCCCGTCACTGAAGCCGCGTCGGGTCGTCCATCATCTTGCACTTCGCCGCGCAACGTCTCGATGGCATGCGGCAGAATGTCGAGGATGGCTTCGAGGTTCTCGCTCGATCCGCGAGGAGATCCGGGAAGAGTCACAATGAGCGTGCGGCCGATTGTGCCCGCCACTCCGCGCGAAAGAAATGCGCGCGGAGTCTTGGCCATGCAGCGCAGACGTGCGAGATCCATCAATCCTGCGTGCTCGCGCTCAAAGACGCTGCGCGCAGCTTCAGGAGTGACATCGCGTGGAGCGAGACCTGTGCCACCCGTGCTGACGATGATGTCGATGCCTGCCGATGGGGCGGACCACGCCACGAAACATGCGGCGAGTTGATCCATTTCATCTGGCAAACAAGCCATTTCAACGATTGTTGCTGCCATGCGAGTGCGCAAGATTTCGGCGAGCCCTGGACCTGATGTGTCGACTGCTTCGCCGCGACTGCACCGATCACTCACGGTCAGCACGGCGGCGCGAATGGGTTGAGCGATTGGCGTTGGACTCGTACGCGACATCGTGTGCCTCAGGTTGCTTCGGGAGCGACATACGAGCCGCGCCGTCCGCCGTGTTTTTCAAGAACGCGAATTCCTTCGATCACCATCCCCTTGTCGACGGCCTTGCCCATGTCAATGACAGTGAGACATCCGATGGCGACTGCAGTGAGCGCTTCCATCTCGACGCCAGTTCGTGACTCAGTGCGAACGGTCGCAGTCACTCGCACGCGCCCCGCACCGAGTTCGGCCGTGACATCGATTGCGTCGAGTGGCAGTGTGTGACAGAGCGGAATCAGTTCGTCGGTGCGCTTCGCTGCGAGAATGGCAGCAAGGCGTGCAACATCGAGTACTGATCCCTTTGAGATTGTGTTCTCACGAATGCGCGCTTCGAGTTCGGGCGAGATGCGCACGAAACCCTCGGCCATTGCCATGCGCTTGGTGATTGGCTTTTCGCCGACATCCACCATGCACGCTTGACCTTCGTCTGTGACGTGCGAGAGTTTGGTTTGATCGCTGCGCAGGTTGCTCATGTCGACCAAGGATAGAAGGCAAATCGCCCAGATTCAGGCGCATTTGGTGGAACTTCAATGAATCCATCGCTCGTGCCGCTCGCCATCATGTCGCCCGACCCACGACCATCCACGAGTTCTGCCATTCCCTGCGCATTGATGCGCACGAGTCGATGCCACCAGAGCTCGAGCCGCTTGTCGCTTGGATTCGCCAGCGCCATGTGCGCGATCGGTACCGCTGCAGCCATGCCAGCACACGCTGCGAGCACCGGGACGGCAACGCGGGTGCAAGTGACGAGTGCTGAGAGTGGGTTTCCGGGAAGCGCAAAGATCGGAATGCCGCCAACGAGTCCGCCAAGCATTGGCTTCCCTGGTCGTTGCGGCAGTCCGTGAAAGAGCACCTCGGCACCAAGACCGTCGATCGCCTCGCGCACTCCGTCACGGTGTCCCATAGAAATGCCGCCAGTGATGATGATCGCATCGGCACTCGTCAGAGCTGTACGCAGTGCCTGCGCGAGCGCGTTGCCGCCGTCACGCACATGTGTGTGCAGTGTCGGATCGATCCACGCGTGCCCACCGAGCAGTGCAGCGAGCGCTGGGCCGTTGCTATTGCGAATCTGAAATGGCGCGGGAGTCTCGCCAGGTGCGACCACCTCGTCGCCAGTCGTGATGATCGCGACGCGCATGCGCGCGAAGACCCACGGATGGGCGCAGCCAACGGTCGATAGTGCGCCAATTGCTGCCGCTGTGAGCCGCGTGCCTTGCGCAACCACCACGTCGCGTGCACGCGCGTTCTCGCCTTGCCGCCGAATGTTGTCGCCAGTCCGCACTTTTTGCTGTGATTTTTGCTCAATCGTGATCGTGCGAACCGCGCCTGCAACCGAGTGTTCGACCAGATCTTCGCGCTTGATGACAGCATCGCACTCTGATGGGATGGCCGCGCCTGTGACAATTCGCACCGCGCGCCCCATCGGCATTGCGCCCGGCGCTTCACCGATTCGCACTTCGCCCGCGACATCGAGCGTCAATGATTCACCAGATGCACCGGCAAGATCGCATGTGCGAATCGCATACCCGTCCATCGCAGATGTATTGAATGGAGGACTGTCGCGATCGGTGCAGACGGCCTCTGCGAGTATTCGACCGCGTGCATGCGCGAGCGCTGTCTGTTCGACCGCACGCGCCGCGCTACTTGCCCCAACGCGCGCGATCATCTGATCGACCGCTTCGGCGGGCGAATTGCATGCAAATGGCTGGTTACGAAATCCCATGTGGAGACCTTTGAGAGAACCTTACACTCCATCGATGCAGTTTGAAGTGCTTGTCTTTGGCCAAGTGGCGACGACCGTCGCGGCAGATCGCGTTCGCATTCATGTTGTTGCCTCGAGCAATGACCCCACGCGCTCGACCGTGCGCGCGGTACTCACCGCACTCGGCGAACAGCATCCTGAAGTTCGCTTCGGACTGCACGCGGCGCGCCTCGCGGTCAACCACGCGTTCGTAACTGCCGATGCGCCCGTGAGTGAGAGTGATGAGTTGGCACTGATCTCACTCGTAGGAGGCGGATGATCATTCACGCGACGATCATTGACGGAGCTGTCACGCGCGAGGCCGAAGCCCTCGCGCTGCGGGCGATTCTCGCGCAATTCGACGGACTTCTCACCAGCGGATCGAACGGCTCGACTCTGCGATTCGAGGGAGTCGTGCGTCGCATGGAGCCTTCGACCGAGGGTGACGCGCGCGAACTCGCAGCGCTTGAGTACACAACCTACGACCCCATGGCGCAGCGCGAACTTGAATCGCTTGCGCGCGATGTCGCTGCGAAGCACAACCTCTCTGCGCTCGTCACCGTGCATAGCCGTGGGTTCGTGGCGGTGGGCGCGATCTCGTTTGTCTTGATCGTTGTCGGCGCTCACCGTGCTGAATCGCTGCGCGCGATGAGCGAGTTCATTGATCGACTCAAACAGGATGTGCCGATCTGGAAGCAGCCTGTTTGGAAGCAGCCTGGTTGGAAGCAGCCCGTTCGGACGCAACCCACCTGAAAGCAGCCGCAGTGACTGCATGGGGGCTATCCACCGATCGCCGACATCGATCGCGCGGGCTGAAGAAACTCGGGCGAATCGATTCCGTGACCTGCTTGTTTGGTCCACGAGACATCGATGAGAAATGCGCTGATCTCTTGGTCGCTCGCACCACCGCGCAACAACGCGCGTAGGTCCCACTCGGTGGTACTGAAGAGGCAGGGTCGCACCTTGCCGTCGGCAGTCAATCGCAAACGACTACAAGCTCCGCAGAACGGATCGCTGACTGACGAAATGAATCCGATTCGTCCGGGAGTGCCATCAGCGAACGCGAAGAGTCGCGCGGTCGTCGATGGATCGCCCCCCTCGACAGGAACAAGCTTGAACTGAGTTTCGATCGCTTTGCGCGTTTCTGCCCCTGAAATCCAGCGTGAATCATCCCAGGCGCGGGCAGAATCGAGAGGCATGTATTCAATGAATCGCATCTCGATCGCATAGGTGCGTGCGAGTGCCGCGAGTTCGGCCGCTTCGTCTTCGTTCTCGCCACGCATGAGCACTGCATTCACCTTGAGGGGTGTGACTCCTTCGGCGAGCGCAGCTTCGATGCCATCGCGAATGGTCGCGGGTGAAGTGTTCGAGCGAGTGATGCGCGAAAAACGATCTGCGCGAAGGGAATCGATGCTGATGGTGATGCGCTTGAGTCCAGCCGCCTTCCACTCGCGCAGGCGCTCGCGTGTCAGCAGCGATCCGTTGGTGATCATTGCGATTTCGACCGAGGTCGCACTGCGAATGCCTGCAATGATCTCAGTCAATTGTGGATGCAGCGTCGGCTCGCCACCAGTCAGCCGAATCTTGCGCACACCGAGCAAATCTGCGATGCGCGCAACCCGCACGATCTCGCGCGGAGTCAGAAGCGCACTCGAAGGCGCGAAACGCACATCGGGATCCATGCAATAGAGGCAGCGAAAGTTGCAGCGATCAGTGATGCTGATGCGAAGATCGCGAATCGTGCGACCATGCGAATCGCGCATACATCCATCGGCGTGAACATGTTCTGGCGCCCGCGGAGGGACGACTGCCCGCGCGCCGTGAGATTGCGCGGGGTACTGCGTGAGCGAGAAGGCGGATGCAATCATGGTTGCGGTGGTGATTATGCGTCGCGGTTGAATTGCTCGTGCGCCCAACTCCATGCAGCAACGGTGCGGGGAAACCCGACGGTGTTCATCGCCAAGAGGATCGCTTGTTCAATCTCGGCCTCGGTTGCACGATGCTGCCGCGCGCGGCGCACATGGCTGCGGAGCGCCGATTCGAGTCCTGCGCCGACACAGATTCCGATCTTGATGAGCGCAAGAGTCTTTGCGTCGAGTGGTCCGGCCGCTTCGACTGCCTTGGCGACGCGCTCATGTGTGCGCGCGAGTTCTGGAAACTTCACGATGAACTTCTTGAAGGTGTTGGGCACACTCCCTGCCGACTTTGCTGGCGGTGCCACACTTGCGCCTGCTCGCGCCTTTGTCTTTGCGTTCACTTTGGTCACTGTTTTCACTTTCGTTTTTGCTTTCGTTTTCACTGTGGTCGTCATCTTGGGGTCACCTTATCAGAGGTTTCAACTGCGTCCGCTGCTGCGCAGATGCGCGCGTAATACTCTTCGATCTCGCGATCGAGAAGAGTCGATCCATACAACTCTGCCTCGACATGCGAGACTATTTCTCCATAATTCACCGACGGGATGTAGTAGGCAATGAGCAGAGGAAGCTCTGCGTCAGCCGACTCGAACAACGGGTGTACGAAGAGGCAGAATCCATCGGATGGATGGGCTCCGAGTGCTTCAAGACAGGCGAATTCGCCTTGCGAGAGCGGTTCGCTGTCGAAGCGCACCCCCACTGGATAACGCACAACCGATCGCTCATTCAAGAGTCGCATGATCTGGGCGCGATCAATCGGCCGATCGCTCAGCGCGCGCGCCTCACGTGCTTTCGTCACGACATGATCGCGCAGCGATTGCTGACCATCTGCCGCAGTTGGTCGTGGGTTCATGATTTCACCGTCGGTTCAGCCGTCACAGATGCGAACGAGCGGTCGAATGTGAGTCGCCCAGAGAGCACGGGAACTGTGATGCGCACAAGAATTGTGTAGATCAACAGTCCACCCGCCCAGATGCCCAGCGTGACGAGAGTTTCATTGCGAGTGGGCAAGTACTCGACGATCTCTCCCAGTGGCGTTGGGATGAACGCGGGAACAATCATGCCCATCCCCTTCTCGATCCAGATTCCAACGATGAGCATCACGCATGCAACCTGCAAGACTGGTAGTCGACGGCTCAGGGGCATGTAGAGCGCCGCCAAGGCGACGAAGTTGAGTGCGATCGCGGTCCAGATCCACGGGACGAGCGCACTGCGTCCGTGGAGTCCGAGAAAGAGGTAGTGCGCCGATGCCCCATGCGCAGAGTCGGTATAGAACTCTGTGAACGCCTCGGCGCCGAGCAAGAACATGTTGATCGTGAGCGCGACGGTGATGATGTTGCGAAGTGTCATGAACGCGCGGTCTGGTACGTGATAGTCGGTGAATGAACGGAGCGCCGAGAGCGTCAGGATCAAGAACGCGGGTCCTGCGGCAAACGCCGACGCGAGAAAACGCGGCGCAATCACCGCAGAATTCCAGAAGGGTCGGCCGCCGAGTCCGCTGTAGAGAAATGCTGTCACCGTGTGGATGCTGATCGCCCAAGCAATGGCGATGAACACGAACGGGATATAGAAGACCTTGCTCGGCGCGCGGCGCATGTACGCGCAGTAAATGAGGTACCCGCAGATATGCAGGTTGAGCAGCAGGTATCCGTTGAGGACGAGCACATCCCATGTCAACATTGAGACGGGAAAGTTGAAGCGCAACATCATGTGATGCAATCGATCGGGGCGGCCGAGATCGACCGAGACGAAGAGCATCGCCATGATGATCGCAGCGACGGCGAAGAGTTCACCGAAGATCACGAGATCATGCAGCTCGCGATTCTTATAGATGTAGACAGGAATGACCAACATCACTGCAGCGGCGGCCATGCCAACGAGAAATGTGAAGTTGGCGATGTAGAACCCCCACGAGACCTGGTCGGTCATTCCCGTGGTCGCGAGCCCGCCGACGAGTTGCTTGCAGTATGCGTTGATGCCGAAGAGCACGAACACTGTCAGCAGAAACATCCACGCGTAGTAGCGATAGTCGCCGACAAAGCTCAGGCGAAAACAACGCGAGAGAAATCGAAGGTACGTTTTCATGCTGTGCGCCCATCCCACCACTGCGGCGTGACCGCGGCAAGCATTTCTTTGGCGGGTCCCTTCGCCCCTGGCAAGCATCCATACGCATCGCCTTCTTGCGCGCGCAGCTGATCTGCAATTGCAACTGCCTCGGGGTCGAGCGTGTTGGGATAGCGCTCGTCGAAGTAGTAGAAGAACCGCGGCAGCGTGCCGACCTCTTCTTTGAGAACGAAGACGCGCTTTGTGCGCAGAATCTCAGAGACCTCAGACTTTGGATCAAGCACATTGCCAAACTTGCGCGCGCCCGTTGGGCAGACTTCAGCACACGCAGGCATCCGCCCTTCACGCGTGCGGTGAAGACAGAAGTGACACTTTTCCATGACACCCATTTCACGCGGACGGTTCGACAGGTAGTTCATGTTTGGATTCAACTGATCCTTTGGCAGATTCGGTTTGGCAAAGTTGAATCGCCGCGCCCAGTATGGACACGCAGCCTCGCAGTAACGGCAGCCGATGCACCAGTCGTAGTCGATGACTGTGACGCCATCCTTTTCTTGCCACGTCGCTTCGACTGGGCAGACCTTGACACACGGAGGATTGGCGCACTGGTGGCACTGCACCGGCAGATAGAAGTGCTGCGCGTCTGGAACCGTTGGACGGTCGTAATGATGGTCGCCCTGTTCAACATCGAGCGTGCCGCGTGGCATCTCGATCACTCGGATGTACTGAATCTCTGGCGTGCGCGACTGATTGTTCTCTGCGACGCAGGCATGGACGCACTTGCGGCAACCAATGCAGCGCGAAAGATTCAGTGCGTATGCGAACTCGACACCCTCCATCGGCTTCAGATCGCGCAGATGTGGACGCACATCGAATCGCGCCTCGACCTTCGCGCGAATGCGTTCGAGCGCTGCTTCTAACTCGGCGGGAGTCATCGCCTTGTAGTGCTTCTGAAGGAACTGTTCGAGGTTCGGAACCGCACTCGCATCGAGTTCGCGAAGCGGACTGAGCGCTGCCGCGAGCGCAGCCATTCCGCCGAGGGCGGCGGCGCCAACGCGCAGAAAACTGCGGCGATTCAGGGCAGCAGCGGTCGCGCGTGCAGGGTTCGAGGGGCCATCCCAAATACGCAAGTCAGTCATTTGTGTGCTCCAGTGCTCGGCGTGTGCAACCATCGTTGCAGCGGACTCACCGCAGAGTCTTCAGTGTGATGCTCGAATCCGTGCTGCGCCCCCATGCGAAGTGTGTTGGGACCTGGAAGCGGCGCATAGGGCTCATAGCGAGGCGAATGTGGATTGTGGCACTCGTTGCAGTTCAAGCGTCGTTGCGCCTCTGACTGCGTGACCCACGATCCGAGCGTCTTGCCATGCGTGCCACGCTGCCAGTCGCGATAGACCGTGCCGTGGCACTGCGCGCAGAGTTGCGGCGTCTGCGCAAACGAAACGGTGGTGCCATCGCGCAGCGTGAGTTTTTCGCGGTCGTTGGGATCGTGACAGTTGACGCATCGATTGTTCATGCCATGAGAGAGGTGCAGATCGCCGTGGTAGTTGCGTGGTGCCCCCGCTGCGCTTGCCGATGCGAAAATCTGATGGCATCCATTGCAGGTCTGCGAGATGCCGTTGACCATAAGTTGAGGTGGATCGCTCATCGCCACGCGACGCGCACCTGCGGCGAGGTCGCCTCGCTCAACCTGAGCCGATGCCACGAGCGGGATATCGATCGATTGCGATGTCAGCACAAGGGCCGCTGCCAGAGCGATGAACCCAAGCGGCAGGAGCCATCCGTACCGAGTTCGGGGCGCTTTGCCAGGGTTTTCGATCAAAGAGGAATTTGTGTCTTTCATTTTCTGGATGCCGAATGGCGAGATGTAGATATCTAGAGTATAGTATCTAGATTCAAACCATGCGCCCCTGCATGATTGAAAAATTGGGCTTCTCGCTGTTTTTGGAGTTACATATGGCTGTTAGCGGACTCATCATCACCCACGCAGACGAGAACTCTGTGATTACGGTCGCAGCAGCGCTCGCTGGGGACCCGCGCGTGACACTGGGTGAACGGTTTGGACTGCGCCGCGCGGTTGTTGGCGAAACTTCGAGTCCTGAGGGGGATCGCGATCTGATTGATGACTTACGAGCTCGCGCGGGGGTTGTAAATGTGGATGTTGTGTATGTGCACTTGGATGATCTCACGAAACGGAGTACCTGCAATGCAGAGCGTTGATCGACGAACATTTGTGAAAGCATGCGCAATGAGTGCCGCAACCGCGGCGGCGGCTGGTCCCGCGCACGCGATATCGCTGCCCCTCTTGCAACAAGATGCGGCGGGCGAACCTCTGACGTGGAACAAGGCCCCCTGCCGATTCTGCGGCACGGGGTGTCACGTGATGGTCGGCACAGAGAATGGTCGCGTCGTTGCGATCCAAGGCGATCAGAAGGCTGAGGTCAACAAAGGGCTTCTCTGCGTGAAGGGCTACCACGTTGGCCTTGCGCTCTATGGCAAGGACCGCCTCACCACACCGATGCTGCGCAAGAATGGCGTGCTCGAGCCCATCACATGGGACGAGGCGATCGACGTGATTGCGAAGCGAATCGCCGCGAATCCCAGTGGTTTTTCGTTCTACGGATCGGGTCAATGGACAATCTGCGAGGGCTACGCTGCGAACAAATTTGTCAAGGCGGGGATGGGCAACAATCTCATCGATTCGAATCCGCGGTTGTGCATGGCATCGGCTGTCACTGGATTCCTCTCAACATTCGGTGTCGACGAACCACCTGGCGTCTACGACGACATCGATGTCTGTGATGTTGCGATTATGTGGGGCAACAACATGGCCGAGATGCATCCTGTGCTGTTCTCGCGCCTTGTTGATCGGCGCACACACGGCGAGAAGGTGACGATCATCGACATGACCACACGTCGCACACGGACGAGTGATCTTGCTGACGAGGTGCTCTACTTCAGACCGAACGGCGACCTTGCGATTGCCAACGGCATCGCACACTTGTTGGTCAAGAACGGCAACTACGACAAGGCGTTCGTCGCAGCACACTGCAACTTTCGCAAGCTCGGTGACAAGCCCGACGAGAAGACACCTCCCGACATGCTCGGCGTGCCGATGTCATTCGACGAGTTTGCGGCGAGCGTCGCGCAGTACACGCCTGAGAAGGTCGAAGAACTCTCGGGTGTCAGCGCCGACAAGATTCGCATGCTCGGCGAACTCTTTGGACGCCGCGACGTGCGCATCAACAGTTTCTGGTGCATGGGATTCAACCAGCACACGCGAGGCACGGCGATCAATTGCATCGTGCACGGAATCCACTTGCTTTCTGGGCATTTTGGAAAGCCCGGAGACGCTGCAACGAGTCTCACAGGACAACCGTCTGCATGCGGCACCGCGCGCGAAGTTGGCACACTCTGCCACCTCTTGCCGGGTGGGCTCACGGTCGCCAACCCAGAGCATCGCAAGCATGCAGAAGAACACTGGAATCTCGCGGAGGGTCGCATCGCAGCGAAGCCTGGATACCACGCGGTCGAACTCTTCAAGCGATTCAACACGCCGACCGATCAGGGCGGCGACATCACGACGATCTGGGTGCAGGTGACAAACCCTGGACAGACCCTGCCGAATCTTGGCCGCAATTTCTTGAAGAAGCAGGATCTCTCAGACAAGTTCTTGATTGTCTCAGATGTCTACCCCACCGCGACGACTGAACTCGCTGATCTCATCTTGCCGAGTTCAATGTGGGTCGAAAAGAACGGGATGTACGGCAACAGCGAACGGCGCACGCACCAGTGGTTCAAGATGGTGAATCCCCCGGGCGAGGCACGCGACGATGCGTGGCAGACGATCGCAGTTTCGCGGCGACTCTACGAACTCGATGCGTCATCGATGCGCGACAAAGACGGACAGTGGCTCTTTCACACAACGACCGCCGATGCCAAAGAGATTCCTATCTGGCAGTGGGAGCACTACTACGACATCAATGTCGACGAGCGGCTCTTCAATGAATATCGCCTGTTTTCTCGGCACAAACACAAAGATCTCGCTCCATACGCCGAGTACGTCAAGACGCGCGGATTGCGTTGGCCAGTCGTTCAGCAACCAGATGGATCGTGGCGCGAGACACGTTGGCGGTTTTCTGGGTTCGACGATCCGTATGTTGCCAAGGGCAAAGACTTCGACTTCTATCACTCGGTCAGCAAAGATGGCAAGGCGCTGATTTGGTTCCGTCCACACGAGCATCCACCTGAGATGCCGGATGGCGACTATCCATTCTGCCTCTGCACCGGGCGGGTTCTCGAACACTGGCACTCTGGCACGATGACGCGGCGCATTCCACAATTGCACCGCGCGATGCCCAAGGCGTACGTCGAGATGAACAAGAGTGATGCGCAGCGCATCGGCGTCGCAACGGGTGACATCGTCACGGTCAAGAGTCGCAGAGGATCGTGTGATTTGCCTGTGTGGATCGGTGGGCGCGGCGATCCACGACCGGGCGATGTTTTCGTTCCATTCTTTGACGACACCAAACGCATCAACATGGTGACACTCGATGCGTACGACCCGTATTCGAAGCAACCTGATTACAAGAAGTGCGCCGTGTCGGTCACACGAAAGGCGTAGGAGCATTCATGCGCAACTCGCTCTCACATCATCCACATCGGTCGGCACTTGTGTGGTTTTCGACGGCCGCGCTCGGTCTCGCGGCAGTCGCGTTGCCGTCGGTGCTGACGAACGAGACGCCACCCTCAGCCGAGGCCGCCGCGCTGCAACCAGCGCAGAGCCACGCCGCGATCCAATCAGAACAAGGCGATCCACCGGGGCTCTTGTGGCGTCTCAACAATCCCCAACCGCATGTGATTGCCCATGACCGCGCGAATCCAGCGCCAGTCGCCGACAAACTCGCGGCGCGTGTGCGGTCGCTCGAAGAACGCGCGCTGCTTCGAGCCTTTGATGGAGCGCCGCCGATGATTCCGCACGCAATCACCGGATTGAATGTGCAGTCGTGCATGACCTGCCACGCACACGGTCTCGTGGCCGGCGGAAAGACCGCACGCATGATCTCGCACACAGCGATGACAAACTGCACGCAGTGTCATGTTGCCGCAGGCGAAATGTTCTCACTGCCAGTACGCGCTCCCGAGAACACATTCATTGGACTTCGCTCGAGCGGATATGGCGGAACGCGTGCATGGGCTGGTGCACCCCCCGTCATGCCACACACGACTTTTATGCGCACGAATTGCGTGAGCTGCCATGGTGAGCATGGTCTTGCGGGATGGCGCCCCGATCATCTCTCGCGCACAAACTGCATTCAATGTCATGGCACCGCGGCAGAATTCACTCAGCGTGCTCCGACGTTTGGAGTGGCAGATCAACCCGATGGGCGCTGAAGCGCACATTTCAAGGCGCGATTGGTTGCGCGGGCGGTTCGTGAAGCAATCCATCCCCGCCGACCTCGTCGCATCGCTCGATCCTGCAGCGTGCCTTGCACACACATGTTCGTTTTGCACAGTCTGCTCTGAGCGATGTCCTGTGCAAGGCGCCATCACAGTCACGCGCGGAAAGCCCACAATTCACGTGCTTTCATGCACAGGATGCGGCGAGTGCGTCAATGTCTGTCCCGCGCCACGACCGGCGATTCGTTTGCGCCCACGGCTCGAAGATGAGCGCGGCGACTCGGCCAACAGCCTCACATCGCGCTGAGCGCGGCAAACCAACCAGCGCCGAGCGCGACAGCGGCGGCGAGCGTGCGCAGAAGGCTCCAGCGCAATCGAAAGAGCGCGAATGCTGCGAGCAGCGAGATTGCGATCGCGGGCCAGTCGACGGGGATCGACCCTTCAATCGGATGAAACAAGGTGTTCGCCGTCAGCCAAATCAAGAGCTTCAGCATGACTCCGACGACTGCCGCCGTTATCGCTGCGAACGCCGCACGCAGCGATCGACTCTCGCGCAGCCGCTCGACATATGGGGCGCCAACAAAGATCCACAGGAAGCATGGCACATACGTCACCCACGTGACGAGCAGTGATGCGAGCACACCTGCAACGAGCGGATGAAGTTCACCAGGCGTGCGGTACGCGCCGAGGTATCCGATGAACTGCACGACCTGAATCAACGGCCCCGGCGTTGTCTCTGCCATGCCAAGCCCTGTCAGCATTTCAGCTGGCGTGACCCAATGATGCACCTCGACTGCTTGTTGCGCGATGTATGCAAGAACCGAGTACGCGCCCCCGAAGGTCACCACCGCCGCTTTGCTGAAAAACCATGCCTGCGCTGCGAAGATGTTCGTTGGTCCCAGCGTGATCTCGAGCAGCACGACCGGCACGACCCAGAGCGCAAGCCAGATCGCAAGCACGGCGAGCGTGTGTCGCAGGGTTGGATGCGCCTGATCCGAGGCGTTCGAGAGTTCAATCGACTCTTCTAGATCGCCGTTCATCACGCCAAAGAGTCGGGGCCACTTGCGGACGCCGACAAATCCGACTGCTGCCGCGCCCCCGATGATCAGCGGAAATGGTGCATTCACGACCGCGAGCGCAACAAACGAGAGTCCCGCAATCGCGTACATCACCTGATGTTTCAAAACGCGTTTGAATATTCGAATCACAGCATGCGCGACGATTGCGAGCACCGCGGCACGCAATCCAAAAAGCATTCCCTGCACGACGCCGACATCATGCCAGGCGGTGTAGGCGACACTCAGAGCGAGGATCGCGAAGAACCCCGGAAGGACGAAGAAGATTCCTGCAATGAGACCGCCGAGCGTTCGATTCTTGAGCCATCCGAGGTAGGTTGCGAGTTGCATCGCCTCTGGTCCTGGCAGCAACATGCAGTAGCTGAGCACCTGCAGGAATCGTTCTTCGCTGATCCACTTTCTCTCGTGAACAAGCACGCGGTGCATCACCGCAATCTGCGCAGCTGGACCGCCAAACGAATTCACGCCGATGTACGCCCAGACTCGCATTGCTTCGCGCAGTGGAACCGCTTCGCAGTGCACCGCGCGCATCGTCGCGATGATCGCGCACGCGCCGTGCAGTGGACGCACTTCAACTGCGCCATGCGTCACGAGCGTCTCGCCGCATTCGAGGCGTGCGACCGTTGGCTCACTTGCCGATGCGACCTCGACTGCCCCATGAGCCGCATGAACAACCACGCACGCATCGTGCACTTCGGCGCTTTCATCGCGCACAAGTTGCATCTTGCCCCGCCAGCACGCGCGGCGCAGCATGAGGTTGACGTCGCGCACTCCATCTCCCTGCGGAACGCCCACAACTGCTTCTTCTCCGCGAAACGCAAGTGCGCACCCAACATCGGGGGCATCACAACTCACTCCGCTGCGCTCAATCGCGAGCCCAGACCCTTCGAGCCGTGCGATGTGCCGATCGACGTCCGGAAAACTCGAAAAGCCGCTGCGCGATGGCACATCAGCGATCGACAAACGCCATGTCCATTCGCCGTGCGCATCAGTCGCATCGCTCGCGACAACAAGCGTCGTGCCGAGCCCATTCTTCCAGGGCTCGCGCCTTGAGGATGTCGCAGAGAGAACTGGCACCCCTGCAACCTACAGCAAGTGCGATGCGAACTGAGTCAACCAATCTCTACTTGCTCGCCGTCCGCTCAACAATCGGCAACTCGATGAAACTCTCGAGTCCAACGGCGTGGTAGATGCGTTGCGTGGCCTGCACATAGTCCGCTGGTTGCGCGAAGAAAATGTTCGGAACAAATGTTTGCGGATTGCGGTCGTAGAGTGGAAACCAACTCGACTGCACTTGCACGACAATCCTGTGCCCTTCGTGAAAGACATGATTGACGTGGGAAAGGTCGAAGCTGTAGGCGAGCGGCGCATTCGCAATCAACGCCTTTGGGTGCTCGAAGCTCTCGCGGTAACGCCCTCGAAAAATGTCCATCGCAACAGGCAGTTGGTATCCGCCCATCTCTGGCTGTTCTGAGAACTGACTTGGATAGAGATCGATCAGTTTCACGACCCAATCGCTATCCGTGCCGCTCGTCGATGCGATGAGATTGACCTTGGGAATGCCCGCAATTTGCGCAGGCCCACGCAAAGGCTCGCTGATGTAGGTCAACACATCGGTGCGATCTGAAAAACAGCGTTGGTCGGTGAGCAGCCAGCGCTTCCACAGATCGTGGTCGGCAAATCGCACGGGCCGCGGCAGATACGGGACGGGCTTCGCGGGGTCTGAGACGTATGCATCAAACGCCACCGGAGAATCTGCCGCCGTCTTTGGGGCATCGAACGAAACTCCCATGCCCTCCCTCAGATAGATGCGCTTCGAAGTCTCATCGCACCCTTGCGCACAGGAGCGCGGCCACGATTGCAATCGATCCCAGCAATTGTTTCCGGTGTTGTAGACAAACACGGGCGGTGTCTGCGCTGCGGGTGCCCCGTCTTTGAGGTACTGGTCGAAAAACGGCTTGAGCACATCGCGGCGAAACTGCAGCGCGGTGTCACCATCAAACTTGAGCGGGCCGTGCGTCGATCCGTCGTAGTTCACACCACTGTGACGCCACGGACCAAGCACGAGAAAGTTCTTGTTGTTCGTCGAATCTTGCGCTTCGGCTGCGGCGTAACAGTGCACCCCTCCCCACATGTCCTCTTGGTCCCAGATGCCTTGAATCCACATCGTTGGCACCGCGATCGGTTCGCTCGCGATGATTCGGTCGAGCGCCTGACCTTGCCAGTACGCGTCGTACGCTGGATGCGACGAGATCACTTTCCATATTGGCAATTCACCGATTCCGCCTGTGCGCGCAAACTCGCCGGTCGATCCTGCGGCGAGATAGTTTTCGTAGTCGTCGTATCCGGCGCGCGACAATTGAACGCCAGTCACTCTTCCTGCGCACTGGCCTGCGTAGAAATCCAGACTGTTCTGACGGAACGCACCGTAATGAAACCAATCATCACCCATCCATCCATCGACCATCGGACTCATCGGCGCTGCGACTTTCAGCGCAGGATGCGGGTGAATCAGGGCCATCACGACTGTGAATCCCTCATATGAACTTCCGAGCATTCCGACGCGGCCATTCGACTCGGGCACATTCTTGATGAGCCAC
This sequence comes from uncultured Singulisphaera sp., assembly GCA_964355975.1. Lineage (GTDB taxonomy): Bacteria > Planctomycetota > Phycisphaerae > Phycisphaerales > SM1A02 > F1-60-MAGs104. The sequence goes on from CAYHFW010000015.1 coordinate 16,100, forward strand.
TCAATCGTGTCGTATGCGTCGGTTGAATGGTCTGTCGCCGTGCGATTGAGTTCGCCGCAGAGAGGGCGAACCAATTCGTAGTCGCCCTCAGACTTGTGTTTGCCGCGCACATCTTGAAAGACTCGGATGTATCCGTCGCGAACGAATACACCATCGCCAATCGGAAGACGCTCGGTGATCGACGGCGACTCTGCACGCGCAGCTCGTCCCGTTGCGTTGTACGGCGTTCGCGTCATGATGATGGGGGCGCTCACGGCATTCTTTGGAATCACAATCACAGTGAAGAGTTTGACTCCGTCTCGCATCGGGATCATCGCCTCGCGCAGGAGATAGTCGGGCTGCGACTCTTGCGCCGACGCCCCCACAAAGAACGAGAGCGCGAGGACGACCAACAGCAATCGAAACGCCGTTGAAGCAAGCATGATGCGAGTCTACGAAGCGCGCAATCGAGAGTCGCGCTCAATGATCGGCCGACTTGCACCAGATGGACACGCTGCTGCTCATCGGCGACAATGCGCACATGTCGCGCCTCTCTCGGCTGCCGATCGCCAAAGACACGGGGGCACCGCCTTGGCGCATTCTGCGCTGGCTTGCGCGCGCAGCGAGCCTTGCAAGCCTTGCACTCTTAGCGATGTTCGCGACGACCGATGGAAATGCACCGAGTGCATGGGAGTGGCTCCTGATTCTGTTTTTTCCAATCGGCGTTGCTGTCGGGCTTGTGCTCGCATGGTTCAACGAGATTCGAGGCGGATCGCTCGCGACACTCTCGCTCGTTGCGCTGCACCTGCTGATGTGGTCGCACGATTCGCAATTCTGGCACGGCCCGTGGTTCTTGGTGTTCGCGTCACCAGCCATCGCGCTGCTCGCGTGCGGACTCGCGACGCGAGACACAAGCGAGGCGCTCGCGCGATCGACGCTCAGACATTGAGCCGCCATGCGAAGAAAAGTCACACGCAAGACATCGAGCCGAGCGAAGCCCACACTCTTGTCGGGAGGGAATCCCAAGATCACAAAGGCTGACGGAGACGCTCCCGTGCAGGCGTACATCGCTGCGATGCCAGGGTGGAAACGCGAGGTTGGCGAATGCATCGACGCAATCATCGTTGGCGCATTTCCATCTGTACGCAAAGCCGTGAAGTGGAACTCTCCCTTCTATGGTGTCGAAGGCGAGGGATGGATCGTCGCTCTGCATTGTTTCGCGAAGTACATCAAGGTCTCGTTCTTCAATGGATCATCGCTCGCTCCCCTGCCGCCAATTGAATCGAAAATGCAGCATGTGCGGTATCTGCACATCTTTGAGGGAGAACTGATTGATGAGGCACAGTTCGCACGGTGGATTCGCCAGGCACGCCGCACTCCTGGTTGGGGAAAGTGCTGAATTCGACTCGCGCGTGTGGGTGCATCGGCGATTCGAATCAAGACGATGTGATCAACGGCGCCGACCTCGGCACACTGCTTGGAACATGGGGCAACTGCCCATGATCACATGATCACAGGATCAGAACGCCAATTGCAACTGTGAGATGATGTTGAACTGATCGCTGGCGTTGGTGGTGTTTTCGTCAGGCCTGCCCGCCTGCGCCGTTGAAGTTACCAATCATCGAAGGCGTCTGCGGATGACGAGTCAACCGTCGACGCCGTCGAGTCGCGCACGCACGATCCACGGACCGCACACCACTAGAAAGATTGCGAAGGCAGCGCACCAGAGCGCGGCTGCGGTCCATAGCGACACGCGCGACAACGCAGGATCGACCATCGGCAGAAAGACGCGCACGGCTGCCGCGATGAAGACGAGCGAATACGCGAGCGCCTCAGGTGCTGAGGCCCGAATCGGCCGTCCCGTGTGGCCACGAACTGTGCGCGTGATCATCGCGATGATGAGTCCACCCGTTGCGCCAACGGCGAGTGCGTGAATGCCTGAAGACGCAGCGACGATGCCAAGCGATGACAACCCGAGCAGCACGAGACCGACTGGAATCCAGATGTACGCCACATGCAAACTGATGAGAATTGGATTGCCCCACGCGGCCCATGGCTTCCAACGAATCACCCGCGCGCAGTGAAGCAGTGCTGCGCCGAACGCGCTTGGAGCGGCGACACTCGCAGGTGCACCTACCAGCCACGCCGCGAATGCGATCAGCGTCAGGACAATCGTCGCGCTATCGAGCAGTGCGAAAGGAACGATCGTCACACCGCGACAGGCGGCCATCATGAATGAAGGCACGATGCGTCCCGCGATCACGACCTCGATAACTGTGATCAGTGCAAGCGCACACCAGAGCGGCGTGAGTGCAGAAATGCTGAGCATTTCAAGCACAGTTGCATGGAAGGCGATGTTGGCAGCAGCGAGCAGCAGCACGATTGCAGCGAGCGGAAGGTTGTGAAAGCTGCGCGCGCGAACAAAGAGAACGATGAGCACGACTGCGACGATCGGCAGAAGCGCAGAGTCGCAGAGCGCGAAGAGCCACACCGGCCCTGTGAACGCGGCGACGCGCGCCGCGAACCAGAGAGCAACGAGTGCGGCGAGTGGCAATCCACGTGGTGTTTGCAGGTTCGTCCAGTGACGTCCCGCGGTCAGCAGAAAACCAACGATGATCGCGGCAGCGAATCCAAAGAGCATCTCGTGCGCATGCCAATAGAGCGGCGCGATCGCGGGGGTCAGCGAAGTCGTTCCGTGATGCATTGCGACCCAGAGCGGCACCGTGATCGCAGCGACGAGCGCCCCGCCGAGATAGAACGGGCGGAATCCAAGACGAAAGAGCGGAACACCCCGCGGACGAGAAGGCACGCGCTGAACTTGAAGTGGAACAAAAATTGGGCGTGCCATGGGTTGGTCGCGCGAGGCTAACAGGCTGCTGAAACCCTCCTCGATCGCGGGTCGGCTGCCGCGGGAGGGAAAAACATCAAGGAAATGTGAAACTCTTCAAGCATCTCCACCATTGCTCAGTATGTTGACATCTGTGAGGAATCCATCGCAAACACGCGCTGTGGCACAGCCGACCGCCTGCGCCATCGCGGCAATTGCAGCGTTGTATTGGATGGGTTCGGCGGCATCTGGACAAGCGTGCCCACCCAGTGTGGCGCAGACCGAGGGACCGTACTACCGATCACCTACTCCAGAGTCGACATCGATGATCCAAGGCAGCGATGGACCGCGACTGAATCTCAGGTGTCGCGTGACGCATACGAATTGTGTGCCGATCCCGTGGGCGTGGATCTCAATCTGGCACGCCGATCCAGTGGGCGGCTACGACAACACCGCTCCCTACGAGACGTACCGCGCCAACTACTTTGCGGATGCCAACGGTGAGGTCGTGTTCACAACGATTATCCCGGGGCTCTATCCAGGTCGCACCAAACACATTCACATGAAGGTGCATGCTGCGAACACGCAGATTTTCACAACCCAGCTCTACTTTCCAGGCGTTGCGCAGAATGCGACCGATGGGCTGTACAACCCACTGCTCGAGATTGACCTCACCGCCAACGCGGATGGCAGTTTCAACGGGTCGTTTGATTTCGTCGTGCCCCTCTCGATCATCTGCACTCCCGCGACGATTACATCCAATCCTGGCGCGGCCACGGTGACTGTTGGGGAAACTGCGACGTTTACTGCGGCGGGAGCTGGAAGTTCGCCGCGGACATTCCGCTGGTACCGCGACGGCGTCGAACTCGAAGCGAGCACGCGAGTTTCGGGGGCGCTCACCCCTTCATTGACGATTTCGAATGTCTCTGGTGCGGACGCTGGAATTTACACCTGTGGGTCGTACAACAGTTGCGGCGCGCACGTGAGTGCCGGAGCGTTGCTCACCGTCAACGGCGCGTGCCCCGCTGATCTTGATGGCAACCGAGCCGTCGACGGCGCCGACCTCGCTGTGATGCTGACCGAATGGGGAACGTGTGCAGCGTGCATGAGCGACATCGATGGCGATGGAACCGTCGCTGGAGATGACCTCGCGGCACTCCTCGGCGCTTGGGGCGATTGCTAGCGGGATGCTGAGATAGTCCTCGATCGCGGGTGGGTAGTCGTGGCCGCCGCGACTTCATGAATTCCATCCGCGCGCACACTGACCGACTTGGCGGCGCAATCACGCTCGCTTGAGGGCACTTTCGAACCGCGAACATTTCAGCGCAGCACGGTCATTGCAGCCAGTCGATCACTGGACGCGAAAGGAACTCCCGCACTGGAATGCCATCGCCGCCTATCAGGAGCGTGCGTCTTGGATTGAACGCCTCGCTGAATGCGGCCAGTCCAGAGTGCGAGAGTGGCGCACGCCCACTCTTGACCTCAAGCCCCACAACCACTCGCCCCTTCTTGAGCACGAAGTCCACTTCGCAATTGCCATCTCGCCAGTAAGAGAGTTCGCACTGCCCGCATGCGGCAGCGTTGGCGAGATGAGCCCCGACAGAGGATTCAGTCAGGCGACCCCACAATTCATGGTCAGCGCGGATCTCGGCGGGCGTCAACCCAGACTGGGCGGTGAGCAGAGCCGTATTGAAGACCTGAAGTTTGGGGCTTGAGCCGCGCCTGCGCACTTCCTTCCCAGAGAACTTTGGCAATCCAGTGAGCATCCCAGCACCGCCGAGCAGTTCGAGATAGTGGGCCAACGTGGTGGTATTGCCAGCATCGGTGAGTTGTCCAAGCATCTTGGTGTACGAGAGCACCTGTCCGGAATAGCGACAGCCCAGTTCGAACAATCGCCGCAACAGCGCGGGCTTGTCGACGCGGGTGAGCAGTAGCACATCGCGTGCGAGCGTCGTCTCCACCAACGAATCAAGCACGTAGCGTCGCCAGCGCGCAGGATCGGCCGCGAGCGACGCGGCGCCTGGGTACCCGCCGAAATACATGTACTGCTCGAGTGTGAATCCGAACGCCGCGACCATCTCATTCAGAGACCAGTGTGGCAGATGCATTGACTCAAAGCGCCCCGCGAGGCTTTCTGCCAATCCACGCTGCACGAGCAGCGGCGCGGAGCCGAGCAGAACCACGCGCAAAGGCACACGATGACGTGTGTCCTCATCCCAGAGACGCTTGACGACTTCTGACCAGTGGGGAACTTTCTGCACTTCGTCGAGTGCAAGCACTGCTCCGCGCTTCCCCGCCTCTTTGGCCAGTATCCGAGCGCGCTCCCATTGCGCAGTGAGCCAGCCAGTGCCACGCAAGGTCGGCTCATCGGCCGAAACGAATATGTTGGCTCGGTCGCTCTTGGCGAGCACCTGTTGGACCAACGTGGTCTTGCCGACTTGCCGCGGCCCAGCCACCACTTGGATGAAGCGCCGCGGCTCACTCAAGCGGGCGGCCAGCAGGGCTGCGTACTCGCGGACAAACGGAGAGCGCGTATTTTTACTCATCGTATTGAGTAATTTTACTCAATACGCCAAGCAAGATCAAGGGCTGTGCCCGCGCGCATCCATTCGAAGTCACCAAGAAACCAACGCGCGGCCTCTGGGGGGGTCGGAGAGCGAATCTCGTCAATTCTTGACTGAGCCACGCTGAAGAACCTCACTTTCGGTGGACACAAAGCGTTCAAGCTCGCGTCACGGACGCCGTGAACTCTTCGAGCCTGAGACGGCGCTCGCCCGAATTCCCCACGAGCAGCAACGGAGTCGAGTGATGCAATCCACAACACAGAGCCAGCACAGAGCAAACCGAGAGCGCACGAACCAACGCCACGGCTTGCAAACGCGGGGATTTTGCCGAGTGATCCTGCAAACAAACCGATCGACCTCGTGTGAGGTCGACCGGTTGAACTCCCCCGACTGGACTCGAACCAGTAACCTGGCGGTTAACAGCCGCCCGCTCTACCATTGAGCTACGAGGGAATGAGGGCTGAAAGATAGCATCGCACGGGGGTTCGTCAACTTTGAAGCGCGATTCGTCCCAAAAATGGGCGGCGATTCCCCTGCCCTTGCAGTCAAACGAAATCTGCGTACACTTCGCGACTCGATCTGGAGCCCACTATGAAGCCTGACATCCATCCAAAGTACTACCCCGAATGCAAAGTCAATTTCCGCGGACAGGTCGTCATGACCGTCGGCGCGACCGTTCCTGAGTTGAACGTCGAAGTCTGGTCGGGATCGCATCCCTTCTACACGGGTCAGAAGACCTTCGTGGACACTGCGGGTCGCGTCGAGCGCTTCCAGCGCAAGTTTGCTGGCGGATACTTCGCCAAGGGCAAAGAAGCCCCTGCCGCCAAGAAGTAGCGCACACCATCCCTGAATCAATTCGACACCGTGCTTTTTCAGGCACGGTGTTTTCTTTGTATGGTCGCGCGCGATGTCGAATCCTCCAGACAACCTCATTCGCAAACTCGTCGAGATCGACCACGAGTTTGAGGCACTGACTGCTTCGATGGTGGATGATGCGGTGCTCGCCGATCACCGTCGCCTGCGAATGGTTGTGATTCGCCGCGCGGGGCTCGAAGAGATGGTTCAACGCTGGCGGCGCTGGAATGCGGCGGGCGTCGAACTCACATCCGCAATAGAACTCGCGTCTGACAGCGACGCATCAATCGCTGCGATGGCGCGCGAAGAGCGCACGCAACTCGAGAGCGAGCGGGGACAGATCATTGATTCGCTGGTGCGCGATCTTGTGACTGCAGACGACCGCGCAGTCGGCGAGATCATCCTCGAAGTTCGCGCGGGCGTTGGTGGAGATGAAGCCTGCTTGTGGGCTGGCGATCTCGTGTCGATGTATCAGCGCTACTGCCAGAGTCGCGGATGGACCTGGGATGAACTTGAGGTCAAGGCGGGTGACGCAGGCGGGATCAGCCACGGGGTCTTCGAAGTCACGGGCATTGGAGTCTGGAGCGCGCTCGGTTACGAGGGTGGAACGCACCAGGTGAAGCGCGTGCCAGCAACTGAAGCGCAGGGGCGAGTGCACACTTCAACGGCAACTGTCGCGGTACTCGCTGAACCAGAAGAGGTCGCCGATGCAGTCGATCCTGCCGAGGTCAAAGAGATCATGACGACCGCGCAGGGTCCTGGTGGACAGAACGTAAACAAGGTCGCGACCGCGGTGCAGCTCATCCATCTTCCAACCGGAATCGAAGTGCGCATGCAAGAGACGCGCAGTCAACTGCAAAACCGAGAGAAGGCGTGGCGACTCTTGCGCGCGCGCGTCTATGAGTTGCGCCGCGCAGAAGCCGCCGCACGCCGCGCCGATGAGCGCAGCGCCATGATCGGATCTGGAAGTCGCGCAGAAAAGATTCGCACCTACCGGTCGAAAGAAAATGTCGCGGTCGATCACCGCATCGACGAGAGTTTTAATCTGACCGAAGTGCTTGCTGGAAAGATGCAGCACATCCTCGACGCACTCGCGCTCAAGGACATCGCTGACCGCATCCAGCGACTGTGAGGTGCACCCGTGTGAATCGGCGCTGGGTCAGACCAGCAGCGCGAGTGCTTCGAGCCACTCGGCCTGAAACTTCTGCGTGAATTCTTCGACGGCGCGCGCTGTTGAACGAGCATCGACACCACGCAGAGCAACGCGCGGATCGCTCGCGATGCGATCGAGTTGAATCTCAAACTCGCCGTCGACGACCAACGCTTGGGGCAAGCGCGAGACGAGGTGCGCGAGCGCGGCGTTTGTCTGCACCGTGCCGATAGCGATTGCGGGAGCGGCGACGAGCGATGGGTCGTTGAGATACCAAAGATCAGTGATGATTTGCGTGCGCGGGTGAGGTGCGCTTGCGCCCTCCCCCCCTGCACACGCCGCCTCGAGTTGTTTCTGAAAGCGGTAGGCGAGCGGGCGGTCATCGCGTTCAGCGTGCGGATGCGATCCAACAACGATCAAGATGGCCGGCGCACCACTTCGTTTGCCCTTCGCAGCACTCATGGTCGCACGCTCGCGATCACTTCGAGTTGGGCAGATTGCGATGCACACTTGAGCACGATGGGCACGACGAGAATGCCTGAAAACTCGGCGGTGGGCGTCACCGTGATGAAGACACTGAGCGTGCCATCCTTGCCTGGTTCGGTACGGGCGAGGGCAACCGTTGCATCACTGCTTGTTGTCGAAACCGACTCGACTGCGGCCTTGCCATCGAGCATTGTGAATCGTGCTTCTTTCGAACTCCGAGCGGGGATCAATCCAAGATTGCAGCGCATGTCAGCGAAGAGAATGCGCGACTTCTGTGGCGCACGCTCACTTCGCACTCGCACATCGACAACGCCTGCACCCGCGGCATCAGTCTCGATGAGCAGATGGGATGGCAAATCTTTCGCGCGTGCTGTGAGGTCGTATGCGATGACGTACGAATTGCGCGGCGCATCTGAGTTCGCATCGAATCCTTGGATCACAAATCCAACCGCTGCTTGCGCCCCCAAGATTCGAAATGGTTTCTGGTCGATCGATTCGACGATGAAGCGACCAGTGAGATTTTTCTGCTCGATCGCATTGATGTACGGAGGCACGACGCGCACAGGAAGCGAGACCTCGCCCTTCACGGCGATATCGAGCGCACGCGCGAAGCCATCCACGGTGACTTTTACGGATGAGCGACGCACCCCCATCGCGGGGGCACCATCGAGCTTGATCGTGATCGTTTCACTGCCACCTGGGGCGATTTGCTTGCCAACGATGTCGTTGATGGTGGTGCACTTGCAGGATGCCACAATCGCATTGATCGTCAGCGGCTTGTCGCTGGTGTTTCGAAGGATGACACTTCCCTCGCCTGGGGTATTGGGTGGCAAGAAACCGAGATCGAGCGCGACGGGATCGGCGACGAGCGGCGGCGGCTCGCCGACCGACTTCGAAACAGGGCGCTGGGGGGTCGGCACAGGCGGGGTCGCAGGCTTGTCTTGGGCGCCTGCGCGCGACGGGGTCGCCGCGATCAAAACACCGAGAATCAAAGCAAAAACCGGTGCCGGTGAGAGGGCGAATCGAGTGGCAGGCAACTTCCGATAACTCGTGTTTTTTGTCATTGATGGCTCATGCGTGAATCAGAGTCAGTGGACACCACACTCCCATTCGGCGCAACCCATCGCGTGGGCTGACAAAAATAATTCTGATTTCTTTGCAACCCGATTTTACAAATCGGAATTCGGGGCTATTGTGAGAGTGCGGATGAAAGTCCGCGTCAGCCAACCCGAAGATCGGAGAAAGACCCCGATCAGTTCAGTTGACTGACCAACCATGCCCTTTTCCCTCCCTCCGCCCCCGAGCCTTGTGCTCGGGGGTTTTTTTTAGTGTGTTCGCGCGTCGGCTGCGCTCTCGCTGCATCTTGGCAGTGGCTGCGCCGTTTTTTATGCGGGCTATGATCGCCGACCCAACCCCAAGGACCCCCAATGGACTCAAACGACTTACGACCCGGCATGGCGATCAAACTCGATGGTCGCTTTTATGTTGTCACCCAATTCACGCACGTCACCCCTGGCAACCTGCGGGCGTTCATCCAAATCAAGATCAAGGACATCGACAAAGGAACGCTGCTCGAGAAGCGCCTGCGTTCGGGCGAAAATGTCGAGCAAGTCGAACTCGACCGACGTCCCATGGAATACCTCTACCTCGATGGCAAGAAGTACATCTTCATGGACACCGCAAACTACGAACAAGTCGAACTTGATGAGATTGTCGTGGGCGACATGCCGCTCTACGCGAAGCCAAACACTGAACTTGTCGTCCTCTGGTGCGATGGCAAGGCGATGTCGGTCGAGCTTCCCAATGTCGTCGAGCTCAAGATCACTGACACTGCCCCCGGAATCAAGGGTGCAACTGCGACGAACCAGTTGAAAGAAGCGGTTTGTGAGACTGGACTCAAGACGCGCGTTCCACCATTCATTGTGATTGGCGAAACGATTCGCGTGAATACTGCCGACGGTTCATACGCCAGTCGAGCCTGACGAACTACTCGGCGGCGGGTCAGCCTGTTTGCCGCGCCAGAGTCGCGAAATGAGCCGCAATTCTCTCGGAGCGACGATCGGTTCCATCAGATCGAGCCGCGGTTTTTGTGTGGTCCACCGCTGCCAGAGATTAATGAACGCTGGGCCATCGCCGCGCGCGATGGGAAGGGCGAACAACCCCATCGGTCCAATCAGAATCGCTTGATAGTGCGGCTTCTTCGCGGGGGCGAGTTCTTGAATGATGAGCACCGAATCTTGGATGGTCCACCGCCGACCTGCAGTGTCGTCGACCCATCCAGGTCCTGCTCGAACGATGCCGCGCGTGGTCTTCAGCGCGCTGAACTTTTCGCCCAGAGCAGAGGCGAACCAAGCGACTGCGGTGAGCAGAAACGCCCCAAAGGCAAGCAGTGAAAGCAGGTCGTACCACTCGAGAGGAGTTCCAGAGAGCACCTTTGCTACCGCTCCTCGGCCGATAAAGAAGAGTGGCAAGAGCACAAACCACGCCTGCCGCCGGCTGAAACTGTGGCCGATCTCTTCTGGTTCAAGCAGAGCTTGCGGAGCGGTGTGCGCGACCAACGACGGCGCGAGCGACGCCGCCACGAATGCGATGCGACCGGGCTGTCCATCGCGAATCACAGGCGCGGCGGCTGCAGCATCTGCGTTGCGAAGTTTCGACCAGCGCCAAGCACGCCGCCAGTTGGGAACAAGGCACGATCGCAGCGCGGTCACCCACGGGGCGTTGCCCTGACTCTCGCCGAGTGCGATCCATTGCTTCTTGTTGATGCGTGCGAGGCGACGCATGCTCCAGTACGTCAAACCGACGACGAGCAGGATGATCACTCCAAACGTCAGGAGCAAGCGAGTTCCCATGGCGCCAGCCTGCCCCGGGGTTGGATTCGACATGATCGGCATCACAGCGATCACGGTCACCGCGATTGGAGCGAGCACTATCAGGACGAACACCGGCCAAACCGTGCGCCATCCACTCTGCGCTGCCACTGGGGGGATGTCTAAGTTCGCAACGGTCTGCGGGAGTTCGGTTGGTGGTGCTTCACTTGCCATTGAGCGACTCGAGATCAATGCGGAAGCGGGAACTCGCCGCAGAATGCACGAATTTCTTGGCGCACTGCGGCGCAGGTCGCACTGTCACCCTTCGATCCCATCACCCGGTCGAGCCACTCGGCGACCTGCTTCATCTGCGCCTCTTTCAATCCGCGCGTTGTGAGCGCTGGCGTGCCGAGTCGAAGTCCGCTCGTGACAACAGGCGAACGAGGATCGTTGGGGATGCCATTCTTGTTGCAGATGATTCCAGCACTCTCAAGCCACTTCTCAGCATCGGCACCCGTGAGATCGGCATCGCGCGTTCGCAGATCGACGAGCATGAGATGGTTGTCGGTGCCTCCTGAGCAGAGTCGATACCCGCGCGCCTGCAATTCAGATGCGAGAGTCTGCGCGTTCTTGACGACCTGCTGACAGTAGGTCTTGAACGAAGGCTGCAGCGCTTCGTGAAAAGCGAGCGCTTTCGCCGCGATGATGTGCATGAGTGGACCCCCCTGCACTCCAGGAAAGACCTTGCGATCGACCTTGGTCGCGATCGCTTCGTCGTTGGTCATGATCATGCCGCCGCGCGGTCCACGCAGAGTCTTATGCGTCGTCGTCGTGACGATGTGCGCGTGCGGGAAGGGACTCGGATGAACTCCCGTCGCGCAGAGCCCCGCGATGTGCGCGATGTCAGCCATCAAGAGCGCGCCGACTTTGTCTGCAATCGCGCGAAACCGTGCGAAGTCGATCACGCGCGAATAGGCCGAGTAACCACAGATGATGAGCTTCGGCTTGTGCTCAATTGCGAGCCGTTCAATCTCTGCGTAGTCGAGCAACTCGGTGGTCGCATCCAGTCCGTAGTCGACGATCTTGTAGAAGGTGCCGCTGAAGTTGACCTTCAATCCGTGACTCAAGTGCCCCCCCGACTTGATGGGAAGGCTCAACACGGTGTCGCCTGGATTGAGCACCGCCATGAACGCCGCGATGTTTGCATTCGCACCGCAGTGCGGCTGCACGTTGACGTATGAGCATCCAAAGAGCTGCTTGGCGCGCTCTCGCGCGAGGTCTTCTGCTTGGTCGTGAAACTCGCAACCGCCGTAGTAGCGCTTTCCTGGATAGCCCTCGGCATACTTGTTGGTCATCCACGAGCCGGCTGCGTGCATGACCGCGGCGCTCACATGATTCTCGCTCGCGATGAGTTCGAGTGTCGTCTCTTGGCGGGTGCGCTCACCCTGCAAGATGCGCGCAAGGTCTGGATCGACCGCCGTCACCATGGCGACCAAATCGTCCGACATATTGTGAGAAGTTGCCGACGAAATGGGCGATCGCGTAGATGCTGTGGTCATCAAATCGATGGTACTGCGCACAGCAAAGGGCTATCGTTGTGCGCGTGGCGATCCACCTGAGAAACCTTGCGGGAGCGACGGTCATCCTCGAATACACCGATGGGTTCGCACGGACGCGCTACCGAAAGGGCCCCGCGCGCGCGACTAAGAATCAGCCCTCTGACGAACTCAAAGCCGCCGCGTCGCTCATCGATGATTTCATCGCTGGCCGCCCGATCAAGCCAAGCGCAATCGCTCGCCTGCTGCCTGACTCACCGCCCTTTCACGCCGCGTGCTGGCGCGCTGCGCTCGCGATTCCGCGCGGAGAAACACGCACATATCAGTGGCTCGCAGCAGCGGCGGGACGGCCCAAAGCACACCGCGGGGCTGCCGCGGCGATGGCGAAGAATCCACTCGCGCCACTGGTGCCCTGCCACCGTGTTGTAAGCGCCAATGGACTCGGCGGATTCTGCAGCGCATTCGCGAAGGCGAGCGACCGCGCTCCGACACAGTGGGCGCTCGCAATGAAAGTGCGCATGATTGAGGATGAAAGATCGCCCAGTGCGCGGCGAAAGTCACGCACGACAAAATAGTTTTCCTACACTTGCCCGCGCAATGAACATCACAATGGTTGGTACTGGATACGTCGGGCTCGTCACAGGCGCGTGCTTTGCAGAGATGGGAAACAACGTCACCTGCCTCGATATCGATGCCGCAAAGGTTGCGACATTGCGCAAGGGTGAGAGCCCGATCTACGAGCCGGGGCTCACCGAGATGATTCAACGCAACGCGAGCGCGAACCGCCTGCATTTCACAACTGACAAGGCAGCTGCGTACCGCGATGCGCGCATCATCTTTATCTGCGTTGGCACGCCGAGCCGCGACGATGGCAGCGCCGATCTCAAGTATGTGCTGGCCGTCGCCGATGACATCGCTTGCGAACTCGACCGCCTCGGGGCATCCTCCCCAATCAAGACCATTGTGGTCAAGAGCACCGTTCCAGTTGGCACGAGCCACCGCGTTCAGTCGGCGATCGCCGCCAAGACGAAGGTCGCTTTCAACATCGCAGACAACCCTGAGTTTCTCAAAGAGGGGGATGCGATCCAGGACTTCATGAAGCCCGACCGGGTGGTTTGCGGCGTCGACAACCCCCAAACCGCCGAAATCATGCGCGCCCTGTACGACCCATTTGTGCGGCAGGGAAACCCGATCTTTATTCTAGATGTTCGCAGCGCTGAGATGGTGAAATACGCCAGCAACGCGATGCTTGCCTGCAAGATCTCGTTCGTCAACGAGATGGCCAACCTCTGCGAGAAGTACGGCGCCGACATCGGTGCGGTGCGCGAAGGCATGTGCGCCGACAAACGAATCGGCAATCAGTTTCTCTATCCCGGGCTTGGATATGGCGGCAGTTGCTTTCCAAAGGACACCCAAGCAGTCGTCTCGATGGGGCGCGAAGTCGGCTTCAATTGCAAATTGAATGCAGCCGTGCACGAGGTGAACCAAGACCAACGCGGTCATTTTTGGCAGAAGATCACCAAAGAGCTCGGAAGCGATTTTCGCGGTAAATCCTTGGCATTTTGGGGGGTTGCGTTCAAGCCAAAGACCGATGACATTCGAGAGGCGCCCAGCCTCACCCTCATGCAACTCGCCATCGCCGCCGGGGCAAAGGTGCGCGCGTACGACCCCGTCGCGCTCGACCACCTCGCGCATGAGATGCCGCAAGTCGAGCGATTCACCGACCAGTACGCGGTGCTTGACGGCGCCGAAGCACTGGTGATCTGCACAGAATGGGCTGAATTTCGCTCTCCAGATTTCGCGCAGGTGATGAAGCGGCTTCGCCGTCCCGTTGTTTTCGATGGTCGAAATCTCTACCGCGCGGCTCAAATGAGCGAGTTTGGATTCACCTACGCCTCAATTGGACGGGCGACCGTGCGACCCGCGGCGGTTTGACCTCAAGAAAAAAGTGCATGAAATAGCAGTGTTTTTGCGCGTTTCGCTTGCAAGTGACTTGCGAAGTGTCGTACATTCAGCGCGCCACACATGATGTGTGGATGGGAGCGAGACCACTTTCTCGAAGATGAATGTCACTAGAAAGGACATCAGCAATGGCAACAATGACCAAGAAACCAGCCAAGAAGGCGACCAAGGCATCGAAGGCACCAAAGGCAGCAGCCAAGAAGGCAGTTGCAACAAAGGCGTTCAAGCCAACAACCTCATCGAAGGTTCGCACTCGCAGCCAAGTGATTGCAGAGCTCGCAACCGCATCCGATGTGAAGAAGACTGTCGTCAAGGAAATGTTCGACAATCTCGCAACGATCATCGGTGCTGACCTCAGCAGCCGCGGCCCAGGCGTCTTCTCATTCTTCGGGCTCATGAAGCTCAAGACTGTCAAGAAGCCAGCGACCAAGGAGCGAACCGGAGTCAACCCATTCACTGGCGAGACCCAAGTGTTCAAGGCGAAGCCAGCGAGCAAGAAGGTTCGCGTTCGTCCAACGAAGGCGCTCAACGCTCTCGTCAGCTAAGTCAGATTCAAAACATTGCGAGATGTTTCATGCGGCTCCGCTTCGGCGGGGCCGCATTTTTTTGCGCATTACGTGCTGTTCGAGAGTGCGCTTCACGCGAGGGCGTGACGCAAGTTTTCGCCGCACGCGCGCAGGTGCGATTCAGCCGCTGCGCGGTCTATCGAGCGCGCTCGCATCACAATCGCCGTCTTGAGGCGTCCCCCTGCTGCCTCGAGTAACTGCGCAGATTCTGCACGATTCAGCGTCGAATCGAAGAGGCGCATGGTGCGAATTGCGCGGTCAACGAGTTTGTCATTCGTCGCAGCGAGATCGATCATCAAGTTACCATGCACCTTTCCAAGTTGCGCAAAGAGCACTGTGGTGATGCAGTTCAGTGCGAGTTTGGTTGCTGTGCCCGCTTTGAGCCGAGTCGATCCAGTGAGAATCTCTGGTCCCGTCTGCAAGACAATCAGGTGGTCACAATCGGATGGCTTCTCGCGCGGAGAACAGACGAGCAGCGCCGTGAGTGCCCCGCACTCTTTGGCGAGCGACACCGCACCAAGCGCGTAGGGAGTCGTTCCTCCCGCAGCGATTCCAACAACTGTGTCGCGCGCAGTGAGTGCGTGGGCTGCAAACTCATCGGCCACTCCGCGAGGATCATCTTCGCGCCGCTCGCTACTTTTTCGCAGCGCACCATCGCCCCCTGCGATGATTCCAATGACTGTCGATGGGTCGCTACAAAACGTTGGAGGGCACTCACTCGCGTCGAGCACGCCGAGGCGTCCAGATGTGCCTGCGCCGCAGTAGAAGAGCCGCCCGCCAGTGCGCACCCGCGCGACGAGTGCTTCGATGAATGCAGCGAGTTCTTGCGCGGCGTGATCGACTGCACTGTGCACAACCGCATGATCTCGCGCGATCGCACGCACTTGTTGCAGCACGGTCAACTGATCGAAGTCGCCTGATTCGGCATGGCGCTGCTCAGTCGCAACGTGGCTTCGATCGGGCGGCAGGAGAGGTTCAGTCATTGGCGCGCGCTCATGGTTCAAGCGACCCACCTTGCGGGTTCGCCTTCAGTTCGCGTGTGAAAAAGGTCCACATCGCGTCTTCCTCGGGCGGTCCAAAGCCGCCATGCCCAGCCTTCGGAAAGAAGAGCATGTCGAAAGAAAACTCTCGGTCGTAGAGTTTTTGCGCGATCGCCCATCCATTCGATGGATGCACATTGTCGTCTTGCATGCCGTGAATCAACAGGAACTTTCCTGCCATGCGATCGGCGTGCACCAGGACACTGCCCTCGTCATATCCCGACTTGTTCTCTGCGGGTGTGCGCATGAACCGCTCGGTGTAAATCGAGTCGTACTGCCGCCAGTCCATCGGTCCTGCACGCGAGACTGCGACTGAGAAGACCTCGGGATAGCGCACGAGCGCGAGTGCGGCGAGGTAGCCGCCGTAGCTCATCCCAGTGATTCCCACGCGACTTGGATCGACTATGCCCCGCTGCGCGAGTTGGCGCACCGCAGCCGCTTGGTCGTCCATGTCAGGACCTCCCAACTTGAGGTAGGTCGCATCTTCAAAGGCCTTTCCGCGTCCTGGAGTTCCTCGGTTGTCGACTTGCATCACGATGAAGCCGAGTTCGCACTCTGCCCGCGGAGCTGAAAACCGATTGAAGACGCTCGCGAAGTATGGGCCGCCGTAGACGTCGACCACGAGCGGCCAAGACTTCTTTGGGTCGTAGTTGCTCGGAAAGTGCAGGGTTGCGTAGAGGTCGGTGACCCCGTCCGCGGCCTTCACCGTGATGAGTTCTGGCGCGGGCAACTTGCGCGACGACCAGACATCGGTCGGTGCTTCAGTGAGTGTTGCCACGAGCGTGCCGTCTGCGCGGTAAAGACGCGACGATGGCGGCTGCGAAATCGTCTCGTCGCTCGCGATGAAGTACTTGCCATCGGGAGCGATTCGAAAGCGACCATAGCAACGATCTTCTGGCGTGAGCCGCTTCTGTTGAGTCCCGTCGAGCGCGACCGACATCAACTGCGGGTTGATCGCCGTCGGCGCTGAAAACGCCGAGTAAAAGAGCATTCCAGCAGACTCATTGACCTCGACGATCTTGTTGGCCGGAAACTCTCCCGTCGTCAACGCGAGTGCTTTCGAATCATCAAGCGATCGAAGTTCATACTGTTTGAATCCTGAGCGCTCGGTTGCCCAGATGAATCTGCGCCCATCGGCAAGAAACTGCATCTCTGGAAGGTGGTGGTTCCAATGCGGCTGCTCTTCGCGCACGATCACGCGCACATTTCCGGTCGCAGGATCTGCGGCGCAGAGTTCAAGCACATCATGGCGTCGATTGAGTCGGTGAAAGAGCAGCAAGTCGCCGCGCGGCGAAAACTCGACGCCGTAGATGTACTGATCAGCAGTGCCGACATCGATCGACCGAATCATCTTCGCCCCATCGCTCGCAGCGTCTTGGCAATACTGCTGCGCGTTGAGAATGCAGAGACCCGCAGTCGGATTGGCATCCCCTGGCTTGGGGTACCGCTCTTGCTCGATCTCTGGGCGCAACTTCGTCAACCCAGAAAGCAGCGTGTACTGCGGCACTTTTTCATCGTCAAACTTGTAAAAGGCGAGCCACTTGCCATCCGCACTCCACCACATGCCAGTCGTTTGATCGAGCTCTTCGCCGTAGACCCAACTCGCTGTTCCATAGCGCATCGAGGCAGTGCCGTCGCTCGTGACTTGACGTTCACTCTTGCTATCGCATTTCAGAAAGAGATTGCCGCCGCGCGAGATCGCGATCATCGAACCATCGGCTGAGGGTTCGCTCGCCCGTTGCGCGCCGCGCGCTGGAGCGTGTGGCGCACTCCGGCTCGGCGAAATGAGAGCGGCGGGCGGAGTGCCATCTTGCGGCGGATCGGTGATTGCCCCACTGGCGAGGTCGACGAGATGCCACGCACCTGATTTGCGAATCCACACAGTTTTCGCAGTGAGGTCCCAGCGCGCATCGCGCACCGTGCCAGAGTCAGAGAGGCGAAACTCTTGTGCGATTTCCATTCCCCGTGCACCACCCGAAAGTTGTGCAAAGGGAGTCCAATCAGCGTGTGCAATCGTGCAAAGCAGCAGTGATGCGGCGATGGATTGCAGTGCGCGCATGATCATCCCACGCGCGCGAGTTGCTGAAAACTGTTCAATCGCTGCTGAAACTCTGCTGCGGTCAGTATGCGCATGCGATCGAGTCCGAATGACTCGAGCGCGAAACTCGCCATCACCGTGCCGTATGCCATCGCAGACTGAAGCGCTTCCGCATCGGTTCGCTTCTCGCGCGCGAGGTAGCCCATGAATCCGCCGGCGAAACTATCCCCCGCGCCTGTTGGATCGACCACGACGTGCTCTTCAACTGGATACGCCGGAACAAGCGCCATGCCATCCATGCCACCCTTGCCAAGTCGGTGCATGAGCACTGCGCCATGTTCGCCCTTCTTCACGACGACGAACTTGGGACCCATGTCGAGAATCTTCTTGCCCGCGCTGATCGCGTTGCGAAATCCGGTGAGTTCTCCCGCCTCGCTGTCGTTGACGATGAGGCCATCGACGCGCTTGAGTAGCGATGTCAACTCAGTGTGTGCGGTGCGAATCCAGAGGTCCATTGTGTCTGCGACGACCAACTTGCGCGCTGGAAACTGATCGATGAATCCGAGCTGCACCGCAGGATGGGTGTTGCCCAGAAAGACGAAGTCGCTGTCGCGGTAGGACGCAGGAACAACTGGCGGCGCCTCTTGCAGCACGCCGACTTCGGTGAAGAGCGTCTCGCGACGATTGACATCCTCAAAGTATCGACCGCCCCATGCGAAGGTGCGCGACTGCGGACGCGCGTCGAGCCCCGCGATGCAAACGCCTGGAAATCCCGAGAGAATTTCACGATGTTCGCTTGGCCAATCGCCCCCCACCGCTGCGACGAGTCGCACAGGAGAGAGTTGGCTTGCAGCCGCGGCGAAATACGCCGCACTTCCGCCAGAAACACCCTCACGCTTGTCGCGCGGGGTGTAGACGGTGTCAATTCCGATAGTTCCAGTAACGACGAGTTTCACGTCGTGATCGTATCGCTGCGGCGAAAACTGCGCGCCCAACCAATTCCGATTGCGACTCCTGTGAGCGCACCCGCAACGGTGTCCATCGGCATCAGCCGCAGTTCGGGGGCGAGCGCACCCGCAGCAAACAGAGTTGAGAGGTCAACAGTGAGGCGGCTCGCGACAGCCATTTGATAGAGACCCATCAGCACAATTGGTGCGATGAACGCGAAGAGTGGCGTCACCTGCGGAGCGAGCAATCGATAGGCGATTCCAACTGTGACTCCACCGAGGCACGCCCCTCCGATGGCTTGGCCCTTGAGCATGTTTCGCACGACGAGCCAAACAACGAGCGGAAGAAGTGCGCCGACAAGTCCCGCGCGAAGTGCGTCGAGATCGAAGTACTCGCGCCACCACGGCTCTCCTGCAAATCGTGGCGCGATGTCAGGCAGCGCTCCCGAAAAGCGAAAGACTGCGATCAGCGTGATCGAGGCTGGAACTGCCCAGATCAAGGTCTCTGCGCCGACTGCCACCAGCGAACTGCCTTCAAAGATCGGACCCGTGACCGTGCTACTTCGCAGTGCGAGGGCTGTGAATCCCGCGCCGACTACGAAGACTCCAACGACCGCATTGACGAGGCGGCCAACACCCATCCCAAGCAGTGTGAGCACGATCCACACCGCGGCGAGCGTGAGAATCGCGTCGCTCTTTGATGTCGCGAGCGTGATGCATCCCGCTGGAGTCGCACTCAGGTCGACGAACCGCGACGATGCTGCCAACCCAACCCAGATGGCAAGCACGAGCGCGCTCGTCAGGACAACTCCGCGAATCCAGTTTCGTTCGAGCGGTGCGCTGGTCGCGTGCGTCGAGTGGGAGTGCGCCGAATGCGTGTTCATCGTGGTGGTGTATCCGCAGGGTCGCATTGGCGCAACGACCATGCATGCGCCGTATCCTCGCGGAGTGCCGATGAATTCAACACTGGTCGTACTCGACGGCGGACCCCTTTCGATTGACTCGCTGTGCGCCGTGGCGCGCGGTGGCGCCCAAGTTGCGCTGAGCGCAGACGCGCGCGCACGCGTGGTTGCTGCGCGCAGCGGAATGCTCGCGCGCGCCGCAGGCGGCGAGGCGATGTACGGCATCAATACTGGATTCGGCAGTTTTTCGAATGTGCGCCTTCCCCCTGCGCAACTCGCCCAACTGCAAACAAACATCATTCGCTCGCATGCGTGTGGGGTTGGCGACGCGCTCGATGTCGAGTCGGTGCGGGCGATGATGGTCGTACTTGCGGCAAGTTTGGCCCGCGGGCACTCGGGCGTTCGCGCTGAGGTCATCGACTCATTGATCGCGCATTTGAATCACGCGCTCACCCCTGTTGTTCCATCGCGCGGATCGGTGGGAGCGTCTGGCGATCTCGCGCCGCTCGCGCATATCGCACAAGGATTGATGGGTGAGGGAGTGATGATCGTCGCGGGCGGTTCAATCGCCGCCGATGCTGCGCAACGATCTGCGGGCATCGCCCCGCTGCAATTGGCTGAGAAGGAAGGGCTCGCGCTGATCAATGGCACGCACTTGATGAGCGCTCTCGGCGCACTCGCGATGCACGATGTGCGCAATCTCACGCACGCCGCGCTCGTCGCAAATGCAATGGCACTCGATGGGTGCAGAGCGGCGACGAGCGTGCTTGATGGGCGCATTCACGCTGCGCGAAAGCAACCTGGACAGCAG
The DNA here is from genome assembly GCA_964355975.1 of uncultured Singulisphaera sp. Taxonomy (GTDB): domain Bacteria; phylum Planctomycetota; class Phycisphaerae; order Phycisphaerales; family SM1A02; genus F1-60-MAGs104. The sequence goes on from CAYHFW010000015.1 coordinate 36,593, forward strand.
CGCGTCGCTGCCGCGCTCGCTGCGCTGCTCGACGGTTCGCAGATCGGTCCCGCGCACGCAAACGACGACCCGCGCGTGCAAGACCCCTACGCCCTGCGCGCTTCACCACAGGTGCTCGGGGCAGTCGTCGATGCGATGGATTACTCGCGAGCGACCATCGAGCGTGAACTCGATGCTGTGACGGACAATCCACTTGTGTTTGAGAGTGCGGCGCGTTGGGATGTTCTCTCAGGAGCCAATTTTCACGGCATGCCGCTTGCCATTGCGCTCGACCTGCTCAAGATCTCGCTCTCTCACCTCGCGGGGATCGCCGAACGCCGCATCTACTGGGCGCTCTCTGGCCACGACCGCGAGAGCAAACTTCCGGCGCATCTCTCTGCGCAACCTGGCATCAACAGTGGATTCATGATTGTGCAGTACGCGGCCGCAGCGTGTTGCAACGAACTGCGCACACTCGCCTATCCATCGAGCGTCGGCAACATTTCCACCTGCGCAGGCATCGAGGATTACAACAGCATGGGAGCAACGAGCGCCCTGCACGCACGCGAGGCGATTCGTATCGCGCGTGATGTCATCGCCTGCGAATTGCTGGTGATGGCGCAAGCGATCGATGTGCAGCGACCACTGCGCAGCGGCGCGGGGGTTGAAGACGCGCACCGCATTGTGCGCTCCGTCGTGCAACCTCTGCACGAAGACCGCTCGCCAGCCCCTGATATTGCAGCGATTTCGAGATTGATCGCGTCGGGTGCCTTCGTCGTTTCTTCGACCGACCTTTCCTAGACTGATCACATGACTTCCACTCCAGCACCGTCACACGCGCGCGTGATTCGAGCTCCGCGCGGAACATCCATGGTTTGCAAGACTTGGGCTGCAGAGGCGGCGATGCGGATGTTGATGAACAATCTTGACCCTGAAGTTGCCGAGCGACCAGACGACCTTGTTGTCTATGGAGGCCGCGGCCAAGCGGCGCGCTCATGGGAGGCATACGACGCGATCATTGCGAGTCTGAAGGCGCTCGGCGCCGACGAGACACTGCTCGTGCAGAGTGGCAAGCCTGTGGGAGTCATGCGCACCCACGCTGACGCGCCGCGCGTGCTGATCGCCAATTCAAATCTTGTGCCTCACTGGGCGACCCAGTCGCACTTCGACGACCTCGCTGCGCGCGGACTCATCATGTACGGACAGATGACGGCCGGCAGTTGGATCTACATCGGCACGCAGGGAATCCTGCAGGGCACGTATGAAACCTACGCAGAGTGCGCGCGACAACACTTCAATGGATCGCTGCGCGCAACGCTGAATGTCACTGCGGGTTGCGGCGGGATGGGTGGTGCACAGCCTCTTGCCATCACGTTGAACGACGGCACGTGCCTCATCGCCGATGTCTGTCGCGAGCGACTTGCCAAGCGTGTGCACGATCGATACCTCGATGAGTTTCACGAAGATCTCGACGTCGCAATCACCCGCGCCGTCGCCTGCGCGCGCGCTGGCGAGGCGATCAGCGTGGGAGTTCTCGCCAACGCGGTCGACATGCTCAAGCGACTGCGCGAGCGCGGCGTTACTCCTGACACACTCACTGATCAGACGAGTGCGCACGATGTGCTCAACGGTTACTACCCAGACGGCCTCTCGCGTGAAGAAGCAGACGTGCTGCGCACCGCCGACGCCGCGAAGTACACACAACTTTCGCTCGCATCAATGGATCGCCACGTGCGATTGATGGTCGACTTCATGCGCGATGGAACCAAGGTCTTCGACTACGGCAACAACATTCGCCAGCGCGCGCACGATCATGGGTACGCCGATGCGTTTGCATTTCCAGGATTCGTCCCGGCCTACATTCGGCCGCAATTCTGCGTCGGACGCGGTCCGTTTCGCTGGGTTGCGCTCTCAGGCGATCCGCAAGACATTCGCGCCACCGATGAGGCGTTGCTCGAACTCTTTCCACACGATGAGTCACTGCACCGATGGATTCGCGCTGCACAGAAGCGTGTCGCATTTCAGGGGCTTCCCGCGCGCATCTGCTGGCTTGGGCTTGGGCAACGCCACCTCGCCGGCTTGCGCTTCAACGAGATGGTCGCACGCGGCGAAGTGAAGGCGCCGATCGTGATCGGGCGCGATCACCTCGACTGCGGATCGGTCGCGAGCCCCAACCGCGAGACTGAAGGGATGCGCGATGGAAGCGATGCCATCAGCGACTGGGCGCTGCTCAACTTTGCGGTCAATATTGCAAGCGGTGCGTCGTGGGCAAGCTTTCATCATGGCGGCGGCGTCGGCATCGGCTTCAGTCAACATGCTGGACAGGTCATCGTCGCCGATGGAACTCCCCAAGCAGCGGCGCGCATCGAGCGCGTACTGACGAACGACCCGATGATGGGCGTCATTCGACACGCAGATGCCGGGTACCCCGACGCCCGCGCGTGCGCAGACGCACTGCATGTGCCAATTCCAATGCGCGACTGGGCGTAGGGCGAGTGAGTGGGCGAGCGTGGCGCGGGGCGCGCAGACATCCCGACTTTCAATCGGCCCACTTGCTTCAGTGCGAACAATTGCGGTGACTGATCCAACCCTCAGGATCCGCACTACAATTGTGCCATCTCATTCTCTGACTGAGGTCTCTGGCGGGCAAGCACGAACATACGCACAAATGGGGCATTCGAAATGAAACAACTATTCGACAAACGTATCTCAGCGGTTTCGATCTTCCTAGCGCTGCTCATGGCACTCGGGGTGGTCGCTCCGATTCCAGTTTCGCTTGCATCGGAGATGCCATCCCAAGACTCGAAACTTCAAGCCTCAACCGCGTCACCCCGAATTGTCGAGGTTGGCCTGTATCTCTCAGACGTTCCTGAGGTCAACCTTCGAGAAGGAGTGTTCGCGTTCGATCTCTACCTGTGGCTGCGGTGGGAGCCCAGTCAGTTTCTCGCAACAGGTGCAGAAACGCCGTCGTCAGCAGGAGGACTTCCACGCGCACCCGCAGATACGTACGAGATCATGGGGGTACACGAATTGACGACCACGCCGATCACATCCGATCCTGGCTACTCCGTCTTTCGGATTCAGGGCAAGGTTCGCGAGACGTTTGAACTCGGTTCGTTTCCATTCGACAGCCACCGATTGCACCTCAAGATCGAAGACTCGGAAAGCGAGATCCATGAGATCCTTCTCAAGCCAGACATAGCGCAATCGAAGTCGCGCGTCACGTCGATTCCAGGCTGGCAAGTTGGAGTCCTCACGATCGACACGGGCGTCGACGAATTCAACACCAACTTCGGAGACCCTACGATTCCATCGGGCTCAACGGCCCAGTACTCGTACATCGAGTTCTCATTGCCAATCGAAAACCAGGGATGGGCTTACTGCGTCAAACTCGGTGTCCCAGTGGTCATCGCAGTGCTGCTCGCCATGTATGCCTTCTACATTCCTCCCACAGATGTGGACCCACGATTTGGATTGCCCGTGGGAGGGCTCTTCGCAGCCGTGGGAAGCCAGTGGATTGTCAGCGCTGGTCTCCCAGATCGAACAGGACTCACGCTCGCCGACTGGGTGCACGTGATCTCTTTCATCGTCATCTTGATGGTCGTCGCGGTCAGTGTGCGGTCACTGAGGCTCGCAAAGGAAGGGCGCGACGCGGAGGCGGAGAAACTCGACTCCAAGTGCCGCAAACTCTTTCCAACCATGTACCTGCTTGCATGCGCGACTGCGGTGCTTCTTCTGCGGTAGGAAAATGGGCGTCATCATTCTGACGAAGAGAGCTGCAAAGTTTTGAAATCATGTTGACCACAAAATCGAATGATGGTCTAGGCGCGCTCAGAACGCCGCACCTAGACCATCGCGCATGGCAGCTTTCTATGCCTTCGGATTCGCCCCGTACTGATTGCCCCCTGGTGCGCTGTCGCCGCACACAAGAATCAACAGCCAGATGGGACCGATGAATGGAATCAGGTTCAGCAAGAGGAACCAACCGCTCTTCCCAACATCGTGCAGACGCCTGACGCTGACTGCCAGCGAAGGGAGCAGCGTAGCCAAGATGTACAACGTGTAGATCGGCCCAAACAACTCATCCTCGAATCTCAACCCAAGCACGTTGTCGACGATCATCGCGACGATGAGTGCGATCATGTTGAACAACGAGTAGAACCAAAACTCCTTGCGCCGTGCGCGACCAGTAAACACGGCGTACTTCTTCAGTGCTTCGAGATACCAACTCATGCGAAATCCTTTCGTGCCCCGACTTGTTGCGCTGGGCGAATGCCGAGGCGAATTGAATTGCCCAACCGGTGAATCTGCGGTTTTCCGGATATCCGCAGCGTCATCAGATGGTACTGGGGTTTCCAGTTTCGAACGATCGCAAGAACGCGAACACCTCTGAATTCTCACCTCTCCACCGCAGCGCGTGAAGAACCCACATCCAAGCCGTAGACTTTCCTGCGCCATGCCAGGGGATATGCGTCCAATCATTTTCGTCTCAGCGACATCGCGCGACTTGGGCTCTGTGCGCAAGGTCGTGAAGGAGGCGCTCCTGACGCTCGGCTGCATTCCGGTGGAGCAACTGAACTTCGCCCCCGACTCACGCACCGTGCGAGAGATGCTGCGCGCGCGGCTGAAGGAGTGCACCGCAGTGATCCATGTTGCCGGCGATGTGTACGGAAGCGAGCCGAGCGAGCGAGCGCCCAGTGATGCGCGGCGCAGTTACACGCAGTTCGAAGTGGACATCGCGCGGGAGTTAGGCAAGCCGATCTACGTATTCGTCTGCGCTGACGGATTCGCATACGACCCACACGACCAAGAGCCGCCCGATCTGCAGGCGCTGCAGCGCGCGCATCGCGCGTCACTGACTGGCGGCGACCGACTTTGGGAGACGGTGGACAACGCTGCTGGAGTCGAGCGTCGCGTCTTGGCGCTGCAACAGCGGGTGGATGTGCTGAAGCGCGAGTTGCATCGGGCCAAACGGCGCCTCGGTTGGGGAATGGCGGCGGCAATTGCGTGCATCGTGTTGCTCGCAGGAGGGCTCTGGCTCGTCGCACGCCAGTCAGCCGACAGCGCTGCCGAGATGGCCAGGCTCCGAGCAGAACTCACTTCGGTGGTCGACGCCTACTCAAGACTTCAGAGCGACGTGAGGGATCTCAAGCTGACGCCCGAACAGCACTGGACTCGCGCAACCGAAAGTGTCGCACAGAGAGAAGGAATCGACCCTGCTGCACTTCAGTCTGGGATTGATCGGTTCGTTACGGGCACCAGTTCTGATCCAGAAGCCCCGCTCATGGATCGTGCGCTGGCGGACTTCGCGGCGCGGAATTTTGCGCGCTCTGCAGAGAATGCTGGAGCGGCGGCGACGCGTGCGCAGTTCAAACGCGAGGCTGCCGAGCGATCGAATCCGAACAGCGAAGATTCGATGTTGGCACGCGCGGACGAGCGCGAGGCGCGCAGACTGCAGGGGCAGGCGCGTGCAGGAGCGCGCGAGTACGAACTGGCACTGGAGGCGTACGATCTGGCGCTCGCCGTCACGCCGCGGAAGGAGTATCCGTCTGAGTGGGCAGAACTAAAATTGTTGAGCGGCATCACAACTAGCGATTGGGCCGCGCGTTCAGAGGGCTCCTCGATCTCGGACTTAATGGCACTCGCTGAGGGGTGCTACCGCGCAGCGCTCGAGGTATTCACTCGCGCTGACTTCCCGCAGGAATGGGCTCGGACACAGTGTGAGTTTGCGAGTGCTCTGAGCGACCATGCGAGTACCAGCAAAGGCGTCGAACGGGCGCGATTGCTCAGCGAAACGGTCGCACGCCACCGCGCAGTGCTCGAGGTGTTCACCCGAGCCGACCTCCCACTGGAGTGGAGTCGAACACAGTGTGCTCTTGCAGTCGCGTTGGCCGATCAGGGCCGTGAAAACGAAGGCAGCGAGCGGGCACGACTACTCGATGAAGCAGCCGTATGCTGCCGCGCAGCGCTCGAGGTATACACCCGCCTCGACTTCCCGCAGGACTGGGCATGGACGCAGAGTTCTCTTGCCTGCGCACTGCAAGGTCAGGCGCACGACACTGAAGGCGCCGAGCGAACACGACTACTCAATGAAGCGGTGGCGTGCTACCGCGCAGCGCTCGAGGTATACACCCGCGCTGACTGGCCGGAGGAGTGGGCCATGGGGCAGGGTGCTCTTTCGATCGCATTAGGCAATCAGGCGCGCGACAGCGAATGCGCCGAGCGAACACGACTACTTAATGAAGCGGTGGCGTGCAACCGCGCCGCGTTAGAAGTCTTGACCCGCGCCGACCTCCCACAAGAATGGGCTTGGACGCAGAGTAGTTTTGCGATCTCGCTGAGTGAGCATGCGCGTGCCAGTGAAGGCGTGGAACGGGCGCGACTACTCCATGAAGCGGTCGCGTGCTTCCGCGTCGCATTGAAAGTGTTCACTCGCGAGGACCTCCCGCTGGACTGGGCGTGGACGCAGAGTAATTTTGCGATCGCGCTGACCGAGCAAGCGCGTGACAGCGAAGGCATGGAGCGGGCCCGACTACTCCACGAAGCGGTCGCGTGCTTCCGCGTCGCATTGAAAGTGTTCACTCGCGAGGACCTCCCGACGGACTGGGCTACCACGCAGAGTTATCTTGCGATCGCACTGCGCGCTCAGGGGGATGGAATGGAAGGCGTGAATCGTGCGCGACTACTCAGCGAAGCTGTCCTGTGTCACCGCGCCACGCTCGAAGTCTTCACCCGCGCCGACCTCCCGGTGGACTGGGCTACGGCGCAGACTAATCTGGCAACCGCCTTGCGGGATCAGGCGCATGCCAGCGAAGGCGTGAATCGTGCGCGACTACTCAACGAAGCGAGCGGGGCCTACCGCGCAGCGCTGGAGGTATTCACCCGCGGCGACCGGCCGTTGCGCTGGGTTAAGACGCAGAGTAATCTTGCAATCGCGCTGGTCGATCAGGCGCGTGCAAGCACAGGAGTGGAGCGGACACAATTCCTCAACGATGCCGCCACGTGCTACCGCGCGGCGTTAGAGGTACTGCCCGACACCGATCCCGAAGAGGCCGAGCGCGCACGAATCGGACTGGCGCAACTCGAGTCTGAGATTCGTGCGCTCGACTCCCCATGACGCGTACCAGCAATTCGCGAGGTAATCACCACGACCTATTCAGAGCACCCCTCCGATCCCTGGCAGCGCGCAGGCGGCTATCCATACCGACTCTCGAAGACGATGATGATGCTCCAGATCAGGGCTGAACAGGCTGCCAGCGCACATAACCAAACTCCCACCTCAGCTTGCCATCGATAGCTCAGCGACCGACGCCCGTGTTTCGAATAGTAAAGCCCGACGAATGGAGGGATCAGTCCAACAAAGGGGACGCACGTCAGCAACAGGCTGATCCCACCCATGATCAACGCGATCGTCGCGCACTTATCGTGGTATGCCGCCTGTTCAGGCGTCGCGGCGGATGGGGTTGGCGTTGGCACTCTCACCGCCGCTTTCGACGCAGGCTTTTTCTTTATCGGCGGAGGTGCCGTCGAAGGACTCGCATCAGTCGACGCTGTCTGCCTAGGAGGCCGAGGTGGCTCCATCACAGGCGGCGCTTTCGGCGGCGGCGGATTGGTCGGAAGGGCAACCCGAACACGGACACGCATTGGCGCTGCGCTCGGATCTCGGACAACCCTGAATCCGTGATACTTCACGCGATGCTCTGGGTCGGGACTACCCCGAGTCGCTGCCCGGCACATCGCGGCGCGATTCCCGAATGACCCACCTCGGTTGACACGCGTCTCGCCATCCGCCGGCCCTTGTGGATCGCTCACGCCCCTTGCGCAGGAGTCGTAGTAGTCATCTCGATATCGATCGCTGCACCACTCCCATACCAACCCAATCGTGTCAAACAGCCCAAGGCCGTTGGCCCGTCGGCGTCCGACTCGTTGAGATTCCTTCTGTGAGTTTGTCGAGTACCACGCAATCGCGCCAATATCTCCGTAGGTCGTCCGAGTGGATCCTGCACGACAGGCATACTCCCACTCGGCCTCCGTCGGCAAGCGAAGGTCCGCCTTCTCACAGAATTGATTGGCTGCGTCCCATCGAACTTTCTCCACAGGAAACAGCGGATCAAGAGAGTCGCTGGGGTTGTCCTCCTCGATGCGTGCCCACTGCTCCTGCGTGACAGGAAACCTGCCAATGTAGAACGATCGCGATATGAGCACGAGGTGCCGCGGCGACTCATCGCTGCGAGCGGATGGGTCTTCGGGTGCGCTTCCCATCATAAACTTGCCATGTGGCACGAGCAGTAACTCGATGCCGGTCGCCCTATGCCTCACTCGCCACGGCAGCCCAGTCGCTCGAATCGGTTCGACGAATGCGCTCGCAACCACTGATGGATCCGGGTGCTTCTCCAACACTTCAGCCCAATCAAGTGACGGGGTCGGCGGGGAAACAATTGGCACGTTCGCTGGCTCAGGCTTCGACTCCGCAATCGCTGTCAGTCGCTTGAAGAGAACCCCGGCATCTGGAATCCGATCGTCGACTTCTGACTCCATACACCCCTCGAGCAACTGGAGCATCTCATCTGTCACGCCACTCAGCCTCAGTCGCGTCTTCCATCCGCCGCCGCTGGGCACTCCCTTGCCGAGGTCGTCGGTCAATATCTGGTACCAGATCACACCGAGCGCAAAGACGTCATCGCGCTTGTCGGGTGCGGCCCCCTGCTGTTGTTGTGGTGACGAGTAGATCGGGGTGAAAGTCCCCCTCGACAGCGTCTCGCTCCCGGTCGATGTTGCCGTCTTGTGCTGTTTCAGCTCCTCAGTTTGAATGACGCCGCCGATTCCGAAATCAGTGATCTTGAAATGCACTCGACTCAGTTCGGTACGCGACTTTCGTACCACGAGCACATTCTGTGGCTTCAGGTCGCGATGCACTATGTCCTGTTGGTGCGCAAACATGACGGGCTCGGTGATTTGAGCCATGATCGCGGCAATCTTTTGTGCAGTCAGTTTGCTTCGGCGCGGGTCCTGCGACAAGTCAGCCAAGTACTCTGCGAGTTCCCCACCCTCGACGAATTCGTATTCCAGACAGGGCGGAGAGCAGTCGAGGTGGGTATCGAGGAGATCGACGATGTAGCGGTGCCTGCCCTTGTCCTTGACTAACCGCAGTAGCTCGGCCTCTCGCTTCAGTGAACGAGCCGCGCGCTCGTCAATGCAAAATTTTAGGACAACATCCCGCTCCTTCGGCCTGTCCAAGTGCCTTGCGCGCCACACTTCGCCGAACCCGCCCTTGCCGAGGAGACCGATCAGTTGGAGCGCAGTTCCTGGCACAGGACGCTGGCCGACGCTGAACCGAGGCATCGCGCTCGGGATCAATCGAAGGAGATCATCTGGTTTCGCGAGCGGCATATCGCGCGGGATGGTTCGGCCGCTGCGGTCGCTGCTGCGGCGCAGCGAACTTTGAAGTGTGCCTGACAGTTGCTTGAAGTACACCCTCGCGGCATCCCTCACGACCTCTGGCTGATCGGCAGTGAGACTATGAACCGCCTCCGAAAACCTTTTTGGTTGTTGCACAATCTCCTCGAGCGCATCGCGCGTACCACTCTGCCCAGAGTTGCCGAGCAACTCTGTTGCTGCCGCCACAAAGCACTCGTGCTCTGCCTCAGCGGAGAACTCGCCTGTGGCGCGCCCGCTTGCGACCTTCGAGATTGCGACGAGGAATGCGCGAACGAGTCGCTCCATTTTTGGGGACCGGGCAGCGCTCTCTTTGCCGAAGTGGCTTGCGAGTTTGTGCTTGATCGAACCCCAGTGTTCATGGACATAGGAAAAGGCGTTGTGCCGCTGGAGGTCTCGAATCTCTTCTGGCAAGTCGGTTGGAGTGGGCCAATCGAACCCGGGCAGAGTGACCGGCACAATGTTGCGACCCAGTTTGAGGGCGTGCGAAACTTCTTTTCGAATCCAATCGGACTCGTCGGCGCACCGATCGAGACACCCAGGCGAGCACACGAGTAGCAGGTGTGCGTGCCCCTCGATTTGCGCCAAGATCTGAGCGTCGAACCGTCCGTGCGTCAGCCCCTCTACATCCAGAAAGACTCTGAAACCCTGGCCTTCAAGAAACTCCTTGAACACTTGCGCGACTTCCGATCCACCATCACGTCGATATGAGATGAAGATTCCATCATCGACACCGCCACCCAGTCGGAGAGCCATGCCGTAATCCTAGCGATGCAGACCACGAAGCGACACGCTCTTGCGCTCACCCAGAATCAGGAATTCTCAATCGCCCCCGATGACGAGAGATCCACTCCCCACTCTCATCGAGAGCTTCCTTGCCGAGAGCCCGCAGCACCTCGGTCTGATTTCCGTACCGTTGGGCCTCATCCAACATTTTCATTGCTTGTTCGAACAAGGGGAACATCCGCTTTGCGCTCTCGAGATCCTCACGGTCGAGCGCAATATCACGCCAGTAGTCGATCCCTACACAAACGGCGAAGAGGCTTCCCATGATGAAGCAGCCGAGGTCGACCCACCAATCGAATCCGCCCAACGGTCCTGCGCCGCTCACCCAGACGTGCACCAGCACGCCCGTGCTGAGGACCACCGCGAACATGAGCGCGCTCCGCATGCTCCACAACCGAAGCCATTGCCCACGGCGGTCGTCGCGGTCGCGACGCTGCATCCCGCTGGAACTGGCGGCGAAGTAGTCACGCTGATCCGCGACCCATGCATCACGCGCGGTCGCGGTGGCAGCCTGAATCGCATCGCGTGGTATCGAGTATGCCTCGAGCGATGCTGCGCGGATCTGCGACTGCAGGAGATCCAACTCGTTGCCGCGTCGCGCGACATAGTGGTCGGCCACCGACTCGGTAATGCCAGCAAGCAACCATGCCAACTGAATTCGCATCGCCTCGGCAAGTCCCCTCGATTCGACGAAGTGGCGCTCGCACTCGCCGCCCATTGACCGCTTCCAAGCGAGGTACGCGCCGACGAGCAGCGTCAGATAGGCGAGCATCCCGTACCTCGCGGTCATGGACTCATCTCCGAAACTAGAGAAGAATTCAAAGCAGCAAATCCCGAGCACCGCAAAAGTCGCGATCAGTTTCGCGTGACGGAGGTAACTCGACTTGAACCGGCTGGCAAGTGCATCGAGGCGCTCATACCGGTCGACGAGCGAATTCCATGTTTCAGAGTCAACGGCGCCACGAAATCTCGATCGGTACAACACTGTTGTCTTCATCAGCGCAACGTTGAGCAACTCTGTGTGCGAAGCGACTTGGGTACAGACTTTGGCCAACTCGCTCTCGTTGAGTGCTTCGTACTTCGCCGCCTCTTCGGCATCACCGCCAGTTGTCGTTCGTGGTGTTGCAAACACCACCAGCGGCGTCGCCCGGCGCGGCGACAGCAATGGCATCGTTGGGCGGAATGGAATCCGAAGACCTTCGCGTGCCACTCGCGCTTCGAGAGAGACAGACTCGGAAGTCGCTTGAGGGCTGATCGTTCGCGCACCCTTTCTGCAAAACTCGATGATGTCACGCGTTCCCCCAACTTTGTGTTGCGGGCTGCCATCCCACATCGCCACCATCAACTGCGACTGCAGCGCGATAAAAAGACCGAGTCGCCGATAGTGTGCATCGCGCAGTTCGTTCCCCATCGCGCCATCTTGGTCATTGATGACCGAGATAGGAGGAAGTTGCACTTCGTAACTCGCGCACGCGCGCAGTCTCTCAAACTCTGCAAGCGCGGCGGGGTCATCGGCGAAGTCGTTTCGATACTCCGCAAGCGGCAGCGGCAGCGGCACAACCAGTTCGACTCGCATGCCAACATCATGGCGAATTCGCCTGAAGTTCACTGCGATGCGCGCCGCAAGCTGATCACACCCAGCGGCAAGTGGCGAGAGAAAGACGATTGGAGAAAACGGCGCAGCGCGGTCGATCGCCGTGAGGACTGCCGCTAACTTTCGCTCAAGTTCGGGAATGACATCTGGCCTCGGGTTGCGATGTCCCGTGATACCGAGAACGATTGGGACGAGTGGCGCGAGACTCACGTGGCAGCCGACAGCGTGGCGTGCCATGCAGCGCTTACTCCTTCTCCGCCATCAGTGCTGCACGCGCTTCCTGCAACTTCGCAAGACGCGCTTGGTCGACTTTCGGATAGTGCAGGTCTAACTTTGCGAGCGTATCGATGATCACTCCACAGACGGCCAGCCGCGTGTACCACTTATTGTCGGCAGGAATGACATGCCACGGCGCATCCTTCGATGATGTCGTGCGAATCATTGACTCATACGCATCCATGTATTCACCCCAGTGAGCCCGCTCCGCGACATCCGTTGCTGAGAACTTCCAGTTCTTTTCTGGGTTGTCGATCCGCTCTAGGAATCGCCGCTTTTGTTCGGCTCGAGAGACATTCAGGAAAAACTTTCGCACCACCGTTCCGTTGGCAGACATGTATGCCTCGATGTCGCGGATCTCGGCCTGCCTGCGCTTGAAAACATTCTTGTTGAGCAGGCTCGGCGGGATCTTCTGTCCCCGCAGGATTTCTGGGTGCACACGCACGACGAGTATCTCTTCGTAGTACGAGCGGTTGAATATGCCGATCATCCCTCGAGCGGGCAACCTGCGCATTGATCGCCACATGTAGTCATGGTCGAGTTCTTCGCTGGACGGCGCCTTGAACGAACTTACCTCGCAACCTTGCGGATTGATGCCCGACATGACATTCTTGATGACCCCATCTTTTCCTGCAGCGTCCATGGCTTGAAAGATGAGCAAGAGCGACCAATGATCCTGCGCGTAGAGCATGTCCTGCAACTCCGCCATCATCCGCACACTCTCTTCGAGCAATTCCTTCGCGCCTTCCTTCGACATACCTCGCAGTCCATCAGTTTCCCCAGGATCGCAGTCCTCCAACCGGAACGAATCGCCATCGGTGATGGCGTGTCGTTTGCGCAGCGCTTTGGCCGCCCCGAGAATCTCTTGGTCTTTCATGGCAAGAGGGTAGCGCGAGAGTCCAGAGATGAGAGTGAGTGATTCAGTGCGTCGAAGCCCGCGCCTCTTCCGTTGGCACACGCTCGAGAAGCAGTAGTTTTCGAGCCGACTTTGCTTCAAGATCCGTGCAAAGGTCTTCCATGTCGTCGATCGTCGAGAGCACCGCAGCATCTTGCACCCAGCGGGCGTGGAGCACAGCCAACTTAGACGCCAACGTGTACATCAAACAACAATAGGAGAAGTAGCGTGCCGCGCACGACGCACAGCTCACTTGCTTTCTCGTGGTTATCTCGGCCCCGAACAGTTCGAAGCGGCCACGAGCGATGGGTAGTACGATTTGGTGTCCACGAAGGTCGAGCAAGCCCAGACCTCCTGCGCCGAGGTCTTGGTGAAACCCGCATGAACCATTACTTCTTCGGCAGTCCATCGAGAGATGGACCCCTGTCGCGGTCAAACTCAGCGAAGCCACAATTCATTTTCTCGTTCATCGGTCTCTAAGCCTAGACATTTTCATGCGGCGGCAACCGATGCTCGGTGTGCTTGTGTACTCTAGGAGTGGGGATGTCCACAAAGATGACTGCACCGACTCCACGACCTTCGACGGTGCCGACCGATGAAGTCATCGCTTCGCTTCCAACCATCATCGCCCGTCCCCTCCATCGACTTCGAGCCGCCGACGGGGCATTGGACATCAACGAGTCCGTGGATCTCCTTCTTGACTACACGCTTCGCTTTCTCGGACTGGTCTCGCTCTCCAACTATCTGGATGACAAGAAGTGGATCGACAAGTCACTCACAGAACTCATCAAGACGGGGCTCGATCGCCCAAGCGAAGGTAACTGGGTGGAGGCGCTCCGATCCATGTTGAACTCTGCGAAGACCAACAAACGACCGCTCTTCTTGAGGGAGTTCAGTGATGTGTGGCAGCGGTGCGAGAATGGGAAACCGGTTCGACGGGTTACACCACCTGTACCGTCAGGGCGTCCGGACACCGAACGCGTATCACGGATGGGTCACCTCGAGTACCTCGTGTGGCACAGGAATGCACTGAGGCACCATCGGTTCGAAGGGACAGATGAATCCACGGCCAACTACTTCCGTGAAGTTTCGTTCAATGCACTGTTCGAGTACCGATGGCTCGCAAACTACGAGATGCAGCACAGCTACGCAGGGCGCTTGTGGACATGCCGTGGGCTGCACCCAGAACTCTCAACATCGAACTACCAAGGCAAGAGCAAGACGCTGCTCATGCGTTCTGGTCCGTACGCTGAGACGGACGGGCTGGTGCTAAGACCTCTGACAATCGGGCGGGACAGTCTTGGCGACGCCTATGGCCAGGGCAACCGCTTTTCAGAGCTCATTCTCTATGCCCAGAAGGACCGTGGTTGCTTTCACTACAGCGGCCTCATGTCTGCGGAGGGTGAGCGCTTTGTCCAAAAGGCCGAGGAAGTGCCAATCCAGCCTCTGCAGGGCGACTTAGACGATCGCCTTATGTCCAAGGTGTACCCCAAGATCGGCTACGAACAACTAACCGCGAGTGAACTGCGGAAGCGGGTGAGCACGACCACCGAGCAGACACTCCAAACACTCAAGTGGCGAAATCGTTACGACCCAAGTCTCCATGTCCCTCGCACGCAGATCGAGAATCGACTGACCGAGTGGATGGGTTCAGCGATGCCACTGCTGGGAGTGACTGGAGCCGCAGGCGCCGGAAAAACCGGCGTCCTCGCGTCGGTTGTCCGGGGCTGGCTTGCGGCCGAGGACCAATCATCGCTCCCTCCGGTCCTCTTTCTGCTCGCGAACGAAGTTGGTGCCTCCGGCAACATTGAGCTGATCGTCGAGGACCAACTCCGATACACCGGATGCCCACTCGACAGCCTCGCCTCCGTGAGAGGCGTGGGAGGGCTCGTCGTTGTTCTCGACGGGATCAACGAGCATCCCAGGCGCGAGGACCTCCTTGCATCAATTGTTCAGCAGGCACGTCGTACCCGTCAAAGGGGGGTCGGGGCGCGGTTCCTGTTGAGTTGGCGGTCGGACGATCCTCGTTGGTCCAACGTCATGGACGAGTGCCTGCGCGACACGAATCTCTGGTGGAACCCGGCCGCGGAGTTTGTGCAGCGAACCTCGCACTACCCGACCACTTCGCGCGTCGCAAAAGTCTCTGAGCCATCCGCGCCCAAGGGTCCGGAAACCCACCTAGCTGGGAAATCCCAATTGGGGGCAAGCGAACCAACGAACATTGGCGCGGAGTCGTTGGAACTAATCGACCCCTCGCCAGCCGACCCCTCCTCGGATGATGACAGGCAAGTGGACCAACTTTCGCCAGTGACGCGTCCAGTCATGATTGTTGGACGTCTCGACGACGAATCGTGCGAAGCGATTTGGCGGCGGTACGCCGAGAACGACTCGCGGCGATCTCCGAGGTTCGAGTACTCCGATCTCCTCCGCGAGAGTGAGTGGCTCCACCGGGAGATCTGCTCTCCGTTGAGCATCCGAATCGCCGTTTCAACGTTTGCTGATCAGGAGTGTCCGACGAAGAACCAGGCTGAAAACCTTTTCTTTCTCTACCTCGAGCACCTTGAGTCGGATCCGCAGGATGAGACTCGGTCGATGGCCAAGTTGATGCAACTTCTAGGCGAACTGGCGCTCAAATCCAAGATCTCGCACATTCGCTTCTCAGACATCGAGTGCACTGGGGGTGCTGGGCTCATCTGGAAGGAGCCACACTCCGCGATGGACTTGCTGGAGCGGTCTGGGGTCGTCACGGTTATCCGATCATCCAACCCGGAAGAGTCGTATTGCTATTTCACTGTCGAGCGGGTCGCGGAACACGTGATCGGACGAATCCTCGCTCGAGAGGTCCGAGGAAAGGATCCCAGCCAACTTGCGAGTCGTGCGATTGGATTGCGCGATCTCCTCCTGATGCCTGGATCGGTCGCGGCGGCGCTCGACCTGGTCATTGGAGGAGAGGGCATCGGATACCTCTTCAAGTTTGTAGACAAACTTCCAACCGAGCATGCGTCGATCGCCGGTAGGGCCCTGGGTGCGTTTCTACTGCGGGCTGGCGAAGTCGAGGCGCCGTCGATCGCACGCGGTCTCTTCGAGGATCAGACGGAGTCAGACCTCTCTGTCGCTGAGGCTGCTATGAAGTACCTCCGCGCGGAGGAATCCAGTGGTGCGGCAATTGAATTCGCGTTTCTCCATGAAGTGCGAGATGAGATCAAGGCGCGGGTCACACGGGGAAACCACTCCCCCGCCGCCTGTGCACTCACGACCGCATACGCGGAGTGCCTGAGTTTCCGCGCAAGTCAGGCGCGCCCGGCGGACACGGCTTTCGGATCTGGGGTGGATTGGCTTCGCGACCTCATCGCGATCCAACAACCGACGTTCCCGTTGGAGTCGCGTGTTGAACTCGAATTCCAACTCGGCGCACAGCTCTATGGGCAGCGTGACTTCCGCGCGGCCATCCCTCCCCTCAAGGCCGCATGGACCAATGCGAAGAAAAAGGTCAAGAGCACCCACGTAGAAGATCACAAGATCCAGTCAGTGCACTGGTTGCGGTGGCTCCAAGCAGCCGAGATGCATGGCGATGCCCTCGCGGAGTGTGACCAGCGGGGATCCGCGGTCGAGGCACTGGAGCGACTTCTCGAGTGTGCGAGAGATCGACCCGTCGACCTCTCGTGGACTGAGACCTCGACACGGCGGCGAATTGCGAGCCTGCTTGAGGGCACGGGGCGCCGAGCCGAGGCGCTCCTGTACTGGGAATCGGTCCTCGAGATCGATCGTTGCGACACCCGCGAACGCCGTGCCATCACCATCGACCACGAGTGCATCGCATCATGCCTTGAGCGACTGGGAAACAGCACTGAAGCCCTCGAGCACTATCGGGAAGCGATACGAGTTGGGACGGAACCAGTGTGGTGCGTGAACTGGACGCCCATGCCGGCCTTCTTGGGTGTCTATCGATTGCTTGTCGATGCGCGGCGAATGAAGGAGGTCAGGTCGCATGTCGAGGAGTTGTTGAAACTCGTCGCAGTTCACATACGGCGCCAGAGACCCGAACTCGATCGAAGCGCGATCGCTGAGGCCCACGAATGCCGTGGCGACATCCTGCGCGAAGCCGATCGCCATGAAGAGGCGATCATCGAGTATCGACAATCATGCGAAGTCGGCATGACTCCAGAGCGATGCAAGGACTG
>CAYHFW010000016.1:0-53675 GCA_964355975.1 uncultured Singulisphaera sp.
TGTGCATCCTTTTTACGTGGCCTGGATGCTCCACGACGCGCGACGACAGACCATGGCTGGCCAGTCGAAGCCAGTTCGGCCCCGATTGTCAAAGAACATGAGTCAGTCTAGTGCGACTCGCGCTCACACGCGACTTATACTCGCGATTTATGGGTCATTTGCGACAAAAACTTTGCGCAGGAGCCAGCGCGCTGATCATGACCCTCGGCTGCGCATGCGATCGATCGGTCGCAGAACAATCATCGACACCTCAGGAGCCCCCAGTCATGCGCGCCCCACCAGTTGCTCTCTCTCGTCACACCTATTCAAAGTCAGGATTCGACGTCACGCCACTCTCGCCAAGTTCTGTTGAAGAATTGGCCAAGAAACTGACTCCCGAGGCATATCGAGTGACGCAGAATGCAGGCACCGAGGCGGCGTTCTGCGGAAACCTCGTCGACAACAAACTGACGGGGGTCTATTGCTGCATCGTGTGCGGACTGCCTCTCTTCTCGAGTGAGAGCAAGTTTCACTCAGGCACTGGATGGCCAAGCTTTTTCTCGCCGGTCGATCGTGCACATGTCACAGAAAAGGTTGACCGCGCGCACGGCATGGAGCGAATCGAAATCAACTGCGCACGCTGTCGCGCGCATCTTGGACATGTCTTCGACGATGGTCCCGCACCAACCGGACGACGCTTCTGTCTCAACAGCGCAGCGCTTGTCTTCTTCGAGAAAGGTTCCCCGATGCCAGCACAGAGTCAATCCATTCAAACGCAAACTGCATACTTCGCTGGGGGATGTTTCTGGGGAGTCGAACACATCTTTCAAGAGGCTCCGGGTGTGATCTCAGCAACAAGCGGCTACATGCAAGGAACTGTGGTCGATCCAACATATAAGGACGTCTGCACTGGCGAGACAGGACATGCCGAGGCGGTGCGTGTGATTTTTGATCCTGCAGTCATTTCGTATCGGCAACTTCTGGCAGGATTCTTTCTGCTGCACGATCCGACGCAAGTGAATCGTCAAGGACCCGACCGCGGAACGCAGTATCGAAGCGGCGTCTTCTGTAGCGACGACCTGCAACTTGCAGAGGCGAAGGCGTACGTCACGCAGTTGTCAGCGGAGAAGAAATTCGACGCCCCGATCGCGACAGCAGTCGAGCGAGCGAAGGTTTTCTATCCCGCTGAGGAGTATCACCAGGATTATGTGCAAACCACTGGGAAAGTCTGCCATGTGGGAAATCCGTGGCCAGAAGTTCTCGGGGCGGCGAAGTGACGATTCTCGCCGCGCTCTGCACAGCGTTGCTTGCATCGTCGACATCGCGTGCCATCGCTGAGGCGCCGCTCTTGCGAGCGCTTGAGTCTGTGCCCACACCAGCCCAACTGCGCGTCTGGCACGACTTGCTCGGCAGTGAGCCGCACGTTGCAGGTACAGACGGCGATGCACGGCAGATTCGCCGGCTCTCGTTTGCGTTTTCACAGATGGGATTGCAAGTCGAGACGCATGATTTCTTCGCGCTGCTCGCACGCCCGATTTCTGCCCGTCTTGAGATTGTCGAAGAGTCGAAATCGAATCAGTCAGCAGAACCGCCCAAACCATCGCGTCGCGGAATCCTGCCAGTGATTGAAGCGAATCTCGCTGAGGATCCCGCAGCTGCGCATCCTGACCTCAATTGGGGATGGAACGCCTACAGCGCGTCGGGCGATGTAACCGCGCAGGTCGTCTATGCGAACTATGGAACGCGCGAAGATTTTGCACGGCTCAAAGAACTCAACATCGATGTGACGGGCAAGATCGTCATCGCGCGATATGGCGGAAACTTTCGTGGTTACAAGGCGAAGTTTGCGCAAGAAGCGGGGGCGATTGGTCTCTTGATGTACATCGACCCCGCCGACAGTGGATTCACCAAGGGTGATGTTTACCCGAGTGGAACGTGGGCCAACGACACGTGCATTCAACGTGGCTCGATCATGAGTCTTGACTATCCGGGCGATCCACTCACGCCAGGCCGAGCCGCAACGAAAGATGCCGTGCGTCTCGATGAGGCTGCGGTGGCGCTTCCCAAGATCATCGTGCAGCCCATCGGTTATGGCGCCGCAGGAAAAATTCTCGCGCTCATGAGTGGCAGCGAAGTCACAGATGCCGCGTGGCGCGGCGGGCTCACAATGCCATACCGCATCGAAGGGGGTGAGGCGCTCAAGGTTCATCTCAAGGTCGAACAGAAGCGCGAGATTCGGCGCAGCGCCAACGTGATCGCGCGACTCAAAGGAAGTGCAGGGGATGGATCATTCGTCGTCATCGGCTGTCATCATGATGCGTGGGGATTCGGCGCGGCTGATCCACTTGCGGGAACGATCGTGCTGATGGAAACCGCGCGCGCTTTCGCAGAGAATGCACGCAATGGAGTGCTGCCAAAGAGCGACGTGCTCTTCTGCGCATGGGGTGCAGAAGAATTCGGCATCATCGGATCGACCGAGTGGGTCGAAGGTCACGAAGATGAACTCAAGAATGCGACGGCGTATATCAATCTTGATATGGCGTCGATGGGTCCAAATCTCGGCGTCGGCGCATCGCCCTCGCTGCAAGATGCAGTCGCGATCGCGTGCGGCATCGACGCGGCCAAGATCACTGCGATCGGCGGAGGAAGCGACCATGTTGGATTCCTCTTTCACTGCGGAGTGCCGAGCGTGACGATCGGCGCGGGCGGTGCGCCTGGTACGAGCTACCACTCCAACTACGACACGACCGCGTGGTATCGAAAGACTGTTGGCGATGACTACGCCAGCGCGATGCTCGTGACGCGCGCGACGCTCGCGGTGGCCGCGCGCTGTGCGGATGACCAAAAGACACCAGTCTCTGCCGCAGCGCTCATTGATTCGGTACGAAAGCAGTGCGCGGCGCTTCAGGCCGATGCGGCCAAGAGTGGAACGCCGCTGAGTGCCGCACGCTCGGCCGCGGCAGGCAAGGTCGAGAGTTGCTTCGCGGCACTCACCGATGCGGCTGCGCAATTCGATGCGCGGTCGACCTTAGCGCAGGGGCGTGCGGTCGATCGTGCGCTGCTCGATCCCGCAGGAATCGGCGGCAGACCCTGGTTTCGAAGCCTCACACTCGCCTCAGACCGCGATAGTGGCTATCGGGCGACGGCGTTGCCTGGATTGGCCGATGCGACCGATCTCGCTGCAATCGAGCAGGGCCAAGCGGCGCTTTGTGCGAGCGCAGCGCGTCTTTCGTTGATTCTGCAGCAATAACGCAACAATTCTTTTGACTGCCCGTATCCAAGAGTTATAGTTCTAAGTCCCCTCCGCGGGGGCGGATCCAATATCTGTCACTCCGCCTGAACGAAACTCACACACGAGATCCCATGCGCCTAATCACTGCTGCCGCCATTGCACTCACCGCCACCTTTGCCATTCATGGAAGTTCAGCACTCGCTGGAACGACCGCGATCAAACCAAAGTTGGTGATCGGTACGGGGCTGACATATCCCACGACGATTGCGAGTGCGCCTGGTGACACTTCGCGGCTCTTCATTTGCCAGAAGCGTGGCGTGATTTCGATCGTCGATATTTCTGGAGCGACTCCAGTGTTGCTCACAACGCCGTTTCTTGACATCGATGCACTCGTGACGGGTGGAGCGAGCGTCAGCGACGAGCAGGGGTTGCTTGGACTCTGCTTCGATCCTGACTACACGGCCAACGGACAGTTTTACGTCTACTACACAACCGCTTCAACGAATCTCGTTGCGCGGTACATGCGTTCGGCGACAAATCCAAATGTTGCCGCGACCCCGGGCGTCACGCTACTGAGTTGGTCCGATCCATACACCAACCACAACGGCGGTGACATTCACTTCAAGCCTGGAACACGCGACCTTTACATCGGTACTGGCGACGGCGGAAGCGCCAACGATCCTTCAGGCAATGGGCAGAATCTGCAGAGCAAACTCGGCAAAATGCACCGCATCACGCCAACCGTGGGTGGAACGACGCCGTACCACACGATTCCAGCGACCAATCCTTACGTCGGCGGTGCAGTCACGACTGATGACACTGTCTGGGCCTACGGACTTCGCAATCCATGGCGTTGGAGTTTCGACAGCGCCAACGGCGACATGTACATCGCAGACGTTGGTCAGAACGCAGTCGAAGAGGTCGATTACGCTGCGTCGAGCGCTGCTGGCGGACGCAATTACGGATGGCGCTGCACCGAAGGATCAAGTTGCACTGGATTGACTGGCTGCACCTGCAACGGCACAACGTTGACTGCGCCAGTGCGCACATACACCCATGCTGCCGCGGGTGGATATTGCATCACCGGTGGATACGTTTATCGGGGCTGCGCGATGCCTGACATGCAAGGCATCTACTTCTATGTCGATTACGCGACGAACAATTCATGGTCTTTCAAGATGGTCGGCGGCGCCGTCACCGAATTCGTGACTCGCAACTCTGAACTGCAAGTGGCGCTTGGTGGACAGACCGTCAATCAAATCGTTGCCTTTGGTGAAGATGGTCGTGGCGAGATGTACATGGCCGACCACGGCGGACAGATCTACAAGATCGTTCCAGCCTCGGGCGAAGTCACTTGCACACCGCCAAATCCAGCCGACTTGAACGATGACGGAATTGTCGACGGAGCCGATCTCACCATCCTGCTCACATGTTGGGGAGCCGCTTGCGGCGACATCAACAGCGATGGCTTCACCGACGGATCGGACATGGCGAGCTTGCTGAGCGCTTGGGGCACCTAAACCCCGCGCTCGGGCGCGCGACTGATCGCCGAATTCACGATGGGTGATAGGGTGTCTTGCCGCGCATTCTGATGTTGACGAGTTCAACCGCGAGGGAGAATCCCATTGCGAAGTAGATCGCGCCCTTCGGGATGTGCACGTGAATTGATTCGAGCACGAGCCCCGCACCGATGAGCACCAAGAACGAGAGCGCGAGCGTCTTGAGTGTTGGATGGCGCTCAATGATTCGCGCGACAGCGCCCGCAAAAATCATCATCACAAAGACTGCGACGATGATCGCGGCGACCATCACAGAGAGTTGGTTCGCCATTCCGATCGCAGTGAGCACTGAGTCGATCGAGAAGATGATGTCCATCATGCAAATCTGAACGAGGATCATCGCGAGCAGCGCCTTCTTTTTTCCGAGTGCACCGTGGCCCTTGGGAGGCTCAACTTGATGATGCATCTCGAGCACGGCCTTTGCCATAAGCACGAGTCCGCCGGCGCCAAGTACGAGGTCGCGCGTGCTTGGGTTCCACGTGTGGCTCGAGATCGCGAGCGAAAAGAGCGGGGTTGTGAGCGAGGCGAGCCAACTAATGCAAAAGAGCAGCCCAATGCGAATGCCCATCGCGAGCGCGAGACCCACATTGCGCGCGTACTGCTGCTGTTCCTTTGGTAACCGACCGCAGAGGATCGCGATGTAAATGACGTTGTCAATGCCGAGAATGATTTCGAGGGCAGAGAGGGCAACGAAGGCGAGCACGCTGTCGAGGGTGAGGAGTTCCATATTGGGCGGGGGTAAGATAGGAGCGACATGAATCTGGCGCGCACTCTGGTCATCTCGGTCGGATTTACCCTCGCAGTCGTGGGTACAGAGCGCCTGCTCGCGCAATCCGCGCCTCCGCAAGCCGCACCACCACAGTCGGCATCGACTCCGCCCGTCGTCATCGACCCACCGCGCGTCGACTTTGGTCGCGTGCAACCTGGGTCGAAGCATCCAGCAAAGTTTGCAATTCGAAATGTCGGAAGCCAGCCTCTCACGATCAAGTCGGTCGTGCCGAGTTGCAAGTGCACCGACATCAACGCGCTTGCTGGATCGGTGATCGCCGCTGGCGCTTCTGTCGAATTGCTTGCAACGCTCGACGTCCCCGGAACGCCTGGTGAGAAAGAGGCGAAAGTCTTCTTGACGTTCGACGGATATCCCGCACCAGTGATGGCGATGCTCAAGGCCGACGCATCACTGTCAATACGCGCGAATCCTGCATACATCGATGCGCTGAAACAAGTCTCAGCTGGAACGGTCGAGGTGTCAGCGACGGATGGCAAACCGTTTCTCATTTTGAGTGCAGGAGGCGCCGCGCCGATTTTCGACGGGTTTGACAGTGCAAAGGATGCTCCGCGCGCTTCGTACACACTGCGCTGGACTGCATCGACCGCTCCGTGCGAATCGATGCCGCTCTGGTGGGTGATCGAGACTGACCGCATCGATTGCCCACTCATTCCGATGCGTGTGCGACACGAGTGCACGGGATCGCGCGCCGATCCGGCGAAGGCCGCTCGATTCTGGTTCGTGCCAGAACCGCTCGGCGTCGCGGGGCGACTCGCGCAAGGGCAGTCGACTCTGATCCCGATCACAATCGAGCACTACAACCCATCGGGCAAGGGGGCGGTCGTTCGCCCCGAGTGGTCGCAGGTGCTTGCAGTGCGCTCGCTTTCGCCGCAGATTGTTGCTTCACTCGAAGGGGTTCGCCCAGGAAACAAGGATGATCTCGCGGTTCTGGTGCGTGTTTCTGCTGCGGCTGGCGTGACAGGAATCGTCTACGGATTCATCGAAATCGAAACAGCAACGGGTCGCGGGGCGGTCGCGATCGCGATGCAGGCCGCCGCGAGTTCAAGCCCATGAGTGCACTTCCCGAAACTGACTTTCGGGATGCCGCCACGATGGTCGACGTCTTTCAGCGCGCCGCAGAGAAGATGCACGCTTCGCCACTTCGACGGGGGTCGATCGTGCACCTGCCATCGCGTGGGCGACTTTTGGCAACAGGTGATGTGCACGATTTTCCTGGACACCTCGAAACAATCATTCGCCTCGCGCAACTCGACGAGACCCCAGATCATCATGTGATGTTGCATGAGTTGATCCACGGCGAGCGACTGCTCAACGGGATGGACTTTTCATATCGCAACCTTGCGATCGTCGCGCAACTCGTGAATCAGTATCCGCTGCAAGTGCATCCACTGGTGGCGAATCACGAACTTGCGCAGTGTTTTCGCATCAGCGTGAGTAAGGGCGGAGGCGATCAGGTCGCGATGTTTGACGATGGGCTCGATTATGTTTTTGGTGATAGCGCAGAAGAGGTCGCGACGGCGATCAGAGAATTCGTACTCGCCATGCCGCTTGCGCTGCGGGCAGAAAATGGACTCTGGTGTTCACACTCGGTGCCCAATCGACTCGACTTTGATGAGACCGCATTCGATCGCACACTGACTCGCGAGGATTACGCATCGCCTTCTGGAACTGCGTGGTGCTTCGTGTGGGGACGATTGCAGAATCCAGAACATATCGCCGCGCTCCTGACGAAGTGCGGATGCAAACTCTTCATCGTTGGACACTGTCACGCAGAGATGGGTATCGAGATCCCAGCGCCTGGACTCATCGTCATCAACAGTGACCACGAGCGGGGAGCCGTCGTGTTCATCGATCTTGAAAAACCCCTGCCAACAGCAGAAGAAGTGGTGAAATCAGCCATCCCGCTGGGTCTCTTTCGAACGGTTGAAGAATGATCGGAATACTTGCCATCGAGGCAAGCCAACGCATGACTTCGGTTGCTCTGCGCGGGGCGGATGGAGTCGTGCACGAGCGCGCTCCAACTGGCGATGCACGCGATCGCGACTTGTTGCTTCCAGCAATCATCGAACTCTGTGCAGCCGCTGGGCTCACGCGCCGCGACTTGACCGCGGTGGCCGTCTCAACAGGCCCAGGAGGATTCACTGGATTGCGTGTCGCGCTCGCGACCGCCAAAGGGTTGTGTGAGTCGCTTGGAATTCCCGCTGTCGATGTCGCATCCGCGCTCGTCGCTGCATTGGGCGCGCGCACACTTTGGCAGCGCGACGAACGTGTATCGCACTGTTTGGTCGCACTTGCAAGCAAGGGCGACTCGTGTTGGCTCTCGACGATTGAAGCCCGCGCGGGCGGCGTGCCACAGCTCACACACGAAGGCAACGCAACCGCAGCACTGCTCGACGAGTCATCTGCGAAGATTCTGATTGCGGACGAACATCTGCCGAGCACTCTGCGCCAACGGGCGCTCGAACTCGGGGTCGTGGTCGTGGCTCCGACTTTCGATGCGCGCGATTGCCTCACGATCGCCGAAGAACAGGTCGCGCAGGGGGCCACTCTCGATGCGACTGGGCTGCGTGTGCGCTATCCGCGCGAACCCGAGGCGGTCACGCTCTGGCGCGCCCGATATCCGAACGGATTTGTCGCAAAAAAGTGAGAGAATCGCTGTAGGTGCGCTCAAGCGCTGCATGTTTCGGGTCGATCGCATGGTGCAGGAGCCCCCAATGCACCAAACCCGTGAACGACAACGCACGCTCGGACGCACACAAGTGCTGCTCATTGGAGCAGTCGATGGCCCAGCATTTCGCCGCATCGATGACGCAGGAACGAATGCGGGATGGAGTGTGCGCGTCGACCGACTCGCGAGTGCGCGCGCCGCGCTCGGTTGGGTTCGCGGTCGTTCGATCGATGTTGTGGTGATCGATCATGCGTCAGTCGGCGCACGCACATCCAGAGTCACTTGGATTCTTCATCGGTTCTTTCCCAACGCGCGCGTCGTGATTGTTGGCGATCTTCCGAGCGCATCTGTGGTGACAGAATGCTTTCGCGCAGGAGCAAGCGACTGGATCGAATCGGATGAGTGGAAGCACGACGCGGGAGTCGCTGTGCGCTTCGCAAAAGAAATCGAAATCGCAGTGAGCGCGCGCGTTCGCGCAGAACGACTCGTGGTGCTCGAGAACGCTTGTCGCCGACTCACCGCAGAGCGTCGCACGCTCGAGGCGAAGCTTGGCGGCGCGTTTGCGAATCTCGCTGGAGCCGAAGAGAGCGCGCGTGATCGCGAAGGAGTCGCTTCGATGCAAGCCGAGTGCCGCACGCTGCTCGCGCAAGAGAGCGAAGTCGAGGCGGTCGTCGAACTGACAACGCAGTACGTCATCGCGCGGGTCGGCGTCACGAATGCCGCGATCTTTCTGCTCGATCAGGGGCAATATCGCCTCGCGGGCTATGTGCGCGATGATCTCGCACGCAAGAGCGCTGGAGGGCTGATCGAACACCTCGCTGGAGTCTGGTGTGAGCGAATCGCTGCGCACGAGGAGTGCGTTCGATTCGGGCCGAGCGATCCACCGCCTGGTCGCTTTGCAGAACTCGCAGGACTCTTGCCAGGGCGTGCAGTTTTCGCCTTTGCCTGCCCCAAGATGAATGAGCGCCAAGGAAATGCCGTGGTGATCTTGTTTCGCGATGGACAGCGACCATTCAGCCCCGAGTTCGAAAGAGTTGCGCGGGCGGTGGCCCCGGCATTCGCGAGCAATCTCGCGCGGGTGCAGCGTGTGCTTACGCGCGCTCAGCCAGAGTGGCCGCGCGAGGCGCGTGATGAGTCGTCTGACTGAGCGCAAGCGTCGCGAGAGTCGTGACGCCACCCACAACGCGCGTGCCCTTCGAAACATGCACAGTCGTTGACTCGGGACGGGGAATGATGAGTTCGGTCGTTGATCCAAACTTGATCATGCCGAATCGCTGAGTGCGCGCGAATGATTCGCCGACGTGAATCGGACAGACGATGCGCCGCGCGATCGCTCCAGAAATCTGGCGGATGCCGATCGAATCACCTGCGGCACTTCGCACGACGATGAGATTGCACTCGTTGACTTGTGCACTCTCGGCAGAGCGCGCATCGAGGTACTTGCCGGGAGTGTGCTTGATCGAGACCACCGTCGCGCGACACGGCATGCGATTGATGTGCACATCGAGCACGCTGAGAAAGATGCGCACAACGGTTGCGGGACCTTGCGTTGCTTCGTGATGCTCGCAGGTGAAAACCGCTGAGACGACTCCATCTGCAGGACTGACGAGATCACTCTCATCGCGACTCGCCGCACGGCGAAAGAGCGGATCGCGAAAGAACGCAGCGACCGCAAACCAGATGACGCCCACAGGAATGATCGCCCAGAGTGTCGGTCCAGTGAGAATGAGAATCACAACTGCAATGGCAGTCGCGAGCCCCCATTCACGAATTCCGTAGCGACTGAGAATCATTCCATCGCGCGGCCGACGAAGAAGCCGACGCCGCCCGCGATGACTGTTCCAGCAGCGAGTGCTCCGACCCAGATCAGCAAGTCACCCGTGATCATCGATGCGAGTTGCGATCCACCGCTGAGTCGTGAGCCCGTCACAACGAGAGCTGTGAGGATGACTGCAACGAGTGCGATGGCGAGCATGCCGACGCCGAGTCCACTTCCGGCAGTGTCGACGATGGTCGATGATGCCATCACGGTTCCAGTGCCTGATGTCGCGCGTGAAACTGCCGGCGCGTCTTCTTCGAATGCGCCTGCCATTTCAGGTTCTGCAAAGATGCCGCTTGCGCTGACGACTGGAGCTCCGCTTGCCCCTTCGTCACCTGGATCTTCGAGAAGGGCAGCGCCCATCGTTGATTGATCGGAGTCACCGGTGAGGTCGAGCATTCCGCTGCCCGATCCAACAGTTTCGAGGCTCAAGGCGCCTGAGTCGGAGACTCCGCCTCGCGCTGAGAACACTGCGCTTCCGTCGCGCGAGCCGATGCCCGATCGTGCAGCCATTGATCCGCTTGCATCAGAGGCAACTCCCGATGGAGAGTCGCCGCGGCTATCGGCGAGATCGATTCCCATTCCGCTCGAGCTCGGGGCACTTCCGAGATCATCGAGACCGAGGTCGAGGTCGTCGTTGGCCGAGGCGCGTGGGGCAGGGGCCTTTGGCGCGGCGCTGCCGCCCATGAACGAGTCGGCGAGGCTGAGTTCGCCCGAATCAGAGTTTGAAGGAGGCGCCATCGGTGGCGGGGCGGATCGGGTGGTTGGACTCGATGGATTCGCAACGCCGGAATCTGCGAGTGAGAGAGGGGCGTCGAGTCCGAGATCGAGGTCGAGCCCGAGGTCGAGGCCGAGGTCGTCGTTGCCGCTTGCTGCGGGGGCACTGCCAGCGTGAGAGTCGTCAAACTTGAGGTCATCGAGCGCACCGCTGCCTGATGCGCCGGCCGAGCCTGGCTCATCTTCGGCTGGCAGCACGAAGTCTCCGACGTCGTCGATCACGAGTTGGTCGATGACCGCGCGCTTGAAGTGCACTTGGTCGTGCATCTTGAACTCTTCAAGTTGGCCGGAGCCGATCATTTCGAGCAGGTCAACTTTGGATTTGCCGAGTTTCGCTGCGGCTTCGTCGATGGTGTAGAAGAGTTTTGCCATTGTGGGGGGTCGAAAGTACTTACGCTACGGCTCAAATGACGGTTGCGCAAGGTGATCGAAGAAGAGGGTCGAAGGGTGATTCGGCCGCGCAGCGCGTCGAACGTTGGTTCAAGAGCGCCGCCCGCGACCTTCCGTGGCGTCGTGAACGAACGCCCTATGGCACGCTTGTGAGCGAGGCCATGCTGCAACAAACGCAGGTCTCTCGTGTCGCCCCCATTTGGGTGGCGTTTATGAAGAATTTTCCGACGATTCGTGCTCTCGGCAGGGCATCTGAGGATTCAGTCGTCGAGGCATGGCGTGGCTTGGGCTACTACCGCCGAGCACGGCAGTTGCACCGGGCGGCCCGAATTGTTTGCGATTTGCACCATGCGAAGGTGCCGTCCTCAAAGGAAGAGTTGCTCGCGCTGCCGGGAATCGGGCCCTACTGCGCGGGGGCGATCGGTTCAATCGCCTTTGGGATGCGTGAGCCGATCGTCGATGGCAATGTTGCACGCGTGCTGATGCGTCTGCACGGGCGCAACGTCGATCGAGAGTCGCCCGTGGGATCGCGCTGGGTCTGGCAGCGGGCGCGCGAGTACGTCGACGAATCGCGAGAGCCCGGAGCCGCCAATGAGGGGCTCATGGAACTCGGGGCAACACTTTGCACGCCAGTGAATCCGCGATGTGCCGAGTGCCCGCTTCAAAGCAGTTGCGTGGCGCGCGAGCAGCGATCGCAGGGGCGCATTCCACTGCCGAAGAAGCGCGCAGTGCGCACTGTGTTGCATGCGCATGTCATCATTGCCCGCGTCGATGGGCGCACAGCATTAGTTCGGCGCGCAGATTCAGGATTGTGGGGTGGGATGCTTTTTCCGCCGACACACGAGACGCAGAAGCGTGTTTCAAAGCAGACTGTTGCGACCAAGTTTGGAGTGCGATCGATTGAGTTGTCGAGTCGAGCTGCGTTCACCTTTCTCACGACTCACCGCGAGGTGCGCTTTCGGGTTTGGTCTGCGAGTGGGGGCGCATCGCAACTGCTCAAGAAGTCGCAGGGTTCGGGGTGGACGTGGCACGCGCCAGCCGCTGTCGCGCGCGCGTCACTCTCGAGTGCGATGTGCAAGGTGTTCGAGTCGGTCGCTGATCAGCACAAAGCAAAGCGCGGGGGTGTGCGAGTACCCTTGAAAGCGAAATGATTGACGCACGCGCACATTCTCAGATACTCACGCGCCCGCGTTTCGCACGCATGACACGCACTGCGTTCGCAGCGATTGTGTTTCTCGGGTGCGTCGCATGCCAACCCAAAGAGAATCCTGTGCTTTCAAATGAGCAGTTTCCGGGCGAGAAGCACCCGTCGAATGTGTTGTTGAGCAACGAGCAGCAAGCTGATGTTGTCGCTGCACTTCGAGCAACAGCAGTGGGGATGCCAACAGATCCGCTCACGTCAGCCCCCAATGCTGTGCGCTGGTCGGATGTGAAGGCTGCCGCGCACGCTGCGATCGTTGCTGCCGACATGGGCGTCGTCAAGTCGACTCTGGATGGCGAAACATGGACCTTTGAGATTGAGACCCAGGGTGGAGAGCCAGCCAAGTTGACGGTTGTGCGACGCGATCCGCCTGAGATGTACCTCGCGACAGCTTCTGTCGGAACATTTGGCGAACGCTTCGACAACGCAGAGCGCATTGTGCGTGAGTTTCGAATGGCGATGCGCCGATTCGGCGCGCTCAAGCGCCCGTCTTGAGAGCCGCCTGAGCTGAAATCTGCGCGCGTCCACCTTGCGCGCGTTCGTACGCACGCGCAACCTTGAAGAGCAACGGTTCGGCGAAGGCTTGCGCTTGCAGTTGAATACCCACTGGCAGGCGCGTGCCTGAACTCTCGTCAAAGCCGGCGGGAAGCGAAATGCCGCAGATGCCAGCGATGTTTGTATTCACTGTGTAAACGTCGCACATGTACATGGAGAGTGGATCGGTGAGCCCGCCGAGCGTGAACGCCGCAGTGGGAGAGGTTGGCCCAAGGATGACATCGCACTTCGTAAAGGCTGTGTCGAACTCTTGCTTGATGAGTCTGCGAATCTGCAGCGCGCGGCGGTAGTAGGCGTCGTAGTACCCCGCGCTCAGAACGTAGGTCCCGAGCATGATGCGCCTCTGAACCTCGCGCCCGAATCCTTCGGCGCGGCTCTGCGCGTAGAGGTCAAAGAGGTCTTGCCCCTTCGCGGGCTTCGTTCGGTGCCCATATCGGATGCCATCAAATCGCGCAAGATTGCTACATGCTTCGGCGGGTGCGATGACGTAGTAGGTCGAGATTCCGACATCGGTGAGCGGAAGGTCGACATCTACGATCTCTGCGCCCATTGCCTTGAAGTGATCAACTGCTTGCGACACCGCAAGGTCAACGGCGGGTGCATTGCCTTTGCGGTATTGAAGCGGCAGCCCAACACGAAATCTGCGCGGTGTCTCTTCGAGAACGGCGACAACTTCTTCGACCGGTTGTGGCGCGCACGTCGAATCGCGGGGGTCATCGCCCGCCATGCACTGATAGAGCAGTGCAGCATCGCGCACGCTGTGCGTGAGCGGTCCAATCTGGTCGAGGCTGCTGCCGAAGGCGACGAGTCCGTAGCGCGAAATGCGCCCAAATGTCGGTTTGAAGCCGACGATTCCGCAGAGCGACGCGGGTTGGCGAATCGACCCTCCAGTGTCTGATCCAAGTGCGGCGGCGCAGAGGTTTGCGGCGACTGCTGCAGCGCTGCCGCCCGATGATCCGCCAGGAACGCGCGTGGTATCCCAGGGATTTCGTACCGCGCCCCATGCGCAGGTCTCGCACGACGATCCCATCGCAAACTCGTCCATGTTCGTCTTGCCGAGGAGAATCGCTCCCGCAGAATTCAGGCGATCGATCACAGTTGCGTCGAAGGGCGATCGGTAACTCTCAAGAATGCGCGAGGAGCAACTGGTATGGCCTTGGCGCGTGACGATGTTGTCTTTGATCGCAATAGGAACGCCGGCGAGTGGACCGACTGGATCGCCTGCAGCGAGCGCGCGATCGAGCGCATTTGCGCGAATGCGCGCTTCGTCGTCAAACGTCTCGCGGTAGGCGTTCAGCGTTGGATTCTGCGCCTCGATGCGACTGATGTAGCCATCGACGGCCATGCGCGACGTGACCTTGCGATCGCGAATGTCGTCGCGCAGTGAAACAAGATCGCTCATGATGACTCGCCCCCGAGCACCTTCGGAACAACGAGGTAGACGCCTTCGGTCGCTGGGGCGTTGCGCAGGAGGTCGGCGATCGGCATGCCAGGTTCTTCGACGTCGTCGGCAAGTCGATTCGAGAGTGTCAGCGGATGCGCCATTGGCTCGAGGGCAGTTGTGTCGATCGACTGCAGTTGCTCAATATGCCCAAGAATTGCGACCAATTCGCGTTGCAATTGAGCGAGTCGCTCTTCAGGAATGGCGAGGCGCGCAAGTTTTGCAACGTGCCGCACCTCGTCGATGCCGAGTGGAGAGGGTGATTGAGTCAGATCGCTCATAAGGAGAGGGAGTCTAACTGCACAACATGAGATACCGTTGCGTGTTCGCAATGGACACTCCGCGCCTTTCAATGAGAACTCGAATCGTTCGTGGATTCGTCGCACTCGCGATGCTTGGCGGCTCAATTGCGATCCTCATCGTGCTCGCGTCGACGCGCCCGTTGCCAGGTTCGCTTGAGCAGCGCCATGCGGTGCAGCGAATCGCCGTGTTTCACACCAAGCGCCTGAATCTTGCGCGTCAGTGGATTGGTTACGGCACGGTGCGCGCGCTCGACTCGGCAGATGTGCCCGCGCGCGTCGGGGCGACGGTGATTGAGATTGCCCCTCAGGCGAAGGCAGGGTCGACTGTTGGCGCAGGGCAGTTTCTTGTTCAACTCGACGATCTCGACTTCCGTCGCGCGGTGGAAGGCGCAGTGCAACAGATCGCCGCGATTGATTCGCAGCTTGCGTCGATCGCGCTCGAAGAGGGTGGGCTTCATCAGCGACTCGCACTCGCGCGCGAAGATGTGGCGCTCGCCAAACGCGACGAGGAGCGTGCGAGCGATGCGGTGAAGTCGGGTGCAGCGAATCAGCGCGAACTCGACCGAAGCCACCAGCAGGTGATCACGATGGAGCGCGCACAATTGTTGTTGCAGGAGGCGTTCAATCAACTCACTCCGCGACGCAGCGCACTCGTCGCGCAACGTGAGATTCAACGCACGCAACAGACAACGGCGCAGACCAATGTCGATCGCTGCCGGATCACATCCCCCATCGCCGGCACGCTGCAGATGTTTGAACTTGAGATCGGCGAGAGCGTGGTCGCCACGCAGGTCGTCGCACGTGTCGTCAATGTTTCGTCGGTCGAGATTCCGATTCGTCTGCCAGGCGCTGCGCGCGGTTCGGTGCGTGTCGGCGACCGTGTCGACTACAAGATCGTTCCACATGCGACACGCATGGGGGTTTCGACTGTCGCGCGCATCGAACCCGAAGATAATCCGCTCGAGCGCACGATGACGGTCTACGCCGAGGTCAAGCAAGATGGCAGTGCAGCAAACAACATTGCGCCAGGCGAGTTTGCCGAGGCGACAGTGCATGCACATGATGCTGTCGAACGGACGGCCGTGCCACGTCGCAGCGTTCGGGCAGAGCGCGTGATGCAACTCATCGATGGGCGTGTCGTTGCGCGCCCAGTCGTCGTGGCCTTCGCGTTTCGTGGAACGATCGCCGACTCTGGACTCAACGATGTGGACTGGCTCGTGCTCGAAGAGCCACTTCCTGATGGCATCGCGGTCGCGGCAGATGGTGGTCGCAGAATCGCGCCGGGAACGGTGGTTGAAGCGATCGAAGCAGATCGCGGCGAGTTGCCGTCCCCATGATTCCAGTCGTTCGTTTCTTTCTGCGCAATCGAGTTTGCGGTGGACTGCTCACCTACGGGCTGATCATCGGTGGTCTGATCGCGACAGCGAAGATTCGTCGCGAGTTTTACCCGGACATCGACTCGGACTCTGCGAGCATCTTGATCACCTATCCAGGGGCGACGCCACAAGAGATTGAAGATTCGATTGTGCGCAGGGTTGAAGACATTGCAGTCGAAATCGACGGCGCCAATCGTGTCAAGACCACGATCGTTGAAGGGGGTGGCGGTGTGCTCGTTCGCTTTGACGATGGCGAAGACGTGCGAAAGCGCTGCGACGACCTGCGCGACCGGCTCGAGTCGCTCACAGACCTTCCTATCGAGGCGGATCGCATTCGCGTGGTCGAGTTCGAACCAAACATTCCCGTGATTCAGGTGACGATCGCTGGCGATGAAGACAGTCAGACTCTCAAGAGCGCGATTCGAGAAATCGCTGATGACCTCAAGTCATACGCCGGGATGGGGCAAGTCGTTGTGAGCGGCACGCGCGATGATGAATTGCGAATCGAAGTGAGCCACAGCGAGTTATTGCGGCACAGAATTCCAATCACGCAAGTGGCGAGCGCAGTCTCGGCCTGGATGCGAGAGATTCCTGGCGGCACAGTGCGCACTCCTGATGGCGAGACGAAAGTTCGCACGGTCGGAGTCGCCCACCGCTCAGATCAGATTCGTGAAATCGTTGTGCAGGCTGGCGCGAACGGCGGATTGATCCGCGTCGGCGACATCGCCACAGTGACTGAAGGATTCATCGACGATGAAGTTGTTCGCACCTTCAACGGACAGCCTTCTGCGAATTGCACGGTCTTTCGGCAGGGAAAGCAAGATGCGGTCGATATGGCGATGTTCACGCGCGGCTATGTCGCCGCGCGACGCGGCGAGCCGATCGAGCCGACACTTCGCGAGCGGTTCTTTGGTTCGAGCAGAATCGATGGATGGGAACTTGGCCATCGACGCGGCGAACTTCGCGGCGCCGGCGGCACACTCACGATTCAGAAACACAACGATCTTGCGAAGCTCATCGAGGATCGGCTTGAGATGCTCACGAGCAACGCCCTGCAAGGTGGCGTGCTTGTCTTTATCGCGCTCTTGCTCGGGGTGCATTGGCGCGCGGCCTGTCTTGTCACGCTCGGAATCGCTGTCGCAATCTTCGGCACGTTGCTCGTGATGAATCTCAGTGGGCTCTCGCTGAACATGCTGACGATGTTCGCGTTGCTGCTGACGATCGGAATTCAGGCGGACGATGCGATTGTGTTCTCTGACAGCATCGACATGGAGGCGAACGAGCCTGGCGTGAGTATCGAGCAGGGGGTTCTCAATGGAGTGAGCAAGGTGCTGTGGCCGGTGGTCGCGAGCGCTGCCACCACAATCGTTGCCTTTCTACCGCTCGGGCTCGTGCAGGGATCGATCGGCGACCTGCTCGGCGCTCTGCCAATGGTGGTCGCGATCGCGCTTTCAATCAGCTTGTTTGAGGCGTGTTTTCTGATGCCGGCGCACATGGCGAGCGCGATCAAGCATGAGAGGTCTGGGCACAAGAACATCATCGATCGCATCATGACCCCTTTCGATCGGTGGCGCGATCATCTTCTGTGGCCGTCGGTCGAGCGGTGGTATCGGCGGATCGCGCTCTGGTGTGTCGACCGTCGTTATCTCACGGTGGCGGGTGGACTCTCGGTGTTTATCTTTTCAGTCGCGCTGGTGGCTGGCGGTCGTGTGCCATTTACGTTTCTTCCATCGGACGATAGCGAAACACTGGTCGTGGATATTCGGTTGCCGCTTGGCACGAGTCTTGCGGTGACGAGAGAGGTCGGCGGGCGGATGGAGGCAGCAGCGCGTGCGCAACCCGAGGTTCAGGCGATCACCGCGCTCTACGGCATCAGCGTGAACTACGAAACCGCCAGCGCCGACAACGCGTCGAGCAACATCGTGCAGATGTTCATTGAGTTGGCGCCCGTTGAGTTGCGTGATCGTCGATCGAGCGAAGTGATGGATGCGTTGCGTGTTGCGGCGGGTCCGTTGGACGAGGCTGAATTCGTGCGTGTGCAAGAGATCACTGGCGGTCCGGCAGGGTCAGACATCACCTACGAAATCTCAGGCGCAGAGATGTCAGATATTCGGGCAGTTGCCGCTGGGTTGAAAGAGACTCTGAGTGCAGTCGATGGCGTGCTGAGTACCGCCGATGATGACTTCGATGCCTATCCCGAGGCTCAGATCATGGTCAATCCTGCGGCCGCCGCGCTCGGATTCACTCCCGCGCAGGTCGCGGGGCAAGTTCGCGGAGCGCTCTATGGAATCGACGCGCACGTTTACAGCGAGAATCGAGAAGATGTCGACGTGCGGGTGCGCATGGATGATGAGATGCGTGCAAGCGGAAATCTGACAGATCGCCTGTGGGTCGTCTCGCCCACGGGAGTCGCTGTGCCAGTTCGTGAAATCGCAGACGTGCACCAACGCGCTGGGTCGAGCACGATTCGCCGCCTGAATCGGCTGCGCACCATCACCGTGACCGCGGACACAGACATCGCAACGCGGCCAGAATCAGTCGTCGAAAAGATCACTCCACGCGTCGATGAGCTCGCGCGCGAACATCCGAGCGTTGTCGTTCGCGAAGGCGGGCGGCAGAGCGATCTCAACGATGCGTTTGCGACGCTGCCCATCGCGATGGCGGCGGCGGTTGCGATGATCTATGCGATCCTCGCCTGGCTGTTCGGCAGTTACACGCAACCATTCGCGGTGATGTTGTCGATTCCGTTTGGGGTGATCGGGATGGTCTTCGGCCACATGCTGCTTGGATTTGATGTGACGTTCCTCAGCCTCATCGGCTTGATCGCGCTTGCTGGAGTCGTCGTGAACAACGCGCTTGTGCTGCTTGAGTTCATCAACCTCGAAGTTGCGCAGGGGCGTCCACTGCGCGAGGCACTCGTCATCGCGGGGCAGAAGCGCATCCGCGCCATTCTGATGACTTCGATTACTGGCGTATTGGGATTGGCGCCGCTCGTGCTTGAGCCATCCTTTCAAGCACGCTTTCTCGCGCCGATGGCTGTGACGCTGAGTGGCGGACTCGTTAGCGCGACTGTGCTGACGCTCATTCTCTTGCCATCGATGCTCTTCATCTTGGACGATGTGAATCGCCTGCGATGTCGCATTTGGAATGGACCCAGCGCCGCGCACACTGAGTCGTAAGTCGCGCAGTAATCTTCGCCGCATCTATGTCAAAGAAGCGAAAGAAGAGTGGACTCGTTGTCGGGGTCGACCTCGGTGGCACCAACATCACGGTAGGAGTCGTTGACCGTGAGCACAAAGTCATCGCCTCTGCAAAGCGAAAGACGAAGGCTGCGCTCGGGCTCGACGCTGTCATCGAACGCATCGTCGAGACGATTGGGCGCGCATGCGAGAGCGCAGGTGTGTCGATCGACCAACTCGATGGCATTGGAATCGGCGCGCCAAGCGCGATCGATTTCGATGAAGGCATGGTGATCAACGCCGGAAATCTCGGTTGGAAGATGGTGCCGCTGCGGGCGATCCTTGAGAAACGGCTCGACCGCCCCGTCGTGATTGAAAATGATGTGAACGCTGCGATTTGGGGCGAGGCACAACTCGGCGCGGCGAAGAGTTGGCGCGATGTGCTTGCCGTCTGGGTGGGCACAGGCATCGGCGGGGGGCTCGTGTTGAACGGCGAGGTGCACCGCGGAGCCTTTCACACAGCGGGCGAGATTGGACACATGCAGTTGTTTCCGCGAGGCGGTGTGGGTCGGCGCACGCTCGAAGAGCATTGCAGCCGCCTCTCGATCGTTCGTGCGATTGAAACGATGGTGGGCTTCTATCCCCAGAGCAAGATTCGCCCCGCGCTCGCGGCGCGCGGTGATGATGGCATGATCGGAAGTTCAGCGATTGCCGAGTGCTACGCAGCGGGCGATGAACTCGTTGTGCGCGTCGTCGATGACTCAGCCGAACTCTTGGGCATCGCAATTGCCAACATTGTCACTGTGCTTTCTGTCGAGGCGGTTGTTCTCGGCGGGGGAGTGGTTGAGGCGTGCGGCAAGCGATATCTCTCGCGTGTGCGCGAATCGTTCGAATGGAATGTCTTTCCGAGCACACTCAAGAAGTGCCATGTGGTTGCGAGCGAACTCGGAGATTCAGCGGGAGTGCTCGGCGTCTCGCTCTTGGCGCGCAGTTAGCGCAAAAAACCCGCGTTACGGGCAACTCTCGACCGCCAGTGGTCGATATGTGCCCGCAACGCGGGGAATCTGTGATGGCTGGCGCTAGCGACCTTCGACGCGGAAGAATCCACGTGGATTGACCATGAAGTAGCAGTCGTACGGTTCGAGTGGCGGAAGCGAAAAGTATGGTTGACCTTGGTCGTCTGTCTTGAGCGAGGACATCCAGAAGCCGCCGTTGGCCGAGCCAGATGGCTTCTTGCGCACGCCTTCTTCGCGAATCTCATTCACGAGGTGATCGATCCATTTGAGAGCGACCGCCTTGTCTGCGAATTCATCCCAGTCGCCGCTCTTGCGCGCTGAATACATCTTGCTCTTGAATTCTTCGAGAGAGATTCCCATCTTCTTGGCGATCGGTTCTGCGAGTCGTCGCTCCCACTCGCGCATCATCTTGACCTCTTGCTCAATGTCGGTCATGTTGCCCGACGCGCCGCCCGACATCTGATGATGCAGGATGATCGCGTTTGGATAGGCGTAACTATGCGGGGCAAGCGTTGCAATCGTTGCCGCCATTGATGCAGCGAAGCTCTTGACGATCACATGCACCGGCGCATCGCTCGTCTCAATTGCCTTGAGGATGCGGTATCCCTGCATCACGCTGCCGCCTGGCGAATTGTCGATCACAACGAAAATGGGCTTGGTGCGATCTTGGTTATTGAAGTAGTCGATGCGGTCGCAGACGTAACTCGCGCTTCCGCTCATGATTGGACCGTTCAAGTCAATCTTGCGGTCACTCACGGTGATGACGCCATCCTTGAATGGTTGGTCGGTGTAGGGCACGGGCGTGTTGATCGCATCGCGCCACTTTTCTTCGAGGTCGCGAATCTGCAACTGCGCACCTGCGGTCTGCGCAACCGATGCGGCGCGCATCTGATCGTCGACGAGCTTCGCTTGATCGGCACGGCGTTTCTCTGCGGACAGCGCGTTTTCTGCTGCCAATTGGTCGTGATCACGCTTGATCGCTGCGAGTTTGGTTCGCGCACTCATGTCGAGCATCTCCTCTGCCACGCGCGCACGCTCGAGCGTTGCACGACTCGCAGCGAGTTCGGCAGCCAACTGGCCCGCACCAACATCAAGCGTTTGCTTGACGCGGATCGCCTGCGCGTTGGAATCGGCGAGGTCGCTCGCGAGTTGCGCATCACGCAACTGCGCGGCGCGTTGAAGGTCGCCAAGCTTCGCCCGATCTGGCGCAGACTCAGAACTCTCTTTGGTGTTCAGCAATGCGAGCTCTGCTTCGAGCTTCGCCTTCTCTGCATTGACGAGTTGTAGTGCCTGACTTTGCTTGTGCGCGGCGAGGTCGTACTCGACGCGCATGCGCTCGATCTCTGCGCGCATCGTTGCGAGTTGCGCAGAGAGTTGCTCGTTGCGCAGTTCAGCATCGAGGTGCAGTTGTTTGATCTGCGCCTGTTGCGCCTCCTCAGCAGTTGGCTTCGTCTCAGCTGGCTTGGCGTCAGCGGGCTTGGTGTCGTCCATCCCAAGCGCCTGCACACCAAGTACGCCGCAGAAAAATACGGTTGCGATTCGATAGGACAAGGTCTTCATAGTGCGCAGAGGCTACCGCCGCGCACTTTGGCGCCCACGGAACCGCGCGCGGAGTCGCGCGCCGGTCACAGATCGACGAGCGGGTGCGCGTCGCGCTGCGAAAGGGTGAACGCGATGCCCGGCACGAGTGGAGCGATGCGCTCTGCGAGTCGCGGCAGGTATCCGCGTTCGCTCACGGTGTGTCCTGACAAGAGCAGCGTGCAGCCGCGCGCCACAACTGCGAGTTGATCGTGGTGCTTCGCCTCGCCAGTAAAAAACAAAGTTGCCCCTGACTCTGCAGCCGCTTCGAAAAGCGATATTCCAGAGCCTGCGCAGAGGCCAATCGTTTCGTGTTGCGTCGCAACAGCATTGGATGGCGCCGCGCACTCCAGTCGCCGCGCGCCAAGATGCTTGCGAAGTCTGCGCGCGATCTCAGTGGTCGTTGCTGGTTGCGCGAGTCGAATCAAGCGTCCCTGACCTTCACGCGCCGAGGGTTGCGCGGCGAGCTCATGCACTTCGATCGCGGGTGTTTCATAGGGATGCGCCGCGCGCAGTGCCGCGAGCGCCGCGGGCAGGGCCTTCGCCGAGCAGACCATCTCGA
Source organism: uncultured Singulisphaera sp. (assembly GCA_964355975.1). Taxonomy (GTDB): domain Bacteria; phylum Planctomycetota; class Phycisphaerae; order Phycisphaerales; family SM1A02; genus F1-60-MAGs104. Next base: position 22,425 of record CAYHFW010000016.1, read on the forward strand.
TGCGCGCCTCGCTGACGCGTTCAAGTTTGCCCCGTGCTCCAACTCTTGGGCGGGTGGTCGCACCGCCGAAAAAAGTTCCTTCGACCTCGAACGACTGCGAGCACTGCGCGTATTCACCGATGCGTCCCGCGCCAGCGATCGACATCGCTCCGCGAATGCGGTCCACAACTTCTGGTGGGGCAAACGAGACAATCTTGAACGCCTCGCGCGCCGCGCGCGCGGATGAGTACTCGAGCGGGCGGCATGCGCCGTCGCCGATGCCTTGCGCGATCCAATCATTGATGCCTCCCGCAACCGCGTCGAGCGCTGTGTGCGGCGAAAGCACTGCAATTCCAGCGCGCGCAACCTGGTAGAGAGCAGCCGTCGCGGGTTCATTCGCAACGAGTCTCTTGATTGGATGAAAGATCGGCGGGTGGTAAGCGATGATCGCCTGAACACGAAGTTCACATGCTTCTGCGACAACAGCATCGGTGAGATCGATCGTCAAGAGCACGCGATCGCACGGGGATTGCGCATCGCCGATGAGCAATCCAACGTTGTCCCAAGAGGCCGCGAGCGCAGGTGGAGCGACGCGCGCGAGCGCCTTTGCGAGATCGCCGATTCGTCGTGAGCGCTTTGCCATTGGGGTCACGCTACCCGTTCGAGAGCGGGGCGCATGCGTGCGACTTTTCTTCAAAAAGTTTCGTCGCGCGCAAGAAGAGTTCGTAGACTTCACACACCAATGATGAGCCGCCCTACTTCGGGATCGGGCTCCCACCCTGCGCAGGCGAAGGCGCCTGCGACAGAAAGTGCGGAGCGAGTCAGAAAGCACTTTGTTCTCGACACAAATGTGCTTCTTCATAATCCGCAGTCCATCTTCAAGTTTGAAGAGCATGAAGTTGTCATTCCGTTGGCGGTGCTCGAAGAGCTCGACACATTCAAGAAGAACAATGATGAGAAGGGCAGGAATGCGCGTCAAGTGATCCGCGCGCTTGATCGCCTGCGCTCGAATGGCCACCTCTTTGAAGGGGTCGTCTGGAATGAGCAGGGGGGATCGGTTCGCGTGCAGCGGTTGAAAGCGGCGGCGAACTACGACCTCGATCTCGATGTGGTCGACAATCGAATCATTGGCGTGGCGCACGCGCTGCATGCTCAGGGTCTGCGCGCGATCTTCGTTTCGAAGGACATCAACGCGCGCGTCAAGTGTGACTCGATTGGCGTTCCGGCTGAAGACTTTGAGTCTGACCGCGTCGACGCGAATTGGCTCAACACTGGATTCGTCACGAGCCGCGTGCCGCGTGAGTTGATCGATGATCTCTATTCAGAGCGCCAACTTCCAATCGCGCGCATCGAAGCGGTGCCCGGCGCACTTCCTGACATTCCGCTCGATGAGGGTGGAGGCAAGGCGGTCCTGCTTCCAAACCATTTCATTTCGCTCGTCGATGACGCCGACCCATCGCACACGGGTTTGGCACGTCGCCTCGCAGACACCAATCACATCATTCCGATCACTGGGCCACGCAAGCCTGTCTACGGGGTCATCGCACGCAACGTGCAGCAGACGATGGCGCTCGACTTGCTGCTCGACGATGAGGTCAAGTTGGTCACGCTGATCGGGCCTGCAGGGACTGGCAAGACACTGCTCGCGCTCGCTGCGGGTATGCAAAAGGTCTTCAAAGAAGAGCGATTCGACAAATTGCTCGTCGCGCGGCCGATCATGCCGCTCGGTCGCGACATCGGATATCTGCCCGGCGACAAGGACGAGAAGCTTTCGATGTGGATGCAGCCGATCTTCGACAACATCGCGTATCTGCTTTCGACACGCGGCGGTCACGGAGGGTCAGAACCCGACAGCAAGACAACCGAGCAGCGCATCGATCAACTTGTTGCGACGCGCAAGCTCGTGCTCGAGCCCATCACATACATCCGTGGACGAAGCATTCCGCACCAGTTCATCATCGTCGATGAAGCGCAGAACCTTTCGCCCCACGAAGTGAAGACGATTGTCTCGCGTGTTGGAGATGGCACGAAGATCGTGCTCTGCGGAGACGTCGGGCAGATCGACAATCCATACTTGGATGCTGCAAGCAACGGCCTCTCACATCTCATCGAACGGATGAAGGGTCACCGCATCGCCGGTCACGTCACGCTGTCGAAGACTGAGCGGAGTGAATTGGCAAGCATTGCCGCTGAGATGCTCTGAAGCGCTCGTTCTGCGTGCGAATGTCGGTTAGTTCAGCGACGAGGTCGTGCAGTTGTTTGCTCGCAACGTGGTAGAGGCTGATCTGTCCGAGCACGCGTTCAGCATCCACCGCGCCGAGAATGCGCACGCTTGGTCGCAAGCGAATCTCTGGAAGGCGCGCATCGAGTTCGCTCATTCGCGCATCGACTGTCGCGAGCATCGAGCCCATGTTGCCGAAGTGGCGTTCATCCATCGCGGCGGCGATGCCTTGACAACACTGTTCGATCGCGTCGGCACATGCCAAGAGTTCGCTGACATCGAGCAATAGAGTCGGCGAGAGTGTTCCTGTGAGTCTGTTCATCGCGATGGCGTTCGCAGTTGCGAGCAATCGCGCGAGGTGCACTTCGACCCGCCCAACCTGCGAAGATGTGAGTCCGGGAGAGTCTGCATCTGGGGTGGCATCGAGGCTCGCCGCGAGCGTGCGCATGCGCAGCACGAGTGCGTAGGTGCGGTAGCGCATGTCACTGAGCTGCGAGTATGTCGTGGGACGATCTGGAAATCCTGATCGCACGATGGCGCCGATGCGGCGGAAGGCGCTCGCACCCACGTCAAAGAGTTCGTTGCGTCCATAGTCTGGAGCGACGATCCCAAAGACGATGTAGGTAACGATCACGCCGAGCAGAATGCCAGTGACGCGACCGCCGAGCGGGGTCATGTTGACGGATGGAGCGAGCGGTCCGATGAGAATGATGGAGAGGCAAAACATGCCTTGAAATCCGAAGTACGAGATGCGCGGGCTACCAGCAAAGATCCAGAGAAATGGTGCTGCGCAGAGCACCCAGAGGCAGGTCAGCGCCGCGAGCGACTCGATGGTTGGAACAACGAAGACGAGCGCCAGAATTCCGACCGCACCGCCCGCGAGTCCACCAAGGAATCGCAGGCGTGCTCGGATGCGAATCGCTTCGACTGATCCGCCGGTAGGGCCGACCACCATCAGTGGTGTGACGAGCATCGTCGAGAGACTCACGTAGCCAGTCGCTGTCACGAAGATCCATCCGATGGTGCATGCAATCGCAGTGCGGATCGCAAAGGACATGCCGCGTGGAGCATCGCCGCGCAAGCCAAGTCCGAACAGCGCACGTGTAATCGACTTTCGTATGCGCGAGCCATCCTGGCGCTCAGGGGCGGTATCGAGCGTGACATTGGTGACGCTTGCGCGCATCGCGCGGACGAGTGCAGTGAATCCGATCAGCGGCAAGAGAGACTGCAGTGGGAGTGGCGGGTCGGAGTGGGTCGCAGGCGCAACGCCTGGGTTGATTCCAAGTCGCGAAATCTCGGAGTCGTGAAATGCCGCGAGCCGCACGAGTGCAGTGTCCACGGCCGAGAAGTCAATTGCGACGCGGCTGAATCCATCCGCCTTCCAATCGAGCTGCTCTATCCACTCTTGGAGCGCAACAAGCACAGTGTCGAGCGACTCAGTCACCGCGATGACGTGGGCTGTGAATGGGCTTGCGCGGCCCTGCTCATTGAGCGCTCTCAGCGCGCCGATCGCACTGCTCGAGATCACCGAAATCGACTCAAGAATCAGCACCCGATCGGTCAGTTGGTCAATGCTCGCGCGAAAGGTCGGCCTTTCATCGAGCAGGTTGCGGATGAGCAGCAAGAGTTCTTGAATCTGAGCAGAGTCAATCGCTGGCGGCAGCGCGGTGACGTCGCTCGGTGCGTCAGTGTTCGAATCGAGTTGCCCTCGCACAAACGCGATGCGCGCACGCGTTTGCGCAGTGAGTGCTCTGAGTCGCGATTGAAGTGCCGCCAGCGCATGCACAGGAAAAATTGTTCGCATCGCGATCCAACTGAGTCCGATGCCAATTCCAACGACCCACTCGCGGGCAAATGCGACGTTGGCGATTGTGTCGAAGGCGCGGTGAGAGTCTGAGACCACGATGAGCACAGAAAGTACGAAGACCCATCCCACATACGGCGCATCGCATCGCACGATGACGAGTGCTCCCACCATGATGCACGCGAAGATCGCAGGAATCAGAAACCACGGCTGTTGAAAGAGCGTCGCGTATGTGGCATATGCGACAGAGACTCCGAGGGTGGTTCCAACAATGCGCTCGAGTCCCTTGCGAAACGATGAGGGCACATTGGGACCGCACACAAGCAGCATGGTGATGACCGCCCAATAGCCCTCGCCCAGCCGAAAGATGTTCATGGTGGCAAGGATCACCGACGACGTGATGGTGAGTCGAATCACCGACTGCCAGCGCGCCTGTGAGGGAGCAAGTTCGCGTTTGAGAAACGCAATGCAGTTCGACTCGGCGCGTGCGAGAGCGGCGATCATGTGCTCAGTGGCTCTCGTGAGATCGCGGTCTGCGCGACCGACTGCAGCAGAACATCGCGCAGGACACGCGTCTTGTCGAGGCACTCAGAATCTTCTGCGAGTGGATCGCTCTGCGCGACGATGCCGCATCCTGCTCGGTAGTCGATGTTCCACTGAGTCGCGCAAGGCGCGCGACTCAACTGCGCCGTGCGAATCGCCACGTTGAGAAATGACGATCCGCATCCACTGGCGAACCCGATCGCTCCGCAGTACGCGCCGCGTGCACTTGATTCGAGCTCGTCAATGATCTGCATCGCCCTGACCTTCGGAGCGCCAGTGACCGATCCAGGCGGAAATGTGGCGGCGACAAGATCAGCGAGGTCGCAATTCGTGGCGAGTGTTCCAGTGACTTCGGCAACAGCATGCAGAATCGTTGGATGCTCTTCGAGCGCGCGTGCACTCTCGACGTGTACCGATCCCACATCGCACACGCGCCCGAGATCATTGCGCATGAGGTCGACGATCATGTGCAGTTCGGCAGCATCTTTCTCGCTTGCGAGCAACTCAACGCGATCGTTGGCGTGCGGGCGCGTGCCTTTGATGGGTCGTGTCGTGATTCGACGCGATTGCGCATCGACAGCGAGAAAAAGCTCGGGGCTCAACGAAAGCAGCGACGCGTCGTCGTCGAGTTCGAGATACGCGCCGTAGCGTGGCGAGGCACTCTCGAGCGCATCGAGCGCGAATGCGCGCGCAGATCCTGTGAGTGCGGCGCGAAATTCTTGTGTGATATTCGCTTGGTAGAGATCGCCAGCGCGAATGAACTCAACCGCACGCGCGACACGATCGGCAAAGCAAGAGTGCGTATCGACGCGGCGGAGCAGCCCATCGTCGAGCGCCGACCAGGAAGCGTGCTCGCCCTCCGTCGAGCCGCCGACAAGCGCGGCGACTTCCTCTGCCTCTCGATCGCCAACCTCAAACCACTGCGCGGTCGCATGCTCATAAATCAGCGCGCGGGGCACTCGACACAGAACAGCGTCTGGCAACGCTTCAGCCGCACGGCGGGTGTGCGCACCCCCCACAACGCAGGCTTTGCGCTCGAACAGCGCGCCACATGCGTACCCCAGAAAGCCGATCCATCCACCAGCGAATGGAAGTCGCTGGTTCGTCTCGGTGATCGCAGCATCGCATGGCGGGGCAAGCGAACGGATCTGTTCGAGCAATGCACCTGCATCGCACCTTGTCGCGTCGATTCGAATCGACTCAGTGCGGGGAGCGAGCAGGGTCCACCGATCGAAGAGCGCAGAATCGCCTCCAGACGTCAGCGCAAGCAGCGGAACATCGCGCCGCCAACGTCGCATCGCGGTGCGCGGGTCGATCCGCCAGTCGAGTCGTCGAACGAGTGTTGCTGAGCGCACGAATCCATCGTAATGGCTGCGCGCGCCGCAACGACTTGGGCGGGTCGAGTAGGATGAAAATCTTTCCTCGGAGCCCACTATGCCAACAGCAACAGCCACCCGTTCATCCTCTCGACGCACAAAGAAAACAGCGGCGATCAAGTCGAAATCATCCAAGTCCAGCAAAGCGAAGAAGGCGACGAAGATGTCGAAGCCAAAGAAGCGATCTGCGCGCCTCGCCAAGCAGTCCAAGATGCCAAAGATGGTCTACGCCTTTGGTCCATCGTTGACTGAAGGCAACGCAACGCAGAAGTTGCTCCTCGGTGGCAAGGGGGCAAATCTTGCCGACATGACATCGATTGGGTTGCCAGTGCCTCCCGGATTCACGATCACGACGGAGGCATGTGGATACTTCAGTCAGAACGGCGACCGGCTTCCACCAGGTTTGATGGAAAGCGTTGCGAAGAATGTTCGCATGGTCGAGCGCGAGTTGGGCAAGAAGTTTGGCGCTCGAAAGAATCCGCTGCTGGTTTCGGTGCGCTCAGGTGCTGCCGTGTCGATGCCGGGAATGATGGACACTGTCCTCAACCTCGGACTCAATGATGAAGTGGTCGCTGGCCTCGCAGCGTCGACTGGAAACCCACGCTTTGCGTACGACGCATATCGCCGACTCATTCACATGTTTGGCGATGTTGTCATGGGAGTCGATCATCACCGATTCGAGCATGAGTTCGCCGTCATCAAGTCAAAGCATGGAGTTCGAGAAGACACTGCGCTCTCAACCGAGGGGCTGCAGGAACTCTGCCTTGCGTATCAGCGCATTTACAGCGACCAAGTGGGCAAGCCATTCCCGCAAGATCCGATGGAACAACTCGAAGCGGCAGTGAAGGCCGTCTTCAAGAGTTGGAACGGCAACAAAGCCGTTGCGTATCGACAGATTGAGGGCATTAAGGGACTCGTCGGCACCGCGGTCAATGTGCAAGCGATGGTCTACGGCAACATGGGCGACGACTCCGGAACGGGCGTCGCGTTCACGCGCGATCCATCCACCGGCGAGAACGTGTTCTACGGCGAGTTTCTCATCAATGCGCAGGGCGAAGATGTCGTTGCGGGCATTCGTACGCCGCGGCCGATCTGCGAGATCGAGGGATGGAACGCGAAAGTCTGGAAGCAGCTTCTCAAGGTGCGCAAGCAACTTGAGCGTCATTACCGCGACATGCAAGACATCGAATTCACGATCGAACGCGGCCGCCTCTTCATGCTGCAAACTCGAAACGGCAAACGAAATGGCGTGGCTGCAGTGCGCGCGGCGGTCGAGATGGTGCGTGAACGACTCATCGACGAACGAACTGCGCTCAAGCGCATTCCCGCGGGCGATCTCGTGCAGTTGCTGCTTCCCTATTACCGCGCGCAAGACAAACAAGGCGTTGAGATTCTCACCAAGGGAATCGCTGCAAGTCCTGGTGCGGCATCAGGAACGCTCGCATTCACGGCAGCAGAAGCAGTTGCGCGTACAAACGCGGGCGAAACTGTGCTTCTGATTCGCCGCGAAACGTCACCTGAAGATGTTCAAGGAATGCACAAGGCTGTGGGCATTTTGACATCGACTGGTGGTAAGACCAGTCACGCCGCGGTCGTGGCAGTCGGCTGGGGCAAGTGCTGCGTGGTCGGCGCGGGCGATCTCAGCATCGACGCAGAGGCCGGGCTTCTGACTGTCAAGGGCCGCGTCTTCGGTCGCGGAGACACGCTTTCAATCGACGGTGCAACTGGCGAAGTGATGGCAGGATCGATCGCGCGCACCATTCCACAGTCGATTTCAGGAGACTTCGCGCAAGTGATGCAGTGGTCGCAGAAGTACGCAACGATGGGTGTGCGTGCGAATGCAGATTCGCCAGAAGATGCCAAGCGTGCGCGCGAGTTTGGCGCAATCGGCATCGGACTCTGCCGAACCGAACACATGTTCTTTGAGGGCGATCGCATCTCAGCGGTTCGACAGATGATTCTCTCAGAAGAAGTCTCTCACCGCGAAGCCGCACTCGCGCGCCTCTTGCCGATGCAGCGCGCTGATTTCATCGGCATCTTCACTGCAATGCGCGGATTCCCAGTCACGGTTCGCTTGCTCGATCCGCCGCTGCATGAGTTTGTTCCGCATGAAGCGGCAGCCCAGCAAGCCCTCGCAGATGAAGCGGGAGTGCCAGTCGAATATGTACGCCGACGCGTGCAGCAATTGCACGAAGCCAATCCAATGTTGGGACATCGTGGATGCCGCCTCGCGGTGACGTATCCAGAGATTCTTGTCATGCAAGTGCGTGCAATTGTCGAGGCAGCGGTCGCATGTCGCGCCGAAGGCATCGATGCGCGCCCTGAGATCATGATTCCGCTCGTGGGAACCAAGCAAGAGCTCGGAATGCTGCGCACGCTGACCGAACAAACGATTGCGGTCGTGCTCAAAGAAAAGGGTGTCAAGAAGTATGAGATTCCAATCGGCACAATGATTGAGATTCCGCGCGCGGCGGTCGTCGCCGATGCGATTGCCGACGAAGCAGATTTCTTCTCGTTCGGTACGAACGATCTCACGCAGATGACCTTCGGATTCAGCCGCGACGATATTAGTTCGTTCATGCCGACCTATATCGAGAAGGGCATCGTCGAAAAAGATCCGTTTCAGTCAATCGATGTCGATGGCGTTGGCGCCCTCGTCACGATGGCATGCGTGAAGGGTCGCGCGAAGAAACCGAACCTCAAACTCGGCGTCTGCGGTGAACATGGCGGCGATCCAGCATCGATTCGATTCTTCCAGACGTGCGGATTGAATTACGTCTCGTGCTCGCCATTTCGCGTTCCAGTTGCCCGCCTCGCGGCGGCGCAGGCGGCATTGAAATGATCAGCCGCCACCGACTTCTTCGCGGCGCATTCATCTGCGGCGTGGGGTCGGTGGCGTTCGCTCTTGCGGGGTGTCAGGTGTCTGGCGCAATGTGTGTGCTTTCAGAGCGCACCGATTCGTACAAGCGTCCAGAGCCTGCGCTCTCGACGGCGCCGCTCTTCGCGCCGCGCCAGTATGAGGCGGCGTTCGCGTCATCGCCGATTGCATTCGATGGCAAACTCGATGATGCAGCGTGGGCTGCCGCACCGTGGAGCGAGTCATTCGGCGACATCGAGGGCCCCGCGCGCGAAACTCCGCGGCAGCAGACGCGCGTCAAGATGTTGTGGGACGCGGCGAATCTCTACATCGCCGCCGATCTTGCCGAGAGCGACCTCTGGGCGACACTGACCGAGCATGATGAGATCGTCTACCGAGACCATGACTTCGAGGTCTTTGTCGATCCCGATGGTGACACGCGCGAGTACTACGAGATCGAAGTCAATGCGATCGGCACGATCTTCGATCTCTACCTACCCGTGCCCTATCGCGCTGGGGCAAAGGCAGATCACAGTTGGACCGCGCACGGAGTGCGTGTGGCGATCCACCTCGATGGGACGCTGAACAATTCGAGCGACATCGATCGTGGATGGCAAATCGAGATGGCAATTCCGTGGAGTGTCTTTTCGCCGATGAAGCGCGCAGACGGAGAGCGCACCTTTCAGCGCGTTCGTCAACCTCCCGCCGCAGGTGATGCATGGCGAATCAACTTCTCACGCGTGCAGTGGACCCTCGAAAAACGCGCAGTTTCCTATGCTAAAGTGGCTGGAAAGCCCGAAGATAATTGGACATGGACGCCACAGTGGATCGTTGACATGCATGTGCCACAGTGGTGGGGAGTCGTGAAGTTCGCAGCTCCCACGGAACAAATGAAGGAGAAATCCAAATGAAACGCGCAGGACCCCAAGACCCCGTCAGACATCAAAGCGAAATCATGGAAGCGTTGGGAATCTTTCCATCGGCTGGTGGGCTCTACTCGCAGGTCGTGCAGCGCATGCTCAGCGCCGCAGAGGTCGTTGGGCTCGCGGACGATTATCAAAAGATTCTGGCGCGGCCGAAGAACGAAATCGTCGTGCACTTTCCTGTGCTGATGGATGATGGCGACCACCGCATGTTCACCGGGTACCGCATTCAGCACAATGATGCGCTTGGTCCATTCAAAGGTGGTTTGCGATTCGCGCCGCTGATGTCACAAGATGACTTGGGCGGTTTGGCACTCTTGATGATGATCAAGTGCGCGCTTTTGCGGCTTCCCTTCGGCGGAGCGGCAGGTGGCGTGATTTGCGATCCGCATGTTCTCTCGCGCGACGAACTCAAGCGCGTCGTGCGTCGATTCGCAACGGCGATTGCCCATCACATCGGCCCCGACTACGACATTCCAGGTCCTGATGTTGGCGCTGACACGCAAGTGATGGCGTGGTTTGCAGACACCGCTGCGCAACTCACCCCAGACCGCAGTCGGCAGGGGATGCGCCCAATTGTGACTGGAAAACCAGTCGAAATCGGCGGCGCGAGTGGTCGCGACATCGCCGTTGGCACTGGATTCATTCACATGCTGCGCGACATCTTGCCCGAGTTCAATCAGAAGTTGCAGGGGCTTCGATTTTCGATCTGCGGGTTTGGACTTGTTGGAAGCCAAGTGGCACGACTCCTGACCGCTGAAGGCGCAAAGATGGTTGGCGTGCTCGATCGCCGCGGAGGCATTCTCTCTGAGGCGGGCATCGAGCCTGAGGCCGCGCGTGAACGCATCCGCGTCGATGGCATGCTCACAGGAGTTCCTGGAACCAAACCAGTACACGATGAAGAGTTCTTCCGCACGCCGGTCGACTTGCTTGTGCTCGCTGCGGGTGAGCAGATCATGACGCGTGAACGCGCCGAGTGGGTCGAAGCGCCGATCGTTGCCGAGGTCGCGCACGCACCGTGGACCGCCGACAGCGATGACGTGCTCTTTCAGCGCGGAATCGATGTGCTTCCGTCGGTGCTGTGCAATGCGGGTGCCGTGGTTGGATCGTTTCTCGAGTGGACCCAGAACCGCACGTACGTTTCGTGGACACCCGCAGAGTTTGACCGACAAATCGAGCAGTCGATGGTGCTCGCGAGTCGCCGGATGAAGCTTGCGAAAATGCGCTTCGAGTGCGATTGGCGCACAGCTGCCTATGCGGCTGCAGTCGAGCATCTCGGTCGTGTCTACGAATTGCGCGGTGTCTTTCCATAACACGCGCGCCCTCTCATGCCATCCATCTTTACTCGGATCATTCGGCGCGAGATTCCCTCACATGAGGTCTATGCGGATGCGCTCGTCGTGGCGTTTCTCGACATCGCGCCGCTCTCGAGGGGCCATGTGCTCGTTGTGCCGATCGAAGAGCGCGAGTTTCTGCATGAACTGAGCGACGAGAGCGCCGCTGCGATCGGCCGCGCGCTGCCTCGTGTTGCGCGCGCTGTGCTCGCTGCAACTGGCGCGCGCGCTTACAACGTGCTTCAGAACAACGGCGCTGCTGCACACCAAGCGGTACCGCATGTGCACTTTCACATTATTCCGAAGTATGACGCGGGCACGACAGGCGGATCGGGTTTGGGAATCCACTGGAACGCCCAGCAATTCGCAGCTGCTGATGCGGCGGCGCTGGCATCGGCAATTCGCGAGCGTATTGGCGCATGAACGCAGACGCGGGGCGCACCGTGCATCCACTCTCACACTGGCCTGATGCACTTGAATCGACGATTGCGCAATGCACTGCGTGGACTTCAGTGCATGTGCTGCGCGAAACCGCGTCGACGCAAGACCACGCCAAGCGTCTCGGCGTGGGGGCGGTGGTAACGACGGGTCGTCAGACCGCGGGTCGTGGCCGACTCGGACGCAGTTGGATCGATACTGGTGAAGAGGGTCTCGCGATGACGCTCAATGTCGCTTCGCAGCCAAGTGAACGGCTTGCATTGAGCGTTGGGATCGCCGTGGCTGAGGCAATCGAGCACCTCTGCCGTACCGCGACCGGAGCCGCACCGATCGTTCGGCTGAAGTGGCCCAACGACCTGTTGATCGCATCTAAAAAAATCGGCGGAATTTTGATAGAGCGCTGCGGCCCAATTGATCATGTCGGAATCGGCGTGAACTGCACTCAGGCGGTCTTCCCGAGTGAACTCGCCTCGCGCGCAACGAGTCTTTCGCTCAGCGGATTCACCATCGACCGCATCGACCTCGCGTGTGCGATCCTGCAGCGCATCGACCTTTGGTGTGTGGCATCGGATGAACAGATTGCGAGTGCTTTCGCGCAGCGCGACTCACTCTGCGGCACGCGCGCGGCATTTCGCACGCCAACAGGGGTCGTTGAGGGAGTTGTTGTGCGAGTCGATTGCGTACAGGGTCTCGTGGTGCGCACGAGTCGCGGAGATGAACGACTCGCCGCCGCAACAACAAGCGTGCTTGTGCCCGAGGATCGGCTGTGAACGTTGAGCGATTGTGCTGTGCGCCTCGCAGTGGCGTGCGTATCCTTTGCACGATGCGATCGTTTCTCTTCATCACGGTGATCGCCGCGTGTGCGGCAAGTGCGCTTGGGCAGGATCCCGACGCGCAGCGTGGTGAACTCTCAGATATCACGGCCGATGAGTCGATCAACACTCCGGTCGAGGCGACCGTCGCAGATCGCGGCGCGCTCACGATGCCTGGGCGCGGCATGCCGTACGAACTCGCGATGCCGCAGGGGTTCGACCGTGTTTACGCAGTTCCAGGGCGACCAGGATTGTTCTACCGCGCGAGTGGTGGGCTCTACGCAGTGTTCACCGAAGGTGAGTACAAGCGCAGCAAGCAAGTCAAACAGATGACGCTCGCTCCTGCTGGGACGCGCTACTACATCGGCAAACCTGATTGGGCGACCATCGTCTCACCAAGTGACACTGCGGGTGGAAGTGTGATGGCGGCGCGCGAGCGCGCAACAGAAGTTGCGCCACCTCCAAACAAGATTGCGACCACGGCGCAGCGCAGCGATGAGATCGATGCGAATGCCGGGCGCCCCGCAGCTGAACGCAGCGATGTGGTGTGCGCACCGCTTGGCAAAGAACTGCCAGTTGTGCGCGGAAATGACGTTGGATTTGGTGGAGGAAGTGCCCGCCCGACCGCGTCGAGCGATCCAAAGGCCGGTGAGAATGCCGCCGCGTTCGCACCAACCGAACCCGATCTCGCTGCGTGGATGGGTGTGCTTCCCGCGGGCGTCAATCGAACGCTCATCGTCGGTGAGGGATCCAGTGTGCGCCCTCGCATGGTCGCTGACTATTTGTATCGCCAGCAACGACTCACCCAATTGATGCAGAGCGCCACAGGCCAGGCGCGCCCCGAGTGAAGATGGACTCGAGGCCTCGTCGACAATCGAGTCGCGCGACAATCATCTCGTCGATCGTCTGCGCGATCGCTCTCGCAGCACCTTCGCACTTCGCAATCGCGCTGAGCATCCAAGCACCTCAAGCTGAAGCGCCATCGATCGCAGAAGAGTTTCGCTCGCTGCCATCGGCGCAGAACATCGCCTCAACAATCGAAACCCCAATCGCAGTGCGCGGTGGAGTGCTGCTCGTGCCGCTCGTGCGTCGATCGCCCGATGTTGCCTGGCCAACCTCGGTCGACCTGCATCTTTCAGATGGACGGCGCATCGTTGGGCAAATCGCGAAGCTCGAGTCGCGCGAGGTGCTTCGGCCGCAGTGGACTTCGCCCCAGTTGATGATCGCGACTGCGCCTGCAGTCGGCGAGAGCGACATCGTGTTACTCGCACCTCTTCCAACCGACGGCGACGATGAGATTCGCTTGGGAGAGCAGGAAATCAAGCCTGTTTGGATGAATCCACTCGCCGCCACTGCCGCGCCGAGCACATCCGAGATTGCTCTGCATGCAAGCGACTTGCCTGACCCCACAGCGCCGAGCGAGTACTACCGATCGATCTTGCAGGCGCATCGCATGGGCACGCTCGCACCGCCAGCAACTGGAAAGCCAAACGATGTGCTCTACGCACGGGCGATCGCTGGGATGTGGTCGGCGGCGATCGCGCGACTGCAAGAGAATGATCAACTCACATCAGACCTGCTGCTCTCAGACTTGACTGGTCGCGCGCACTGCGTGCGAGGCAAGGTGACTACAAGTTTCGCGGCGTGGGAGAGTGACGAAACCGAACTGAACTCGCTGCTGCGATCGTTGCTCACTCCACGCACTGATGGCATCGTGCTCGTCGAGAGCGCCAAGGCGTGGCTTGAAGGACGATCGCCCATTCTCTTCTGGCTCGACAGCGACGAAGGAGAGTCGGTCGTCATCGGCGCTGCAAATCCTCGAAGTGAGTCGATCGCGATGACCTTTCGCTGGCAAGATCAGCTTTCACTTGCTGCAACGGTCGAGGTCGCTCCAGAATCGGTGCAGTTTGTCACGATTGCGCGTGCCCGCATCTCGCAATCTGACGCGGTCGTGATCGATGAGTCGCTGGCCACTGCAATGCGCGAACATGGGCTTTCGTCAATGCTGCCGCCAGCTCAACTTGCGGGTCCCAATCCTGGGCGTGCCGCGATCGAGGCGAGCGCGCGCGCACAGCCGATCTTGGTTGCAGAGCATGGGGTGAACAAAGTTGCGATCCAAGTTGGCTTCGGTCGAGTTGCGGTGCGACCTCCCGGGCTCGGATTTGGCGCGATGCGACCTGCATCAACTCTCGCGCAGACACGCGCTGGAATCCTGCGCGCTCCTCCGGTCGAGTGGTCGACGAGTGTCGGTCTGCGCCGTCGACCCGCGGGATGGGAATTGCTCATCGAATGCCTCGCGCCAGCCGATGCGAATCCCAACAAAGATGAGATCACCGTGACATGCGATGCGGGATTTCGTCACACCGTTTCTGTGCGGTCGGATGGAACCGTGCAAGCGCAAGATGAATCGGTCGAGATGGGGTGCCACGTGCATCAACATTCAGATCGTTGGCGGGTGCGATTGCCACTGCCCGAGAGTTGGGTGACGCCGACGAATGCGCCAGAGGGAAAGATGACCATCTCAATCGCACGCACGATCGAGGGAACTGGGTCGGATGCGCCGAGCGCCTTTGCGCGCCGTCAGTTTGCGGGACTCGCACCGCTCATGGTCGAGCCGCGCGCCAAGGGAATCCCAATTGATTTGTCGAGTTGGACACTCTCGAGCGTTACACTCGCCCCATGAATGGCGCACGCGAATCGCAGAAATCACACCCCCGAGTCATCGCGCTGCTGAATCAGAAGGGGGGAGTTGGCAAGACGACATCGACGGCAAACCTCGGCGCGGCATTTGCGCTTGCGGGGCTTCGCACGCTCGTTGTTGATCTCGATCCGCAGTCCAACCTCTCGCTTCATTTCGGGCACGAGCCTGCGCCCGACCAGCCAACCGTGCGCGACCTCTTCATGAATCCCGAGATTGATGCGAGCGAACTCATTCGCGAGGCGCGTGAGAATCTCTGGTTCATTCCGAGCGACACCGAACTTGCGCTTGTCGAGGGTGAACTCGCATTGCAACCGAACATGCAGCACATCTTGGCCGAGCGCCTCGCAGCGTCGATGCCTTCATTCGATGTTGTGCTGCTTGACTGCCCGCCGAGCCTCGGAGTCTTGACAGTCAACGCACTCACGATGGCCGATGAGGTTGTCGTGCCAACCCAAGCGCAGTACCTCGCGTTGCGCGGTCTCGAGAAACTTCTCGAGACAGTCTTGCTCGTGCAGCGCGCATTGAATGAGCACCTCACCGTTGCAGGTGTGCTGCTGTGTATGCACGAATCGCAGTCTGGCCACGGCAAGGCAGTCGTGCAAGAGATGGAGAGTTACTTCGAGAAGTACCGCGGCAGCGGATTGCCCTGGCAAGATGCGCAAGTTCTGCGTCCTGCGGTGCGGCGCAACATCAAGTTGGCAGAAGCTCCGAGTTTTGGAAAGACCATTTTCGATTATGCGCCGACCTGTGCGGGCGCCGCCGATTACCGCGCACTCGCCGAGGCGCTGCGCGCACGTTGGAAGGCCCTGCCCGAGCGCGCGCGACTTGCAACGAGTGAAGGAACCGCGGCCTCGTGATGACGCCGGGGGTCGCGTCGGCGATCGCACGCGATGGCCATGGCATGTCGAATCGCACACTGGGCAGTGGGGGATTGCGCGCTTGGCGCATCATGACCGCGGCGGGGTTTCTCGTCGCCTTCACCGCGACCCACTGGCCAAAGTTGGTGTTTGGTCCAGAAGCGCCGAGTGACAAGGTGCTGCACGCAGTCACGTTTGGCGTGCTGACATTTCTGCTCGCGCGCGCAGAGCTCTTGACCCACCGCGCGCTTCTGCTGCTTGCAATGGTCGCCTTCTCGGTCTTCGATGAGGCGACGCAGTCGCTGCCGTTCATTCACCGCCACACATCGGTCGCCGACTGGATCTCCGACTGCATCGGCATCGGCGTTGTCTTGGGGGTCATCGCAATGCAGAGTCGCGCGACGACACCCATCGGCAAGTTGCGCGCCGCGCTTGCATCTGCTGCGCAGCGAGCAGTGCTCGATCGACCATTCAATTGGATGGCACTCGCGACCTCGGCGCTCCTCGGCGTCATCGTTGGATTCCCTCTCGCCATCGCGTTCGAACACACGATGTTTCTTGAGACGCGTCCCTGGCAGACTGGGTTTCTTGGATCAGTGTTCTTCGCGATCGTTGCGCTCGAGATCGCCAACCGTTCGGCCTGTCGCGCCGCAACGGCACGAATCGCTGCGCAAAGGATTTGTCTTTGCTGTGGAGCGTGCGCAACGACTGCGGCCACATGCGCCGACGACTCTGGAACATGCAGCGTGTGTGCCACCCCGTGGCAACGCGCGCAGTGGGTCGTTCTATGCGATCTGTTTGGACGCTCCCGCTTGCAACATGCGGTGATGTCGCTGCGCAGCGGGGCGTACGGAGCGCTCTATGTGCTGCTCGCGCTTCTGGCGCTCGGCAGTGTCATCGCACTCGCCGCGCAGTTCATCGTGCCACGCGGCCTTTCTCTCAGTGCGTTGGCAGAGATTCGCGAGATGCGCGACGTCATCGTGTATGCGCTCGGCATCTTGGCGACCGCGATGATCATGAGCGTCATGAACACCGCGCACATGCGCGCGCGAGAGCGCGAAGGAATTCGATGTCTCTCATGCGACTTCGATTTGCGTGCAACTTCAGTCTGTGCGGGCGTTGGGCGTTGCCCAGAGTGCGCATGCGAGTTTGCGCGACTCAACTCGAGCGCTCCACTCGCCGTCGCTGCCGCCGTCGCTGCCGCCATCGATGCCGCCGTCGACGAAGCGCATCACTCGCTGGGGGGCGCGAATCCTTCAGGGCCAGTCGATGGCGCATCCCCACCGCCGAGTTGAGTTTGCATCTTCGGCGAGTTCTCGCGCGGTGCGCCGGCGAGCGAGAGGCGCAAGATCGCAGGACTCATCATCGGGTCAATCTGGTTCTCTGCGATCTCGATGCGCGCTCTGCGCTGATCCTTTCCAAAGTTGAGCACCGTGGTCGTGCCGCGCGCTTGCTCGTCAAGCAACCACCACCCTTGCGCGTCGTAGGCGCTCTTGGTTTCGCTCGCGAAGACCTGGCAGTCGATCACATCCCCGCGGTAGATGACATTCACCCCCACGATCTGCCCCTCACTGCGAACGATGTCGCGTGTCACGATGACATCCATCCCCGCAACATTGGGAACGTCGCTCTCAAGAATGTTCGCTGGGGCAGTGCTGCAACCACTTTCGAGCGCCGTCGCGAGAAGCAGCGCAAAGTGCAGGACGATGATTGGTGCAGAGAGTCGCATTGAGCCGATGGGGAAATCTACATCCACTTATGTCGCGCAGCTTTGAGTTTCACGCCCGCACCCTCTCGGTGCTGACCTTTCTGAGCCGAATCACCGGACTCGCCCGCGATGCCGCGCTCAGTCGTGTCTTTGGTGTCGGGATCATCACCGATGCCTTCTCGTTCGCCTTCATGGTTCCCAACCTCTTTCGCCGCCTTTTCGGTGAGGGGGCGCTGAGTTCGAGTTTTCTACCCGTCTATGCACGCCTCGAGCAATCAGATCCGGCAACGGCAGCGGTGCTCGCGCGGCTCGTGCTCGGCCGGCTCGTCATCTTTCTCGCGGGTGTCTGTCTCTTGGGTGAGGCAATCCTCTTGCTCTGCTGGCCGCCGGGTGACCAACCATCGGCGGTGCTGAGCGCCCGGCTCGTCTTCATTCTGCTGCCGTACATGCCGATGGTCTGCTGCGTTGCGCTGATGGGGGCGGTGCTTCAGGTGCATCACCGCTTTGGACCGACCGCGGCCGCACCGATCATTCTGAACCTGCTCATCGTCGCGGCGTGCATCACGCTTGCTCCCTCTGTGATGCGGTCGCTGGGTTGGGCTGAAGTCGACCCAACACTTCACATCACCGTGGTTGCTGCGAGCGTGATCGTCGCGGGCATCTTGCAGTGTCTCTGGAGTTGGTGGGCACTGCGCTCAGTCGACCTGCGACCGCGAGAAATCACCCCCGACGCACGCAAGAGTTTCGGGCAGGTGGTGCGCCAAGCTGCGCCGATGGCACTGGGGCTCGGCGTCTTACAGATCAACACATTTGTGGATGGACTCATCGCGAGTTACCCAACACTCGTCGGGCCGACCATCTTGGGATTCGCCTACCCGCTTGAAGAGGGATCGATGGGATCGCTCGCGTTCGCGCAGCGGCTCTACGAGTTTCCGCTCGGTGTCTTTGGAATCTCAATCGCCACAGCAATTTTTCCGCAACTTGCACGCGAGGCGCAAAATCTTCCTGCATTCTGCGCCTCGATTTCGCGTGCGATGCGCTTGGTGGTCTTCATCGGTTTGCCTGCGAGCGCGGGGCTCATCATGTTGCGTACTCCATTGACCGCTGCGGTCTTTCAGGGAGGCGACTTCACGGTCGATGACACCGCCCGCGTCGCAACAATATTGATGGCATTTGCCCCCGCAATCTGGGCATACAGCGCAAACCACGTGCTCACCCGCGCGTTCTATGCGCGCGGCGAGACGATGACCCCCGTGAAAATTTCAGTCGCGATGGTTGCCCTCAATTTTCTCTTGAACATCACGCTCATCTGGACCCCACTCGGCACCGCGGGGCTCGCACTCTCGACGGCATTCTGCGCAATCCTGCAAATGATTTGGATGCAGCGACTGCTCGCACTGCGCATCGGCAAAATCATTACCCCCGAGGTACGCGCGAGTTGGTATCGCACCGCATTCGTCACGGCGGCGATGGTTGCAGCGCTCTTCGTCGCAATGCAGTTCACACCATCAGACACCAGTTGGTGGACGATGGTGTGGACGCTTGGCGTCCTCACTGCGCTCGGCGGTGGAACGGTCCTCGTTCTGGCGCACCTCTTGAAGATGCCTGAACTGCACTGGGCACTCGGACGCAGCGCGAAATCAGCCGCCTGAAGCGACTGGTGCAGCGGCTGAGGACGACGCTCCCGAAGAAATTGGTTCGAGCGTGATTGGATCGCGCATCGGCAATTCGGTGGCTGGTCCAAAGAGCGCCATGTTGGCGCGTCCTTGCAAGTCACCCTTCGAGATGTCCGCCCAGTTTCCGACGATCAAGATCGCCATCTTGCTTGGCACGAGATACTTTTGCGCAACGCGTTGAATATCTGCTGCAGTGACGGCGTTGATCTTGGCGCGGTAGTTCGCCCAGTAGTCGGCGGGACGATTTGTCCAGGCGTCTGAGACAAAGACACCGAGCATCGCTGGCTTCGAGGCGAAGATCGACGGAAACGTCTCGATCGACGATGCCTTCGCAGTGTCGAGTTCTGCTGCGGTCACGGGTTGATCGCGCATCTTGTTGAACTCTTCCATAATGAGTTTCAGCGCGAGTGCCACGGTCGGGCTCTTGCTCTCATATCCGGCGCGAAAAATGCCCGGATAGAAAACTCCAGCGCGAAAATTGCTTCCTGCGCTGTACGCAAGCCCCTCATCACTGCGCACGCGTCCCATGATGCGGCTCGAGAATCCGCCGCCGCCGAGAATCTCATTCATCATCGTGTATGCGTAGAAGTCTGGATTGTCGCGTTGAATCGACTCAAGCCCGATGATGACCTTGCCTTGCGGGATCGCCTTCTGCACGTAGTACACGCCTGGCACAATCTTGTGCGTTGGAGCGACGGGCGCCGCATTCGCGCTGCCCTTGGTCCATCCTGCAAGCGCCTTCTCAAGCGTGGCTGGCAGTGTCTTTGGATCGAAGTCTCCACTCACTGAAATGATCATGTTTCCAGGGTGAAAAGTGCGCGCGCCCATCGTGCGCATGTCGGCGACGGTGATGGCGTTGAGCGATGCACCCGTGGGTTGCTGCGATTCGAAATGGTCGTTTCCGAAGACGAGGTAACTCCATTCGCGTGCGCTAATCGAAGACGCATCATCGTTGCGTTGCTTCAGTGCTTCGAGTGCGTCGGCGCGTGCGATCTTGAACTTCGCCTCGTCGAAGCCAGGATTCTTGAGCGTGTCGATGAGAATCGCGAGGCTCGCATCAAAGTTCGATGCGAGGCAGTCGATCGACGCCGACGACATCCAATCCTGAGAGCGAACGCTCATCTTGGTCGCCATGAAGTCGAGCTTCTCATCAACATCGTTCGCACTCATCGTGGTGGTACCGCCCAAACGCATCATTCCAGCGGTCATCGAAGAAAGCCCTGCAAGTTTTGCAGGATCGAGGTTGCGCCCCCCCATGCAACTGATCGAGAGGTTGATGAGTGGAAACTCATGGCTCGGCAGCATGAAAAGTGTCGTGCCATCCGAAAGTGTCGTGCGGTACTCGCTCGCAACCGGCGCGGTGAAGTGCAGCGGCGGATAGACCAACGTCTCAGGACGCGGCGAGATCTTCGTGCCTTGGCCTGCGGCCGCTGATCCAATGAGTGCAACGGTGGTGCAGGTGAGAACGAGCGCTGCGATGCGGGTGTGGTGGGTTGTCAATTTCACTTGGCACTTCCTTTCGATTCGATTTGCGCAATGCGCTCTTGCATTTTCTTGAGCATGAAGTCGACCATCGGCTTCATCTGAGGCGGCATCTGCTCGGCTTGAGCGGAAAGTCCCGCCATCCCCTCGCGCAGCGCTCCCGCATCTGTTTCTTTCTGTAACTGCGCCGCCATCTGTCGCGCGCGCGCCTGCATCGGGGCGGGCAACTTTGCGATCTCCGCATCGTCCGCGCTCGTTGCACCACCAGCGGGTGTCGCGCTCGCCTTGCGCACATACGTCGCAACGGATCGGTTCGATGGATCGAAATACTTCGTGGCAACGCGCTGAATATCAGCGGCGGTGACTGCCAGAAGTTTCTTTGGATTCTCGTTGATCTCTTCCCATCCGCCGAGCGCCTCGCAGTACGCAAGTTGAATCATCAAACTGAAATTGGCTTGCAATCCACGAAATGAATCGGCTGCCGCTTGATTCTTGACCTTCTGAAGTTCGAGGTCAGAGACTGGTGCATCTTGCAGGAGTTTCAGCTGCGCGTACCAAGCCTCTTCGAGTTGGGCTGGTGTCGCCTCACCCTTGGTCTCTGCGCTGAACGAAAACGCCCCCGCGTAATTGCGGCTGTCCTGCTGCGCTGCTGCGCTCGCGGCGATCTCGCTGCCTTCGACCATCGACTTGTACAGCCGACCGGTGCGCCCGTTGAGCACTTGCGTGAGCATGTCGAGGGCATACGAATCAGCGTGCTGGAAGGGCACGGTGTGGTAGCGCACTTCGACTTGCGGCTGGCACTCTGCTTCTGCGTTCATGCGCTGCTCAGCCATCTGCTTCGATTCGAGCGTTACGACTGGAGGTGGTGTTGCCGTGCTAGGAGCGAGTCGGCTGAAGTAGGACTCAATGGACGCCTTCACTTCTGCTGGCTTGAAGTCGCCCACGATGATTCCAACCAAGTTGTTGGGGCGGTAGTAAGTGTTCCAGTATTTCTGCGCCTCTTCCATCGAGTACGAGTTCAGGTCGCTCGTCCATCCGATGACTGGCCATGAATATCCGCATGAAACCCAGAACATCGCCTCAAACTGCTCTTGAAAGGTTCCCGTTGGAGTGCTCTCGGTGCGCAGGCGCCGCTCTTCGTGCACAACGTCGCGCTCGCTGAAAAACTCGCGAAAGACGCTGTCATTGAGCCGATCGCTCTCCATCCAACACCAAAGTTCGAACTTGTTGCTTGGAACATTGATGAAATAGAAGGTCAAGTCATACGAGGTGAACGCGTTCATGCGGCTTCCGCCGCCCTTGGTGTAAATCGTGTCGAACTCATCCTTGATGATCGATCCTGCGGCCTTCTGTTTCGACTCAAGATCTTTGATCTGCGTTTCGATCGCGGCGATCTTGCTCGCTCCATCAGCGGTCGCCTTGTCGAGTGCGCCGAGTTCTTTGCGCAACTGTGAAATCGTCTCTGAATTCACGCGACCTTGCTGACTGTCCATCAGCATCTTGAGTTCGCTGCGCATTTTCGCCAACTTGGGAGTGTCGTTGGCAGCGTTCCACGGATCATCAATCTCGCCAGCAAAGAAGCGCGTGTACTGCGTCGTCCAAGTCTCTTGATTCATCGCGTTGCGCAGGTTCTTCTGCGCGGTGCGAAAGTCGCCATCCTTTGCTGGATCGAGCGTGCCGATTGTGTTGGTGCCTTTGAACATCATGTGTTCAAAGAAGTGCGAGATGCCTGTGATGCCAGGGCGCTCGTTGACGCTGCCGACCTTGGCGACCCATCCCGCTGAGATCGTGTTTGGTTCATCGGTGCGGGGCACCAGAATGAACTTCATCCCGTTGTCGAGAGTGAAAACTTCGGGAGCGACCTGCTGCGCATGGGCCGTCGAATGCGTTATCAAGACGAGAGCGAGCGTCAGCAGGGAAGAGAGTGTGGTTTTCATGGGTTCTCCAGTGGATGGGTGAGGGATATTTGTAGTCGAAATGTGAAGAAAACATCGCCAACCCTTGAGTTGAGGAGTACCTTTCCCGCATGGGCACTTTCGAACGATTCGCAGCCATCCTGGCCATGGCGGCGGTGACTGGTTCTGCGAGCGCGCAACTCCGGGTACTCAATTACAACTACGCGCACCTTGGCGGTGATGCAGCTGCACTGCAGAGCGTGATCGCGGCCGCTCACGCCGATAACAAGTTTGGTTGGGCGAAGCCTGTCGACATCTTGCTTTTTCAAGAAGTCACAACTGGAACAGTTGGAACATTGGAGTCGATCGTCCACGCGGCCGCTCCTGCTGGTTCGACCTACAACCGCGCAACGTTTACATCCGCGAGCGGCGAAGATTCAGCGTCTGGCGCACAGTGCGCCTTCTACCGCGTGCAATCGGTGACTGAGAATGTTTCTGCGCACGCCGACATCTTCAGCCAAGCTGGTCGTTACTGCGATCGGTGGCTGTTCACTCTCAATGGGTATTCGTCGAGCGCAGCATCGCTCTATGTCTACAGCCTTCATCTCAAAGCATCGCTCGGAAGCGAAGACCTCAGAGAGACTGGCGCGCTTGCGATTCGAGCAAATGCGAATGCGCTCGGAGCGGGAGTGCGTGCGATCTACACCGGCGACTTCAATCTTTACGTCAACACTGAGCCGGCATATCTCGCCTTTCTCGCCGCCGGTGCTGGGCAGGCGTTCGATCCGCTTGGCACAGGCTCATGGGTTGGAGCGAACAACGCGATCAAGCACACGCAGAGTCCGCGACTGGCGAGTGGGGGACTCGTTGGTGGCGGTGTCGATGATCGATTCGACTTTCATCTCGTGACCGCGAGTCTCGATGATGGCGAAGGAATCAGTTTTATTGATGGCACCTACCGCACGCTCGGCAATGACGGCAATCACTTTGACCAGGCGATCAACACTGGAAACAACACCTACTACCCGGGTGACGTGGCGCGATCCAACGCGCTGGCCAACGCCTTGTTTGCCGCTACCGATCACATGCCTGTCGTGGTCGATTACCAAGTGCCAGCGGTCATGTCTGCCTCGATGAGTGGAGTGCCTGCGCGTCTCATTCAAGGCGCGTCGGCAACGGCCACAGTGCAGGTTTCGAACATCGCGAGCGTCGTCACGCCGCTTGGAAGCGACGAGTTGAACTTCACCGCATCTGCAACCACGGGGCTCATCGGTTCAGTGACGAGCATTGCGCCACTCGCTCCCGCCTTCGCAAGCGCGAGTCTTCAGATCAACACTGGCGTCGTCGGGACCATCGCACTGAGCGCGACGACCACAAGCCCCTCTGAAGCGGTGCAAAACCCATCGATCGTCTCGACCGGTTCGTGCGTCGTCGTCGGCCACGCACGCCCTTCGTGGCTGTCGACATCGCAGAGCACGACAACGACGATCCCCGTCGCTGTGACAGTTGGAGGACCAGTCGTCGATATCGACGTTCCGCTGCACAACTTTGCATTCACGACACTGCAATCGAAACTCGACGCTGATTTTCTCTCAGTTCCAGCAGGTTCGAGAGTCTCGTTGCTTGGCACGCTTCCACAGTCGATCGCGGGAACGGCAGGGGTCGTGCGACTGCGCGTGAATCCAACTGGATTGCTCGCGGGAGTGACGACAGTCAATGGAACGCTCTTGGTGAGCGACGAGAACATTCCTGGAGAGGGCGATGCAACACTGAGTTTCTCAGTGGTCATCACTGCAACCGGCACAACCCAGCGACCAGGCGATGTCAACAATGATGGACTCGTCAATGGTTCTGATCTTGCGATCTTGCTTTCGCAATGGGGAGGACCCGGATCAGCCGATCTCAATGCGTCTGGAGGAGTCGACGGCGGTGATTTGTCGATCCTTTTGAGCAACTGGGGCTAATCGCCTGCGAATGGGTGAGACGATGAATTTGCTTCTACGTCAGAGTCGAGTTGCGAAGGCTATTGCGTGCTCGCTCGCCGCATGTTGTTGTGCTCCACTGTTTGCAGTCGATCTCACCGTCTCGAGCGTCGAGTTGACGCAAGGGGGGCAGTTTGGAACGACGACGCTTGTGGCTGGCCGCCCAACGATGGTGCGCGTCAAGGTCGCAGTCTCGGGGCAGACCACGGCACAGTCCAATGTGGACGCAGTGTTGCGCGTTTACTCGGGCGGCGTGCAAATCGCAGGCTCTCCGTTCTTCTCACGCAACGGTCCAATCACTGCCCCAATCACTCCGAGTTCTGCCACGGTCGATCACACGATCAACTTCACGATCATTCCTCCGCAGAGCAGCGACGTCGACTTTCAAGTGGTGGTCGATGGCCGAAACCTCGTCGTCGAGACGAACGAAGTCAACAACATCTATTCGCTGAACAACAAAGTCTTCGCCTGTCGCAAGGTGCTCGATGTTGGCTATGTCTCGGTGAATTACACCCCAGGCGGCGGGCAGCCCGTTGCAGCAACGATCGAGCCTGGCACTGGCGATGCGTTCATGCGTGGCATCTACGCCGTTGGCGAGTTGAACTACCACCGTTCGCCGCTGGGTCCACTCACTTGGACCCAAGCGATCGACTCGAGCGATGCGGCACTGCTCAGTTCATTGCAGACGATTCGGTTGACGACGATTCCTGCAGCTGGGTACGCACGGCCAGAGTTTCTCTATGCATGGCTGCCCGGAAACCCATTCAGCGGAAATGGCGAAGCGAATGGAATCCCTGGAGATGTCGCATTCGGCAACACCGAGGCGTCGCGCTTTCAGCGCACAATGGCGCACGAAATCGGCCATTGTTGGGGACGCAGCCACACGAGCAACACCCTTGGATTCGTCGGCTTTGACGTTGAACATCATCTCGCCGCGCCTCTCTCGCTCGCGCAGACGCACGCGACGAGTCAGTACGACGTGATGGTTGCTGGGCAACTCACCAATGTGGCGTGGGTCGACTCGGGCACCTACAACGACTGTCTCACCGATGCGCGTTCGCAGTGCACAGCATTTGCTCCGCCAGGCGGAGGAGAGTCTCCCGCCTCAGATGCGCAGCGCGTGCTGCAAGTCAGCGGTTCGTACCAACACACAGCAGGGCGCATCGATCTGTTTCACGCGAATCAGATTGATCTCGCCTCAGCGACGCAAGACGATCCTCGCGGTGACCTGCTCGTGCAGTCGTTTGACGCACGCGGAGCATTGCTCACGAGTCTTCGCTGGAAGTCTGGCACAACACGCGAGTCATGTGCGCAGTGCACTGCAGGATCAAAGCCACACTTGCATGATCATTCGCTCGTCTCTGTGCTCATTCCAGCCGCTGTGCGCAACGAACAACCATCCCGCATCGAACTGCGCGACCTCAAGAGTGGACGGCTGCTCGCCACACGAACGCGCACACCATCGCCTCCTCGAATCGTCTCTCTTGGCAGTCGTCTCGTCGATGGCGCAGGGGTTGCGAGCCACCGCGGGGTCGGTCCATTTGTCGAACTCTTTTGGGATGCGCGCGACGACGATGGTGACGCTCTGCGCGCCGATCTTCTGCTGAGTTGCGACGGCGGTGAGTCGTGGACTCCCATTGGCGTGAATCAAGCAGAATCATCGATGAGATTCTCGCTCAGCGATCTACCAGTTGCGCGCGCGGGGCTGGGCATCGTCAAAGTTCGCATCAGCGATGGACTCAATGTCGTCGATGACGAAATGCCCGCAGCGCTCGGTGTGTTTGGCAAAGGCGCCACCGACGAGGGATCGATTGCGGGCGATGGCGATTGGTCGAACCTGCTCGGTGAGAATCCTCCTGACATTCACTTGATCTCGCCCAACAGCGGTCAGACATATCGCGCCGCCGCATCGATTCTCTTGCACGCATCTGGATGGGATCTCGAAGATCAATACATGCCAGCGTCGGCATTCACATGGACCTCTTCGCTTGACGGATCGATCGGCACTGGCAGAGCACTGCTCACCCCAAGCCTGCGCGTGGGATCCCACACGATCACTTTGCGCGGCACCGACTCGTCTGGCCTCTTCGTTGAGAAGAGTGTTGCCATCACGGTGACTGCGAGATCGCTCTACAGCGCAGACATCAGCGGGG
The DNA here is from genome assembly GCA_964355975.1 of uncultured Singulisphaera sp. Classification (GTDB taxonomy): domain Bacteria; phylum Planctomycetota; class Phycisphaerae; order Phycisphaerales; family SM1A02; genus F1-60-MAGs104. The sequence continues at coordinate 49,166 of CAYHFW010000016.1, forward strand.
ATGGATTCATCAATGGTGCCGATCTCTCTGCGCTCCTGAGCAACTGGGGCGGATCAGGAATGGGCGACATCGACTACGACGGCGCAGTAGACGGAAGCGATCTCACTTTTCTCTTGACGGAGTGGACAGGATGAACGCAACTCGCTCCCTTGTGCGCGTGCTCGCATGCGCCACGAGCATCGTCACTCTGTTCGCGCAGGGGGCACTCGCGACCACGATCACAGTCAGCTCGGCGGCAGATGCGACACTGATCTCTGATCCGGACGGCGCGCAATTCGCGCTTGGTGCCGCCTATCAGATCTATGCAGGACGGGTCGGCGAGCAGGGGTTGAGCACACTGCGCCGCGGCCTGATTCGCTTCGATTTCTCGACGATTCCAGCGGGTTCAACAATCACGAGCGTTCAACTCAAGCTGTACATGAGTGCGACGCAAGGTGCGGCTTTCAACATCTCTCTTCACCGCTCGCAGCAATCATGGGGTGAAGGGGCATCGTTCGCATTCGGTGGGGGAGGCGCCCCCGCGCAGCCTGGCGACGCGACCTGGGTCAATCGATTTTTTCCTGGCGAGCCGTGGACGACTCCTGGTGGCAACTACGAGCCCATCGCGAGCGCCACCAAGAGTGTGAACGGAATCGCTTGGTACACGTGGGCGTCGACAACGCGCCTCGTCTCAGATGTTCAGGGATGGATCAACGCGCCCGCTTCAAACTATGGGTGGTTCGTGATTGGCAACGAGACGACTCTGCAGTCGGTCAAGCGATTCGATTCGCGCAATTCGACCGTCAATCAGCCGCAATTGATTGTGACTTTCAATCCCCCCGCGGCGAATCCCGCCGATGTGAATAACGATGGGCTCGTCAACGGCACCGATCTCGCGATCGTGCTCGGGGCATGGGCGACATCAAACGCGACGGCTGACATCGACAACGATGGAACGGTGAACGGCATCGACCTCGCGCTCGTGCTTGCCTCGTGGTAACAAACACTCGTGGAACCAACTCGCGCTCAAGGGGCTCGCGCACTGATCGAAGCGGTCGCGCTGCGAAAAAACTTTGGATCACTCGAAGCAGTGCGTGGAATCAACCTCTCGGTCTTCGCGGGTGAAGTGCTTGGGTTTCTCGGTCCAAACGGCGCAGGCAAGTCAACAACAATGCGCATGTTGACGGGATTCCTCGAGCCCGATGCGGGAACGGTTCATATTGCAGGGGTCGATCTCGCGCGCGATCCACTTGGTGCGAAGCGGCAGTTTGGATATCTGCCCGAGGGGGCGCCCGCCTACGCCGACATGCGAGTCGAAGATTTTCTTGCGTTCGCGGCGCGCGCGCGCGGCTATCGCGGCGCAGAGATTGCCCAGCGCGTCAACTGGTCGGTGGCGCGAGTGCATCTCGAACCCTGCCGCGGACAGCGAATCGAAACACTTTCGAAGGGATTCAAGCGTCGCACAGGCATCGCGCAAGCACTGCTGCACGATCCGCCCGTCTTGATCCTCGACGAACCGACCGATGGACTCGATCCGAATCAGAAGCACGAGGTGCGGCAACTGGTGCGCGAACTTGGGCAGAGTCGCGCGATCATCTTGTCGACGCACATTCTTGAAGAGGTCGAGGCGGTCTGCACACGCGCGGTGATTATCAACAAGGGGCTGACTGTCTTTGATGGCACCCCCAAAGAACTTGATGCGCGCGTGCCTGCAGGTGTTGCGCACAATCGGCTCGATCATGTCTTTCGCTCGCTGACTGCCGCCAAAGCGCACCGAGGTGAACGATGAGCCAAACGAAAGGGCCGCCACAAACTCCATCGGCTCTCGCGCGCACGAGCAGCGTCTTTCGCCGCGAGTTCTTTGCATATTTTTCAACGCCACTCGCCGCAGTCTTTCTCGTGATGTTTGTTGCGATGGCGGCGCTCTTGGCATTTCAAGCAGGTGGCCTCTACACGCGCGGACAAGCCGACTTGCGTTCATTCTTTCAATGGCAGCCGTGGCTCGCGCTCTTCTTCATGCCCGCACTTGGAATGCGACTCTGGGCGGACGAACGGCGCAGCGGATCGATCGAACTGCTCATGACGCTGCCGCTGACCACGCGCGACATGGTGCTCGGAAAGTTTCTCGCCGCGTGGGCATTCGCTGTCGTCGCGCTGGTGCTCACTGTGCCACTGTGGATCACGCTTGCATGGCTCGGCTCTCCAGATCACGGGGTGGTGCTCGCGGGGTACATCGCATCGGCGCTGCTCTTCGCTGCACTTCTTTCGGTGACGACTTGCCTCTCGGCCTGCACACGCAACGCAGTCGTCGCGTTCGTCCTCGGCGTCGCGGCATGTTTTGTGATGCTGCTGACGGGCTTTCCAGTCGTGCTCGACTTCTTCGCGCAGTGGGCTCCTCAGTGGGTTACAGAGTCAGTCGCTGCGATGAGCGCACTTGTGCACTTCAACGCGATGACGCGCGGAGTCTTCGACGCGCGTGATGTGCTTTATCCACTCACGGTGACGGGGGCATTTCTTTGGGTCAACATCGTGGTGCTCGACTGGAGGGGGGCGCGATGAGCTCAATCAACCGCCGCGTGCCCAGTATCGCGAAGATCGTGTTGATTCTCGTTGCGCTCATCGCAGTGAACGCCGCGGCAGCGCTCTTGATTGTTGGATGGCGCATCGACTTCTCGGCCGAAGGCCTCTACACGATGTCGCAAGGAACGCGCGCGATCTTGTCATCGCTCGATGAACCTGTGCGGCTCGATCTCTATGTCTCACGCGAGGCGATTGCAGACATTCCAGAGTTGCGCGCGCACACGCAGCGGGTCGAAGAGTTTCTCGAAGAACTGATCGAACTCGGCGATGGCCAACTCGAACTGCATGTCATCGACACGCAGCCATTCAGCGAGAGCGAAGATGATGCGCGTGCGGCAGGACTCGTCCTTCAGCCCGTGAATAACAGCGGCTCGACGGCGGTTCTTGGGCTCGTCGCGGTGGGTCCGACTGGCAAGTCGAAGTCGATTCCAATCTTTTCAGCAGATCGCGATGCGTTCATCGAGTACGAAATCTCCAAGGCGATTGCGACGGTGGGGCGCGCGAAGAAGCCGCGAGTGGGCATCCTCTCATGCATGCCGCTCGAGCCGCCCACGATGCAGCAGAATGGCGAGCCTGGGCGACCGCGTGCGGCTCCATATGTCTTGCAGCAAATGCGCGAGCTCTTCGATCTCGTCGAGATCGCGCGCGGTGCGACAGAACTTCCACCAGAAATGGATGCGCTCTTGCTCGTACAGCCGCGCAAACTCGGGGAGCCGATGTTGCGGTCGATCGATGCGTGGGCAGTCGCGGGGCGTCCGATCGTTGTGCTCGCTGATCCATTTGCAGAATCTGATCAGGATCCCGACGCGCGCGAAATGGGAGCGAAGGTTCCTGGAACAACCTATGACTTTCCACTCTTGCGGTCGTGGGGCATCGACATTCCGCGCGACATGACGGTGGGCGATCTCAACTACACGACGCGCATCACGACGCCAGGGCCTGGCGGAACGATGCGCGAACTGAACTACATCGCATGGTTGAGTCTGACGCGACAAGCATTGAGTCAAGGCGATCCACTTGTGAGCGGTTTCGAAGCGATCAATCTCAAGAGCGCGGGCGAGATCATGCGCGCGAAAGAGATCGACGCCGCGATCGCGCCGCGAATTGAGCCGTTGATCATCTCGAGCGACCGATCGCAATTGATTCAGACGCTCAAACTCGGTTATTTCGGCGATGCCGAGCAGCTCTTGCGCGACTGCAAGCCCGATGGCGTGCGCCGCACGATTGCCGCGCGCATCACCGGCGCGATCGGCAGCGCGTTTTCTGCGACGATCGGCGAGGCAAACATTGTCGTCATTGCCGACGCAGATTTACTGTGGGATGAGACGTGGGTGCAAGATGATCCGCAGTCGCGAATGAAGCGCGCATTCTCTGACAATGGTCCGCTTGTCATTGGATTGCTCGAACGGATGGCCGGAGATCCAGCGGTCGCATCACTGCGCTCGCGCGGCGGGTTTCGCCGTCCGTTCGAACGAGTCGAAGAGTTGCGCAAGGCTGCCGAGGCGCGGTACATCGCGCGCGAGAAAGATCTGCAACTCGAAGTGCGCAAGACTGAGATGAACATCGCTCAACTTCAGAGCAAGAGTGGGGGAGAGGCCTCAGGGCAAATGCTCTTGTCTGCCGAGCAAGAGGCTGAGTTGGCAGAATTGCAGCGCACAGTGAATGCATATCGAAAAGAACTGCGTTCAGTGCAATTCGGATTGCGCCAAGAGGTCGACGCACTCGGACAGCGACTCTTGATTCTCAATGTGGTGATCTGGCCGATATTGGTCGCACTCATCGCCGGCACTTGGTGCTGGATGGCCGCGCGCAGAGTTGACCGCACGCGCGCCCAAGAAGAGTGAGCGACTCGCGTGGTCGAGATAGACTTCGCGCGGCAATTCCGCCTCAAGGAGATTCACATGGGATCATCAGAATCAAACAGTTGTTGTTCGACAGGTGCAAGCGATAG
>CAYHFW010000017.1:0-50401 GCA_964355975.1 uncultured Singulisphaera sp.
AGCTGCGCAGACTTGCTCGGCTCGGGAACTCGCGCGAGCGAAGATTCCGCCGCGCAGACGCAAGTGAGTGGCAACAAGACGGCAAGACGGCAATCCCGCGTGAGCGCGGGCGCGTTCAATCAAGCGTGGACGCAAGCGGCGGCGTCACGCTGTGAGATGCCTGCTAGGTTGTGTAGTCGGCGTTGATCTCAACATAACGCTTGGTGAGTCCGCACGACCAGAAGACATCCGACGCATCTCCCATTGCAAGGTTGATTGCGATGGCGACGGTGTCTGCGGTGAACGCGCGGCGCACCGCCGCAGCATCGCACGTCGTGGGCGCACCATTGGCGAAGAGTTCGATGCCGCCTGTCGAAACGGTTATTGCCTGAGGATTGAATGCGATGCCAGCCCGACCAGCGGCGGCGAGAATGCGTCCCCAATTTGGATCGCCACCAGTGACTGCAGTGCGAACAAGAAGGCTCATCGCGACGGTGCGTGCAACTTGCAGCGCATCGGCGCTGGTTGCTGCGCCGTGCACGCGCACCTCGATGCCACGTTCGAATCCCTCACCATCGCGCACGACCATGAGCGCGAGATCTTGAGCGACCGCGTCAAACGCCGCGCCGAGTTGATCGGCAGGGGGAGTTGCAGCCTTGCCCGATGCGAACGCGAAGACGCTGTCGTTGGTACTTGTGTCGCCGTCCACTGAGATTCGGTGAAATGATCGATCAACGGCGGTGCGCAGGTGCCCGTCGAGTTGCTCTGGAGTGCATGTCGCATCGGTCGCCAACACCGCGATCATCGTGGCCATGTTGGGATGGATCATCCCAGCGCCCTTCGCAACGCCCGTGACGCGGCATGTGTGCGAACTTTCGCCGTGGGTCCACTCGATGGTTCGCGTTGACCACTTGGGACGCGTGTCTGTTGTCATGATCGCTCTGGCAAATGTCTCGCATGAACCTGGTTGAGCCGAGGCAACGAGCGCGGGGAGCGCACTCTCGATGCGATCGACAGGAAGTTGCACTCCGATGACGCCCGTTGAGTTTGTGAGCACACGCGTTGCGTCGACACGCAAGTGGGATGCGAGTGCGTCCGTTGCACGCTGTGCGCGCGCGATCCCCTCGTCGCCAGTGGCGGCGTTGGCGCATCCTGAGTTGATCAGGAGCGCGGCGATCTTTCCCTTTGATGAAGCGAGGTTGGCCTTCGAGAGTTGAACTGGCGCGGCGCAAATGAGGTTCTTCGTAAAGACCGCAGCTGCAGTGAGTGGCTCTTCACCGATGATGAGAGCGAGATCACGGACGCCTTGCTTCTTGATTCCCGCAGCAACACCACTCGAAGAGAATCCCTGCGGCCAAGGTGGCGCCTGCGAAAGTGTCGAGGATGTCGGGCGCTCTGCTTCGATTGCGGGAGTCGTCATAAGGCGGGTGCTCCAAGGGGGAGTGCGCGCGTATCGAGTGTCATCGCAACTTCGTCGCATGCATTGTTTCGCGGGCAGTTGGCGCAATCTTTGAGCACCTTTTCTGGAAGCGTGCTGACTGAAACAGTCTTGAATCCGCACCGTCCGAAGAATTCTGGAACGCGCGTGAGCACGAAGACCTTCGGTATTCCGAGGTCGCCAGCCCAGTCGACGAAGTACTTCGTGAGCGAAGTGCCCAGTCCTCCACCTTTCTGGCCTTGCGCAACACCGAGCGAGCGAATCTCAGCGATCTGTGGCGTGTAGATCCAGAGCGACCCGCACCCTACGACACGATCGCCGCGCACGGCGACCGCGAACTCTGAGAGCGACTCGAGAATCTCATCGCGCGAGCGGGGCAGATGCTCGCCCTGACGAGCCCAGTGTTCAACGATCGCGCAAATCGCATCGAGATCATTGACCTGCGCTTCACGAATGGTGAATGCGAGTGAAAGATCGTCGTTCGCGGCAATGGTCTCTGTCGATTCGATTGCGCTGGCGGCGAATTGTTCGCGCGCTGCTGCGACCGACTCTGCGACCTGCTTTGGCGAGGTTCCTCCAAGCACATTTCGCTTTGCCACGGCACTGTCGACGGTGAGTGCAACGAATACATCTTGGCGGATGCGCGGCTCAACGATCTGCATCTGGCTGACTGTGAGTTCTTCGAGCGGCTTCGATTCGAGAATCGCTGCGCGCACGAGACGACCCGCCGAGTGGTGCGCTTCACGAAATGGGATTCCCTGGCCAACGAGGTAGTCGGCGAGTTCGGTCGCGTTTGAGTATCCACCGCCTGCGGCAATGCGCGCTGCAGCACGGTTGACCGTGAGACCATCGAGCACAGGTGGAATCATCCGCAGGCTCAGAGAGAGATGCTGCATCGCATCGAAGAGCGGCTCTTTGTCCTCTTGAAGATCTTTGTTGTATGCGAGTGGGAGTCCCTTGAGCACGGTCAAGATGTTCACCAGATTCGCGATCTGCCGACCGGTCTTGCCGCGAATCAGCTCGAGCGCATCGGGATTCTTCTTCTGCGGCATGAGGCTTGAGCCACTCGTGACAGACTCGGAGAGCTCGATGAGCCCAGCTTCGCCCGTCGCGTAGAAGATGAGATCTTCAGCGAGCCTCGAGAGGTGCACCGACGCAAGCGCGCTTGCGGCGAGTGTCTCGACAACAAAGTCACGGTCGCTCACCGCATCAAGAGAGTTTGCCGTTGGAGCGGCGAAGCCGAGATCGTGTGCGAGCTGCACGCGGTCAACCGCATACGCAGTTCCTGCAAGCGCGCCAGAACCAAGCGGGCAGAGACTTGCGCGCGCGGCGGCATCGCTGAATCGCGCGCGGTCGCGGCTGAGCATTTGCACATACGCCATGCACCAGTGGGCGAAGAGAATCGGCTGCGCACGCTGCAAGTGGGTGTATCCAGGAAAGACGGTCGCGCACTCGCGCTCGGCAAGTGCGACGAGGCTGCGGATTGCGCAATCGATTTCTTGCTGACGAAGCGTGAGTTGCTTGAGCGTCCAGAGTCGCAGGTCGGTCGCGACTTGATCATTGCGACTGCGTCCAGTGTGCAACTTTTTGCCAAGCGCACCAACGCGTGCAACGAGCTCGCGCTCGACCCACGAGTGCACATCCTCGTCGGTGGCGAGTGTCAAAACAGATGGATTCGCTTCGCCAAATCGCAAGACCTCATCGAGTGCGTGGATGAGCTGATTCGTCTCGGCGGTTGTCAGAACATCCGCGCGGCCCAGCGCACGCGCCCATGCGACGCTGCCCTCGATGTCCTCGCGAAACAAGGCGCGATCGAAGGGCAGTGAGTCGTTGAATGTGCGAAAAAGCGGATCGGGAGCCGCCGTAAAACGTCCCGCCCAAGTCACGCTCATTGAACGACCTGTGGTGTGCAGGCTGCGGATGTGTGTGCGCACGATCGCGGCGACTTGGTTGTCGCGGCGTGTGCGTCGCGCAGCGCGCGGATGCGCGTTGGCAACGAGAAGAGCCGAATGAATCCTTCGGCGTGCGTCTGGTCGTAGACCTCATCAACGCCGAATGTCGCGAACTCTTGGCTGTACAGCGAATTTGGGCTGCGCCGTCCTGCGACTGTGGCGGTGCCTTTGAAGAGACGCACGCGCACATCGCCATCGAGCACCGCCGCCGCCTTCTTGACGCCTTCCCAGAGTGTCTCGCGCAGTGGTGTGAACCATGTGCCTTCGTACACAATGCGCGCGAATTGCAGGGCGACCTGCTGCCGCCACTGCAGTGTGTCGCGGTCGTAGCAGAGTTGTTCGAGTCCGTTGAGCGCTTCGATGAGGATGGTGCCACCCGGCGTCTCGTATGCGCCGCGACTCTTCATTCCGACGAGTCGATTTTCGACGAGGTCGACACGGCCGACGCCATGCTCACCTCCGATGCGGTTGAGTGTTTCGAGAATCGAGATGCTGTCCATTGGAACTCCGTCGATGGCCGTTGGAAATCCTGCACGAAATGAAATCATCACTTCGGCGCCAGCGTCGGGTGCGCGGCGTGGATCGCAGGTGAGCATCCACACATCTTCTGGTGGTGCCTTCCATGGATCTTCGAGGTCGCCTCCCTCGTGGGAGATATGCCACATGTTGGCGTCGCGCGAGTAAATCTTTTCGGCGCTTGCTGCGCATGGGATATTGCGCACTTTCAGGTAGTCGAGCATTTGCTCGCGGCTCTTGAGGTTCCACAAACGCCAGGGTGCAATCACTGGAAGATGCGGCGCAAGTGCTGCGAATGTGAATTCAAATCTCACTTGATCGTTGCCCTTTCCGGTGCAGCCGTGGCTGAGCGCATCGCAGCCCTCTTCGAGCGCAACTTCAACTTGCGCGCGCGCGATGATCGGACGCGCAATCGAGGTTCCCAACAAGTAGCGGCCCTCATAGATCGATCCGGTGACGGCCATTGGATAGGCAAACTCATCAAGGAATGCCTTGCGCAGGTCTTTGATGATGCACTTTGTGGCGCCAGAGCGAATCGCTTTCTCTTCGATGCCTTCGAGTTCACGCTTGCCCTGTCCGACGTCAGCAACAACGGCGACGACTTCGCATCCGTATGTTTCGACGAGCCAAGGGATGATGCAGGATGTATCGAGACCTCCTGAGTAGGCGAGTGAGACACGGCGGGGTTTGAATGATGTGGTCATGAGGGCTCCTTCGAAGAAAAAAGTGAAACGAATGTCGGTGAGTTACAAAGTGGTCGTGGCGTGTGCCTGCAGGGTCGTGCGCCGCGCAATATCTGGGCGCAAGAGTGCGAGCATGAGTGCGTTCTGAACGTGCATTCTGTTCTCTGCCTGATCGAACACGATTGAAGCGGATGAATCAATGACATCTGCGGTGACCTCTTCGCCGCGCTTCGCGGGCAGGCAGTGCATGAATCGCGCTTGCGATCCCGCACGTTTCATGAGGGCGGCGTCGACGCGGTAGGGGGTGAGTTGTGCGACCTTCTCGGCAGCACGCGCCTCTTCTCCCATCGAGACCCAGACATCTGTGTAAATCGCATCGGCCCCCGCGACTGCGGCAAGATCGTGGGTGCAGACGATGCGTGCTCCGCTGCGGCAGGCGCGCGCGTCGGCGACCCGCAAGATCTCGGCGGGGGGCCTGCAGGATGGGGGGGTGATCACAGTCATGCGTCCACCAATTGTGGCGATCGTCTCGATGAGTGAATGGCAGACGTTGTTGCCGTCGCCGACCCACGCAAGGTGGAGTTGCTCGACTGGGATGCCGCTCTCGACGAGTGTGAACAAGTCTGCGAGCGCCTGGCAGGGGTGATGCATGTCGCTGAGCGCATTGATGACGGGGACCGAACTTGCGGCAGCGAATCGTTGAAGCAACTGGTGCGATTGGCAGCGAATCGCAACGACATCGACCCAGCGCGAGAGGTTTCGTGCGTAATCCTCGACCGGTTCGCGCACGCCAATGGGCGACGCTTGGTGGTCGAGAAATGTGACGCCTCCGCCGAGTTTTTGAAATCCAAGTTCGAACGAGACGCGGGTGCGAAGGGATGGCTTCTCGAAGAGCATCGCGAGTGAGCGTTGCTCAAGAGCGCCTGCATATGCGGCGTAGTTCGCTTTCATCCGCGCGGCGAGCGCAAAGAGTTCGGCGATTTCAGTCGCCGAGAGATCGACTATCTGCAAGAGGTCGCGCGTCATCAGGAGTGGTGTTGTGGTTGTCATCGTGTGCAACTCGCTGTGCTCAGAGAGCCCGTTGGAAGGATTGCCGTGCCAACTCGTTGGCCGGCGACGAGGCGGGTCAGAAGTGTGGGATCGCGCCACGCGGTGATGATGACGGGGGCGCCAATTGCGCGCGCGGTGGCGAGCGCACCGCGCACCTTTGGAATCATTCCGCCATGAATGACTCCTTGCGCGATGCGCGATTCGATCTCAGCTTCGTTGAGCGATTCAATGAGAGCGCCATCGCTGTCAAGCACTCCCGCAACGTCGGTGAGAAAGATGAGCGCAGTGGCGCCGACGAGGGTCGCGAGCTGCGCGGCGGCATCGTCGGCGTTGATGTTGAGCAGATTTCCATCGCAGGTTGTTGCGATGCTCGAGACGACGGGCAGATAGCCAGCGCGAAGCAGCGTCTGGATCAGCCGAGGGTTGCCACCAGTGATCTCGCCGACGCATCCTGGATCAAAGTCATACTTGGTTGAAACGCGCGCGGCCGCTGTCGACCCATCGGCCAGTGAGAGGCCAACGGCGCTGCTGCCACGCGCGAGCAGCAGGGCAACAAGCGTCGAGTTCACCGATCCATTGAGGACCGCTGCGATGGCTTCCATGTGCGTCGGAGGCGTCACGCGAATTCCGTCGCGCTTCTCGCTTGTCATGCCGAGTTTCGCGAGGTGTCGGTCGACAGCGCTGCCGCCGCCGTGCACAATGAGCGCCGAACCAGGATTCGCTTGGTGCATCGCGGCGACGGCGTCGAGCGTCGCATGGAGTGCATTCGCGTCGTCGAGCAGTGCTCCGCCGAGTTTGATCACATAAAGCGGGGCAGTCGTCACGCGCTCACCTCATTGGCCGTCGCAAGGCTCGAAGTCGCGGTGGATGGCGCTGCGAATCCGCACGTCTCTGAAAAGCCGAAGCGAATATTGAAACACTGGACCGCTTGTCCGGCGGCACCTTTGAGCAGATTGTCGAGTGCGCTGCAGAGGATGAGGTGGTGGCGCTTGGCATCAAAGGCCAGTCCGATGTCGCATCGATTGGTCGCTTCAACAGCGGCAACCGATGGCCACTCGCCTGCCTTAAGCAGCGTGACGAAGGGTTCATGCGCGTACCGCGCATTCAGCACCGCGCGCACATCAGCCTCGCCCGCTGAATCGCGCAGCGTGACATGGATGGTCGAGAGGATGCCTCGATCGAATGGGCCGAGGTGCGGTGTAAAAATGATGTCGCTGCCTGTCTCTTGCGCCATCTCTGGTTGGTGGCGGTGCGAGAAGACTCCGTACGGTTGTTGGCTCACTTCACAGAACAGACTCTTCAACACGGGCGACCGACCAGCGCCGCTGACACCACTTGTCGAGTCGACGATGATGGGTGCATCGGCAACGAGTCCTGCTTCGACGAGCGGGCGAACTGCGAGCACAACACTCGTTGGATAGCACCCTGGAACTGCGATTAGCTGCGCCGTTGAAATCGCATCGCGGTTCAACTCAGCGATGCCGTACACGGCGTGTTGAAGCAGATCGGCGTGCGCATGCGCGAACGCATAGTGGATTGGATAGGCAGCAGGATCGCGCAGGCGAAATGCGGCCGAGAGATCGAACACTGTGATGCCACGCGCGCAGAGCGCAGGCGCAAGATCGTGGCTCGCCTCGTGCGGAGTTGCGAGAAAAACCGCATCGGGTTTCAACGCCAAGATCGCATCTGGTGTTGCAGCGTGCACGAGCAGATCGGTCCAACCCCGAAAGCGCGGAAAGAGTTGGTCGAAGCGCGGCGGATGATCAGCTCGAGCCGCCGAGCCGAAGAGTCCAACAACTTCAACACCTGTGTGTCTGAGCAAGATGCCCACAATCTCTGCCCCTGAGTAACCAGCGGCGCCAACCACCACGACGCGGCGCGGAGAGTCGGACGGTGAGTGAAACTGAATAGTGGATCGGTTCATCTGCGAGTGTCTTAGGGAGTGCCGGTTAGCGGCGATCGTTCGCCCGCACACTTGGGCGATCCGAGTCGGTCTGCTGCGCGAGTGACTGCAGGTGCTTCACGGTTCGACGTGCCGCTGTGGTCGTCGCGCACGCAACGAAAATGCAATCGTCGCCTGCGATGGTGCCAAGAACGCCAGCGAGCGATGCGCGGTCAATCTCGACGGCCAGCGCGCTTGCTTGCCCAGGTGGTGTGTGTGCGATGACCTGCGTACCGCCGCTTGAGACTTCAAGCAGCAGGCGGCGGGCAGTCGCGGCAAGTGTTGTCGCTGGGGCGGGGGCATGCGCGGCACTGAGAAGGCAGTATCCGCCGGCGGACTTCACAACTCCCAATTCAGTGAGATCGCGCGAAAGAGTTGTTTGGGTTGTGGCAACGCCAACACGCGCAAGGTGCTGCGCGAGATCGAGTTGGCTTGAAATCTTTCCAGATTCAATCAACTTGATGATGTGTCGGTGGCGCTGTGCCTTTCCGACGATGACGGCCATGCTTTTCATGACGCATTATTATGCACTCGACTGAATAAAAAGTCAAGTGCACTTTGCATAGACCGCCCACGCCCGACTCACACCTCTTCAGGCGCGTGTTGCTCAGGTTGCTGTGGCAGGCGCTGGCGCAGCCCCAGTCGCAGGTCTTGCTTCAGGTTTGGCGTCTGGTGCGACGTCAGCTTTGGAATCGCTCGTCTTGGGCTCAGCGGGTTTCGCACTCTTGGTTCCGCCAGTCTTCTTCTTGATCGAGTCAATCTTTGAACGGTCGGGCACCAGAATCATCGACATGCGCTTGCCGTTGAGGCGCGGAGAGAGTTCGACCCGTCCGATGTCGGCGAGCACTTCGGCAATATGAGCCATTCGTTCATCGCCCTTGTTCTTGTAGGCCAATTCGCGCCCGCGAAAGTTCTGCACGAAAACAACGCGGTATCCCTCCATGAGAAACTGCCGCGCTTGATTGACGCGAATCTCGACATCATGTGGATCGATCTTCATCGAGCGGCCGAGGCGAACCTCTTTCATTTCGCCAGCCTTCGACTTCGTCTTTTGCTGTTTGTCCTTCTTTGCCTGTTCGTACTTGAACTTTCCAAAGTCCATGATGCGAACGACTGGAGGTTTCGAATCTGCGGCAATCTCAACAAGGTCAAGCCCAGCGTCCGCTGCTCGGCGCTTGGCTTCATCGAGCTCAACAACACCGATCATGGTGCCGTCCTGATCAATCAGGCGCAGCGGGCTGACGCGAATGCGGTCATTGATACGAGGACCTGAATCACGTGAATCGCGAAAGGGAGGACGACGGTTGAACTGGCTCAGAGTGAATTCCTCAGCGGGCAAACGAACAATTGAAAACACTCCGAGCCATGCCGCAACTGGCGTCGGGTGAACGATGAAAAGATGCCGAGATGAATCCGTGGACCACGCGCGTTCAAGGCAAGACGATGGGAAAGACCCACCATCATGCGAAGAGAGGATTGAGAACAAACCAAGCAGTCATGAATCGCATGAATCGAGTGATCTCAAAAGGTGCGCGGTGCAAACTGGACGACTGTCCAGACCGTGGCAACCTACCACGCAATCTGAGCCTTGGCGAAGAAAACTCGAAAGAATGGGCAAATCATGCTGAAAACTTCGACTTCACACTCTCGCCGCCGCGGGTCGCGTGCTCACGCGCGATCCCAGATAGAAACTGATCGAGTGGGAGTTCGCCGAGGTTTGCATCCGTTCCAAAGGCGCGCACGCTGACTGCGCGCTGGTCTGCATCGCGCGGTCCCACGACTGCGAGGTATGGAATCTTCGCCTCGCTCGCATCGCGGATACGCGCCTGAACCCGTTCGTTTCCAGAATCGATCGATGCTCGGATGCCAAGGGCACGCAGGGCCGCGAGCACCTCTTGGGCGTAGGGTTCGCTTTTCTCGCTGATTGGAAGCACCCGCACCTGTTCTGGGGCGAGCCAGAGGGGAAAAGCTCCAGCAAAGTGTTCGATGAGCACCCCAACGAAGCGTTCCATCGAGCCAAAGGGAGCGCGGTGGATCATCACCGGGCGGTGCTGTTTATTGTCGGCGCCGATGTACGAGAGGTCGAATCGAACTGGCAGGTTGTAATCAACCTGGACGGTTCCAAGTTGCCACGACCGACCGATGACGTCGCGCACGACAAAGTCGATCTTTGGCCCGTAGAAAGCCGCTTCGCCGCGTTCTTCAGAGAAGGGCACCCCAAGCGACCGAGCAGCGTCGCGGCACGCCTCTTCAGCCTTCTCCCAGTTTGCAGGATCACCCACGTACTTGTCACTTGCTGGATCGCGCAGACCAACGCGCACGCGATAGTCGTTCATCCCGAGTGTTCCAAAGATGAGTTTCACGAGCGAGAGGCAGCCGACGAGTTCTTGTGCAACCTGATCCTCGCGCACGAAAAGATGCGCGTCGTCTTGGGTGAATCCGCGCACGCGGGTGAGTCCGCCGATCTCGCCCGATTGTTCCCACCGATAGACCGTGCCGAACTCTGCGAGGCGCACGGGCAGATCGCGGTAGGAGTGAGGCTCACTCGCAAAGATGCGAATGTGGTGCGGGCAGTTCATCGGCTTGAGCAGGTATCCATCGACCTCGCCACTTCCGAGTCGATTCGCGAGTTCGCCGCATGAGCAACCCTCTTCTGCGAGTTTCGACATTTCATCGTGATCGATGATCGGTGCGAACTGGCTCTCTTTGTAATAGGGAAAATGTCCGCTCGTACGGTAGAGCTCGAGTTTTCCGATGTGCGGCGTGAACACCTGTTGATATCCCTGCACGCGCAACTCTTCGGCGATGAAGTTCTGCAATTCTTGGCGCACGATTGCACCGCGGGGAGTCCACAGAACGAGCCCTTGGCCGACCATCTCGTCGATGTGAAAGAGGCGCAGTTGCTTTCCGAGCACGCGGTGATCGCGCTTCTTCGCTTCTTCGACTTGCGTGAGGTAGGTCTCGAGCTCTGCCTTCGTTGCGAACGCTGTTCCATAGACGCGGGTGAGTCGATCGAGCGACTCATCACCCTTCCAGTAACTGGACGCGAGCATCGTGATCTTGAATGCGCCGATGCGTCCTGTCGAAGGAATGTGCGGGCCGCGGCAGAGGTCTTCCCAGTTCGTTCCTGGTGTTCCAGTCGCGTACCACGAGAGCGTCGTCGAGCCTGCATCGCCAGCGCGCTTGGCGTTGTCGAGTTTGAACTTGCTGCCTTCGCGAGTCAGCTTTTCCATGCCTGCTTCGAAAGCGAGGTCGGTGCGCGTAAAGGTGCGGTTTTCGCCGATGATCTTCGCCATTTCTGCCTCAAGCGCTGCAAAGTCATCAGTGCTCGGCGCGCGTCCTTCTGGAAACGCCATGTCGTAGTAGAAGCCAGTGTCGAGTGCGGGCCCGTAGACAAGTTTGGTGCCTGGAAAGATTCGCTCGACGGCCTCGGCCATCACGTGTGCGCACGAGTGTCGAATGAGCGAGAGCGCATCGGCATCGATTTGTCCATCACGCGACTTCGCGGTGACAAGCGCGAGTGCACAGTCACGGTCGAGGAGTGTTGAGAGGTCACAGAGTTTTCCGTCGACCTTGGCGCCGAGCGCTGCCTTGGCGAGGCCGGGTCCGATGTCTGCAGCAACTTGTGCGGCCGAGACAGGCGAATCGTAATGACGGCAACTGCCATCGGGCAGAGTGATGTTGGGCATGCGTGGAAGTTAGGCGGAAGTCGACTTATCGTCGAAGAGCGTCGGTTGATCGGCAGGGGCGGGAGGCTTCTCGGTGAGGTGCACGATCTCAGCCTGAAACTCAGTCACGCTTTGGAAGTCGTGATAGACGCTCGCGAAGCGCACGTATGCCACCTGATCGACGTTGCGAAGCGCAACGGCGACGCGCCGACCGATCTCGGCGCTGCGCACTTCGCTCTCGAAGTCGCGGTGGATTCCTTCGTCGATCTCATCGGCAAGTCGCTGTTTCGTCTCTTCTGAAACGGGTCGCTTTCCACACGCGGCCTGAACTCCGCGCAAGACATTGAGCACATCGAATGGAACGCGTGATCCATCCTTCTTGACGACCTTGATTCGTGTCGCGCGTTCGGCGCGTTCATAACTCGTAAAGCGCTTCGCGCAGACGATGCATTCGCGGCGGCGGCGAATGCCTTGACCGCTGTCGATAGGACGGCTATCGATCACCTTTGCGTCTGGACTTTTGCAGTGTGGGCAGTTCACGGGTGGTGCGACCGCAAGCGCGGTGGGGGCATCTTCGACGGTCGAACGGCTCGAGTCAAGGCGTCCCCTCAGGGGCTGGAATGACGGAAGATTTCGTTGGGTCTGGGATGATCTTGAATTCAAGCCGAGCATCACCAACGAGTTCAAAGTAGTCGACCTTGATCGTGACTTCTCGCTCAGCGGCGATTGGGAGTGGCGCGGTGTCGGTTCTGCATGCGTGGTGCGTCCACTGGTCGATCAACAACGCGCCATCGACCCACACGCGCACGCCATCGTCGGACTTGGTTTGGATGAGCCAGTCGCCGGCCGGCGCGGTGAATGTCGTGGTTGCTCGAAGTCCGAAGTGATCCTTCGGAGCGTTTGGCGTAGTCGCAACGAGTTTCACACTGTCAGGACCACCCGCCCCAAATGGAAGGGTGAGCGACTCGATGTAGACGACCTGCCCATCTTTCGCCGCCTGCTCGAACGCCGCATCTGTGGGAGGAACACTTGGCTGCGCCGGATTCGGTAGTGCGAAGACGCTCACCCGCCAGAGTGCGCTGAGAATTGTTCCTTGCACACGCTGCACTTGATTCGGTGCGCGGCCCCAGAAGATTGCGAGTTCGTAGGCGGTGAGTTTTCCTGGAGTCTCAGTCATCACCGCGACTGTGTTGGAGTCTGGCTCGATCTCAGCGCGTACATCACCGGTGGCCTTCGTTGCCTGAGTGAACTGAATCGGTTGCGAACCCAGAAGTTTCCAGCGGTGCACGTGGGTCGTACCTGGTTCTGCGATCGCCATGGGCGCGATGAAGTCGTATGGGCCAAACTCACCCATCAAGATCGCCCCGCGTCCGTTCAGTTTTTCGCGCAGCGTCATTGGAAGTGAATTCTCGAGACGGACCGAGTTGCCCGCACCTGGCAGCGCTTGAGCAAGCGCATCAGTGGCGCTCCAATCGGCGGCGGAAAGCGTCGAACTCGAACGAATCGTTTTCTCGCTTGCGGCATCGGCATCGAGTGCAGTTGGCACCTGCGACATGGAGTTGAATGCGATCGTCGTCTCTGAGCTCTCGCGAAGCATCACGCCAACGTTGTCGCGGTCGAATGTGTTGCGGACGATCGCGGTGCCAGTCGACGCAGCGCCATTCGCCGTGGTCCACGCAAGTCGCGCGAGCGCTGGATCACTGTCAGACCAGAGGCTGACTCCCACTGAGTTCGCTGCGAACTGGTTGTCGGCAATCACCGCAGCCGATCCGTGCTCGATGTTGATCGCGCCTCCTTCACGCGCGCCCACCGTGCCGCACGCGCGCATGAGGTTGCCGCGGATCTGCAGATTGTGTGAGTATCCACCCCACACTCCGCAGATCGCCGCGCGGTCGATGCGATTGCGAATGATCTGGTTCTCAAACGAGAATGTCGTTTCGATGCCATGTGCTGCGGCATCTGAGAAGTCGTTCATCGCGATGAGGTTGTTGTTTGATCCGCGGCCTCGATACCACTCGGAGTTTGCAGTCACGCCACCGGCCGGGGGCACTTCACCGAGTGCTTCGCGACCAGCGAATCCGAAGAACCCATCTCCGCAGTGCGTCGCAGAGTTCAGCACAATCGTGTTGTTGCATGACTGTTCGAAGCAGAGAATGCCGGCGGAATCTTGGCCGCGGTTGTAGATCTCGTGGGAGTATCCACGCACGCAGAAATCGAACGAGTTGCGACAGATCGTGTTGCGGCTGCTTCGCCAGAGCGCGAGCCCCCATCCTGAAAGAAACGAGGCATCGCAGTTGTAGATTTGCGAGTCTGCCACGCGCGAGAGCACGATGCCGTTCTGACCCTGCCGTACTCCGATCTCGCGCAGCGTCACCCCTTGCGCATCGCGCACGGCGACCGCCGCACCGTAGAGCGTGAGCCACTCATCATGGTCATTCTGATGGGGGGCGAGCCAATCGAGATCGCTCTCTTGGTCGGGGGTCGAACGCAATCGCTGCGCATAGTTGCGGATGCACTCAATGCGTTCAATCGTCGCGTGGTTGCACGCAACGCCAGAGACAGCAACGCGAAAGCCAGTCACTTTGCCGTTTCGAAGGGTGATGCCATTGCCGTGAAGGACGATGCCGATTCCACGCAGTTGATCCTGCGGAGTCGTCGGTTCTGCGCCAGTAAGAGTTTGCCCCGAGAGATCAACGGTGATGTTGTCTCCCTCAATCTGAATGACGCCGTTGTTGTCGCTGTCGAGAAGTGCGCGCGGCGACAAGATCAGTCTGCACGACCGAGTGATGCGCGTGTTGTCAGCTGCGACCACTTCTTGGGGAAGTTGCGAATCGACAGGAGTGGGTGCGGGCTGCGCTTGCGGTGGAGG
Organism: uncultured Singulisphaera sp.; assembly: GCA_964355975.1. Taxonomy (GTDB): domain Bacteria; phylum Planctomycetota; class Phycisphaerae; order Phycisphaerales; family SM1A02; genus F1-60-MAGs104. Next base: position 14,098 of record CAYHFW010000017.1, read on the forward strand.
CGCTTGCCCCAAAGCGAAAGATGCGACTGCGAGAGTCCATGAGGCGCAAGTGATCCGCACCCGAAACGAATCAGATCTCTTCAATGTCCGCGACTTTCTTCGCCGTCAACTCGTCAATCTTGGTCGACGTCGTCTTGGTGATTTCATCGATGTATTCCTTGGCTTTCTCGACCTGATCTTCAGAGACCTTCGACTTGGGATCAGCTTCGAGCACGTCGAGTGCCTTGTTCGCATCGCGGCGTTCATTGCGAACCGACACGCGCGATTCTTCTGCCATCTTTCGAACCTGTACGACCAACTGCTTGCGTCGGTCGGCGCTCGGAGAGGGGATGTTGACTCGGATCTGCGATCCTTCTGCTTGGGGATTGAGCCCAAGACCGCTCCGTTCGATCGCCTTGATGATCTCTGTTTTCGCGCCTGGATCAAAAGGCTTGATGAGCAACTGGGTCGGCTCGGGCACGCTGATTCCTGCGATCTCGCGCAAGTCGACATGGCTTCCGTAATACTCAACCTTGATGTACTCGAGCAGGGCGGTGCTCGCGCGACCCGTGCGCACGCCGCGAAGTTCGCGCTGCAAATAGTCGATGCTCTTTCCCATGCGCTCTTCTGTTTCTAGCAGGATTGTGTCAATGTCCATGTCAACTCCTTTGTTCCGAACCTGTGTCAAACCTGTGTCAATGTCGGACCTGTGCGCGCGAGTCGCTACGCAGTGACGAGTGTTCCAATTCGTTCGCCCTCAACAACGCGGCGAATATTGCCCTTCACTCGGTAGTCGAAGACCACCACAGGAAGCGAGTGCTCCATGCACATCGTCATCGCCGTGAGATCCATCACTCCGAGTTTCTGATCGAGCGCCTGTGAGAAGCGCAGCGTTTCGTAGCGCGTCGCGCGCGCATCGCGCTTGGGATCGGCTGAGTAGATGCCATCCACTTTGGTTGCCTTCAAGAGAACCTCAGCACCGAGTTCAATCGCCCGGAGTGATGCGCAAGTGTCGGTGGTGAAGTAGGGATTGCCGGTGCCAGCAACCAAGATGATGACGCGTCCCTTTTCGAAGTGCCGCATGGCGCGCGCGCGGATGAATGACTCGGCAACGCTTGGGACATGGATCGCGCTCATCACGCGGCTCTCGATGCCCACGGATTTGAGGCCTTGTTTGAGGGCAAGTCCATTGATCACCGTGCCGAGCATGCCCATGTAGTCGGCCGTTGACTGGTCGAACTTTCCGGCGGCGGAGAGGCGTGCTCCGCGCACGATGTTGCCACCGCCCACGACCACTGCCATCTCGAGTCCGCTGTGCACGGCCTCGGCGATTTCGGCCGAGATGCTCGCAAGTTCTTCGGGTTGGATGCCCAGAGTTCCTTCGGCGGCGAAACTCTCGCCGCTCAACTTCAGGAGCACTCTCTTGTATCGACCGCAGTGGGTTGTGGCAGTCGTTGGCATTGCGAGGAAGACTACAATCTTCATCGAATGATGGCATTGGCAAATCCACAATCACGCACTGCGGCAACGTTGAAAAGTCAACGGCGTCGAGGTGCGATCCCATGGATGTGGATTGGGCTGGCAGTCTCACTTCCACTGCACGCAATATTGCTTGCAGTGCTCGCGCGAATCGACTCTGGAATCGGCGTTGCCGAAGGAAACGGAGTTGGCAATTCGTCGGTGGTGATCACGTTGCACGATCCAACAGACTTCGAACCACTCGAGGGCGAATCGGCTTCGGACGACACGACCACTCCCGAGGTCTCACAGGGATCGAAGACAGGAAGCGGAGATGCGGCGGATGCATTCGGATTGCCTGAAGCGGTCGGCAACAGTGGCGGCGATGCAATCGCCTCGGCGCAGGGACCCGCGGGATTAGCTTCTGCCGTCGGCGGCGGTGGTGGTGATGGGGGATTCGGGAGCGGAACGGGCTCAGGCACAAAGTTTTTCGGCGTTGCCGGTCGAGGAAGGCGCATTGGATACGTCTTAGATAAGTCGGGATCGATGGGAGTCGACGGACGCATCCGCGTTGCAATGAACGAACTGCGCAAGAGCATCGCGGCGCTTCCAGATTTTGCTTCGGTCTGCGTCGCGCTCTTTGATGATGGGGTGACGACCCTTGATCCCGAGAACGGATTTGTGAAATGTCATGCTTCAGACCTTGCGCGGTTGCGTCAGTGGCTCGACAACATCGCTCCCGGCGGAGGAACAGATCCGGTTCCTGCATTCCAACTGCTCTTCTCGCGTCGCGAGCGCCCAGATGCGGTTTACTTCATGAGCGACGGCGAGATTCCATCGGATGCCGCTGATGAGATTCTTCGATTGAATCGACGCGGGCCAAACTCAGTGATTCACTGCATCGCATTTGGACAAGCGGCCGCAACCGCTCCACTGCGCCGCATCGCATCTGAGACTGGCGGCACATTCGCGATCGCCCATGGAGCGGTCGATTGATGTTGTTGCCGAGCGCGCTCGTCTGGGCCGCATTCACTCTCTTGGCGAAATCGCCGGCTCCCGTGGACGCGCGTGTGAGTGCGACCGTCGCCCTGCGTGATGGCGGCGGCAGCAAATCTGGCGAACTTGTGCGCGAGACAGCGGACGGTGTTGAGATCAAGGTGCAAGATGACGCGGGGATTCACCGTCAATTCTTGCGGTGGGATCAGATTGGCGCGCTCACGTCGGACGGCGCGAATGCTGAGCGCGCACAGCGACTCGCAGTTGGTGCGCTGCTCTGGAGAGGTCGTTCACGCCTCGCGCATGGTGATTTGGAGGGGGCGAGGTTGATGTTTGCCCAAGCGAGTGGCGCCGTCGAAGACTCTGCGCTGCTCGAGCGCATGATGGTCGATGAGGGGATCGCCCGCACGGCGTCGGTCGATCCAGGTCGCTGGGCAGAATCTCTCGCAGCGAGTCTGAGCGCCGCATCACTGCGCGCGCGTTTCGATGTGCCGCAAGAGTGGTTGGCAAATCCCAGCGCGTTCGACGTTGCGAGCGGTTTGATTCTGGATGTCGCGCCAGTCTGGTTCGACGGCGCTTCGGCGAGGCGGGCGCAAGAGAGTCTTGTCGCGGCAGCGGATCGCGCGCGGCTCGAGAATGATCTTTCACGCGCGCAGTTGTGCACGTTGTGTGCGCGCATCGCGGCCGCGGATGCTGGGGATGCTCAAAAGGCGCCATCGCGCGTGAGTGCGCCAACCCAAGGCGCAGCGAGTGAAGCGCAGAAATCAACAGAGGTGCCGATCGATCCATCGCCGCTCGCCGCGCGCGCCGCAGCGAAACTTGGATTGCGACTTCTCACTGGATGGGCGGACGCCGTGTCTGCCGACGCCCCTGCACGCAAGCGAGGTCGCGAGACGTTGCAATCAATCGCGCGCGCTGAGAATGGAGAGGTGCGCATGTGGGCGATCTACGGCGAGGGGCGCAGTTTGGTGATGGAAGATGATGCCGACAAGGTGCGCCTCGGTGTGGGCAAGATGTTGTTGATTCCGGCGGCATATGAAGCTGAGTCGCCACGCCTCGCCGAAGCCGCGCTTGTGCAATCAGCGATCGCGCTTGCCCGCATTCACGACGACGAGTCCGCGGCAGTGCTGCGTGCAATGCAACGCGAACGAAACGAATCAGACCGCAACGAAGAGCCCTCAAACCCTGGAGCAATACCGTGACGTTTTTCAAGTACATCGAAGGTGGCGGAGTCATTGGATATGTCATTCTTGCGCTGAGCATTGTCGCGTTCGCATATGCGGTCGCCGCATTCCTACGCACTCAGCGTGCTCGACTCATCCCAGACGAGCAAGTCAAGGCGCTGCGCGCGCAAGCCGATGCGGGCGATTTTCATGAGGCGTTGAAGGAGTGTCGCAGTGAAGAAGGCGACACGTTTCTTGGGCGCATCGCTGCCGCAGGGCTCGATCGTTCGCTGCGCGGTCCGCTCGGTGGACTTGAAGCGCGCGCGGCAATGGAAGATGCAGGCGAAGAAGAGACTGCTCGACTCTTTCGCGCAATCGATCCCATCGCAGTGATCGCAAGTGTCGCGCCGTTGCTCGGGTTGCTCGGAACGGTGCAAGGCATGATCGGCGCGTTTGAAACGGTCGCAGGTGCGGCAACGAAGAGCAACGCGTACTACGAGACGCTCGCATCAAACATCAGCATCGCGCTGATTACAACGTTTCAGGGACTCGTCGTCGCCATTCCATGTGTGATGGCACACGCATGGATGCGAAGGCGAATCGACCGCGCAGCAGCCGATTCGGGCCGCGCCCTCGAACCGCTTGCGATGTCGCTCGAACGCGTCGGAACATCCGCGATGCATGGACAGAATCAAGCGGGCACGCACACGGGATGAGAATTCGCCGTCCGATCGCTGGCGCACTCGAACTCGACATGACACCCATGATCGATGTTGTGTTCTTGTTGCTGATCTTCTTCTTGACGACCGCGCAACTCTCGCAGATGGCGGCGGCGCCGGTCACGCTGCCTCAAGAGCAGGGCAATGCGGATGAGTTGCTCGAGTCAAGCGGACTGGTCGTCAACGTCATGGCTGATGGCTCGATCATCGTTCTCGAGAAGGTGATTTCGCCTCAAGAGATTCCTGCGCTTGCGAAGGTCGCGCTCGCGCTCGATCCGTCGGCAGTCCCCATGATTCGCGCAGATCGAAGCGCATCGGCGATTCACCTGAACGAAGTGATGGACGGGCTGCGCAGTGGCGGGTTTCGAAACGTACGCGTTGCGACTGTTCGCGCGAGCGAGGGCCCAAAGTGAAGATTGGTGTGCGTACACGACGTTCGGCGCATGGAACGATCAATCTGGGGATGACCAGCATGATTGACGCGACGTTTCTGTTGCTCTCGTACTTCATCTTTACGACGGCAGTGGGCGAACAAGAATCGCAACTCGTGGCGCAGGTTGCAGAAGCGCGGGTTGGACTCGGCGCTGAGTCTTTGAGTCCGCAAATCGTTGATGTCGATGCCGATGCGCGCGGATCGTTCTTTCGAATCGGCGCGCGCGAACTGCACACGCGCCAAGAGCTCGCAGATGTGCTTCGTCAACTGCCGCATGAAATCGGCGTGGTTGTGCGTGTGCACGATGCCCCCGATGTCGCAGCAGTCGCAGCGGCGATGCAGGCCGCGCAGGATGCGGGATTTACTGAGGTCTCCTATGTATCTGCGTCGCGCTGAATTCTCGAGTTTCGTGCGTGCCATCGCGGTTGCGCTCGCGGTCGCGTGTGCGGCGCAGGGATGGTCGCACTGCGCGCCGCACGCTGTGAGGAGTGATGAGACGACCGAGTCGGACGAGTTGCAAGCGCTCACAGAATGGCTTTCGCAAGCGGGGCTCTCTGACTTGCTTGCTGTTGTGCTTGCAGAGCACCTTGGTCGCTCGCCGACGACTGCACCATTGATCGAGGCGCGGCTTGCGGATGCCTACGTGCGACTTCTCAATCAGGCCACCGACGAAGATCGCGTGCTCGATCTGCGCGCGCGCATCCTCAAGTTTCTGACTGCTGACCGCGCTGAACATGACGCCGTGCTACGACTCGCGCTTGCACGCGCCGAATATCGCATCGCGCTCAAAGACATCGATCGACTTGGCAGGGGGGAGGGCGATCCTGCAATCGCTGCACGCGTGATTGCGGCGCTCGCACGCACGATTGAACCGCTCGCGCAACTTGATCTGATGCTCGCCGCGCGCATCGAGGCAAGCCAACGCCGTGCGGGTGGGGCAGAAGAACAAGATCGCGTTGCCTCGCTGCTCGAAGCGGATGCTTGCGCGCAACAGAAACTGCAGGCGCAATTCTTGCGCGCATGGTGTCATTACTGGACGTTCTGGCTGAACCGTCCCACGGTGCAATCTGGTTCGGCGCGCACTCCACAGTGGTTGCGCGCGGGAGAGTTGGTGACGCAGGAGTGGTCTGCGTTGCTTGAATGTGGCAAGCCATTTCCAGAACCGAGCGACACGTCAGTCGACTTGCGCGGCGAGGAGTACTACGCGCAGTCGATTCTCGCGATGGCTCTTACGAAGGCGCTCAGCGTTGGGATGGCCAGTGCGCAGCCGTGGTTCGATCTGCTCGAGGGGCCTGATGTCTGGAGCGGGCTCTCCAATATCTCGCCGTGGCGACTGCACGCGCTCATCGATGCGGGGGCGTACGACGCGGCGACTGAATTGATTCAATCGCAGGGGGACGAGTTGACATGCGCACAAGTCGTCGGCGCGGCAATGCGCGCGTTCGCGCAATCGAAGGGCAGCCCCCAAGCGCTCGCGCTTGCGCAGAGTGCGATCGGGTTCGCAGCCGCAGCGGGTGAACTCGCTGCAGTCCGCTCAATCGCCGCAAGAATTCCACCGCTTGCGCAGGGGGATGGCTTCGCGGCGTCGCTTGCGCGTGGCGTCGAGGCCTATGAGACGGGACGCGCATCGTCTGATGTGCGCAGCAAGAAGCGGCTCTTTGAGACGGCGGCCCGCGAACTCGTGCAGGCGGTCGCGCACGCGCCCGCGAATGCCAAGACAGCATCTGCGGTCGAAGAGTTGCTTGCGTGGGCCCGCATGGGTTCGGGTGAGTTGTGCGATGCATCTGCATCGTTTGTGCGGGCAGCGGCGCAGTTGAGTGGCAGCCGCGCTGAGAGACTCTTGTGGATGGCAACACAGAGTGCGACGCAGGGGGGTTGCCCCGACGAGCAGGGAGTTGCAGGTGGGCGCGCATTCGAGTTGGCGCGCGAGTATTTACGAACGTTTCCAGATGGCGATCACGCATCCGATGCTGCAGCGTCACTCGCGCGTGATCCTGTCGCGCAATATGACGATGTGCTCGTCGAGCGGCTGCTGCGCCGTGCGGTGGGACAATCATCGACCGACGAGGCGCGCGAGGCAGCTGCACTCTTGCTCTACCGGCGGTTTCGCGCAGCGCAGGGAAAGGACCGTCTCATCGAGGCGCAGCGATTGCTCACGATTGCACCGCGCGCCCCCTCTCGTTGGGCTGCGGACTCAATCGACATCGTGCTTCGGCAGCAACTCGAAGCTGCGCTCGATGATTCGGTTCAAGAAACCGCCGCTGCAGAGGCGCTCTTGAATCGTGTCGCGACGCGCTATCCCATTGGAAGTGAACCGCTCGAATTGCGCGGAGAACTTGCGGTGCGGCGCCTCGGTCTCGCCATTGCGCTCGACGATCCAGTGCGTGCGGTTGAAGCCGTTGGTGTCGCACGCGCAACGAGCGACGCGAAGTGGCGTCCCATTGCAGACGCACTCTTCGTGCGCGGCATCGAGCGCATGCTCGCTCGAAAGAGTGTGCAGCCAGAGCGCATCGTGACAGCGATGCTCGCGCTTGTCGAGTCGCGCCGCGCCTTGCTTGACACCGCTCGGCGGGGCGGTGATTCAAAACGCGCCGACAGTGCGAACCTCGAGCTCGGAAATGACCTCTTGAAAGCCGCACAGGCGCTGCGCGTCGAAGGTGACTCAGCGACTCTTGCATCGCGCGAAGGGCAGGCGCAAGAATTCGCCACACAGGCGCTCACGATTTCTCGCGAGGTGCTCGATCATCGACCCGACGACGCACAGGCCTTCGCATTGATGGCCGATGCGGGCATGGCGTGTAGCAACTACGACGCTGCGTTCGAGGCGCTTTCGCGCCTCGTCGGCGGGTTGCCAACGCGATCGGATGCGTGGTTCGAGCGCAAGGCTGATCTGTGCGAGGTGCTTGCCAAGAGCAACCCTGAGCAGGCAAAGAAAGTGCTTGCGCAGCATGTTGTGCTGATTCCAAACTGGGGGCCAGGAGTCGGAGGCGAGCGGCTGCGCGCGTTGGCCGCGCAACTTGGTGTCGCGACGCCGCCCATGAAGAAGGTGGCGCCGTGAGCGATCCAAGCGGACAATCGACCACGAGTGCACGCGCACTTCTTGGACTCTCGCCACTGGCCGATGATGCAACCTTCATTGGCACTCCGCGCGGATCCTCGCGCGAAGCGATTCTTGCCGCTGCGCGGGCTCGACTCGGCCAACTCGCCCGCAATTCGGCGCTCTCTGCCGAGATTCGCGAAAGCGCTCGCATCGAGATTCGTGATGCGGCGCGTCGACTCGCAGCAGAGTCGAACGCGCCAGCAGCAGTTGTTGCGCAACAAACCAACCGCGCTGTCGCTGCGGATCAATCATCTACGAACGAACGCGCAGAGCGCGTGATCTTCGACTCGCTTGCGACCGCGATCTTTATGCGGCGCGATCCAAGGCGGGCACGGATGTTCTATGCCCGCATGGTCGAGCAGCGCGTGCAGGAGGGGTCGCTCGTGGTGAACACCGCGCCCGCTGCGCGAACTGCCGCCGCCGATGATGACGACTTCGAGCTTGCTTACGCGATCACGGGAGAGCGCCCACCGCGCATTCCGTGGATGCTCGGTGGCTTCGTGATCATTTCGCTCGCACTCTTGATCGGCGAGATTGCATACCTGCGAAGCGACGCGCAGTCGGGCGGCGATGCAGCCGTGCCGACCGAGCAGCCGAGCGAAGTAGCCCCAACAAATCCCACTGCGAGTCGCGGCGACGTCGACGACGGCAATCCAAAGGAATTCGTCGCACGCGCCCCAGAAAGCACGACGGCGCGCGCGCCCGCAGTTGCACCGACGGCAACCCAATCAGGTTCAATTCAGCCACTGCCAGCCCGAGCGAGCGACGCGAGTGAAGCAAATCGCGCCTTGCGCGATCGATGGCAGCGGATGGCACGAATCGCGCTCGAGATCGAGCCTCTCAGTTCAGGCGGCCGCGGTGCCGAGAAGTCGGATGATCAGCTCGTTGCGCCGCTGCGCGAAATCGTTGTGCTTGAACGATTGGTCGCGCTCGATCTCGCAGCGCGACAGTTGATGCGTGGCAACGATGATGCCGCTTCGCTGCTGCTCGACACATTGCCGAGCGATGCGACTGTCACGCTGCCAGCGCATCCGATGGTGGCGCTTGTGATTGCTCCAGACCGAGACGGCGATCTCGAGAAGGGTTTGCAGAAGTCGCCCGGTGCGACGGAGAGTCGAGCGTCGAGGCTGCGCAGCGTTCGCGCGCGCGCCGAGGCGCCTGGGCCGCGCGACGCACGCACACTTGTGCAAGAAGCGCTCAAGGGTCCGAGCCGAACAACGCGCACGATTGCGCAGGGAATTCTCGTCGACCGTGGCCACGATTCACGCGATGTGCTTGAGGCGGTTGAGGAACGATTCGCCGAAATCGCGAACGATCCCGCGCTCGCAGGAATGATTCGCGCGTTCAGTGGAGTCGACCCTGCCGGCGTCGAGGGCGCTGCTGCTGCGCGCGCGGCGATCCTGAATCGCATCCTTGAACTTCGTGGATCGCGCCAACCTCAAGTCGACCTCGCATGCGAGGACCTTGCAGCCACGCTTCGAAAGTCTGCCGCGATTCTTGATGCGAGGACTGACGCAACTGACCCCACTGGCGTGCTGCGCGCAATCGTCAAGAGCAGTGGAGGAAGTTCGCGTCAGCTGCTTGGAGTCACGAGAAGTGTTGTGCAGTCCTTTGTGCAGGATGGCACGGTGTTGTTGCATGAAGAAGCGGCCGCGCTCAAGGTGCGGCGTCCTGCGGATGGATTGTTGATCGACGACGTCGTGCAACGCACAGCATTTGAACGTGCGAAGGCGACGTCGGCACTTGGCCAGGCGATAGCAAATGCGCGTGGAGCACTCACGCTCGATGCACTTCGTCTCGTTGTCCCGTCGATTCGTGCAGCGAAGTCATCGGTCGCAGCGAAGCCAGCCGCGCTCGCGTGGGGTGTGGCCACCGAGCAAACTGTGATCGATGCGTGGTCGACTCGACTCGAGGCGCTTTCGCCCAGCGAACCAGGTGGTTACTTCATGTTGGGTGAGGAGGTCGCTGATGCGAGCGATTCAAACGCGTCGCGACTTCTAGCGCGGCAGCTCTTCGCGCTCGCGGGCGGGCTCAGTCCAGATGAGTACGGAGCATCTGCCGCGCTTGCCCTCGCTGCGCTCGATGATGCAGGTCGCGCAGAGCAGTGGCGCGCAGTTGCACAGCGCTTCAGTGATCATGTCGCCATTCCAGAAGCACCTCGCACAGCGCGTGAAGTTGGATCTGCTGTGCGTGCAGCAGTGGTTGAGGCAATCGTGCAATACCGCCGCGGGTTTGGACGGCGTGCCACAGATCGGCTGCGACAACCGCACGTGCGCGCGCTGTTCGAGAGCGTGATGGGTTCAGTTCCTGGCGGCAGTGCAGAATTCGATCGCCTCGCGGCGATTCATTTGAAGGGCGAGGGCACGCCGCTCGATGCCGCGACAATTGACGCACTTCTGCGTGTTGAGCAGGCGCTCTTGCAGCCGCACAGCGATCGCTGGGCAGTCGCCCTCGCGCTTGGCGGTGACGATGCGATCGTCGACGCTCCACTGGGTACAGCTCAAGAAGTCTTCGGTATCGAGAGCGGGCGCAGTCGTTGGCAGGGGGATCGTTTCGGGCCTGCGCCCGATCGCTGACGCTCACTGCTGCAGCGCATGCGCAAGATCTGCGATCAGGTCATCCGCGTCTTCAATACCAACTGAAAGTCGCACGAGTGAATCGCTGATGCCAAGCGCGGCGCGCTGCGCATCGGGCACACTCGCGTGCGTCATGATTGCGGGATGCTCGATGAGGCTCTCGACGCCGCCGAGACTCTCTGCGAGTGCGAACAAGTGCACGTTCTCAAGAAAGCGGCGGCTCTCTCGGATGCCACCGCGCAGATAGATCGTGATCATGCCGCCGTATCCGGGAGCACCATTGAGCCGCATCTGGCGCGTTGCGAGTTCGTGCTGGGGATGGGAAGTGAGCCCTGGATAGACAACGCGCTCAACACTCGGCTGAGTTGCAAGCCATTGAGCGATTCGCATCGCCGATTCGCAGTGGCGTCGCATGCGAATAGCGAGCGTCTTGGCGCCGCGCAGCGTGAGATAGGCATCAAATGGACCCATCACACTGCCAATTGCATTTTGCATGAAGCGCAATTTCTCAGCGAGCTCTTTGCGCGAAGTCACGAGGCAACCACCGACAACATCGCTGTGGCCACCGATGTACTTCGTCGCCGAGTGCATCACAATGTCGATGTCGCGCTCAAGCGGGCGCTGCAGGATGGGCGAGGCAAATGTGTTGTCAACGACTGTGAGCGCTCCGACTGCGCGGCCGACACGCGCGACCGCATCGATGTCGACAATCTTGAGTGTTGGATTCGTCGGCGTCTCAGCCCAGATCATGCTCGGCTTGCACTCGTTCGCAACGCGCGCAAGCGCAGCGGCATCGCTCATATCAACGAAGACCACCTTGAGACCTTGGGTGCGTGAACGCACACGCTGCAGCAGGCGATTCGTGCCGCCATAGACATCGTCCATGCAGAGGATCGTCGAGCCTGCATCCAAGAGTTCGAGGCATGTCGCAGTTGCTGCGAGTCCGCTGGCGAATGCGAAGCCACCCTGTGTGCGGTCGTCTGTCTCGGTGAGCCCCGACGACTCGAGGTTGGCGATGCACCGCTCGAAGGCGAATCGCGTGACATTGTGGCTGCGTGAGTACTCGAACCCCTTGTGCACACCCGGCGACTCTTGAATGAAGGTCGACGAGGTGTAAATCGGCGGCATCACCGCGCCAGTGGTGGGGTCTGGACGCTGTCCGCCGTGAATGCAACGACTCTCGAGATGCAGGGGCTTGGTGCTCATAAGGGCGCCAAGCGTAGCGACTCGAGAGTGCGTTGCGATTCAGCGCGCGATGCGCTGATCAATCTTCATCTGCAGACGCAGGCTCAGAACGGAATGTCATCGTCTGGTGTCGGAACGTGCGACTCATGGCCGGACGATCCGCCGCCCGATGATCCAGAAGACTCGCGTTGCGATGAACCCTGCCCGCGACTCGGCGCGCCATCTCCACCGCCTGGACCTCCGACAAACTGGAATGTCTCGATGACCACGCGCATCTTCGAGCGCTTCTGACCATCCTTATCTGTCCACTGATCGAGTTTGAGACGGCCTTCGATGAAGACAGGTCGTCCCTTGGTGAGATATTGCTTCATCACTTCTGCGGTGCGTCCCCACGCTTCGCAGTCGACGAATGTCGTCTCTTCGCGATCCTCACCCTCTTTGGTTCGGTAGCGTCGATTGACTGCGAGCCCGATCTCTGCAACCGCTTGATTTCCAGCGATGTGCTTGAGTTCGATGTCGCGCGTGAGATTGCCCATCAGCAAAACTTTGTTGTAACTCGCCATAGTTGTGGTCTCCTGCGCTCGATCCTAGCGCGCCGTTCTGCGATCGATCCAAAGTCAGCCCTTTTTCTTTTCGCCTCTGCCGCCGCACGAAAAGCATGAAAAACCCCGCGCCTTCCAAGAGTGGTTGGCGCGGGGTGGGGGTCTATCGATGCGGGTCTATCGATGCGGGTCTATCGATGCGGGTCTATCGATGCGGGTCGAGTCTGAACGAATCGCACCGAATCAAGATGCGCTCACTCAGCGTGCTGAGCAGGCATCTCGCCTTCGCCCTCTGCGTTCTCAGCAGACTGGCGGCGAAGCTTGGCTTCCATCACGAGGCGTGCCTGACCTTCGGCATCCTGCATCTGCTCGAGCGAGAGGTGGTCTGCGCGCACGAGAAGCGCGCGCAGCATGCGCTCGGAGAGATTGCAATCGCGCTCGATCGAGGCGACGGCCGAAGTTGGCGCATTGAAGTACGCCAAGAAGTAGACGCCGCGCTTGTTGCCGCGGATGTCGAAGGCGAGCCGGCGCTCGTCCCACTTCACGAGGCTGACGACCTCTCCGCCGTGGCGGGTGATCGACTCGCGCACATGATCTGCCGCCGCGGCGAGATCAGAGGTCACGGATTGCGGAAAGAGAAACATGCCTTCATATTGGCGAACGAGTTTTGATGCAGTCACAGTGGACATAAGAGACTCCTTTAGAAACGTAGAACAGTCAGTTTGAATTGCGTGGTGAATCGCCAGTCGTGGCGACCACCTTCTTGTTGAATTGGTTCATGGTTGCCGCGAGTCCTTCGCGACACCACACTTGCACGGCTTTGCACGCTTGTTCGATTGCTTCTTCAACCAGCGGTGTTTGATCGGCGGTGAACCGGCCAAGCACATAGTCCGCCTGCGGAATGATCCCAGGCTTGTCGATTCCGATGCGACAACGGCTCCACTGGGGTGTGCCCAGCGCCGACAAGATGTCGGCGAGTCCGTTGTGTCCACCTGCGCCACCCTCACCGCGAAATCGAAGCGACCCACAGGGCAGGTCGATGTCATCCGCGATCACGAGCAGGTCGCTCGCGATGTCGAGCTTGAAGAATCCAATGGCTTGCGCCACAGATCGTCCAGATCGATTCATGAATGTTGTGGGCTTGAGCAGGATGACACGTTGGTCGCCGATTTCAGCTTCTAGGGTCAGTCCGTCGAACCGCGCGCGTGCGCATCCCGCTGAAGAACCTCCAGCGGACTGCACATGGCGACGGGCCAATCGGTCGATTGCTTCGAACCCGACATTGTGTCGAGTGCGCGCATATTCGAGGCCTGGATTGCCAACTCCGACGATCAACTTCACTTGAATCTCCTTTGAAAGAATCGAACTGCTGGGGATTACTTCTTCTTCTCTGCTGGCTTCTTGGCGTCGCCTGCAGCAGGTGCAGCGCCTTCTTCCTTCTTGGCAGTGAGCACTTCTGGCGCAGCAGCAGCGGTTCCAGCAGCAGCTTCGCCCGCAGCTTCTTCGACCACCACAACAACGCGGGCAAGCGCGGCGTGCGGATTGCTGACGGCAGTGACGCCAGCAGCAAGTTTGAGTTGAGCAACGGTGAAGATGTCGCCGACCATGTGCGTGAGATCGATGCGAATCGACTCTGGAATGTCGCGCACTTTGCAGCGCACTTGCAACTCAGAGATGTCGTGGGTCAAGACCGATCCAGGACGCTTCGCAGAATCTGGAGTCCCGATGAAATTGAGGGTGACTGCGACCGTCACTTCTTCATCGAGGTTTACGCGCGAGAAGTCGACGTGGATGACGTTGTCGCCCATCCAACCGAACTGCAGGTCTTTCACCAGGCAGGTTTCGCTTTTGCCAGCCATCTTCACTTCGAAGACGTGCAGTCCGCGGCGCAGCGATGAGAGAATCAACTTCTCGTCGACAGCGACTGAAACTGGTGCAGCTCCGTGACCATAGATCACAGCGGGCATCTGGCCGACAGCGCGCAGGCGCTTGGTGTAACGGGATCCCAAGCGCTCGCGAGGCTGGGCTTCAAGAACTGGTACTTCATGACTCATAAGAAATCTCCTATTTGCAAAATGGAACTAACGCTTGACTGCGGCGCCATGTGTAAAGAGCGCCGAAATCGACTGATCATGGTGAATGCGATGCACGGCTTCGCCCAAGAGCGGAGCAACTGACAGTGTTGTCAGTTTCGATTCAATCGCCTTGTGGCGATTGCCCGATGGAATCGTGTCTGTCGCAACGACGCTTGTGATTGGGCCCTCAAGCAAACGCTCGCAGGCCATCCCAACAAACAATCCGTGTGTGCATGCGACGTGCACGGCCTTCGCGCCTTGCTCCATCACAACACGTGCAGCCTCGCAGACGGTGCCTGCGGTCGAAATCATGTCATCGAACATCAACACGGTCGTTCCTTCGACGGTGCCGATGAGGTTCTTCACTGAGACGTTCGATCCCGAGTGGCGACGCTTGTCGATGATGGCGAGGTCGGCGCCGAGCAGATTGGCGTACATGTTTGCGACCTTCACGTTGCCAACATCTGGCGAGACGATTGTGAGTTCACCCAATTCGCCGCGGATGCGCCGAAAGTGTTCGCTGATCACTGGCGCAGCACTCAAGTGATCGACTGGAATGTCGAAAAAGCCCTGAATTTGCGGGGCGTGCAGATCCATGCAGAGCACACGCTGCGCACCCGCAGTGGTGATGAGATTTGCGACAAGCTTCGCGGTGATCGGAACCCGTCCCTCATCTTTGCGGTCTTGCCTCGCGTACCCGAAGTATGGAATCACCGCCGTGATGCGGCGCGCACTCGCGCGGCGCAAACAATCGATGAAGACCAAGAGTTCCATGATCGTCTGATTCACAGGCTCGCTCGTCGACTGCACGATGTAGCAGTCGCGTCCGCGCACATCCTCATCGAGTTTGACGATGAGTTCGCCATCCGGAAAGACCGTTGTCTGTGCCTTGCCGAGTGGCAGTTCGAGGTGTTCGCACATCGACTGCGCCAGTGCGCGGCCAGAGGATCCAGCGAAGATCTTGAGTTGCTCGCGGTCGTTTGCGCTCATGGTCGTGCCTCCGTGGGTTGGGTCGAGCACGCCCGTTGCGGGGTCGTTGCTCGGCAAGATGTTCGAGACTGCAGAATCGCCGAGACTTCGGCGAGTTGCGCCGGAGTATTGACAGAGAGAACTTCTTCAGGTGGAACGGCATCGACGACTTGCACGGTGCGTCCCGCGCCCTTGAGGATGCCGAAGACATCGGTGATGTAGTACTCACCGTTTGCGTTGCGATTGTCGACTTGCCCGAGCGTCTCGAGCAGGGCACCAGTCGCGAAGCAGTAGTACGAGGGATTGATCTCGCGAATCTCGCGCTGTTGCGGCGAGCAATCCTTTTGCTCGACGATCGCTTGAAATGCACCACTCGCGTCGCGCGCGATGCGGCCATATCCGTCGGCGTCGGCGATCACGCTTGTCGCGAGCGTCGCCGCGGCGTGTGCGCTGCGGTGCTTGGCAAGAATCTCGGCGATCGTTGTCGGTGTGATGAGTGGACCATCTCCACAAAGCACAAGCAGTGGACGCTCTGGCGCATCGCCTTGCACGAGTGGACGCGCTTGATCGACTGCATGACCGGTGCCCAGCTGTGGACTCTGCGTGACGAATTCAATCTGTGCAGGATGCCCCGCAAAGTGTGCGCGCACGATCTCTTGTTGGTGTCCAACAACCAAGATGATGCGTGTTGCGCCAGCGGCGCAGGCTGCGTCGACAACCCATTCGACAAGTGGCTTGCCGAATGCGTGGTGCATCACCTTTGGCAAGTCGCTGTTCATGCGCGTGCCCTTGCCCGCAGCGAGAATGACTGCGGTGATCGACTCTGAGTTTGAGTTCGGCGTCTTCATGAGATGCGCTCTGAGCGAAAAAAGTTGAAGCGAGTCGAGTCGTCTGAGATCGTCGGCGCGAAGCGAGTGAATTAGCCCACCTTGATTCGAACAAGGACTAAGAGAACCAAAATCTCCTGTGCTACCGTTACACCATGGGCCAATTGGATTGTGCGAATCGTGCCGAATTCAGACCGAGCATTTCGCGCTGCGAAATGGGGCGCACTGCGAGTCGGTGCCACCGTGCGTCCTCGGTAGGCACCGCGCCGGATGCATCCGGCGACGGGAACGCGCGACGCGGGGTCGGGCGCCCATCGCAGGGACCCTTGCCGCGGCAACCTCGAGGCTGGAGTGTCCCTTGGCCGCGCCAAGACACCCCTTGCGGCGCCGCTGTTCTCGAGTCAACTTGGAAGTCAACTGTGAGAGCATCCGTCACCGACGGCCCTTCATTGAGGAGGGCGAAGGTTACTCAAACTGCCGCAATTCGCAAGGGGAAGCGTGCTTGCGCCGAGCCACTTGCGCCTGCCACAGGTTTTCTACGAGGGCTCGGCGGATGAGTTCACGCGATCCTGTCGAATTGGTGCTGAACGCCTACCGAGAGGGGGCGTTTCCGATGGCCGACCCAGATTCTGGCGAAATCGAGTTCTTTTCGAGCGATCCGAGGTGCATCCTGCCGCTCGAGGCTGGTGGAGTACGCATCTCGAAGTCCTTGAACCGGGTCTATAGAAGCGGCAAGTTTCGAGTCGTCGTGAACACCGCGTTCGAGCAGGTGATCGCGGCATGTGCCCACGACCGGTCGATCGACAATCGATCGTGGATCTCAAGCGAGCTCGCCCGCCTCTACACCGCGTTGCACCAGCGTGGACATGCGCACAGTGTCGAAGCGTGGCTTGGCGACGCGCTTGTTGGAGGGCTCTACGGCGTCGCGATCGGCGGAGTATTTTTCGGCGAGAGCATGTTCAGTCGGCCGCTCGCAGGGGGGCGCGACGCGAGCAAGGTGTGTTTGATCACGCTCGTGAATCGACTTCGCTCGCGTGGATTCGAGCTGCTTGATTGTCAGTACGCCAACGCGCACATGCTCTCGATGGGTGCTGTTGAGATTGCGGCGTGCGACTACATGGTGCGACTCGCGAGTGCCGTCGAGTCGAAGAGCGCGAAACCGTTTGTGTGAGTGCGGTGGTGCGGGGATAGCCCGTTGAAATGGTGGGATTTGAGGGTTTTTGCCCAATATCCGACCAGTTCACGCACCCGCCAGCGGTTTCGCCTGATTTGCGTGCCGGCCTGCGCGTACAACTAGGGTGCAGGTGTGAGCAGCGGGAATCCTCTGACCAAACCCACGCTGTCGTCCCTCATCACCCAGGCGCGGCGCCACGGCGGTGTGATCACGTATGCCCAAGCGCGCGCACTGGGGTTCACTCGGGATCGGCTCATGACCCTGCTCGCACGCAAGCTCGCCGCGCGCCAGTTTGGAATGAGCCAGTTCGTCATCAGTGACGCAGTCGAGTCGCCTTGGCGCGCGGTTGCCAACGGGCTGGTGTTGCGACTCGGTCCCGCAACCGTTGTCTCTGGTGCTGCGGCAGCGCAGTGCCTCGGCGCCCTTGGTGATTGGCCACAGACATTCGGAGTCGAAATGCCTATCGCGTATCTCCCGCAAGGAACGCACAAACGCGTCGACGGTGTCAAGTTGCTCAGGCGCACGATGGACGGCGCCATCGTTCAGCGGCGACAACTCAGGCTCGCCGACATGACGACTGCGCTTCTTGATTGTGTCGATGCAGCGACGGAATCGCAACGAGAAGCGTTCGTCGACTTTCTGCTCCAGCGGCGGTGGTTGGATCGCGCTCGCGTCGAGCGGCGCATCGCATCGCGCAGCGCGAGCGGCCGCACGGGACGACGGGTAACGAGTGCGCAGAAACTGACGATGCGACAGGCGCAGGAGGGGACCGAGTCGCAGGCCGAACGACTTCTCAGCATGCTGCTGAGCAAGGCGAAACTTCGGCGTGGGGGCGCGCGTGGATGGACGGCAAACTACGTCGTGCGGGTGACCGATGGCGGTGCGAACACGGCCGGCGCGGTGAGCCTGGCTGGCGGGGCGAGTTTGGAGCGCGCGGCGTGCGGTTTTCGCAGCGCGCGCATCGATTTCGCGTGGCCGGACTGCAAACTCGCCGTCGAGGTTGATGGAAGAGCTTTTCACTCGTCGGACGAGGCGTTCGAGAATGATCGGGATCGACGCAACGATCTTGAAGCCGCCGACTGGATGGTGCTGAACGTCACATGGAAGGGTCTCACGCGCGCGCCGGACTCGGTCGTGTGCAGGATCCGCGCCGCGTTGAAGCAACGACGCGTTGGGCGGCGTGGCGTGCGTTGAAATGGTCGGATGTTCGGGGTTTTCCTTGATATCCGACCATTTCAATGGGTGATCCCGCGGGGGAGGGTGGATTTTGCGCAAGACGGGAGTACCGTGAATGGGATCGGTTCACGGTTTGGTAGGGGTTCGGGTTTGGTCGGGGTTCGGGTTCATTCTGGAAGCACACATGACTATTCACACTCGGGCGGGGTTCACAATTTGCACTGTGGCGGCGAAGGCGGCAGCAACAATGCAGGCAGCGGCGACGACGGCGCTTGCGCTTGGTTTGCTGGTGGCACCCGCACTCGCGCAGGATTCCGACGGCGACGGCTTTCCCGACTCGAAAGACAATTGCCCCGACATCGCCAATCCAACGCAGGCAGACTGCGATGGCGACGGCACGGGAGACGCGTGCGAGATTGTCGCGACCCGCACGACTGGCAATATGGGGGCGTTTGGAAGTGGAGTCACCGCCACCGGAACTCTCGCGGCAGCAACGATGAGCATGACGCCCGTCACCTTCACCGTCGAGGCGATTGCTGATCTCAACCAGACCACCGAGTATGCAACGCTCACCGTTGGTGGCACGCTGCCGGATGGCAGCACAACTCAGTATGGTTTTCTCTTCGCGACTGGAGCGAACGACTGCCCATCGACCCCAGACCAATTGGTCTTCACGATGACGCTCACAAAGTGGAACGCAATCGTCACCGCCGCCGCGGGTGGCAATGTCGTGATCGCCATCACAGGGTCGCCGCAAGTCAGTGCCACGCAGTGCGCAACCCCGCTCGCTCGGGTGAGTGTTCGATATGGAGACTCGGACGGCGACTGCGACTGCAACGACAACGGAGTCTCCGACCCGATCGATATCGCATCAGGCACCGAAGCAGATTGCAACGCGAATGGCATTCCCGATTCGTGCGATATTGCGAGTGGAACAGAGCAGGATTGCAACGCGAATGCAGTTCCGGATTCGTGTGATGTCGCTGCAGGCGGAGATTGCAACGCGAATGGCATTCCAGATTCGTGCGATATTGCGAGTGGCAGTTCGCAAGATTGCAATGCCAATGCGGTTCCAGATTCGTGCGACCTCGCTGCAGGCGGAGCAGATTGCAACGCGAACGGAATTCCTGATGCGTGCGATATTGCGAGTGGCGCTTCGCAAGATTGCAATGCCAATGCGGTTCCAGATTCTTGCGATATCTCGAGTGGCACAAGCAATGACGTCGAACCCAACGGTGTTCCTGACGAGTGCAAGACCGACTGCAACAACAATGGACTGCCCGATGCATATGAGATCTTGGCGGGGCTCGTGCAAGACTGCAACGCCAATGCTGTGCCAGACCTCTGCGATATCGCGACGGGGGTGCATCCGTACGAAGATTGCAACAGCAATGGCGTTCCAGATTCGTGCGACATCGCAAATGGCGCGCCTGACAAAGATGCCGACACGCGGCCTGATTCATGCGAGTATGAGTATGGAGACTTTGACCTCGATGGTGTGATCACCGGCGCAGATCTTGGATTCATCTTGACGCTGTGGGGTGCAGTCAACCCCGATGTCGGAGACCTCGACCACAATGGATCGATCGGCGGCGGCGACCTTGGGGTCTTGCTCATTCGGTGGGGTGTGGTGCCGTACGGCACGCTTCCCCTGTCGTGGGCGACGGCGATCGAAGAGTTCGTAGACCCATCCGTCGTGACCGACGCGAATCTTCGCGCGGCGATTCTCGCGACTGGATTGCCGTGGCGCGTGCGCGATAATGCAAGCAACATCGAGATGCTGCTCGTGCCGCCTGGGACTTTCATGATGGGATGCAGCGCGTCGGCGAACTACGGTTGCAATGGTGACGAAAACCCCGTGCACCAAGTGACACTGACGAGTGCGTTCTACATGGGTCGCACCGAAGTGACGCAGGCGCAGTGGGTCGCGGAGATGGGAAGTAATCCGAGTAGTTATCAGGGCAACACCTCGTGGCCAGTCGAGAGTGTTTCATGGAACACGATTCAGGGGTTCCTCTCGCAGAACTCGCTGCGCTTGCCGACAGAAGCAGAGTGGGAGTACGCCTATCGCGCTGGCACCACGACAGCGTTTCACAGCATGCCGGGATATCCAAACGGGACGAACAGCGACAGCCAGCTCCAGCAGATTGCGTGGTTCTACCCTGACACATACACCGGTCAGCCGCACCCAGTCGCCCAGAAGGCTGCGAACGGATTTGGTTTGCACGACATGGCGGGCAATGTCTGGGAGTGGGTGAACGACTACTGGGAGTACTACCCATCGTCGAACCCCGCGACCAACCCACAGGGTCCGGTAACTGGCTCGTACCGCGTCTGTCGCGGCGGCGTCTGGTACGGCGGCTCCGTCAACTGCCGTGGCTCGCAGCGCAACTACGACAGCCCGCTCTACGCCGTCAACGGTATCGGGTTCCGTGCCGCCAGGACTCCGTAGTTTCCTTTCCCCCTTTTTCATCTTTCATTTACCGGCTGACCCACTCCAACGTGGGCACCCCCTGAACTCCATCCGCCACTTCGCGGTGAAAAAGTGCCCTCATGAGGGCACTTTTTCACCGCGAAGTCGAGTTACGCGCGACCATCCCGTGCCGAACGCCGTCTCACACATTAAACAAGAAGTGCACGACGTCGCCATCCTTCATGATGTACGCCTTGCCTTCACTGCGCAATCTTCCAGCTTCGCGAATCGCTTTCTCGCTCTTGAGCTCGAACAAGTCTTTCACCGCGTAGACCTCGGCGCGAATGAATCCCTTCTCGAAATCTGTGTGAATGACGCCAGCGGCTTGCGGCGCGGTGAAACCCTTGTGAATGGTCCAGGCGCGAATCTCTTTTTCGCCCGCGGTGAAATATGACTGCAATCCGAGCAGTTCGTACGCGGCGCGCGCGACTGCAGCGAGCGCGGGCTCTTTCATTCCGAGTGACTCGAGCATCTCTTTCTGATCTGCTTTGCTCATCTCAGAGAGTTCGCTCTCGATCTTTGCACAAACAACGGTGACAACGCCGCCGTTCTTGGCGCAGTAGTCGCGCACAACTTTTACGAGCGGTCCAGTGCCCAGCGGATCTGACTCGTCGACATTCGCGACAAACAAGATGCGCTTGGCTGAAATCATTCCAAGTTGCTGCAGAATGAGCGCCTCTTCAGGGGTTGGATCAATCGAGCGAACAGGACGTGAATCATTCAACGCCACCGAGCAACGCTCGAGCACCGCGAGGCGAGCCGCAGCTTCTTTGTCGCCCAACTTCGTCGTGCGCCGCGTCTTGTCGAGCAGCGTCTCGACAATTTGCAAGTCTGCGAGCATCAATTCAGTTTCGATCGTGCCAATGTCGCGCAGTGGGTCGACTGTTCCGTCGACGTGCATCACATCTGGATCATCGAAGCAGCGAACGACGTGCAGCAATGCGTCGACCTCGCGAATGTGCGAGAGAAACTTGTTGCCGAGTCCTGCGCCTTCGCTCGCACCCTTGACGAGTCCTGCGATGTCGACCAAGCGAAGGGCAGCGGGAATCAGTTTCTGCGCCTTGATGAAATCGTTGATGTGTTCGAGTCGATCATCGGGCACCGGAACGATGCCGACATTGGGTTCGATCGTGCAGAAGGGGTAGTTCGCCGCTGCCGCGCCTGCTGCAGTGAGAGCGTTGAAGAGGGTGCTTTTTCCGACGTTTGGGAGTCCAACAATGCCGCATTCCATAAGGCGAGAGATAGTAACGACCTCGCACACTCGATGGCTACACTTCGGCAAGTCATGGAGGACTGATTGGCTCACACGAGCGCCCACAGAGATTTACGCAATCGTTTCACGATTCTTTTCGTGCTCATCGCCGCGGCAGCGTGCCTGCTGGTCGTGCGCCTTTTTACGCTGACAGTCGTGCAGGGATCGGCACTTGCCCACGCGGCCGAAGAGCGGCTCGACGTCGAGTCGCTGCTGCCCACTTGGCGTGGCAGATTGCTCGATCGCAAGGGACAAGTTCTCGCGCAAGATGTCGCGAGTTACGACGCGGCTGCGAGTTACCCGCTGGCGAAAGGCACGTGGGCTGCTGAGCGCGCGCGGGCACAAGCCAAGAGCGACGCCGCAAAGAACTGGCGCAAACTCACTCAGCCGCAGCGTGATGCGCTCATCGCGCTTCTCTTGCCAGCGTGGCAAGAGAAGCAAACGGCGCTGCTCACCGTTCTTTCGACGCGCGCTGGAATCGCGCCGAGCGAGTTGCAGGAACGGCTCGATGCAATCGCCTCGCGCATCGACGCGCAGGGCGCCGCGGTCTTTCGCCGCCAACGCGAATCGCGCCGTGCGCTCGGGCAATCGACCGATGTCACTCCCGAGCCCATTCGCGAGATGCGCGAAATGCATGTGATCTTTCAAGATGTTTCGAGCGAGACAGCCCGCGAGCTGCGCAAGATCGCCGATCTCTATCCGGGTGCGATTGAGATTGTCGACTCTGCGCGGCGGCAACAGCAGTGGGAGAGTCGCGAAGTCGAGTTCGCGCGCGACCACCTGCCACGGCCAATTCGCACTTCGAGTGAATACGTTTTCAAGCTCGACGGTGCGCTCGATCAACTCGTGGGATCAACGCGCGACGAGACGTGGAAGGGCGACCTCGAAAGACGCCCCTTCGAGCGCACGAACGAAGATGGGCGCACAGAGAT
Organism: uncultured Singulisphaera sp.; assembly: GCA_964355975.1. Taxonomy (GTDB): domain Bacteria; phylum Planctomycetota; class Phycisphaerae; order Phycisphaerales; family SM1A02; genus F1-60-MAGs104. The sequence goes on from CAYHFW010000017.1 coordinate 37,127, forward strand.
AGATCTCGGCGGATATCGCGCGGGGCGTGACACGGTCGGCGCGCGCGGATTCGAGCGGCAATTCGAGGATCAATTGCGCGGATCGCGGGGGCAGTCGATTCGCCGACTCGACTCATCAACGCAAGAGCGCATAGAGCCAGTTCCAGGGAAAGATGTGACAGTCTCGATTGACGCCGAATTGCAATTGCGTGTGCAAGCCGCGCTTGATCCGCGGTGCGGATTGACCTCAGTGCAATCATGGCACACACACAGCGATGCGCTCAGCACTGGCGAAGCGCTTCCCGCTGCGGCCGTCATCGTCGATGTTGCAACAGGAGAGGTGCTCGCCGCGGCGTCAACTCCGCTGCCTGGCACACGCGCAGCATCGGGGCGCACGCCTATGGGAAGTGAGAGTGCGAGTATCAACCGAGCGATCGAGGCGGCCTATCCACCAGGGTCGCTCGTGAAACCACTTGTGTATCTCGCCGCGGTCGCCGAGGGTGTTGTCGGCGAGGATGAACGCATCGAGTGCAACGGTCACTTCTTCAAAGATCGCACCGACGCCGCGCGCTGCTGGATCTACCGCGAGAAGTACAAACTCACAACGCACACGAAGATCACGGGCGGGCCGCTGGGAGTTGAAGAGGCGCTCGCGCGGTCGTGCAACATTTACTTTTACACGCTCGCGAATCGACTCGGAGCAGCGCACCTCTGCGAGTGGTATCGCAGGTTCGGTCTTGGAACGATGGGAGGCAGAGTGCCGACGCCGGAGGCGGCAACGCTTGTCGATGCGCGCAAGGACCAGTTTTCGACAGTCTCGCTCGGCATCGGTCAGGGGCCAGTCACGGTGACTCCGCTCGAACTCGCTAATGCATACGCGATGATCGCGCGCGGCGGATCGGTGCGTCCTCCGACATTTCTTCGCGGCGAAGGCAGCATGACCGCGGTCTTTCCATTCTCACCAACATCGGTCGCGCGTGTGCTCGATGGACTACGCGCGGTGACGTCGGAGAGTTACGGCACGGGCCACCACATGGATTACGGCGATGGATCGCACGATCCAATCATTGAAGCGCCTGGTGTGAGCGTCTGGGCAAAGACTGGAACCGCCGAAGCGCCGCCACTCAAGATTGACCGCGATGGAGATGGCGTCGTTGAGCGCACTGTGACTGATGCGGATCATGCGTGGTGCGCCGCGCTCGTTGCGAAGCAAGGTGAGCAGGTGCCGAGATATGCGATTGCCGTGCTCGTCGAACATGGCGGAGGCGGTGGTCGCACGGCGGGCCCCGTGATGGGTGCCGTCATTCGCGCACTCACAAGCGAGGGCTATTTCAAGTGAGCGGATTCATGCGCGCTCCTGCGCGGGCGGTGCAATCCGCCCCCAACCGCCCTGTGATTTCGCAGTTGCTCGGAATCACATGGTGGAACCTCGGGTGGATTCCGGTGATTGCCGCCGCGCTTCTCACGTTGCTTGGTATCTCAGCGATCGCAACAACCGAGCCGACATTCGCGCTGCGCCAGAGTGCGTACGCGGCAGTCGGGTTGATCGCAGCGGCGTTGATGGTCGTGCCGCTGCCCGCGCTCATCGAGCGGTGGAGTCCGGTGGTGTTCGTCTTGACCCTTGGCACCCTCGTGTTGCTCGTTGCTCCTGGTGTTCCTGAAGCGATCGTGCGCGCGCGCAATGGCAGTCGGTGTTGGATCGACCTCGGTCCGATCGACATTCAGCCCGCGGAGTTCGCAAAGATCGCGTGGATTCTCGCGAGCAGTTGGTGGCTTCGCCGCGCCGCCGATGTGCGCAGTCGCTCTGGATTGCTCTTGCCCATCGTGCTGACTGCAGTGCCGGTGCTGCTGATTTTGATGCAACCTGATCTTGGCACTGCGCTGCTCTTCTTCCCGTCGTTGCTCGCGATGTTGCTTGCACAGGGTGCACGCCGGCGGCACCTTGCAATCGTTGTCGTCAGCGCAGCACTCTTGGCCCCCGCGTCGTATCCAATTCTGAAGCCCCATCAACGCGCGCGCATCGATTCGCTCGTCGCGCAGTTGACGGGCGACACCCGCTACAACCGCACGATTGGATTTCAAGCAGACCGTGCGCGCACACTCGTGGGAGCGGGAGAAATTCTCGGCAACGGCAAAGAGGCCGCCGGAAGTCTCGTGCGATTCAATGCACTACCCGAAGAGCACAACGACATGATTTTCGCTGTCGTCGCTTGCCGCTGGGGTTTCATAGGGGGATTCGCGGTGATCTTTCTCGAGCTCGCCGTGGCCGCTGGCGCACTCGCAATCGCGCTACTGACCAAGAATCCATTCGGCAGACTTGCAGGATCTGGCATCGGCGCGATGCTCGGGTTTCAGTCGTTCGTCAACATCGGCATGACGATTGGAATCTTGCCCATCACCGGCCTCACACTGCCGTTCGTTTCGTTCGGTGGATCGAGCATCGTCGCATCGTGGATGGCGATGGGGTTACTCTTCTCGGTCGCTGCGCGCGACGCGCGAACAGGTGGCGTCATGGGCGGCAGCGCGCGAAGAGGAACACTATGACTGATGAACCCGCAGAATTCACTGAGGCGATGCGCACGCAGGGCATTGAACTCGACGCAGGCGAGCTCGAAAAGCTCGCGCACTATCTGACACTGCTCTACGCAGCGAACGAACGGATGAACCTCACCGGTGTGCGCGATCGCACGAGCGCATGGATGCGCCACATCTTCGACTCGCTCACATTGCTGCCGATCTTGCAGCAGGCCGAAGCGCGGACTGTGGTCGATGTCGGCAGCGGCGGGGGACTTCCTGGGCTCGTGCTCGCCGCGGTCTTGCCAAGTGTCGAGTTCACGCTTGTCGAATCGATCGGCAAAAAGGCGCGATTTCTCGAAGAAACAGCAGCGGCAATGGGATGCCACAACGTGCGTGTTCGCTCAGTGCGCGCTGAAACGCTCGGCGCGAAGGAATTGCGCGAGTGCATCGATGTCGTTGTGAGCCGTGCCGTCGCGCGCTTGCCCATCTTGCTCGAACTCTGCCTTCCGATGGTGCGCACTGGTGGATTCTTTGTTGCAATCAAGGGCGAGCAGGCCGCTGCCGAGGCGGCCGCAAGCGTGCACGCGCTCGGTGAGTTGCGCGGTGTGATTGTCGACCAGACGCGCACTCCCACGGGCACGCTCGTCATCGTTGAAAAAACTGGAAAGACTCCGAAGCGCTATCCGCGCGCCGCTGGTGAGCCCGAGCGCTCGCCGCTCTGATGCGTGTTCGCGATTGACCTGCCAGGTCGCAGAGGTCTGTGTTATCGTTCAAGCGTGAACATGTATGAACGGGTTCTCGCTTCCGTGGGCGCGAGGGGTTGGATTTCAAAAACCGATTCCGTGCTCGTCGTTGCTGGGGGAGTGCACGACAAAGAGTGCCTGCTCAAGGCGGGTTTTCAGAACGTCACGATCTCAAACCTCCATCCGCATCTGGGCGTGACAGAGTTTGCGCCGTATAAGTGGTTGCCGCTCGATGCAGAGAGGATTGATCTTCCGGATAACTCTGTTGATTGGGCAGTGATTCATGCTGGACTTCACCACCTGGGAGTTCCTGCGATGGGAGTCTGCGAGATGTTCCGCGTGGCACGAAAGGGCATCATCTGCATGGAGGCAAGGGACAGCCTGTGCATGCGAGCCGCTGTTGCCCTGGGGCTGACCGATGATTACGAACTTGAGTTCGTGTATCTCACTCGAGGGAAGAGTGGTGGTTACCGCTACGGCCCGATCCCAAACTACGTCTACCGCTGGACTGAGCGGGAGTTCGAGAAAGTGATCAAGACATATGCCCCGAGCCACCGGCACAGGTTCTTTTACAATCACGCCTACGAAATACCGGTCGCACGGTTTGCGATGGCGCGAAGTCCACTCCTGCGCGCCGCCGGCTTCGTGATCGGTGGGATCGTTCGGATTGCTGAACTGATCGCACCCAAGCAGGGCAATCTGTTTGCGTTCGGCGCTCTGAAGAATGTCGAACTTCAGCCTTGGTCGGACGAGAATCTGCGCTTTCGAGATTCCTACTTGGCGAAGAAATACGACAAGGCGAAGTACACAGGAGCAACGAAGCCCGAGTAGCGAGATGGAACGGGGTTCCTACGCTCTGGTCACGGGGCGCTCGTCTTCGCGTGCCGCATCCCAGTGGTCGATGGATGCGCCTCTTTCATCGAGAGTCGCTCTTTCGACGCGGTGGTTGGCTCGCTGAGGTCGCGTGCATTCTGGGCAGTGCGCCATTTCTCGAATGCAGTTCGGCGTGCGAGGGCAGCAGCGCGCGCGCGTTCGAAATCTTCAAGCACGCGCGCAGTGGAGCGGTGCTCAGTAAGTTCGGCCCATCCGCCCTCGGGAGTGCTGCGAAACCAGTGTTCGCCGCGAAGTGCATAGACCCGTCCATCAAGCCCGACGAAGAGATTCTCGCTCGCCGCATCGAACACAAAGTTGGATGGCGCGCCGCTCGCGACCGCCGTCGTTCGCGCTCGGCGTGCTTGCGCACTCTCGGCCCCCGACCACCACGATCCATCCCAAGGATTCCACCAGATTTCGAGCGGCCCGGCAGCGAATGGTTCACTGGCAAGCAACTCTGCGAGCGCGCGGGGGGGCGAAAATGCGGCAATGTGCGCTGCCTCGCGCGAGAGCGGCGTTGCAGGAACATGTGCGAGCGCACTCGCCCACTGCGACGATTCTGAAATCGCGCGCATCGCTTCAGGCAGAGTGGATGGCGCCACCCACTGCCATGCACCACTTTGCAGCGCATCACTGCTGTACCACTGACCCGCGACGAGCAGATAGAAGACTCCCGCATCGGTGCGGAAGAGTGGGGCAGTCGAATTGACGCATCCATCAAGTCGCTGCGCGACGATCGGCAAGAACTGTGCCCCTTGCGCGGCAAGGAGTTTCTCGAGCGGCACTTCGACATTCGCATGCGCGCTCGCCTCGGCGGGCGGCTGCGCGAATGCATTCTCTGACATCGTCGCGAGCAGGTCGTCGAGAGGAACGCGCAGCGTCGCCCCCGCGAACGCCGTCGAGAGCGCTGCTCCGATGGGCACAATTCCCGCGGAATCTGTGACGAAACGCATTGCCGGCAGAGTGATGTCTGTCAGGATCACCATGCGATCGGCGCGATCGAGTGCGGTTGTCGCGCGAACATTGATCGTGCCGAGGAACGCCGCCCCATTCTTCAGTTGCACTGTTGCCGCACACTTTGCAAAGAGCGTGCGGTCGCGCCACTCATCGACTTGCAGTGCGCTGAGTGTGATGCGATCTCCCGCCGAAGTCGTCGCGGTGCGGGGCCACGCAATTGCTGAATCTGCGTCTGCTGCGAGTGTGGCTGAAGCAAATGCGAGAATCGCGCAGAGAACCGCGCAGATGCTCGCTGGCAATTCACGCATCTGTAAATGCGAGTTCGGAGCCAGTGTTGATGTCGACGAACTTCCACTGCAGCGTGCGACCCATGCGTTCGACGACGAGCCATGCGATGTCTTCATCCGACACCATCATGAGCATCTGAACGACCGGGTCTTGATTCGATGCGAGTTGAATCTCGATTCCGGGTCCGTAGAGCGTCTCATCGCCGCTTCCGTCGGCGCCGGTATTCAGATGCAAAAGTTTGCGTTCGATCTCAGCGCGCGTGCCGATTGGCGAAAGTCCCCGATCATTGGGTTCTGCTGCGGATAAGACGACGAGTTGGCGCATGACCGAGCGAAGGATAACGACAACTCGGCGCGATCTCAGGTCGAAAGGGCCGAGCCGCCGCGAGCCGCCGACTTCGCCGCAACCGCGCGGCGAATTCGCTCTTCACGCAGCGGAGTAATCGAGTGCACGATGCGCATCGCCTTCAACGCCCGCACTTCCCAGTAGGTCAAGTCAAACTCCCACCAGCGGTGCTGCACTGTGCATGCGGCAGGATCGTGGTGGTGATTGTTGTGCCATCCTTCGCCCGCGGCAACAAGTGCGACCAGCCAATTGTTGCGGCTGTTCTCGCCAGTCTTGTGCGTGCTGTATCCAAAGATGTGGGTCAGGCTGTTCACGCTCCATGTGATGTGCCAGACGCACACGGTGCGTGCGAAGACACCCCACACCACGACGCTCGAGCCGAAGATCGCAGCGTCCCCCAGCGATGCCCCCATGAACGAAAGAATCGCAACAGGAATCACAAAGTAGAAAATGCACTGGCTGAAATAGATCACGAGCGGAGCAACGGGATGGCGCTCGAGCCAGAAATAGAACGGGTCTTCGAGAATGTCGCGCGCGTAACGCGAATAGTTTCCGACGTGGGTGAGATCGTGATTGCGCCAGAGCAACCATCCGACGTGTCCCCAGAAAAAAGTCACAAGCGGCGAGTGCGGATCATCGACCTCATCGCTGTGCACATGATGCTTGCGATGCGTTGCGACCCAGCGAGCGGGGGTGTCTTGCAAACAGAGCAGAGCAAGAGTCGTCAGCGTCCACTCAAACCAGCGCGAGGTTGTAAAGCTGCGGTGGGCAAGCAGCCGGTGGTATCCCATCGTGATCGCCTGCCCAAAGACATGAATGCCCACGATGCATGCAATCACACCTGTCCACGAGAAGAAGAAGGGCAACACGACCAAGAGCGCGAGCACGTGCACCAGAATGACTGGCACCACATAGCGCAAAAAAAGTTCAGTTGGAATAGTCGCCGACGGGCGCGAGAGTGCAGCAGGTGGTTGATCAGTAGGAAGTGTCGTCAAATGCCAGTTGCTTTCACACGGGATAGTAGCGTTCGATCACCGCGCGACCGGCAGCGGTTCAATCGGTTGCTCGAGGCGGTGTAACTCGTCATCGGTCATCCACGGAAGTGCAGTCAATTTTTCACGCAATCTTGCAGGCATTGGCTTGCCAAGACGCTCATGCGGTGGACGGCTCTTCCACCTGCGATGCACCCACAAATACTGCTCAGGCGCGCGGCGAATAGCAAGTTCAATCGCGCGATTGAAGCGCGCAGTGATATAAAAGAGTGGATCGGGTTGATCGACCCAATCACGCGGGCGGATGATGTCGCAGTGGTCGAGTTCGTATGAAAACGTGCCATTGATGCGCCGCGCAGACCCGACCACGATGGGGGTCTCGTACCGCATCGCGAGCAGTCCAATCGATTTGTAACTCGATGCGAGCCGCCCAAAGAATGGCACGAACAGTCCATCATCGCCGGCGTTTTGGTCGGCGATAAAACCGACTCGCCCACCTTGCTCGATGAGGCGCTGCACTTCTGTAGTCGCTCCCCACTTCGTGAGCACTTGCAATCCACGCGCCTCGCGCACGCTGCGAATCCATCGATCCAGCCATGGATTGTCGAGCGGACGGGCGAGTGCGCTCATGTTGAATCCTAAGAGTGCGAGTGAATATCCAAGCAGTTCCCAGTTGCCGCAGTGGCCCGTGACAAAGAGCGCTGGATCACGCCCGAGCAACAGTCTCAACTCACCACTGATTTCATTTGGTCGCACATAGTTTTGCCAACTCGTCGGGGTGAGCAGCCGAGGGATTGCAACCGTTTCAACCATGAACATCTGAAAGAGGCTCTCGACCGAATGCTGCGCGAGTGCGTGCACTTGATCAGGCGAGAGATCTGGAAGACTGCGCGTGATGTGACCGATGGCGCGTTCGCGGTGGCGGGGGACGGCGCGAAAATATGCACGCCCGCACGCCGCGGCGGTGCGCATGTTCTGGTCGACACCAAACATGTGAAAGAGACCAAAGAGCGAACGCAGTGCTGCGTACTGCGCGAGTGCGGTCGTGTTGTGGAAGGCGCCAGATCGACGCACAGGTTTCCGATCAGCGCTCGGCGGCGCCAGTGAGAATTTGGAATCGATTCCAATTCAACACAGGAACCTGCGCAGCCTTTGCGGCAGCAGCGAGTTCTTCGTAGGCGTCGTATGCGCGCTTCTCAGCGAGATACGAGGCGTATGCAGCGCTATCTTCGCCAAGTGGTTGGGCCATGCGCTTTGGAGGGACTGTCCCGATGACGACAAAATCAACGTCTGGAGTCAGCGTGTCACCGTCGATGATCGATCCGCCCCATTCCTGAATCTTGCCGCGGATGTAGTTCGCTTCGCCATCCGTGACCTTGCCATCGGTGTCGACATCAAACTTTCCGTGCACGAGAAACTTGTACTGATAGTCGGGGCTGTAGATCGCATTGGCGAGCACGTCGCCGCGTGAGACAGACGACCCGCGCTTGCTGCGTGTGACGCGTGCGGTGCTGGTGGTGTCGCCGACCTTGATGATCTCGATGCTCGCCTTGCCGGGGCTCTGGCGATCTGTCTTTGGGTCGTACATGATCGCCGACGAATCTGGATAGACCTCAAATGTCATCCCTGGTCGCACGTGATTCTTGCTGCCCAACGAGATGTACACCTGATTATCAGAGACGCCTAGATCGACGATGCGTCCATCGACGAGCAGCGCTGGATCGCGCGGCTTGATGCGAAACTGCTCGAGTTGCTTCTGCAAGACATTGACGCGCTCGGTGAGATTCTGCGACGTGGCGACGAGCACCGCTTGCTTGTCTTTCTCTTCTGCGAGTTGATTGGCAAACTCAGACTGCGCTTGATCGCGCGCCTGGATGAGTTCATTCTTGAGTTCTGCAATCTCGCCGAGCGCGCGTTCGCTGCTCGCGCGGTACGGGGCGATCGTCGCAGTGAGTTGCGCGACCTTTTCGTCGGCGGCCTGAATCTTTGCGGCAGCCTCGAGCGTTGCGAGTTCGGCTTGCGCGAGAATCTGTGCGCTCGCCTTGATTTGGTCCTGCACCTTGGCTTGCGCTGCAACGAGGTCGCGGCGGAGTGACTCGAGGGCCTGCTTGGCAGTCTGTGCGTCGCCGAGTGCGAGCGCGGCACGAAGGGCGTCGAGATCGGCACTTGGGTCACCAGCAACGAGCGTCGCGATTGCCTCTTGCTGTTCAACGATGTGCTGCACAAGTGTCTGGCCATTGCCAGTTGCCGCGGATTTGAAGGCTTGCACGCGCGATCCTTCGAGTTGATCCGCGGTCACGATTTCTTTGAGGGCTCTCTCGGCGAGCACCGTGCGGTCGGCGGCGGTGTTCATCTCTGAATAGAAGTAGATCGCCGTGACCATCGAAAGCACAGCAATGACGACGAAAACGACGAGCGCGACGAGGGGACCTGTAGATCCAGTTCGAGAAGCCATAGATCCGTATCCTCTCCGCAACCCCCTCCGTCCGTCAAGTGCAATTTGACCATGCACTTGCAAAGTGCACGGATTTCTGCGACATTACCCCTCCGACGCTTTGAGCACCGCATGCGCGGTCGGCGTCGATCATGTGAGGAATACCAGTGCCAAATACCGAATCGGCGAAGAAGAGAGTTCGACAAAATGTAGACCGCAGCGCGCGCAACCGATGGCGCCGCACCAAGGTCAAAGAAGAGACCAAGGTTTTCTTGAAGGCGATCCATGATGGTGACAAGGCTGCTGCGCAGAAGTCACTGAACTTGCTCTCAGGAATGTTGGACCGATTCGCCCTCACGCCGACGATGCACCGCAACACAGCAGCGCGCCGGAAGAGTCGACTCGCCAAGCGCCTGAACAAACTGACCGCCGCCAAAGCCGCGTAACTCAGATGGCCAGCCGGCGATCCGCACGCGGACCCGAGCGCACCTCTAGACCTCGGACAACCAACCGCGATTCATGCGGCGGGTATTTCGATTGCTCGCGTCAGCCGCTCGAGATTCTCGCGTTCGTTGCGCCGCTTGTTGTCATCTACGAAATCGGATTGGCCTATGCCCTGCGTGGGGATGGGGGAACTCTCACGAACGGCGCGCACGAAGAACTCGTGCGATTCTTCTCGAACATCGGAATTGACCCTGCGCGGTTGAACTTGCCGACGCTCGCGCTGCCAGGAGTGGGACTCTTGCTCGTGCTCATCGTTTGGCAGGTGCTTGTGCGCCGTCCCTGGACCCTGCATCTTCCGACTGTTGCACTGATGGTGGTTGAGAGTGTGCTGCTGGCGCTGCCGCTGCTTGTCTTGGCGCAGGTTGTCTCGCGCGCGCTGATTCCTGCAGCGCCTGAGACGATGACACAACTCAGCACGTTCGGCCGCATTTCAATGAGCATCGGTGCGGGGCTCTACGAAGAACTGATCTTTCGAATGTTGCTGTTTTCGTTGCTGCACACACTCTTCGTCAACGTCTTTCAGATGTCTGAGCGGTGGGGGATCGCCCTCTCGATCGCACTCTCGGCACTGCTCTTTGCCCTCTATCACCCCATCCGCACCAGTACTGGGGCGATCGATCTGCGCCGCGCGCTCTTCTTCTTGCTCGCGGGGGTGTTCTTTGGCGTGCTCTACATCGTGCGCGGATTTGGCATCGTGGTTGGCGCACACGCCTTTTATGACATCGCGGTTGTCGTGCTCTTGAGCAACGAGTGACGGCACGCGCGAGTTACACTTCGAGGCGTTCATGAATCAACGCGCATCACGCATCCTTGTCGTCGGCACCTCGCTCGTGCTCGCGGCAGGAGTGGTCGTCGCGGCGTGGCAGTACGACATTGGACTCCCACACGCGCAGCGCCAGCGCACGACTCCAATCGAAGAACTCGTCGCACCTCGACCGCTCTCTGACGCCGAGCGTGCAGCAGCGCAATCGCGCGCGGCGGGAACAACGGTGCAGCTCGAACATGGAGCGTGGGTGCAAGTTGCGGGCAAGGATGGACGCGTTGCGCAGCAGTATGCGGCAGAGCGCATCGATCCGCAGGCTGGCGCATTCATGGGGATGACTCAGCCGCGCACTGTGTTTTACTTTGATGATGGTCGCGTTGCGACACTGCGTGCAAACACGGGGCGTGTGCACGTTCCGAACCGTGCGCTTGAATCGGGGATGTTTGAAGGCGACGTTGTGATCCGTCTCTACCGCCCGAGTGAGCACGCGCCAGTCAACCTCGCCGCCGATAGTCCCGCACTCATTCTCGAGTCGCAGCAACTCGAGTTCGATCAGGTACTCGGAACGATCGCCTGTCCGACGGCGTTTCGTCTCACGACAGACATGTTGACCTTTGATGGCGAGGGACTCGACCTTCTGCTTGGCCGCGAGGGCAAGTCGATTGAACGATTGTCGGTGGCGAATCCTCTCGGCCCAATTGTGATCGACCGTGCGCGGCAGCAGGCGCGGCGCGTGAGCAGTCGCGCGGGGCTCATCGAGATGACTCCTGTCTCGTACCGCCCGTTCAAGGACGATGCGCCCAAGCAAACGCCCGCCGCTCTCCCGGCCGCGCGCGAAGCCGAGCGTTTCTACCGACTCGAACTTCATGATGATGTTGAGATCTTGCGCTATTCGCAGCACGACCGAAGTTGGACGAAGGGCGACCTGCTCATCGCCTTCTTCACACTGAAGAGCGATCTCGTTGCGAGAGAGATGGCGCAGCAGAGTGCGCCAGTCGATCAGGTGCCACCCGCAGCGGCGTTCCACGCGCGGCGTGCGCCGCAGATGGGAGTTCTTGCACAACTCGCCACGGCGATCACCGCAGGAACGCCCGCAGCATCGCTGCCTGTGATGCCAGCGATGCCAACCCAAAGCGCAGAGGGCGACTTGCTCGTCGTGCGATTCACTGGGCCATTGCTTCTCGAGCCAGCGGCAGCGGACGAACCTGTTCCAAGCCGACCGCAAGACATGCACGTGCAGATTGACGGAAAAGATGTGGAGATGGCGAACCACGCTGGGATGGCACTGCGCGCACAGGACATCGACCTCGACTTGATCCGAGACGCGGCCGGTGCAACGACTCCGAAGTTGCTCGTCGCCAACGGTGCAGTTGAGGCGACCGATGTCGCGCAGACAATTTGGTGTGACGGGCTGCGCGCCGAGTTCGCGAGTACGCCGGCGACGAGCGCCGCCGCCGCACAGGGAGAGGCAACGCTCGGCAGTGCTGAAGTTGCACGCGTTGAAGCCACGCGTGGAGTGCAACTGCAATTGAAGGATGGCGCCCGAGTCTTCGCGCGCGAGTTGATTGCCCTTCCTCCGGTGGGAACCGCTGACGTGAAGGGGCCTGAGATTTCGATCGTGCGCTCAGGCGTTCTCATCGAGGGACTGAGCGAACTGATGGTGAATGAACGCACACGATCGGCGACCTCTCCAAACGGAGGTCGCACCCGCAGTTGGACTCAGCCGCTTGTTGAGCCTGAATTGCGCGGAAAAATTGCGCTTCCACCGGCGCCGTCCAACAAGCCAGAGCTCGATGCAAAGTGGAAGGGCAAGATGGCATTTGTCGATCGCGCGCAAGCGGGGGCGACCCTTGATCTTTCGAACGAGGTGCGCGTGCGCGCTGAACCACGCGGCGATGAGTTCGATGCGCTCGATGCTGAACATGTGCACCTTGAGTTCGAGCGACGGGCCGATGTCGCTGAGCCGCTCGCGGCGCAGACTCCGCCGCAAACAGGAGCGGTCGGCGGCGATGTGCGCCCGCGACGACTCATTGCAACGGGTGATGCACGCATTGAGAACCTCGTTTGGGCAAGCGATGAACGCGTGGGCGAGCCGCGTCTCTTTCAGTTGCGTGGACAGACGATTGAGTATGACGCAGTGACTGGCGAGGCGGTTGTGCCGGGCGCGGGCAGTGTGCTCGTGAATGTTCCTTCGGGCGGCGGGCGTGAAGCGCACACAGCGGCGAACCGTGGGCGTGACCAGAAGATCGCCGGCGGTGGGGTCGAGGGTGTAAGCCGATTCCGCTGGGCAAAGGCGATGAATCTGAAACGCATGGTGGATGCCCGCTACCTCATGACGATGGATCAATCGGTCGAGCTCGTGCGCGCGGGGCCGCAGCAGTCCGACACGATGTCGCTCACATGCGATCGCCTCGAAGCAACGCTCGAGCGCACAAGCACCGACTCCGATGACGTGCGTGCGCAGGGCGGCGGGGCAGGCGAATCGCATCTCAACTCAAGTTTCAATCTTGGCGGGTCAAGCGAGTTGCAGCGCGTGCGCGGGATCGGCCGCTGTTTCATTCGTACGCCGAGTTACGACATCGAGTGCGAGGAGTTTGACTACAACGTTGTCACGCAGATTGCTGAACTTCGCGCGCGCCCAGGGCGCCTCGTGACTGTCCTGCCAAAGGGGCAAGGAACTCCGCTGCGCGCCGCAGCGATGACATGGGATCTTGCCACGGGCAAGATTCAGATTCGCGCTGGATCTGGCGCGCTGGGTCAGTAGCGAGCGAGGTCGTGCAAGACAGCAGAGAAGCGCGGGCACGCAACCGAGAGATCGCAAGACCCCAAGACAGTGTGAGCGCGGCGGAATGCTTCACTCGGCGCTCAAACAGCCCTCGC
>CAYHFW010000018.1:0-46370 GCA_964355975.1 uncultured Singulisphaera sp.
TCGGGATGTCCGCAATTGGAACACCGACGCGACGGGAGAGTTTGACTTTAGGACCGATGTAGCGTGCCATGAGTAGTCGGGCATTGAACACTCACCCCCCAAAAATGTCAAGGGAATGACCCGCGAACGCCACGGAATTGCTCCCGCGAGGTCAGTAGGCCCGCGAATCGTTGCGCCGGCGCCAGTTGAGGTAGGCGCGGTTGAGCACCCGATACCCCCCTGGAGTCGGATAATCGCCCGTGAAGTACCAATCTCCGGTGTGCGAGGGCATCGCGCGGCGCAATCCTTCGACGGTTTGGTAGATCACCTCGACAGTGCCGCCCCACGAACCTGACTTGGGCTGAATCAGGCGGGCAATCTCTTTCGAGAGCTCGTCCTGCGTGAATCGGTCGTAGATCAAGCGCACATGGTTCTTCATCCGTTCAGGAGGCAGGTGGTCCTGCGCCTTGCAGAGTGATTCGACCTCATCAAGCAGCGCATCGTCGCCGCGCTGCGCCACGAGATTGATCGCCGCCTCGAACGCGATGAAGCGGCCGAGTTGGCTCATGTCGATGCCGTAGCAATCTGGATAGAGGATGGGTGGTGCGCTGCTCGCCACCAGAATGCGCGCAGGATTCAACCGCGAGAGAATCGTGATGATCGAATCACGCAACGTCGTGCCGCGAACGATCGAGTCATCGACTGCGACGAGGGTGTCCGTGGGCTTGATTGTGCCACGCGTGATGTCATAGACGTGCGCCACGAGGTCGCGCCGCGCCGCATCGTGGGTGATGAATGTGCGCAGGCGTTGATCCTTGTGCGCGACCTTCTCTGCGCGAACCCGCACATCCATGAGTGCGCGGATGCGTTCTGGTGTCGCCCGTCCTTCGGCAACAAGTTTGCAGACTTCGTCGGCGCCACGGCCGCGCATGATGCGCTCAGTCTCTTGCAGCAATCCCAAATAGGCACTCTCAGAAGTGTTTGGAATGAACGAGAAAACTGCGTGTTCGACCGAGCCGTTCAGTCTTTCGAGAATGCGCGGCGCGAGGTTTTCGCCCAAGCGCTTGCGCTCTTCGTAGATCTCATGATCGTTGCCACGGCTGAAATAGATGCGCTCGAACGTGCACTGCCGGATCGGTCGTGCGTCGGTGAAGCGTGTCGTTGTGTAACTGCCGTCGCGCTTGATGCTGAGCGCGTGACCAGGCTCGAGCGGTTCGATCTGATCGACAGGCACATCAAAAACTGCTGCAAGCGCTGGTCGTTCACTCGCGACAGCAATCACTTCATCGGTGATCAAGACGTACGCGGGTCGAATTCCTGCAGGATCACGACAGGCGAACGCATCGCCATTTCCGATGAGTCCGGCAAGCGTGTAGCCGCCATCAAACTTCTCTGCGGCGCGATTGAGAATGCGTCCGTAGTCGAGTTGATCCGACACCTCTTGTGCGAGAGGGCGTCCCTCGAGTGCTCGAAACGACCCTGGGCCAACGGTCTGGATCAAGTGATCGTGCTCGCAGTCGATTGCGTATCCGATCTTCTCAAGCACGACTCCAGTGTCGCTGCCGCCGACGGGGGCGAGTCCATACGAGACGAGAAGGTCAAAGAGCTCTGGAGAGTTCGTCAGATTGAAGTTGCCTGCGAGCGCCAAGTTGCGGCTCGCGATAATCGACCGCCGCAGAAATGGATGGCAAGCATCTGACGAGCGTCCGCCGAATGTTCCGTATCGCAAGTGCCCGAGCAAGACTTCGCCCAACAATGGCATGCACCGCTTGAGTTCGAGTTCACTTGTCGAACGCAGCGCCTCGTCGCTCATGTTGCGCATCGGCGAGAGCGCATCATCAAACAACCGCTCGACGGGATTTCGCTTCGCTGAGCGGGCGCGCGAGAGAAATGGCTCTCCCGCAGGCATGTCGAAGCGCACACACGCGATCCCTGCACCATCTTGTCCACGATTGTGCTGCTTCTCCATCAAGAGATAGAGCTTGCGCAATCCCCACGCTGGATCTCCATACTGTTCCTGAAACCAACTGATCGGCTTGCGCAATCGAACGAGGGCGAGTCCGCATTCGTGGGTGAGTACATCGCTCATGGGAGGGCAGAAGGGTAGCGCAATCACAACGAGAGAAAGCGCTCGAAGAGCCCCGTGCAAACGGCTAGAAATTCACGTCAATTCAAGCGACTGCTGCTTCGCGTCGGCGAACTTGCAGCAGTGGCGTGGGCTCATTGGGACGGCTAATCACAATGGATGCCGCCATCGCCGGAAGTCGTGCGCAAAAAAGATCGCGCACAATCTGCGGACGGTTGCACTCTTGCGAGAGATGCAGCAAGACGAGGTGGCGCACTGTGCCGCTCGCAGTCAACAAGCGCGCTGCTTCAACAGCCTGTTCATTCGAAAGATGTCCGTTGCCCCCCATGATGCGTGCCTTGAGAAATGCGGGGCGCGGCGACATGCGCTGCAGGGCTTCGTCGTAATTGCTCTCAATCGAAAGCATGTCAAGGTCGCGAAATGTCTCAAGCAGTTCATCGGTGACGCGCCCGAGATCAGTCGCATGGCCGATGCGTGCATGGTCGCAATCGAACCGAAACGCGGTCGATCCGACCTCATCATGCGGAACGGCGAGGGGGCGCACTTCAGCGGTCTCACCAAGTCGAAAAGGCCCGTCAATTGGGCGCAAACACGCGGCTGGAACCCCCATCGCAAGCGCTTGTTTCACATGCGCCGTTCGCAAGATCACGGGGACGGGTGCGCGTTGCAACTGCTTCACCCACGAGAGTGACCAGTGATCGCGATCAAGGTGTGTCAGAAAGATCGCGCGCAGTGTGTGAAAACGCGCTGATGCGCTCGCCTCGACGAGTGCTGCACGCACGCGCCGTGGAGTGAGCCCCGCATCGACCAAGATGAAACGTCCAGAGTCATCGAACGAAATTGCAGTCGCGTTGCCGCGCGAACTACTGCCGAGCACGCAGACAGAAGCGCTCATCGAGTGGTGCTCGCGCGCGTGCGATTGTTGAATTGTCGAAGGTTGGTGCGATCCATGCACTTGATTCCTGAGTCACTCACTCTTCTCGTGACGACCACGCGCAAGCACGATACCCCGCTTGCTCGATTCGATGAACGAAATGAACTCATCAATCATCGGATCGCCCGCCCGCGTGCGCAGCACTTCGAGTGCGCTCTTGGGTGAAAGTCGACTGTGGCAGAGGGTCGTGAACGCCCAGCGCGCCGCATCGATCGACGCCGATGGGATGCCCGCGCGCCGCATTCCGATGACATTCACGGCGCGCGCGTGGTTGACTGTCAAGACCATAAAGAATGGGCAGACGTCGAGCGTCGCGCCTGAAAGTCCGCCGATGAAGGCTCCGCGCGCAACCCGCACGAACTGCTGAATGCAGGCATTTCCACCAGTGATTACGCGATCTGCGATCTCGCAATGGCCCGCGAGCAGAGTGCCATTTCCGATGATGCAGTTGTTGCCGATGATGCAGTCGTGGCCAGCGTGGGAGTTCGTCATCCAGTAGTTGTCATTGCCGATTCGGCCAGGCTTCTCCCACTTTGGACGGCTGATCGTGACTCCCTCGCGAAAGACGTTTCTCGACCCGATGATGACTCCGGGGCCAGCAAACGACTGCGGGGTTCCCAAGTCTTGAGGAGCGCATCCGATGCAGACATTTGCGCAGAGTGTGTTGTTTTCGCCGATGGTGAGCGGCCCTTCGAGTTGCACTCGCGAGCGCAACACCGTGCCTGCCCCCACATGGATGGCACCAAGCGTGCCCATCAGGTGGCACCACGGGCCTACGACGACATCGTCGGCGAGTGTGACATCTCCTTCAATGATCGCGCTGGGATGGATTGTGGGCACACTTGGAGAATAGTCACTCGCCTCTACGATCGGGAAGGATGCACTCCATGCAAGAACAACCGCGACAACCAGATCAGGCGGTTCAACCCCTCGTCGAATTCATCGACCTCGGGGCGATTTCCTATGCCGCTGCGTACGACCTGCAACGGGCCGCGCATGAACGTGTGGTCGCATCGCGCGGCGCAATTGATGCCCCTTTTTCACCGTCGCTGCGAGCGGGAGTTGTTTATCTGCTCGAACACACACCCGCCGTGGTGACCGTTTCGCGCAGAGCCGATGCCCCGAAGAATGTTTTGCTCTCGCGCGAACAACTCGCTGCGCGTGGAATCGAGTGCGTCGAGACTGATCGCGGCGGTGATGTGACATGGCATGGTCCAGGGCAGATCGTCGTCTATCTCATTCTCGACCTGAATCGTCTGGGACTGCGCGTGCACGGATATCTGCGCATGCTTGAGGGGGTGGTGATCGCGACGCTTGCTGACTTTGGAGTGCACGGCGTGCGCGATGCGACCGCCACTGGTGTTTGGGTTGGCGCCCCCGAGTCGCGAAAGATCTGCGCGATGGGGGTGC
Source organism: uncultured Singulisphaera sp. (assembly GCA_964355975.1). GTDB lineage: Bacteria > Planctomycetota > Phycisphaerae > Phycisphaerales > SM1A02 > F1-60-MAGs104. The sequence goes on from CAYHFW010000018.1 coordinate 4,410, forward strand.
GGCTTTCGCGCTGGGTTTCGATGCACGGGATCGCACTCAATGTCTCGCCAGAGCTGAGTCAATTCGATGTGATTGTTCCGTGCGGGCTGGCAGGTCGGGGAGTGACGAGTCTCGCGCGCGAACTTGGCGCCGCTGCACCGACAGTTGAGGCGGTCAAGAAAGCGCTCGTGTTTCGGCTGCAAATGGCGATTTCAGAGGCGGCGCAAGCGGCCGAAGCCGCCCACTGCGCGCAGTGACGCGATAGAGTCGCAGGCTCGACTACACTGCGGGGCTCGCACGTGCCATGAACATTCGCAACTTTTCAATCATCGCCCACATCGACCATGGCAAGAGCACCTTGGCGGATCGGTTGTTGCAAGAGACCAACGCGCTTTCGAAGCGCGAAGCGCGTGCGCAGTTTCTCGACTCGATGGATCTCGAGCGCGAACGCGGCATCACGATCAAGGCGAGTGCAGTCACCGTGCACCACACGTGCGATGGTCAAGACTTTGAGTTGAATTTCATTGACACCCCAGGACACGTTGATTTCACCTATGAAGTCAGCCGCGCGCTCACGGCGTGCGAAGGCGCGGTGCTCGTGGTTGATTCGACGCAGGGAGTGCAAGCGCAAACCGTTGCCAACGCCTATCTCGCTGCCGCAGGCGGACTCGAACTCATCCCAGTCATCAACAAGATTGATCTTCCAGCGGCAGATCCCGATGGAGTCGCGATGGAAATCGAACAGGTCTTCGGGCTCGCCGCCGAAGATTGCGTGCTTGTCTCTGCCAAGACTGGGCAGGGAATCCAACCACTGCTCGACCTCATCTGCCGCAAGTTGCCAGCGCCCAAGCCTTCGACGACCACCAAGTTGCGTGCGCTCATTTTTGACGCAAAGTACGACGATTATCGCGGGGTCGTCGTCTATGTGCGCGTCTTCGACGGCGGCATCAAGACGGGCGACAAGATTCGCATGATGGGCACGGGGCGCACTTTCTCAGTGAGCGAGCTCACGCGCTACACGCCGCATCCAACGCGCGTCAAAGAGATTGGATGGGCGCAGGTCGGATCGATCAGCGCCAACATCAAGAGCCTCGCCGATGTGCGCGTAGGCGATACGGTCACCCTCGATCTCATTCCCGCCGACGAAGCGCTGGCTGGCTACGAAGAGCCAAAGCAGATGGTGTTCTGTGACTTCTATCCCTCGAACGCCGACGCCGAAGTTGGATCTGGTCGCAAGGCCGACTTCGAAGCGCTGCGCGAAGCGATCGAAAAGCTCAACATCAACGATGCGAGTTTCACCTTCGAGGTGCAGCACTCCGAGGCACTTGGGTTTGGTTATCGCTGTGGATTCCTCGGGCTTTTGCACATGGACATCGTGCAAGAGCGGCTTGAACGCGAAGGCGGCGTCGAAGTTGTGCAGACTGCGCCGACCGTGAAGTACATGGTTGATCTCAACGATGGCACGTCGATCGAGATTCACAATCCTGCAGAATTGCCCGATGCAGGACAGATTCGTTCGATTCGAGAGCCCATCGCGAAGCTCGAGATCATGTGTCCCACTGAGAACATCGGCGACCTGATCAAACTCTGCGACAGCCGACGCGGCACATTCAAAGCACAGCGCTACCTCAGCGATCACCGACAGATTCTCGATTATGAGTTGCCGATGGCTGAGATCATCTATGACTTCTATGACAAGTTGAAGTCAATCACGCGTGGCTACGGCACGATGGACTATCAGATCACTGAGTACCGCGCCGACAACCTCACAAAGATCAACATCCTTGTGAATGGCGAACTCGTCGAGGCGCTGAGTTTGATCTGCCACCGCAGTTTTGCCGAGAATCGCGGACGGTTGATCCTGAGCAAGTTGCGTGGACAGATCGATCGCCATCAGTTCGAGATTGCGCTGCAGGCTGCCATCGGAGGCAAGGTCATTGCGCGCGAATCGATCAAGGCGATGCGCAAGAACGTGACTGCAAAGTGTTACGGAGGCGACATCAGCCGCAAGCGCAAGTTGCTCGAGAAGCAAAAAGAAGGCAAGAAGCGCATGAAGCAGATCGGCTCAGTGACGATTCCGCAGGAAGCGTTCCTCGCAGTGCTCGATCAGGGCGACTGATTTGCGCGAGGCGTGGGGGGGAGTGAGTAATCGCGCTACGCTCTCGCACATGCGAATGACCACTTCTATCGTTGCGGCATCGGTGCTCTCGAGTGCACTGACGGCCTTCTTGATGACTGGAATCGATCGATCTGCTGCAGCCCGCGCGCTGCCGTTTCTTCAAGATCTCGGTCCAGCCGATGCGCTCATCCTCGCTGGCAAGGATGCGCTTCGCGTCACGAACGCCGATGGCCGACTGAGTTGGTCAGATCAGCCAAACAGTCGCGCGTTTTCACTCGGCACAGTGCATGTCGGACGCATTCTCAACGCACTGCTCAAGAGTGAAAAATACTCCGACGAGCTCGAAGAACTCTCGACGAAGAGCAAGAGTCAAGATGAAGAGTTTCGCAAGCGCTACGGCGAGATGATGGATGCGGCGAAGGGAATCAACAAGGACTCTCCCGAGTTTCCGGCGATGCGCGAAAAGTTCGAAGCCTTTCAGAAGGAATACTCCGCGTGGCGCGAGGCGAACGAGACTGCGGGGCGCGAAATGATGGCGCGCCATTACCAAGGGGCGTACAGCGATATTCGCGAGGCGGTCGAGGTTGTCGCTGATCGTCGCAAGATTGATCTCGTGATGCGATTTGTTCCACCGAGCGACAAGATTGAACCAGGCGACGATGCGGAGGTTGTTCGCCAATTGAGTGCGCGCACATTCTTGCGCGTTCCAGAGTCGATCGATCTGACTGAGGACATCCTCTCAGAGATGCACTTGCAGGCTCCAAAGAAGGACTAACGAGCGATGCGACACATTTGTACGACCATTGTCTGTTCGATGATCGCGGGCGCTGTCGGCGCGATCGCAGCGCTTTCATTCTCAGGATCATCAGCGAATGCGACGCGCATTCTGCCCAGCGACTTAGGGCCTGCGGATGCGCTCATTTTGACCGGGAAAGATTCGACACTCACCGTGAGCAATCAGAGTGGGCGCGTAGGTTGGAGTGACTCTCCAAACGCGCGCGCGTACAGCGTTGGCTGTGTGCACACCGATCGGATCATGAAGGGAATTCTTTCGAGTGAGCGATTCACAGCGGAGCGGCAGAAGTTCGACGATGAAGCGCGCCTGCAAGGTGGCGAGTTCGAGCAGCGCAGCAAGACGTTGCAAGACAAGTACCCCAACGTCAAGCCAGGCGATGCGACCTTTGACCAGGCGCGGCAAGAATTCGCTGCGCTGCAAGGCGAGTATGAGAAGTGGTTCGCAGCACTGCAGAAGATTCAGTCCAAACACATGGCAGAACAGGTCGAGCAGGCGTACCGCGAGTTGACGACAGCGCTCGAGATCGTCGCTGACCGCAAGCAGGTTGACTTCGTCTATCGATTTGTTCCACCCGACCGCGCGTTCGACTCTGTCGAACTCTCAGATGCAATGATGCAGGTGCAATCGCGCCCATTCCTGCGGTATCCAGCGGCGATCGACATCACCGAAGATCTCGTCAAAGAGTTGGGACTGCCTTCGGTGCAGTAGCTGGGGCTGGCGTTGCGGGTTTGATTCTTCGCAACTCTCCCACCGGCGTCGTGAGCACTTCGACAGAGGCTTTCTCGTTCGTGCCCGCGTCGCTCGGTCGATCAACAACCGTGCAGATCACTGGATCGCGCGTCGTGCCGATTGCGCGCAAGATGACGTACTTGCCGTCGAAGATCCACGTTCCACTGTGTCCTGACCGCGAGACCGCTGGCGCATCGTCTTGCTTCGCAGCATTCGAGACGAGCGTGTAGGAGCCGTCGTGCACCAGCGTGAGCGATCCTCCAGGGCCGGTCCATCTGCCGACATATGAATCTTCAGGCGCGGGTGGCGGTGCATCGCACTGATGAAAGGGTTCGTAACCGCTGAAGTTGACGAAGACAACGCCATCTGCGCGGCGCATTGCGCCACGAAGTCGCGGAGGTTTCTGCTGAGGGTTCTGCTTATCGATGTAGGGTTCGAGCCAAAATGTGCGGTAATTCTGCCGATCCCAGCGGCCAGTGCGAGTCGGCGGGCGAAAGCGATTGGGCTGATCCCACCACGTGAAGGCGCCATCCTCGCGCACGAAGAGAATCTCTTTGCCGTTCACCCACCAGCCCGTGATCGCAATGTGCTCAGTTGGATCAATGTCGAGTTTGGGATGGTCTGGAAGGATGGGCGGCGCACTGTTCTGTGCGTGCGCTGTCGCGCAGAACACTGACGCGATGATGGTGAGGGTGAGCGGGGCGATCCTGACGTTCATGCATCGCATCGGCAGTTCCTACCGGACGACGGGAAGCCGAACTGTTCGATCGAGGTCACTCGTGGGTTGTGCGACGAGGTCGTACCCATCGGCATCGACGACGGTGCAGCGCACGAGTTCGCCCGCAGCGAGTTTCTCGCGGCTGAGCACATGCGTCACACCATCGATTTGTGGCGCTTGGTGGTAGGAGCGTCCCGTGTACATGGTGGTTGCGCCGTTGACTCCAGTCGTCGCCTTTCCGCGCGTGTTTCCGCGCGCGGGCGCATCGATGAGCACATCAAACTGCGCGCGCTGTTCGGCAACATAGGCGGCGTTTTCGAACGCGATGGACTGCTGCAACTCCATCAGTTCAGCCTCGCGGCGTCGGCTGTCTTCATCGCTCACCCGCAGCGCTGGATCATCGTGCATCGTGCCAGAGGGTGTGCCAGACTCTTGCGAGTAACGAAAGACGCCCATTGCGTCGAATTGTCCGCGTTCGACGAATGCGACAAGCGCTTCGTGATCGGCTTCGGTCTCGCCAGGGTGTCCAGTGATAAACGTTGTGCGGATTGCCATCCCAGGAATTCTTTCGCGCAGTTCTTGCACAATGTTTTCTTGATGCTCAGTTGTGACATTGCGGCGCATCAGCGTCAGCATGCGATCGCTCGCGTGCTGCAGTGGCATGTCGATGTACTTCACAACACTCGAGAGACGCGCGATGGCATCCATCATTGCCGGAGTGAAATTCGTCGGGTAGGCGTACATCAATCGCACCCAACCTCCGCCCGCATCTTGCACGACGCGGTCGAGTTTCTCAAGCATTCCCACGAGGCCTGCATCGTCGCCGATGTCCATTCCCCAACTTGTGGTGTCTTGTCCGATGAGATTCAATTCAAACGCGCCATCGGCCAAGAGCACGCGCGCTTCGTTGGCGATCGCGTCGCTTGTTTTCGAGCGCATCTTGCCGCGAATGGATGGAATCGTGCAGAACGAGCAGCGTTGGTTGCATCCCTCTGAGACGCGCAGGTACGCCCAGTGGCGCGGTGTCAGGCGATAACGATTTTCGTCACCTTCGAAATATCCGACGCCGCGACCATCCTTTCCGTTGACTGTGAGTCCGACGGTCGAAACACCTCGCTCTGCCGCTGCGATCAGTGCATTCGATGAGATCCAGTAGCCGGGTCGCGCACCGCCACCATCGAGCGATTCACGCTGCGCCGTTGATCCGCGCACTGCGTCGAGGATGTGATCGCGGTCGAAGACTCCGATGAGCGCATCGATGCCTGGAGCCCACTCCAAGATCTTTGCGCGGTGGCGCTGCACGAGGCAGCCTGCCACGACGACGCGCTTGAGTTCGCCGCGCGCCTTGCGTTCGAGAGCGTCTTTGATCACTCCGAGCGACTCATCTTTGCTCGCTTCGAGAAAGCCGCAGGTGTTGACGACGACCGCATCGGGCGATTGATCTTCGTTGACGAGCTTCATGCCATCGGCGGCGAGCAATCCCAACATTTTCTCGCTATCGACCAAGTTCTTTGGACAGCCCAAACTCACAAACGCCACACGCTCGATCGCAGTTTCACTCATTGATTCGAAGTCTAGGCATACAGCCCGCGTTGGCGAATCCACGCTTCGACCTCTGGCTGCACGAGGTCGCCGATTGGTTGGGAGGTGCGGAGGCGCGCGCGCACCTCGGATGCGCTCAATTCAACGGCCACGATGGGCAAAACGGCGCGCTTCCACCGTTCGCCGTCGCTGCCAAGTGCGGCAAATTTCTGAGCGAGCGTGAGCGAAAGTTGGTTCGCGTCGTATGGGGGGCGCGGAACAACCGCCAGCGTCGCGAGTCGCTCGTCGATCTCGCGCCAATCTTTCCACAGGTCGAACTGCAATGCCTGATCGGCACCAATGAGCAGCACAAGATCGCCACGCGCGAGCCCACGCTCAGCAGCAATCTCGCGCAGCGTGTCGACTGTGAATGACCGGCCACCGCGCGCGAGTTCGCGGGGGTCGACTGTTGCACGAGCGAGTTGCGCGAACGCGCGCCGCGTCATCTCGAGCCTGTCTTCATTCGACGCCGCGCTGTGGTCGGGCCGCAGTGGATTCTGTCCCGCAGGAAGAATGATGATCGAATCGCAGTGCAACACTGCAGCAGCCTGCGCAACGATTTCGCAGTGACGTCGGTGCGGCGGGTCGAATGTGCCACCAAAGACGAGCGTGCGCGGCGGCCGCGTGCGCGCCGTTCGAGCATCTCCCACAAGAGAACTCAACGCATCGCCAAGTGCGGTCATCGCTCGCTTGGCATCTCGTGCCATCGCCATCAATGCCATTGCTCTGCTCGGATGCAGAAGCATCTTGGCAAGTTCAACACGATTGAGCGATCCATCATCGCGCACAAGCTGGCTCATCCACGGCGGAATTCCATGCGCAGCACTCTCGCCGACGACTCGCATCACGCTCCAGTTCCATCCGCGTGCCGAGGCGAGCGCAGCAAATGCCGCCGATTCCATGTCGACGAGCGCCGCGCCCGTCGATGCTCGAAGTGCGCGCTTGCTCTGCGCATCTACGCACGCGCAGTCGACGCTTGCGACCGCAACCGATCGAGCGCGCGATGAAGGCGCTGTGAAGATTGCGCTCGGTCGCGCGCACTCTGCACCAGCGGCGATCACTTCGCACACATCGCGCACATCACCGACGCACAACGCCTCATCGAGTGCTCCCGCGAGCCCTGCGAGCACGACTCTGCGTGTTCGTGGCGAGCGATCGCACTGCGCATGCGCGTTGATCTGCGACCAGCGAACGACTGCGCCTGGGCCAACTCCAATCGTCGAAAAATCGGCAGAAATCCCTCGACTTTCGAGCGCGCGGCGCAGCGCGCTGCTCTCGAATTCGGTCGCTGCGAGGATCAGTGGGGGATGGTCGGTCATAGAGAGCGATGCGATTGCCGCCGCGGCATCCAACGCTATACTCTCCGCCCCTCGGCCTCATCGTCTAGCCCGGCTAGGACACATCCCTCTCACGGATGGAACAGGGGTTCAAATCCCCTTGGGGTCATTGTTAGTCGTCCGCGCGCAGTGAGAGCGCGGATTCGTTACGTGCAGGCCCCATCGTCTAGCCTGGTCCAGGACACCTCCCTTTCAAGGAGGACACATGGGTTCGAATCCCATTGGGGTCATTTCGGTCGCAAATGTTTTGCGTTTTTCCCCCTCTGGGGTAGGTTGGGGGATCTCATGTTCAATTCACGCCGCGTTATGTTTTCACTCGTGGCTCTGCTGTGCGCCGTTTCAGGCGCCGATGGAGCCGTTCGCTATGTTGATGGTTCGCTGACTACGGGATTGAACAACGGCACATCGTGGGCGAATGCCTACTACGGCCCAAGCGCAGTCGCCACCGCGATGACGGCCGCAGTTTCGGGTGATCAAGTTTGGGTGAAGGCTGGCACATACAAGCCAACAACCACTGCAACGCGCACGATCTGGCACACAATGAAATCAGGCGTCGCGGTGTACGGCGGATTTGCAGGTGGCGAGACGCTGCTCGAGCAGCGTGATTTCGCTGCGAACGTGACAACTCTCACCGGCGACCTCACGGGCAATGACAACGGCACGGTCACAAACATGGCAGACAATGCCTATCACGTTGTTGTTGGAAGCAGCGCGCTCAACACTGCAATCCTTGATGGATTCAACGTGGTGGGTGGTTACGCCAACGGCGCGACAGCATCGAACTATGACAAGGGTGGCGGAATCTTGATTCTGTCGAGCGGCAATCCAACGATTCGAAACTGCAAGTTCATCGGCAATCGTTGCACATTCGGCGGAGGCGCTGGGTACATCTATCAAGCGCAGGCGACCTTTCAGTCATGCGAATTCACCAACAACGTTGGCGGTTCGTATGGTGGTGCGTTCGATACCAACGCAACGACCGTCACATGGGAGCGCTGCAAGTTCACCAACAATCAGGCGGCGCGCGCAGGTGCGATTGAGTCGTACGGAAGTTCGCAGACCAAGATCACCAACTGCGTCTTTGCACTGAACAAGGCAACCTCGACGAATTCGGGTGGCGCTGTCTGGGCTGGCACAACCTCGACGGTGACCGTGCGCGATTCGACTTTCTACGGCAACACGACGACCGCGACGACCGGCGCTGGTTTCTACAACACGAGCGGATCGAGCACCATTTCAAACTGCATTTTCTGGGCAAACACTGGCGCAGGCGGCTCGCTCACAAACAACCAGGTCACCGCAGCAGGTGGCACCAACACGGTGACCTACTCGGATGTGCAGCTCGGCACGACGGGCACTGGCAACATCTCGACCGATCCGCAATTCGTCAGCGCAGCGGCTGGCGACTTTCAGTTGCAAACAACTTCACCAGCCATCGACGCTGGCAGCAACACGATGATTCCAGCGGGAGTCACAGTCGATTGCGCACTCCTTGCTCGACGCGTGGACATCACCACAGTTGCCGACACTGGAGTCGGTCCAGCTCCGGTCGTTGACATGGGCGCGTACGAGAGGCAGGCGCCTCCGCCTCCTCCATGCCCAGCGGATTTGAACCATGACTTGTTCGTCGACGGCGCCGACATGTCTGCGATTCTCTCGGGTTGGGGAACCGCCACGGGCGACGTCAGCGGTGATGGACTCACCGATGGTGTCGACCTCACCGTGCTGCTTTCGAGTTGGGGCGCCTGCCCGTAAAGTGCCTGAGTGAGATCAGCCCAAGTTTCTGCCGATTGGCCGAGTGAAAAATTCGAGACAATTTGGAACGCGGTCGCGACGTCCGCGCCTTCGGGATCGTTCACGAGTGAATTCGTTGCAGCGGTTCCAGTCATCGCGCGCCCTGATTGGTCGAAGATTCCGCAGGGGGCATGGGTGCACCTCACTGGAAGACTCGAGCAGCGCACGCCGCTCGGTGCGGTCCATCCCGATGGTCAAGAGTGGTTTGTGCGCACGAGTGCGGGCGATCCAATTGCCGTCTATGTGATGACAGACCAGAACATCTCGGTGGGCTCGACGGTTTCAATCTTGGGACGCGACGCGGGCTCGATTCGACTCGTGAACCGTGCTGGAGTTCTGCAGGAATATCCCGCGCTGATCGCCCGTCCACTCGATCGAGCAGCCGCGCAGGCGCTTCATCCAGCGACACCCGAAGCGCTCGGCGGCGTTCCAGTTGGATTCGTCGCTGTGGGCGGAGTGCTCGTGTTGCTTGCTGCGTGGTTCTTTGTTCGCATCTACTCGAAGCGCGCCTCGTCGCGGGGGATGAGCCACATTCACGCAGCGGCGCACCGCGCACGCGCGCAGGTGAACACCCCATGACGCGCGAACTCGTGCAGTGCGTGGGCGATCACCGTGCAGCGGTGACCATCGGGAGCGGCATCCTGAGCTCGATCGCTTTGCGTGCACGCGCGATGAACGGCGGAGTCGATCCGACGCGCGTGCTGATTGTCGCCGATGCACTGGTGAGCTCGACGTGGGGCGAGGCCGTCGCGCGCGCATGGCAAACGCACGATGTGGTCGGCGGGCAAAGTGTGGATGTGACACGCATCACCGTGCATGCGAGCGAGGCGAACAAGTCGATCGAGTCGTGGCAGAAGATTCTCGATGGGGCGGTTCAGGGCAACTTGGATCGCAAGAGTCTGATCGTTGCCGTGGGGGGCGGAATCGTCACCGACCTTGCAGGATTCGCCGCGGCGAGTTACCTGCGGGGAATTGCATGGATCGCAGTTCCGACGACGCTGCTAGGAATGGTCGACGCTGCCATCGGTGGCAAGACGGGGGTGAACCTCGCGCTCGGGGGGGGCGCGATCGGCAAGAATCTCGCGGGATCATTCTGGCCGCCATCAGCGGTGGTCTGCGACGTTGAAACACTTGCGACACTGCCCACGCGCGAGTTTCGTGCTGGGATTGCAGAGTGCCTCAAGCACGCGATGATCGGCGATCCTTCGATCGAGCCATTGCTCGCGCGCGCCATCGATACATACGCCAGCGGCGAGGCGGGAGACCAGTGGAGTCTGATCGATCTTGTCGCCCGTAGCGCAGCGGTGAAGTTGGCGATCGTGGCGCGTGATCCGCGCGAAGCTGGCGAGCGGATGCTGCTCAATCTTGGACACACCTTCGCTCATGCGATCGAGTCACAACTCTCGAGTGAGGTTCTGCACGGCGAGGCGGTTGCGCTTGGGCTCGTGGCGGCATCCTTCGCTTCTGCGGCATCTTCGGTATCGGGGCGCATGACCAGTGCGCAGGCCGAGGCGGTGCGCGCGCGCGTCGTTGCAATGGGTCTGCCGGCGCGCCTGCCTCGAGCGCTTGCGATCGAATCGCTCGAAAAAGCCGCTGGATTTGATAAGAAACGCCTCGGAAAGTCGCTCACCCTCATCCTGCCCTTGGCCAACGGAACTGCAGAGGTCGTACGGGATGCACCGGTCGAACTCTTGCGCACCGGATTCGCCTCGATCGGCGCCGCCGCTGGCGTCTGAGCGCGCGACAACTTCCACCGCGAGACTTCAAGGAACGGTGGCGACTCGGTCGATTCACTAGCACAATGCGTGTTCTTGCGGTCGTCAATCAGAAAGGTGGAAGTGGCAAAACCACAACTGCTGTCCACCTCGCGGCCGTGCTCGCGGCCCGCAAGCAACGAACGCTGCTCGTCGACCTTGATCCACAGGGCCACTGCGCACTGGCGCTCGGTATTGCTCCGGCGCGCATCGAGAAGGGAATCGAAGATGCGATGCAACAGGGGGGTGGCACGGCGCTGCTCGATGATGGACTCTTCTGGGAACCTGCGGCAAATCTGGTGCTTGCACCATGCACGATTCGACTTGCGGCGTTTGAGGCGCCAGGAGGTCCGCTCGCTGAAGCGCCCGACCGCGACCGCCGACTCTCTGCTCTCTTGGACCGCGTCGCGCCGCGCTTCGAATGGTGCATCATTGACTGCCCACCGCACATCGGGCTTCTCGTCTTCAACGCGCTGCGTGCGTGCGACGAGGCGCTCATTCCAATTGAAACTGGATATTTCGCACTGCGCGCAGCAGAGCGCCAAGTCGCCACGATTCGTGCAGTCGCCGATCGACTGAAGCGCCAGATTGCAGTGCGCGTGCTCCCAACGCTCGTGCGCAGCGAGTCGCCGAGTTCACAGCAGATTCTCGCAGCGATCGATCGCACCTTCGGAAACACCGTGATTCCAGCGATGATTCGTGAGCACGATGTGCTGCGCGAAGCGGCAGGATTTGGACAGGCGATCACCGAGTACGCGCCGACATCCGAGGCACGCCGTGATTTTGAGTCGCTCGCTGAGTGGTTGATCGCCCATGCTGTGGCCTCGCAGCGAAGCGACGGACTCGCTGCAGGAGCGGATCGCACCAATCCAGATGCCGCCCTCATGGCACAACTTGCCGCACCACGCACGAATGCGCGTTCGGTCGATCCACCAATGATCGAAGTTGAAACAATCGCCCCCACTGCGCAGAGCACTTCACCTGCCGACAATCGGCTCACCGAATTGGCTGAGCGACTGCGTGCAGCGAGATAGGATCAGACCATGAGCCGAGCCGCTGACGACTATGACGGACTGACGGCAGCGTTTCTCGGCGGGCCTTCATTCGCAAGTTCATCGCGTCCGCGTGCAGCACCCCGCGCGCAGGATTTGCCCACGGTGCTCGTCGTCGCAAATGTGCCAACACTCGCGGGAATCTGGATCGCGCAGTACGCCGATCAACTCGCGCGCGGGATGGGAGCAGTCGCGCTTGTACGACTCGATGGCGCCGCGAGTCGCGCTGAGGTCTACCGAGCACAGGGGCGCGCGTTGCCACTCGACGGCAGCGCATGGCTCGAACGCGCAAGCGCATTCGCGCGCGCATGGATCGTCTGCGTCGATTCGCGTTGCAGTGCCACAGAACTCGTGCAGTGTGGATGCGCGCTCACCCTGATGAGCGGTACCGATGAGACTGCGATCGCTGCTGCACGGAGGGTGATCGAGTCAATCGTGCAAGCGGCGAGTGCGTTGGGAGTTGCGACTCCACCGATCGACCTGGTCTTTGTTGGATCGCCAGAAGCAGTCGCGCAGAGCGCAACCGACTCACTCGTCGCATGGGCGACCGAACGTTCGTACGCGGTGCAACTCGCAATGACTGCGCACGCGCCGCGTGTCGATCGCGTCGAGTCGACAGGACCAGTTCCACTTGCGATGTTGAGCGGACTCGACCTCTCGGCGGCAACTGAGTTCGTTGCAATGGCAATGCGCGGAAACCAAACGCGATTTGCGCCAGAGGCTGCTGCGGCTCCCGTGCACAGTGCGCCCCCAGCCGAGCAGGTGCGCGGTGGTGCGCCGGTCTCGCAGCCGTTCGCTGCGCACGCGGCTCACGCCGCACCAGAGCGAAGTGCGCCTGTTGCCGCATCACCGTCGATCGTGCAAGAGTTCTTTTCGCACTTCACTGCGGTGCCATTCAATTGTCCCGATGCGCCAGGAGTGCAACTTGCGCGCGATGACGCCGGAGCGCTGCACTTGATTCAATCCGGAAACGCGGCACACACGTTGCGCGTCGCATCGTCATGGGCGCGGGCGAATTGGGCGCTTCTCGCCGCGGCATGTCCACGATTGCAATCGAACCCGCCGCAGATCATCGAACATCTCTTGCTCGACGACGCACGCGATGCGGCACTCTTGCACCGCACGGGGATGCTCTTGCATGCGCGTCTTGAGATCACAGTCGGATCATCGCTCGTGCGTCAGAGAATTGACCTCAACGACGCGTCGAGCGCCGGGCTCGCGTAGTCCCGCCACGCTCGTTCGGCCTATTCGCCATCGAGCGCACGTTCGAAGACGCGCAGCCAGTTTCGGCCAGCAAAGTTCGCACACGCATCTTCGTTCCAGCCGCGCGCGGCGAGCGCATCGGTAAGTGCGTGATAGCGGTCGCATCCGCGCACTTCTGCTGGAACGAGCGCTGGCAGGAATCCACCATCGAGATCGGATCCCAGTGCGCAAACACTCTGCGACTGTGCGATTGCCGCGACGTGCTGCACATGATTGACCGCATCTTCGAGCAGCGCGGGACGATCAACTGCGAGAAACCGTCCAAAGAGGTTGAGCCCCACAACGCCGCCGCGTCGGGCAATCTCGCGCACTTGATCGTCGGTGATGTGCCGCTCGTTGTGTGTCATCAGCGCGCGCGCATTTGAGTGTGAGGCGACAATCACACGCGGGGTGATCGCAACAAGATCTTCAAATGACGCATCGCTGAGATGGCTCGCATCGTGCACGATGTGCAGCGAATCGAGCGCTGCAACAAGATCGCGACCAGCTGCCGTGAGGCGACCACCCGTTTGATTTCCACCAGCGAAACGGCTTCCAAGAGCCCACGTCAGTCCGACCATGCGCACGCCGCGCGCGTGCCAGCGAGCAGCGTCATCCGCGTCACGAATCGGATCAGCCCCCTCCATCAAGATGACGAGCCGTGGAACGTGCGTCGCTGATGTGTCGAGCAAATCACTCTGCGTGCGCACGATGCGGACGCGTCCTTCTGATTCGAGTTGTTCGTAGAAACGCATCTGCAACTCGGCCGCGCGGTTTGCACCGGCCCAGTCGTTTTCGTCGATGTATCCCCATGGCTCGGCCGCCGCTTCGCCACCGCGTTCAACGAAAATCGTCGCGGCAATGACCTGCACATTGCCCCGCGCAAGCGCTGCAAGACTCACGCATCGCAGAGCGGCATCAGCTGAATCAGTGCGAATGTCCCCCGAACGCATTGCGATGTATGCGAGGTCGAGGTGGCCATCAATCCAGTTGAACAACATGAAATGAGGCTAACAGGACGCTGAAGTAGATCGACGCGATCTTCGCGCGCACAACCGTTCTTTGGAAGAAACGCATCGCTGAGCGGGTCACTCCTTCCAAAGAACGTGGTTTGGTGCGACGAGTTGGCGCTTGCGTCTCGCTTGCGTCCACGCGGCGGAATCTTCGCTCGCGCGAGGGCTGTTTGAGCGCGAGTGAAGCATTCCGCCGCGATCACGCTTTCCAGAGCGCACCGCGATCACGCTTCCCACAGTGCACCGCGATCACGCTTCCCAGAGCGCGCCGCGATCACGTTGGATTGGACGATGGATTGAGCGAGCCGCGCGCTGTTACTATCTTTCCCCTCATGCAGTCTGAGTCGATTTCACCAATTGCGCGCGCGGCATCGGCAGCGCGGCTCTCGAACGCCTCGCGCGTGCGCCTGTCGCTGCTCGCCGTCGGCGCGTTCGCCTTGCTCGCGGTCGCTGCGTGGTTGAATCCTGCCGCGGCTGGAGTTGGAACACACACGCAACTTGGAATTCCCGCGTGCACCTGGCCAACGACACTGAGCATGCCCTGCCCAAGTTGTGGAATGACGACAGCATTCGCATGCGCAGCCGATGGTCGGTTGATCGACTCGTTTCGAGCTCAACCAATGGGATGCCTGCTCGCCATTGGGACCGCGGCGCTCGCGGTCGTTGCGGGGTACGCAGCACTCACTGGCTCTCAACTCGTTGGGGTACTCGCCAAGTCGTTGCAGCCAGCGGGATGGTGGTTGCTCGGCGGCGCACTTCTGCTCTCGTGGGGGTACAAGATCGTGGACTTTCGAGGAGCACTCTGATGAGAACAATGACTGCCATTCGCATCGTTGCAGCGATTGCCCTCGCCTCACTCGTTCCCATGAGCGGATGCATATTCTTTGGAATCGCAAGCGCGGTTGGCGCCAACATTGAAAAGGGCAAAGAGATCGAAGTGCTTGCGAAGTACCGCGGGCTCGAGAACAAATCGGTTGCAGTGCTCGCGCACACAGATATGCGCAGTGCATATGAGTATCCAACAGCGCTGCCGAACATTGTTGGCAACGTGGCAAATGGAATTCAGAAGAATGTTGGTGGTGCGCGCGTGCTCGATCCGCGCTACTCAGTCTCGTGGATGCATCAGAATCCAGGATGGCCAACGACGCCGCTCGCAGACCTTGCAAACGAACTCGACGTCGACCGCGTGGTGGTCGTCGATGTCTACGAATATCGGCTGAATCCCGAGGGAAACAGTTTCATGTGGGATGGCGTTGCGGGTGCCAACATCGGCATCGTCGAGCGCGATGGCATCGATCCAGACTCATATGCAGAAGAGTTTCAGATCATTTCGAAGTTTCCAGACATGGAAGGCATCGGCAAGGCCCAGGCTGGTCCGCGCGAAATCGAGATCGGATTGCAGAAGACATTTGTGGACCAGGTCTCGTATCTGTTCTACGACCACATCGAGATGAAGTATCCAGACCGAGGCATTCGGCGCAAATGATCCGCATGCCCGTCATCACTGTTGTGTTCGCCGCGCTCTCGTGCGCATCAGGCTGCAACATTCTTCTTCCAGCTTCGTACATCGCGCAGGGTGGTCCCAAAGCGCCTGCAGCGTTTGAGTTGCCAGCGAAACGAACGGCGGTGGTTGTCGATGACCGATCCAATCGCATGTCGCGCGTTGCACTGCGCGTTGAGATTGGCGAGAGTGTCGCAACTGAACTGCTCGAGAATGATGTCATTCCTGAGGCGATCTCGACGCGCGACTCGGTTGCGTATGCCCGCAGAACGGACTCGGCGAAGCAACCGATTTCGATTCAACGCATCGGTGAAGCGCTCGGTGCAGAGCAAGTCATCTTTGTCGAAATCGATCAGTTTGTGCTCGCAGGTGGATCAGAGCAGGGTGGACCCGAGGCGGTTGCGTTGATCAAGGTCTTCGACATCACGGGTGGAACACGCCTCTGGCCAAACGCGGGCTCTGAAGCGGTACAGAGTTTTATTCGGGACATCGATCCATCGCTCTTGCAGACCAGCGCCGGTCGGCGGGAGATCGAAGACAAACTCGCGCAGCAACTTGGCAGCGACATCGCAAAGTTGTTCTACGAGCATGAACGCCGCGAACTCGGCGGCCGACTCGGTGTGAAGAAGTGATTGGGCGCGACGAACTCGCGCACCTGCCTCGCCGAGGCACATTGCATCTCATCCAAACTGGCTCGGGCATCGGTTGGTCCGCAGGCGCGATGGCGACTGGAAGCGACGATGAGACGCGCATCTTCATTGGACCCACCTGTGAATCTGACATTGCGCGCGCGTTGCCCTGGACGCAAAATGTTGTGCTCACTGCACCACTTGGCGTCGAGCGCCTTGCTGCGCGGCGATTGCGTGCATGGATGGTGCGGCGCGGCTACTGCCCGTTGCACGTGATCGCCTATGGACACGCTGTTGGCGAACTTGCCGCACGGGCACTTTCAACGATCGACCGCGTCGTGCACCGCGCGCCACCACCGCGTGCCGCTCTCGACTGCCAGCATGCGGCGGACGCATGGGCGCAGTGCGAACCACGCAGATCGCGCGAAACACTGCGCGCGTCACTGGGCATTTCACAAGAGACATTCGTCGTGCTTGCGGGAGGCGATTGGGCGAGTGGCATCGATGCGCGCGAAGCGTTCGCTGTGATCGGTCGCGCCGCGCTCGCAGGGGCGGATGTGACGCTCGTGGTGAGTTCGAAGGCGCAGTGGGTGAGCGAGACGCGTCGGTTTGCGCGCGGACTTGATATGAGCCAGAGAATCATTGCGCTCGATCGCGCTGAGGTGCCAGGCGAGATCTGGACGATTGCTGATGCGATGTTGCTTTGCCGTCCAGCACAAGCAGAGTCGAGCGCATGGTGGGGATACTGCGCGTGGTGGGCGAAGGCTGCTGGGATCGCAGTGATTGCTCAAGAGTGCGCGCAAGACATTGAGGGAACGATTCAAGTCGCGCCGAGCGATCGCTCTGCCATGACGCTTGCGTTGCTCGATCTCGTTACAGCAAAATCGCCTTGACGACTTTTCCTTTGACGTCGGTGAGCCGAAAGTCACGACCCTGCGTGCGGTAGGTGAGTTTTTCGTGGTCGACGCCCAAGAGGTGCATCATCGTGGCGTGCAGGTCGTGCACCTCGACGGGGTTCTCGACGATGTTGTATGAAAAATCATCTGTTTTGCCGTATGAAATGCCGGGTTTCACGCCGCCTCCGGCCATCCACACGCTGAAGCAGCGGGGGTGATGATCGCGCCCGTAGTTGTCGCGGGTGAGCGTTCCTTGGCTGTACACCGTGCGGCCAAACTCGCCAGCCCAGAGCACGAGCGTCTCGTCGAGCAGCCCGAGTCGCTTGAGATCTTTGATCAGTGCCGCTTGCGGCTGGTCGACGGCGTTGCACTGCGCGCGAAGTTCGCTTGGAAGGTTGCCGTGTTGATCCCACCCACGCATGTACAGCTGAATGAAGCGCACTCCGCGCTCGGCAAGTCGTCGCGCGAGCAGGCAGTTGGCAGCAAAACTTCCAGCGGTGCGCACATCGGGTCCATACATGTCGAGTGTCTCTTGCTTCTCTTGCGAGAGATCGGTGAGCTCGGGCACCGACATTTGCATGCGGTATGCCATCTCAAACTGTGCAATGCGGGTGCGAATCTCTGGATCGAGCGTCGCCTGAAACTCTTCTTCGTTGAGTTCACCGACAAGATCGAGCATGCGACGTCGATCGTCGCGCGAGACTCCATCGGGATCGCGCAGATACAGCACGGATTCTTTGCCAGCCCGCAAACGACACCCCTGATGCTCGCTCGGAAGAAATCCGCTCCCCCAAAACCGCGCCGAAAGCGCCTGCATATTGCCGATCCCTTGTGTGATCAGCACAACAAATGAAGGCAGATTTGCGTTGGCACTGCCAAGGCCGTAACTCATCCATGCGCCCACCGAGGGGCGGCCTGGTTGTTCTGTGCCAGTCTGAAAAAACGTGATGCCTGGTTCGTGGTTGATCGCTTGTGTGTGCATCGAGCGAATGACGCAAATCTCGTTGGCGATGCTGCCAGTATGCGGTAGCAACTCACTGAGCATGAGCCCGCCTTCGTTGTTCGCATGTCGATCGAATCGAAAGACAGATGGCGCGAGAGGAAAGCGCGCTTGCCCGCTCGTCATCCCAGTGATGCGCTGACCATTGCGGATTGAGTCGGGCAGGTCGGCGTTGTAAAGATCGGAGAGTCCAGGCTTGTGGTCAAAGAGATCGATTTGGCTCGGCGCGCCTTCCATGTGCATGTAGATCACACGTTTCGCCTTGGGGGCAAAGTGTGGAAGGTTGTGCACGATGTCTTCTGGCGTCGGATTGCTCGGCACTGCGCTCGCCGTGCGCGATCCAATCAGTTGCGCGAGCGCAAGCGATCCCATCCCTGCGCCAAAAGTGCCTGCAAGCGAGCCAAAAAAGCGTCGGCGGGTGAGGTTGCTGAGATACTCCTCAAGAGCATCTGCCGATCGTGCAGAGATGGATGGGCGTGGTCGGGTCATCGTTCAGTCCTTCACAAGCGACGGATCACTGCAGAGAATGGCGTTGGCAACAAGTGCCCACGCGGCAATCTCAGGAGAGTCTTCAGCGGGCGGGGATGGCGACTCGCCAACCGCGAGCAACTTTGTGGCATCGTCGATGTGTGCGCTGTACCGCGCGCGATTCGCATTGAGCGAGCGTGCGAGCGATTCGAGTTGCCGCGGCGAAGGTCGTTGCCCAGTGCAGCGCACATAGAGCAGCGAAAGCCGGTGGGCGTCATCCCCTGGCTCGTTGAGCACGCGCGCTGCAGCGTGGCGTGCTGCCTCGACGAATTGTTCATCGTTCCAAAGCACGAGCGCTTGCAGGGGAGTGTTGGTCGTGAGCCTGCGCGTCGAGCAGAACTCGCGGGTGGGTGCGTCGAGCGTCAACATCGCTGGCGGAGGCGATGCGCGCTTCCAATAGGTGTAGAGGCTTCGGCGCCAGAGATCGTCGTTCACTCCCTGCGCATAGACGCGCGTGTTTGATTGCGGCATCGCGACTTCCTGCCAGAGCCCCTCTGGCTGATAGGGCTTCACACTCGGACCGCCAAGTTTCTCCTTAAGGATTCCCGCAACGAACAGCGCTTGATCGCGGATCTGCTCAGCGGCAAGTCGTTGGCGCGGATACCACGACAGCAGTCGATTCTCTGGATCGCGCGGCGCAACATCCGTGCGCAGCCTCGACGACTGCGCGTAGGTTTCACTCGTCAGGATTGTGCGAATCACCCGCTGAATGTCCCATCCGTTGTTCTGAAAATCGACGGCAAGCCAGTCGAGCAGTTCAGGATTCGTCGGCCACTCGCCTTGCAATCCAAAGTCATTTTCGGTGCGCACGATGCCGCGCCCAAAGAATTGCTCCCAGAGACGGTTCACGACCACACGCGCAAGCAACGGATTCTTCGGTGAGGCGATCCACTGCGCGAGGCCGAGTCGATTCGACGGCTGGTCGTCGCTCAACATGCCCAACGCTGCGGGGATCGCGCGCTTCACCGGTCGGTCGCGATCGGGCTGGTCGTACGCGCCGCGCTTGAGCACAAATGTCTCTGTCGCCATCGCGCGATCTTTCATCACCATCGTGTGTGGAATCTGCGAGGTCACGAGAGCGCGCTGTTTCTGTGCCTCGGTGAGCGACTCTGTGAGCGCGGCGTACCTGGGCGAGGCGCTCGACCGCCACGCGGTGCGTGCCGCGGTGCGCGTTGGTTCGCGCGTCATCGATGCGGGGAGAGCAATCGGTGTCATTGCGCGCGTCATCTCGCCGATTGCGCGCTGTACCCGGTGGTAGAAGCCGCCGATCCCACCCGTATTGATGACCTTGCAGACGAGCAAGTTTTCGCCCGCGCGCAGAGGCAGCGTCACACGCTCTTGGTCTGGTTGCACTGCGCGATCGCGGCGGACATCGCGCACGACCTCTCCATTGAGATAGACCTGAATTCCGTCATCGCTGCCGAGAGCGAGTTCGAGAGTGCGTGCTGATGGCGAAAAGATCTGTCGTGCGAGATACTCGGTGCTGGTTCCTTGTGCGAGCGAAACGAGTGTGCCCTCGAGCACGGCGGGGGCGTGGCGCCATCCATACTCGCCCCACGCTTGCTGGCGTGAGAACTGCTTGTCCTTCTCAGGGCCGCGCGCGATTTCATACGCGTCGGTGCCGGGCTGAGTGATCCAAGGACCCGCGATGTACCACGCACTCGTCGCCTCGGGCAATCTCGCCATGAGCGCGTCACTCACTTGTGCGAGCGAGAGACGCACGCGACCAAAGACATGATGCGCGTACGGAGAGGCATAGTTCAGAGTCACGCGCAGGTCGGTGCCGCCAACGAATCCGAATGGTTCGATCGCAGCGAAGACTGCAATGCGACTGCCAGGTTGCATGTGCGAATCGATCGCCCACTGCCGCCCCTCGCCCGCAGTGAGTGCGTTGACCGAATGAAAGTCACCGTTCGACTGTTCGACGTCTCCCCAACTCCACGCGAGCGCAACGATCACGCGCTGCGCTGGGTCGACCTTTGAAACAGCCTCGACGGTGATCGCATCGAGCACCGCATTGCCGTTGGGTGCGCGACCAACTCGTCCCTCGGGCAGTGTTGGATCGGTCAACAATTCGAGCGCGAGCATCCTCAGATTCGTTGAGTCCGTTGAAAGGGTGATGGTGTGGCGGTCGTCGGCAGGGTTCGCGCCGCGGGCGACGATCGATCCATCAGATTCGATAGTGAGCGTCGCACCGTTGGCCGATTCAGCAGCGATTGGTGTTGATGCAACCCACACAATGTCGTTTGGTGTCACGGTTGCTGCGGCATACGCCTTGTACGCACTCTCTTCGTCTGCGGCGGGAAGATCGCGCTCGGTTGTCATCGCGGCGATCGACTGATCGAGTTGCGCAAGTTCTTTGCGTTGCGCGGGCGTTGGAGTTTCGAGGAATGGTTCGAGCGAGCGTTCAGCATCGGGAACTTGCGAATAAACCCCAGGCTCTTCGTTGGAGTTGAAGAATGCAAGCATGCTGTAGAAGTCCTGCGTCGACACTGGATCAAACTTGTGATCGTGGCAGCGTGCGCATTGCATGGTGAGTCCGAGAAATGCGCTGCTCGTCGTCGCCACCCGATCGACGGCGTACTCGAGCAGATACTCCTCGTTGATCGCTCCGCCTTCATCACTCGTGACGTGGTTGCGATTGAATCCGCTCGCGATGATCTGTTCAGTCGTGGCCTGCGGAATGAGATCACCCGCAAGTTGCTCGATCACAAACTGGTCGTACGGCTTGTTGTTGCGAAACGCCTCGAGTACCCAATCGCGGTAGAGCCAGATCGAGCGCCCCGCATCCATATGAATGCCCGATGTGTCTGCAAAACGTGCAACATCGAGCCACGGCACCGCCATCCGCTCGGCATAGCGCGTTGCGTAAGGTTCTTGCGTCAGCAGTCGGTCGACGAGTCGGACACGCGCATCAGGTCGCATGTCTGCGGCGAAGGCGTCGAGCTCTTGTTCGGTGGGTGGAAGGCCCGTGAGATCAAAGAAGATTCGCCTGCAAATCGTGGCGCGATCGGCGCGACCGCTCGGCGCGATCCCATCGCTCGCGAGTCGAGAAAAGATAAAACGGTCGACAGCGTTCGCACTCCACGCTGTGTCTGTGACCGCCGGCAGCGGCGGCTGCACCGGCGGGGTGAACGCCCAGTGCGAGTCGTACTGCGCACCCGAATCGATCCACGTGCGAATTGTCTCGCGCTGCTTGGCATCGAGTGCGTGCTTGTTGCTGTCAGTTGGGGGCATCAATTCATCGGGATCGCTCGACGAAATGCGCTGCCAAACGAGACTCTTCTGCGCATCACCCGCCACAATCGGTGTGCCATCCTCGCGCACTCGGGTGGCCTCGGCGAACGAGTCGAGACGCAGTCCAGCCTTGCGCGCATTTGGATCAGGCCCGTGGCAGAGAAAGCAGCGATCCGACAAGATCGGGCGCACATCGCGACCGTAGTGAATCGAATCGGCAGTCGTGGTCAGAGTGGATGTGGGAGTGAGAGCGATCGCCAGTGCGATTGCGATTCCGACCGCCGCGAGCACGAGCCAGTGCGTACGATCCATGCTCGACAGCGTACCCCCGAATCGAAGAAACACTACTTTTCTGGGCAATTTCGCGCGGGTCGAAGTTTCGCTTCGCTCCATACTGCGATTGCGTTGTTGCGGTAGAAAGCCGCGAGATCCGCTGGCGAAAGTTTCACTCCGCGCAACTGCGGAGAATCTTTTGGGCCAAATCGCGCGGGATCAACCATCGCAAGGTCTGGATCTGCGATGGGGCTCTTGCCGATCCAACTTGTTTCCCAGAGAGTTCGAAGCGCCCAGTAGCGGCTCGCATAGAGGTCGAATGCGCTCTCTTTCGAGTGCGCCTTCGCATCCATCTCATGCGCAGTCGTTGAGTCATTCAGATGTTCATCACTCGTCACAATGTCTGACCCAAACAGCAACCGCCCTTGAAATTGAGAGAAAAAGTCGCGCACTTCTTGCGCATCGTGGCGAGAAATCTCGCGCACCATCCACTTGGTCGCACTCGCATCGAGCACGAGATTTGGATGGCGCGTGAGAAGTCCCGTAAGAAAGTTGAGGTCTTCAGGCCAGCCGCCCATGTGTGCTGCGATCCAACGCGTTGAAAATCGATCGAGCGCCGCTTCAAGTGGTTCGTAGTGCGACGCCTTCGTGCCGTAACGCGCGCGGTCGGCGTAGCGCGTTTCGAACCACGTGTCGGGATCTGCGACATGCACCATGAATGTCATTCCCAAATCGAACGCGGTCTGCATCGCTTCGAGTCGCACAGGATTGTCGAGCCGCATCAAACTCGCATCGCCCACCTCATGACCAATGTCAATGCCGCGGGGTGCCGCCCAGAACTTTGCGATGCGCGCCCCTTTCGCATGAAAAGCCTTGATGCGCTCTGCGTAGCCCGCGCCGTGCGCGTGCAGTCGGTCACTCGCGCGCCAATCAGGCGCGGCGATAAAGCGAATGTTTCCCTCAAAGATCTCTGACATCGGATCGAGGTGTTCGAGCACAGATGTCATGCTGCAAATGAACGAGATGCCGTAGAGCTTCATCACGTCGCGCAAGATCACTGCCGCCTTCAGCCCTGCGACATGCGCATGGGCATCGATGATTTCTACGCAGGGCGGTCCCATGCGTGCAGCCTCTGCGCGGTAATCAAGGTTGGTGAGATTCGAGTCGTTGACCACGCAACGATGCTACGAACCGCGGCGCGGTTTCGACATGTTGCTCGTGCGGGCAGTGCTCAACGACTTGGGTGAGGGAGCAGACGCCTTTGGTGTGCGTCCTCGGCCGATCAGATGCGCGCGCGACTGTCCGGGGCGCAAAGATTTCGCTTTCGGTTGTTCAACGATTGCTGCGGCGTGCACCATGCCGATGTACACCTCGTAGTCCGACTCGATGTCAAGATGTCGCACGAGTTCGCACGCGACGTATCCGCGCGCGCGCAGGGGGACAGGGCATCCACCAGGTGCAGTGAGATGTGGAATCGTGAGAAACGAATCGACCCCTTGATCTGGCGCAGTCGCAAACATCTTTGGCGTCGCACGATCGTCGACGTTCAAAATACAGAGTGCAAAGTTGCGACTGTCACGAATGATCGGCGAGATCGGCTGCCCTTTTTCCATTGCGATCAAGAGCATCGACGGTTGCATCGCAACTTGTTGCACGCAGCGCACAATGACTCCGCCGCGCAACTCGCCGTACGCGCTGGTCAGCAAAAAAATGGATGAAGGAATGAGGTCAAGCACATGCTCGACACTCTCTCGTTTGGCCGCGGCTCGATCAGTTTGCATGGGTAGAAAAAAATCCCAAAGAGAAAAACGCCTCGTCGGAATATAGGTCGTGATTGCAAAAAGTCCACAAATCTTTGCTTTGCAGTTGGTTATGCAAATGACTATCAGACATGATTACTTCTCGGACCACGCAAACACAGTTCATTGTGTGGCGAGAAACATGAATTTTGTCGAAAAGTGTTGCATTGTGGGGCGGGGTGGGTATATTGATGGCGACTCCAAACATGGAACTCACGCATGCTCTTTCTCGGCGAATTCGAACACAGCCTCGACTCGAAACAACGCCTCGCGATTCCAAGCGAATTGCGCGAAGTGTTGAATCCTGCGGTCAACGGCGATTCGTTTGTCGCAGTTCCGGGACCCGACGAAGCGTTGCTTCTCTGGCCCAATGGAACATTCGAGAAGCTCGCGCAGAATCACGGTGGATCATTGATCGGCGACGAAGTCTTGCGTCGTTTCGAGCAGTCATTCTTCAGTCAAGCAGCACGTTGTCCGCTCGACTCTGCGGGTCGCGTGCGCATTCCAGACAGACTTCTTTCGCGGTTCGCTCTTGCGGGAGCCGTGATCATTCTTGGAGTTCGGGACCACTTGGAGTTGATCTCATCGGCGACCTGGAAGGCCAAGCAGAAGGAACGGGATTCCGCTGCTGCGAGTCTTTGGCGAGATGCAAATCAACTTCTGAATTCACGGTCAGGTGGCGCACGGTGATGGATCGCCCGCGTCACGCAGACCTCGCTTCGACATGGACGTCGGAGTGAACGACTAACTCTCAGAACTCGCAAGGATGCGGTTTCTGAGCGGAAAAACGGGTTATGGATGACCCGAAAGCCTGTACGGCATCCGCCATGGATGGCAATGTCGTACAAATTCTCGGGTTGGGTTGTTATCCACCCCGGTAATCGCTGTTGTCCCCCGCGTCACTGGCCCGACGCGGGGGCTTTTTTTTGGCGCCCATAACGGTGTATTTTTTGGAATTGTGAATTGGACCGAGGGAACGATCCGATCGAGCGATACCCTTCAAGTAGGTCAGTCGCTCGGTCGATGAACAATCAACCAGGCATTCGCAGGGAGGACGCACGGTGCGTCCGAGGCGAGCTGAGCAAGTCGGTGGGCGACGCCCCACCGTGTCAAGGGCAGGAGGTCCGCGCATATGTTGGTCATCACGAGACGCGAAGGCGAAGAAGTCGTAATCGGAAATCCCGCATCACCAATCGGGATCGTTCGCATTGCCTCAATCAAGGGTGACCGTGTGCGCATCGCGTTCGAGTTTCCACGAGAAGTCGCTGTCCACCGCAAAGAGGTCGCTGAGCAGATTCTCGCAGGGGCGATCGACCCCACCAAGAATGTCATTGGGCAGATTCGCCCCGCAGCCGAGGGTGGCGCCTAACGAGGTCTCTCGTCGGGGCTTCAAAGCGCGTCAGTTCAGCGCGCGCACTTCAGTAATTTCAGGGATCGCTTGGCGCACTTGGGCTGCGATGCCCGACTGCAAGGTCATGCTGCTCGAGGGGCAGCCGACGCATGCGCCGTGAAAGCGCACATCAACGATGCCATCGTGAACGCGTACGACTTCGACGTCGCCGCCATCCGCTTGAATGTCAGGTCGAATGAGGTCGACGACCGCGCGAACGCGCGCAAGCAACGGCTCTTCATTCTCGTGAGGTTGCGGAGTTTTTGCAGGCACACGCTGAGTCTAGTCAGAATTTTCTACACTCTGCCGATGCAATTCACACGCCGCTCGGCTGCGCATCTGTTGGTGAGTGGATTCCTCTCTGCTGCGACGATTGTCGCCACACTCACAGGTTGCGCAGCGACTCCAGCGGGCGATCCACTGCAGTCGCTCGATCGCACCGACCTCGCGCCAGCGCGCCAAATCGCTGCGATGCAAGTGCTCGATGCAGATCCGAGTTTTCCACCCTATCTCAAGGCGCTCCGTCGCATCATCGTGCAGCCTGGATACACGCTCGAGATGCGCAATGAAGCGTGGGATCGACTCGTCAAGACCGATGTTGCAGGTCTGAAGTCTGCCCTCGAGTTGAACCTTCCGCGGATGCTGATCTACGAGTGGCGGCGCGAGATCTGCAAGCGCATCGGAGTACTGGGATGGAAAGATCTCACGCCAACACTTGTGCGCGCATGGGCGGTGGTCATTCCCGTGTATGGAACAAAACTCTTCGAGCGCCCCGAGTATTTCGCGCTCGTCGCACTCTGGGGAGAGGATCGTGTTCCACAGGTGCTCTACGAGATGCTCCTCAAGAGCGATCCGATCAGAGAAGCAAACTTGCGCAGTCGCTGCTGGGAGTTGTTGCTCGCCACTGGAGAGCGCGCACGAATTCTCGCGCTGCTCGCAGATGTCAACAGTGCGAGCACCGATTCGTTCATCTTGGATATGCGCCGCTGCGCGACTGACCTCGGCATCATTCCTCGCAACCGAGAAGAGATCTTGTGGATTCGTGCACTTCGCATGCCCGACAAGCGCGCGTTTTGGGATGCCGCACGCGCCGCAGTCGAGAAGTTGCCACCCGAGGCGCGCGAGAAGCTCGAGCCGCGCGACCTCGCGATCGTTGTCGCCGCCGCAGCGTTCCAACCCGACCTGCTTACGGCGTCGCGGGATCAACTCTTCGAGCGGGTGAGCGTCGAGCTCTCGAACGAGAAAACACGCAGATATGGCGCATCGTTTGAGGGATATGGCACGCAGTTGCCAGAGACTCCGCGTGCGCACAGTGCAGAGTTGACGTGGGGTGATTGTGCAGCGATCTTGGTCGCACGCGCGGCGCTTGCGCAGCCAGCCATTCGTGCGCATCTCTTCGACATCGCAGATCGCGATCAGACCGATCGTTTGACCGAGTACGGTGGATTGCTTCGGCTTGATTCGCAAGGGCGGTATGAACTGGTCGAGTGCGCGCCGCAATCGCGTGGAAGCGATGTGCGATTTGAAGCCTCACAGCAGATGTTCGATGCGGGATACGACGCACTCTTTCACTTTCACAATCACGCGCAGGCCTTCGATAATCAGCGGTATGCAGGGCCGCACTTTGGCGACTTCGGATACGCCGATTCAACCGGCGTCAATGCGCTGGTCTTCACATTCATCGACCGCAACACGCTCAACGCCGACTATTACAGGCGCGGCCAAGTGGTGATCGACCTCGGAATAATCACCCGACCGGAGTAATCACTGATGCGATTTGCAAAAATGCACGGTATCGGCAACGACTACATCTATGTCGATGGGCGGCACGAAGTCGTCGATGATGCCCCAGCGCTTGCGCGCGTTGTGAGTGATCGCAACACGGGCATCGGCGGTGATGGATTGATTCTGATTCTTCCTGCGAGCGAAGGCAGCGGGGCAGATGCACGCATGCGCATCTTCAATGCCGACGGGAGCGAAGCGCAGATGTGCGGCAATGGCATCCGCTGCGTCACGAAGTTCGTGATTGACCGCGGAATATCGAGTGCGAATCCGCTGCGCATTGAGACTGGGCGCGGCGTGCTCGAGATGCGTTGGTGGGTTGCAAGCGATGGACAGGTCAATGAAGTCGAAGTTGATATGGGTGCGCCGATTCTTGCTGCTCGCGAGATTGGACTTCACTGGCCCGCGGTTGAAGGCAGCGCGCAAATCGTCGCGCAACCCTGGCCTGATGCATTGCACTGCGAAGGGGCCGGCGTCGAACAGAGTGCCACGGTCGTTTCGATGGGCAATCCACACATCGTGTTCTGGTGCCGCGATGTGGCGCGCGTGCCACTCGAAACAATTGGCCCAGTGATTGAGCGCCATCCATTCTTTCCGCAGCGCATCAATGTGCACTTTGTTGAAGTGATCTCACCCACAGAACTTCGTATGCGCACATGGGAGCGCGGGTCGGGAGTCACGCGTGCGTGCGGAACAGGCGCGAGTGCTGTGTGCGTGGCCGGGGTGCTCGAAGGACGCACTGAGCGTTCTCTGTCTATTCATCTGCCAGGGGGAGACCTCGCGTTGCGCTGGAACGAGCAGGACGGCCGTGTGCGAATGCGCGGAACCGCGACGCATGTGTTCGACGGTGAACTCACACAACAGAGGGTGCGTGTGCTTCATGGCGCTTAGTGAACTCGAGCAGAAGATCGCACGAGATGTCGCTGCGCGCGGCGAGATGATGTTGCGTGATCTCACCGAACTCGTTGCGATACCGACTGGGCATGGCTCGCGCACTGGTCTTGAGGCGACACGCACATGGATGAGTAAGCGGCTGACCGCACTCGGTGCAAAGGTCACGCGCCTCGCGGGTGGGCAGCGCCCCGACTGGCTGCGCGAACCGAGCATTGCGGGGGCAGACTCAAGTGATCTCCTCAGTGCAGATCACTTGGGCGAAGCAGCTGGGCCGCGCATTCTGCTCAGCGGCCACATCGACACTGTGCACGATCCGCTTGGCGCATTTCAGACTCTCTCAGAAGAAGTGGATGGCCTCCGCCGAGGCCCTGGATGCGCCGACATGAAAGGGGGACTCATCGTCGCGCTGACCGCGCTTGAATCGTTGCACGCGCTTGGGGTCGCAGTGCGCTGGTCATTCGTGCTGAACGCAGATGAAGAGAGCGGAAGTTTCTCGAGTGCTGCGCACTTGCAACGACTCGCCGCGGCGCATGACATAGGACTCGTGCTCGAACCCGCGTCGGCTGAGGGCAAGTTTGTGACCGCACGCGCGGGCTCTGCGCAGTTTCGCTTGGATGCATTCGGACGCGCCGCACACGCGGGGCGCGATGCTGCGCTTGGAATCTCTGCCGTCACGGCGCTCTGCAGTGCGATCACGCAGGTCGTTGCGATTTCTGATCCATCGGTCGGTCGCACGGTCAACATCGGTCCTCTGCAAGGGGGCGAAGCGACAAACATCGTGGCCGCCCACGCTGTTGCCTGGGGAAACGCGCGCTACCAGAGCGATGAACAGCGCGATGCGATTGACCGCGCTCTTGCCGCGCTTGCGCATGCACCAGACGGTGCGCTGCCACGCATTCGAGTGCAAACGATTCACAATCGCCCACGAAAACCAGCGACAGAGGCGGTGCAAGCGATTGCTGATGTCGCATGCGCCGTTGCAGCAGAATTCGCAGTGCCCGCTGGAACAACATCGACTGGCGGCGTCAGTGATGCCAACGTCTTGCAGGCTGCTGGGCTTGCATGCCTCGATGGGCTCGGTGTGCGCGGCGGCAACTTGCACCGCAATGATGAGTTCATCGTCACGGCAAGTCTTGTCGAACGCGCAACGCTGCTTGCAGTTCTGATGCACCGACTCTCGTTGCGACCATCCGTACCATGAGTGCAATGCATTCTTCGACACACGATGCGGTCGCCCCCTCTCATGCGCTCTCGCACTTGCCCCCGCTCGCGACAAATACAGTCGTGCGCAGTGCGATCGACCAGATTCTTGCCGAGTTGCGCCGCGCGCAGAGTTCATTGACGAACGCGCGCCCCGCCGATGGGCAGAAGGCCGAGTCGTATGCAGCGTGGATGCGCAGCAACAACGAATTGCGCGGCCGAGCAACGATGTACCCATATGTTGGTGCAGGATTTGGTCATGGGCCGCTTGTTCAGCTCGCCGATGGAAGTGTGAAGTGGGACATGCTGAGTGGAATCGGAGTGCACATGTTCGGCCACTCCGACGCGCGCATGATCGAGGCGGCGCTTGAGGGGGCGCTTTCGGATGTGTGCATGCAGGGGCATTTACAACACAACACCGATGTACTTGCTGTGGCTGAGATTCTTGCCAAAGAGGCGGCGCGCGCGAGTCGATTGCGCCACTGCTTCGTGACGAATTCTGGATGTATGGCAAATGAGAACGCCCTCAAGATTTGTCAACAGAAGACGCAGAGTGCGCCGCGCATCCTCGCTTTCGCTGACTGTTTCATGGGGCGATCGACAACGATGAGTCAGATCGGCGACACCGCGGCATATCGCCAAGGTCTCGTACTCAACACGCTGGTTGACTACATGCCTTTTTACGATTCTGCGATGGGTGCGAAGTCGACTGAGGCGACGCTCGCGTTGTTGAAGCATGCGATTGCGCGCTATCCCAAACAACATTCGTGCTTCGTGATGGAAGTCGTGCAGGGCGAGGGTGGATTCAATGTCGCTCCGAGAGAGTTTCTGGTCGCACTGATGCAGGCATGCAAGGATGCATCCATCCCAGTCTGGATCGATGAGATTCAGACGTTTGGTCGCACGGAGAACATGTTTGCGTTCGAGACGCTGGGCGTCGGCGAGTATGTCGATGTCGTGACGGTGGGAAAGCTCTCACAGGTCTGCGCTTGCCTCTTCACCCCAGAGTTCAATCCAGGCCCTGGATTGCTCGCAGGAACATTCAGCTCGAGCACGAGTGCCTATCACGTCGGTCGCAGAGCGCTCGAGATTCTGCGTGACGGCGATTACTACGGCTCGCAGGGACGCATCGCTCAACTGCATCAAGCGTTTCGCGCAGAGGCAGAAGACCTCGTTCGAAGACGCCCCGAGTTCTTCCCGCCGGTGATCGACGCGCATGGTCGAGCGTTGCCAAGCGTGATCGGTGGGATCGGCGCGATGTTGCGGCTCACCCCGCTTGGCGGCGACAAAGATCGACTCGGAGCGCTGCTCAAAGTGCTGTTCGAAGAGGGTGTGATCGCCTTGACGTGTGGTCATGGCCCATTCCACTTGCGCTTCCTTCCACCCATCGGAGTGATGCATCCTGCGCAATTCAAGCCAGTGTTCGCCATTCTTGAGAGCGCACTCGCGCGGGTGAAATAATCATGTTCATCATTCGCCAAGCCGTCAATGAAGACATGCCGCAACTGTTGAAGTTGGCGCGGCTCGTGCATTCATTCAACCTTCCGCAAGACAAAGACGCGCTCGCCGCCAAACTTGACCGAAGCCAGCGCGCATTCGCGGGGCAAGTCAAAGATCCCAATGGTCGTGAGTTTGTCTTCGTGCTCGAAGACCTCGAGAGTCGCACGGTTGTGGGGACGAGCGCGGTGTATTCGAAAATCTCGTGGCCTGGTCATCCGCATTTGTATTTCAAGGTGCGCAAGCGCGAGCATTACAGCCGAGACCTTGGAACAGGGCAGGTGCATGTCACAATTCAACTCGGAACAGACGAGACGGGACCGAGCGAAATCGGCGGTCTCATTCTTGCGCCTGGGTATCGCGGGCACCCACTCAAACTCGGATCGCTGCTTTCGTATGTGCGCTTTCAATTCATCGGACTGCACCGCAGCTGGTTTCAGCCGCGCATCCTTGCCGAGTTGATGGGCGCATTGACCCCAGATAGTCGATCATCTCTTTGGGATTACCTCGGACGACGGTTCATCAATCTGTCGTACACCGAAGCGGACACCTTCAATCAGCGAAGCAAAGAGTTCATTCTGAAGTTGTTCCCATCGGTTGAGATCTATATCTCGCTGCTGCCACCCGAAGCACGGCAGTTGGTCGGCAAGGTCGGCGATGAGACTCTTCCCGCGCTCAAGATGCTCGAGAAACTCGGGTTCGCACCGCAAGATCACGTCGATCCATTCGATGGCGGTC
This sequence comes from uncultured Singulisphaera sp., assembly GCA_964355975.1. Classification (GTDB taxonomy): domain Bacteria; phylum Planctomycetota; class Phycisphaerae; order Phycisphaerales; family SM1A02; genus F1-60-MAGs104. The sequence goes on from CAYHFW010000018.1 coordinate 35,888, forward strand.
CCTATCTGCACGCATCGCGCGAGGAGATTCCGATTGTGAAGTATTCCGTTGAGCGCACGCTTGCAGGAAGTGGCAAGGGCGACGCGCGCACGGGAGTCGTCTCGTGCGTTGGCGAGTTTGGATTTCGCGCCGTGCGCAGTTCGTTCGAGATTTCAGGTACGAGTGTGCGGTTGCCATCCAAGACCATCGCAGCACTTGGCGCGCAGAAGGGGGCAACGATTGGACTCACAGCGTTTGATGCGAGCGGCAACGCGATTGCCCTTGAGCGGCAAGCAGCGCAGCCCGCAATCGCTCGCAAGTCCAAAGGCACTCGGAGTCGTCGATGAGCGAAGCGGTTCGGCGCGCACTGCTCTCGCACGAACCAAGCGACTTCATCGGTGGACGCTTTCGGCATCTTCCAGCGACTGCGCAGGGTGAGAGCGAACTCGTCGCGAGCCATGATCCAGCGCAGCCGAGCGTCGAAGTGTGGAGCGCGGGAGCGCAACTCGCCCATGTTGAGAGCGCAGTCGATGCAGCGCGCGCGGCATCATCGTTCTGGCGTGCCGCTGGAGAGGAGAATCGACGAGCGGCTCTGACGGCACTGCGCGAAGTATTCATCGCACAAGAAGACCGCATCGCGCGACTCATCACACTCGAGAGCGGAAAGACACTCAGCGAGAGTCGTCTCGAAGCGAAGGCGCTCGCAGAGAAGATTGCGATCACACTCGAAGCCAAGAGTGGCGAGCGCGTGCGCGGATTCGATTTCGAAGTGACGCCGACGCGCCGAGGTGTTTGCACGTTTCGGCCGCATGGCGTGATGGTTGTGCTCGGTCCGTTCAATTTTCCGGCCCACCTTCCCAATGGTCACTTCGTGCCTGCGCTGCTCGCAGGCAACACCGTGGTGTTCAAGCCGAGCGAGCGCACACCAGCGGTCGGGCAGTTGCTCGCCGAGTGCGCAGATGCTGCGGGCATTCCTCCTGGTGTCTTCAACGTCATCGCCGGTGGACCCCGCATCGCAGCGCGGCTCTGCAACCATCCCAACGTCGATGGCATTCTCTTCACGGGATCGTGGCCGACAGGGCGGCGCATCCTCGAAGCAAACATTGATCGACCAGGACGCATCGTCGCTCTCGAAATGGGCGGAAGCAACGCTGCGATCGTTTGCAGCGATGCCCACCTGAAGCAAGCAGTGATCGAGTGCGGTCGATCAGCGTTTGCAACGGCAGGGCAACGGTGCACCTGCACCCGCCGCATCATCGTTGATGCCTCGATCGCGCAGTCATTCATAGCGCTCTTTGCGAAGTGCGCGAGCACACTGATCGTTGGCGCCGGAGATTCGAGCGAGCCCGTCTTCATGGGACCGCTCATCTCAAGTGGCGCACGCGACGGGGCACTTCGTTTTCAAGCGCGTCGTGCAGCGGCAGGGGGGCGAGTGATTCTGCAAGCCTCACCACTCGACCGCGCGGGGTGGTTCTTGACGCCAGGAATCGTGCAGGTCGATCGATTCGACCTCGACAGCGACGAGGAGTGTTTCGGTCCCATCGTGCAGATCGCGGTGGCGAGCGACGACGATGACGCAATCGCGCAAGCAAATGCATCGCACTATGGGCTCGCAGCGGCAGTGTTCACCGCGAGCAACGAACGCTGGCAACGCATCGCCCCCGAGTTGCGTGCGGGATGCATCAACTGGAATGTCGGCACCGCTGGCGCAAGTAGCCGACTGCCATTCGGCGGACTCGGTCACTCAGGAAACAACCGCCCAGCGGCAGCGTTCAGCCTTGATTACTGCGCCGCTCCCGTTGCGCACCTCGAAGAGCAGACGGATGCTGCAACCTTGCCGCAGGGAATGCGAATGTTCTAGTGGGATGGGTCGCGGCTGCACGCCGTTGCGACGCATCGTTCAAGGGGATCGAATGGCAATCGCATGAGACTCATTCGCCGAAAACTCTACCGCGCGTTTCAAGAGCTCGATCATTTCAGTGACGCGCAGTGCGAGGTGTTTCTCGTGTCGGTGACGAGTGGCGCATCGAGAAAGTTGTGGATGCACTTCAGTCGTGCCGCCGCTGCGATTCTCGTGATGGTGCTCTTGCTGTGGGGGTACGGTTGGGCGCGCAAGATCGTCGTTGACTCCAGTGGATGGACGGCTGCGTTGATGCTGGTTGTTGTGCTCGGCTCTGGCGGCCTCGCGTGGCTGCTTGTGCGCGATCTGCTCTGCCGACGGTGGATTCGCCGCACCCTCATGGTGCGAGGGACATGTCATCGCTGCTGGTACTCGCTCGCAGGACTTCCAATTGTGGGGCTGAACAGTGTGATCTGCCCAGAGTGCGGAGTCGAGATAGAAGTATCGCCGGATTGTGTCGTGACGACGACGGGCGAGGTTGAACTGCGACGATTTCTGCCGATGGAACGACTCGGTGTGTTGGAGCGCACCCGCTGGTGGACCCCACGGCGGCGGCGAGTTGCGTGGCGCACTACGGTTGCGCTTGCGACGATCGCCATCGCGGCTGCGGTTGCGTTCGAGTTGTTCTTGCGCTGGCAAGCCACCGTGGCAGAAGGCGACAGGATGACCCGCGCAGAGTTTGACGCTCTGTTCGTCGATGCGGACGCACCCGCCGGTTCGCAGAGACCACTGGTGGCATGGGAAGCACTCGACAGCGTCAACGTCAAACTCAGTTCATCACTGCAAGAGGTCTGGGAGTGGCACCTATTGATTGAGGACAAGTCCGCCGACCTCGCGGCGAGAAGCCAGGTTGATCTTCTCTATCGCAGCGGCTTCGCCTATGGCGATCTCGCTCAGGCAGAGGGGCACAAAGAATCCGCTCGCCGAATTGTTCAAGCAAGCGCGGCGCGGGGAGTGTTCGACGATCTCGCGACGCTCGTTGCTGCCCCTGCGCCGCTGCGCATTGTTCAGTTCGATCCATCACGCCAACCGCATACCTCGCTGTGGGGTGGGTGGCACGTCAACGAACTCGCGCAACTCAACCTCTGCCGCATGCGCGTTGCAATCGAGGCGAACGATGCTGCTGAGATCTGCCGTGCAATCGACGAGATTTTCGCGCTTGCGCGGACGAATTCTGCGCAGCCCAGCGGGCTGGGATGGATGTCGGCATCTGAGATCTTGTGCTGCGTGCGCGAATTGTCGATCGAATCGCTGAGTGCACCCAATGCCGCTGGGTGGATCGACTGTGTCGAGCAGACCTTGAATCGGCAGGATCCAATGCCGCCCCCATCGATCGCCATCCAAACAATTTCTAGGTTTAGCGCGAATTTTCTCGCGTGGGTCTTTGAGAACCCCGATCGCGTGCGCTTTGGTGCGCGATCAATGAAGGATGTTCCTGAGATCGATTCATGGGTCACCAATCAGAGCGGTTGGTTCGCGGGCACCTACGCATGGCATAAACAAGAATGCGCCCGCCTCTTTCCGCCGCTGCTTGCTGTGATCGATGCGGACATCGCTGCCGTTGCCGACCCGAGATCAATGAGTCGTTCGCTCTTCGCGCAAGACCTAGAATTCAGTCTGCTTCACTACCGCGGGATGGCAAACACCGATTGGGCATGGGAGCGGGGATCGAAGATCGCAATTGCGATCGAACGCTTTCGCATTCGCGCGGGGGAGTATCCAGAGTCGCTCGATCAGCTCGTTCCAGACTTTCTCGAGACTCTGCCGAAAGATCCGTTTACTGGGCTCAATTTTAACTACGCGCGACTTGATCCGACTGCAGAGGGTCGCCCGCGATACGCGCTCGACTCGGTCGGCCCAAAGCCCAGCCCGATGTACCCAGGCAGCGCAAATGGCATCGAGATCAGTCCGAGCTGGATGCGGCTTGCGCCCAGCGGCCGCTGAGAACGCGCGATCGCTTTCTGCATATTCTTTGCGCATGCCGACCCAACTCCCAAGTGGGCGAGTGCAACCGCGCTTCGCAGGAATCTCGACCTTCATGCGTTTTCCGCGATTGTGCGATCTCGCGCAGGGCACTGTGACAGATTGGATCGTCTACGGAATTCCATTTGATGGCGGTGCGACCTTTCATCCAGGCGCTCGATTTGGTCCGCGCGCGATTCGCGACGCAAGTCAATATCTCAAGGCTGCGAGCATGGAACTTGAAGTCGACCTCTCAGAGACCTTCTCGCTCGCGGATGGTGGCGACTCGCCCGTTGCTCCCTACTCATGCACCGACAACTTGGATGTCGCGACGACCTTTGCGCAGAGTTTGGGAGAAGCATCGCAGACGCATCTGCTCGCACTCGGCGGAGACCATTCGATTTCGCTCACGAACATTCGCGTTGCGTGGGAGCGCGCAGGTCGCCCCGCGACGGGTCTTGCTGCGGTGATCTTTGATGCGCACATGGACACCGTCGATGCAGTGTGGGAAGAGTCGTACGGCCACGCGTCATTTCTGCGGCGCGCAATTGAAGATGGATGCATTGACCCCGCGCGCACGATGATTGTTGGCATTCGCGGATCTCTCAACACACTCGACGACCTGAAGTTCGCGCGCGCCAAGAACATCACACTCGTGCCGATGAGCAGTTTCATCGATGATTTCGCAGCAGCCGAACGAAGTGTGCTCGCCTTTCGCGATCGCGTCGGCGATGCGCCGCTCTACATTTCGTGCGATGTGGATGCAGTCGATCCCGCGTTTGCCCCCGGCACCGGAACCCCTGTCAGCGGCGGGTTTTCGTCGGCACAACTGCTTGGGCTCATCCGCAGATTCGCAGGGGCGCAACTCGTCGGAGCGGATGTTGTCGAAGTCTGTCCATCGCGAGATCAGTCGGCGAACACAGCGATGCTCGCTGCGCAGATTGCCTTTGAATTCTTGTGCATCGACGCGGTTGGTCGCCGCGCGTAAGGGTCACAACCCTGCTGCAGGCTCTTGGCCGATCGAAATCAAGCGAAAGAATTCAGATCGCGTTCGAGGGTCTTCTAAGAAAATTCCAGTGAGCTTGCTGGTCGTTGTCCATGCGTGGGGCTGGCGAACCCCTCGGTAACACATGCAGAAGTGGCGCGCCTGAATGACGACCGCTGCGCCGAGTGGTTGAAGGTGGGTTTGAATCGCGTTGGCGATTTGCGCAGTGAGTTTTTCTTGCACCTGCAAGCGCCGTGAGTAAATCTCAACCACCTTTGCAAGTTTCGAGAGTCCAACCACCTTGCCATCTGGGATGTACGCGATGTGCGCCTTGCCGACAAATGGAACCATGTGATGCTCACAGTGGCTGTGAATGTCGATGCCTGTCAAGAGCACCATCTGGTCGTAGCCCTCGATCTCTGAAAATGTGCGGCCGAGTTCTTCGGCGGGATCCATTGCATAGCCGCTGAAGTGTTCGCGCATCGCAAGGACCACGCGCTTTGGGGTATCGAGCAACCCTTCGCGGTCTGGGTTTTCGCCGATGAACTTGAGCATCTCGCGCACGCGCGCCATCGCTGCGATGGCTTCTGGATCGGTCGGTTCAGGTCGTGGCATAAGAGGGCGAATGATAGGCTCGCATCGGTTGTCACGTATGAAACGCATGAACTCAAAACTTCGCAAAGTCGTCCTCGGTCTCGCTGTCATGGTTGCGGCGTGCCTCGTCGCAACCATCTTCTTTCTCGATGCAGTTGCCGCGCGAATCCTTTCGACCGCCGCCACGCACGTGCTCGGCACCACGACGACTGTTCGCTCGGTGCATCTGGGACTCTTCGACGGAAAGTCGACGCTCGATGGACTGCAAGTTGCGCAGCCAACAGGGTTCGGAGAGGGGCCAATGTTCAGCGTGCAGCACGCATCGGTGACCGCTGGCCTCATCGAGTTGATCGGTGATGATGTTGTGATCGAGGCGATTGAGATCGATGGTGTTGAGGTGAACCTCGTCGAGATTGGTGGTCAAGTGAACTTGCAGGTGGTCGCAACCAATGTGACAGGAAGTGACACCACACAGACCCCCGCAACGACCGAGCCGAGCGCGAGTGCGCGCTCAGTCACGATTCAAACGCTTCGTGTGACGAACATTCACGTCTCTGCGGCCGGAAACTCTGCGCTCGTTGCTGGCACGAAGGTGCATGTGACGATCCCAGACATTGTGGTGAGCGACCTCGGAACAAAGACGCCCGCGAGCGAAGTCGCGGCGCGCGTGAGCACCGAACTCGTCGAGAGGCTGACCGTTGCGATCGTGCAGGCGAAGATCGAGGGGTTGCCAAGTGAAATGGTCAGTGGATTGTCGAGCGCTGCATCAACGCTCACGTCCAACGCCAAGTCTCTCCTCGAAGGCAGCGGAGATGCGATTCAGAAGGGTCTCAAGGGGGCGGGAGACGCAATCAAGGGATTGTTCGGCGATTGACGCACGCGCGATCGCGCGCTGCCCCGCGTCACTTCTTCGCAAACACGTTCTTCCACCACGCGAGAATCTCGCCGAGTCGGTGCATGCGCAAGTCAGGCGGACCACTCCGGCTCATCCCGTGACTCGTCTCGCGCGGATAGCGCACGAAACGAACGGGCACGTTCTGCGCCGCGAGTGCTGCATGAATCTGCTCAGACTGCTCGATGTTGCACCGCAAATCATCCTCGCTATGGATGAGCAACATCGGAGTGCGGGCCTTCGAGAAACTTGCGATGGGGCTCGACTTCCAAAGTGCGGTGGGATCGCCATACGCCGAACCCTTCCAGTACACCCCCGGAACATTTGGAAAGTCTGAGTTGCCGCAGTGGCTGACGATGTTCGAGACGCACCGATCGCTAATCGCCCCGCAGTAAACATTCGAGTGTCCCGTCGCCCAGAGCGCCATATATCCGCCGTACGAGCCACCCATGATGCCGATGCGCTTTGAGTCGACGCGCGCATCGCGCTGCACTGCGCGTGTGATCGCTTGCACATCGAGCCAATCTTTGTCTCCCCATGATCCGTGGATCGCACTGCATGACTCGGCGCCGTAGCCCTTCGATCCGCGTGGATTTCCGTAGGCAACGGTGTAGCCCGCGGCGGCCAGCAATTGAAACTCGTGAAAGAATGTCCAGCCATATTGTGCATGCGGACCGCCGTGCACTTCGATGACTGCGGGAGTGCGACCCTTCACGCGCGCGGCAGCAGGCGGACGCATGATCCAGTAGTGAACCCATGCGCCATCCTTTGCTTTCGCCCACGCCTCTTGCGGTACGGAGAGATCGAGTTCATCGCAGAGTGCGGTGTTGAGGCGCGAAATCTGGCGCACAGCGAACTCTCTTCCATTGATCTCAGCGACGCATACTTCAGGCGGCTCAGTCGGCGTGCTGCGGATGAGTGCGATGCGCGTGCCGTTGCCGGCGAGTGAACTCGGGATGTGATCTGCTCCTGACGAAGTGTTGGGAACAACGACTCCGCCGCGTGCCCCAGCACTGACGAGAAAGCCCGAGCCGTGCCATCCAATGCGCATGATGAGTGACTCACTGTCGGGCATCCATCGAAACCAGCCGCCGAAGCCGCTCTCGGCACAATCCGAGAGCGTTGGACTCATCAAGCAGAAATCAGTCGCTGCGAGCAAGTCGCGCGTCTTCTTTGTGTGCAGGTCATGCACGAAGAGTCCGAGATTCTTCGTTGCATACATGTCATGTCGACCGCGCCTCCCCGCATACGCGATCATCGAACCATCAGGACTGAAAGATGGAGAACTCTTCGGACCCTCCGGTAATCCTTCAATGACTCGACTCTTGCCAGTGCGCGCGTCTGCGACAACGATCTGCGTCATCCACGGTTCAAAGATTGCACGCGCAGATCGGTTGACGGCAGCGATGATCGAGCGACCATCGGGCGACCACTCGAACGTAAACGATCCCATCGTGTCGCCGAGGTCGACAGCGCGAACGCGACGGGTTGCGATGGTGACGATGAAGAGTCGAAAGCGAGCTGATCCAAAGACTCCATCGCCATCGAGTCGATACCACGGATCATCGACCACGAGCGGGGGAGTGCTCTGCCCCGCAGATTCGCGCGCCTTTGCGGCAGCGTGTGTTCGGTCGTGCATCGTCTGACGAAATGCGAAGGCAATCTCATCGCCCCGCGGCGACCAGCGCACTTCTGCAAGTGATCCTTCAGCAAGTTTCGTGAGCTGCGTCGGTGTGGTGAGCTGCATCCGCGCAACCGATGCGAGAAAAATCTGCGGATTCCCCTTCGTCGTTTCGCCCACAAATGCCAGACTCTGCGCATCGGGCGACCAGCGTGGCGATCGGTCGCGTGGACCTTTGGTGAGGCGTCGCGCTGCGCGTGATCCATTGACTCCAGCGATCCACAATTCGGTGCGCGATGAGCCAGGACGATCTGCCGTCTTGTTCGTCCACGCGATCAGCTCGCCCGCAAAATCAATCTGAGGATCGCTCGGAACAACGAGTCGTCGAATGTCAGTCACAGAGATCGTTCGTAATGCCGTTTGTCCGCGTCGTGCCATAGAGGTTCATCGTAGGATCATCCGCTATGACATGGACATGGCGCGGACGTGATGATGGACCCGATCCTGCAGCGCAACGCTGGCATCAAGTGATTCGTCCGTGGGGGGCAATGCCCGCGACGCGCGCGCGCCGTCAGCCGGTCGTTGTGATCGGATATCCCAGCGATGCTGGAGTGCGCGCAAACTTTGGCCGCGTCGGCTCTGCCGATGGACCCAATGTTCTGCGCACCGCCTGTGCAAATTTGCCCGCGCCAACTGCCCACGCACTCTTCGATGCGGGAGATGTTTCTGGCAACGGTGACGACGTCGAAACATGGCAACAATCGCTCGCCGCAGCCGTGGCTGCAGTGCGGGCGGGTGGTGGAATCCCGCTGATTCTCGGTGGCGGACATGATCAGGCATATGGGCATTGGCTCGGCACAGTGCAAGCCGCATCACCAGGCACGATCGTTGGATGCATCAACTTCGATGCGCACGTTGATATGCGGGCGTTGCACTCTGGACGGGCACATTCTGGATCTCCCTACGCGCAAGTGAAACTCTGGAGTGAAGCGCACAATCTTCCTTTCAAGTACCTGATGCTCGGGATGCAGTCGCCGCACAACACCCCTGCACTGATTCAGTTCGCGAGCGGTGCGGGAGCGCAGTTGGTCGATGCAGACGCATTTCATCCCTGCCAAGAGGCACCACTCTTGCAGCTCGTCGACCGATTTCTTTCGACGGTTGATTTGGTCTGCTTGAGCATCGATCTCGATGTCTTTAGCGCCGCTGTTGCTCCAGGTGTGAGCGCTCCGTCGCCGATGGGCATCTTTCCAGACGCGACATTTCGCACTGTGCTTCGCCGGATCACCGCAAGTGGGCGAGTCGCAGGAATCGAAATCGCCGAGTGCGCTCCGAACCTCGACGTCGGTGGGCGCACCGCACGACTCGGCGCAGCACTCATCGACACGATTGTGCGAAGCCTCGCGGTGCCGACATGATTCGAATTGGCGTTGATCTGGGTGGAACAAAAATCGCAGCATGCGCACTGCATGCGGATGGAACCGAACTCTTGCGCCGCCGTGTCGCAACCCCGCAAGGAAACTACGAGTTGACCGTGGCGGCGATCGAAGAACTCGTGCGTGGCGTCGAGCGCGAAGTCGGCTCGGAGTGCACAGTTGGTATTGGCTATCCAGGAAGTGTCTCCCCGCGCACTGGATTGCACCGCAACGCGAACTCGACCTGCCTCAATGGGCACGATCTCATGGGTGATTTGCAGCAGCGACTTCAGCGCGAGATTCGCGGGGCAAACGACGCGAATTGCCTCGCACTCAGCGAGGCATTCGACGGCGCGGGAACAGGCGCGCGCGTTGTCTTCGCCGTGATCATCGGTACCGGCACGGGCGGCGGCATCGTCGTCGACCAAAGGATCATCGTGGGCCGAAACGCCATCGGCGGAGAGTGGGGGCATTGCCCGATGCCAGGCACGGATCGCGCCGAGCGTCGCGCGCGACCCTGCTACTGCGGTCAAGTGGGATGCATCGAACAATTTCTTGCCGGCCCCGCCCTCGAAGCCGAGTACCTGCGTCACGAAAATGTTCGCCACGAACTCGAAGAGATCGCAGGACGCGCCAAAGCGGGTGTCGACCCGAGTGCGAGCGCCGTGATCGAGTTGCTTTGTGAGCGGCTCGCCGATGCGCTCGCAGTGGTCGTCAATACGCTCGATCCCGATGTGATCGTGCTCGGCGGCGGCGTGAGCAACATCGAAGCGATTTATCAGCGCACGCCGCAACTGATTGCTGAGCGCATCTTTTCTGATCAGTTCGACACACCGATTCGACCTGCGAAGTTCGGCGATGCAAGTGGTGTGCGTGGCGCGGCACGACTCTGGGATTGCGCTCCGTAGCTTCCGATCGCATCCAGCCACACGGTGACCTCCGCAGGTCAACGACCCTGGACTCAAACATGCTGCCCCTCGCCTACGAAGACTCCGGCTCGGCTTGCAAACTCGCCAGGGCCGTCGCCCTGCGGAGGAAATGCGTTTGCGCACCCGCTGCGGATTGGTGTCTTGCCATCACTCGCTTGCGTACCAGCGGCGGAATCTTCGCTCGCGCGAGTTCCCGAGCCGAGCAA
>CAYHFW010000019.1:0-44519 GCA_964355975.1 uncultured Singulisphaera sp.
AAGTCTGCGCAGCTCGGCGAGAGCTGTTTGAGCCCCGAGTGAAGATTCCGTCGCGCGCATACTTGCTGGCGAGATTGGGATTGCGCAATCGCAGCTCGCGCCTCGAGCCGTTCTTTGGAAAGAACGCATCATTGAGCGGGCCATTCCTTCCAAAGAACGGGTTTTGGTGCGACTGAAGGTCGTGTGCGTCGTCGCGGCGGAATCTTCGCTCGCGGCGAGTTCTCGAGACGAGCAAGTCTGCGCAGCTCGGCGAGAGCTGTTTGAGCCCCGAGTGAAGATTCCGTCGCGCGCATACTTGCTGGCGAGATTGGGATTGCGCAATCGCAGCTCGCGCCTCGAGCCGTTCTTTGGAAAGAACGCATCATTGAGCGGGCCATTCCTTCCAAAGAACGGGTTTTGGTGCGACTGAAGGTCGTGTGCGTCCACGCGGCGGAATCTTCGCTCGCGGCGAGTTCTCGAGACGAGCAAGTCTGCGCAGCTCGGCGAGAGCTGTTTGAGCCCCGAGTGAAGATTCCGTCGCGCGCATACTTGCTGGCGAGATTGGGATTGCGCAATCTCGCTGTCTTGCGGCCGCTCAGCGAACGCTTGCAGGATCGACCGCCGCAGGCAACACGATTCCAGAGCTGCCGAGAGTTGTGCCCGTCGCAAACGCGAGGTCGATCAGGGCGATCTGATATCCAGCGAGTGCGTCGACCTCGCGACTCTGCGCATCTGCGACGCGCGCCGCGGCATCGAGCACATCTGTACTCGTGCGCAATCCAACATCGAATTGGCGGCGCTCTCCTTCGAGCGTTCGGCCAGCCAACACTGATTCAAGTCGCGCGGCCAAGATCCGACGCCACGTGTTCTCGACTGTGTCTGCGGCGTTCAACACCTCCTGCGTGATCGATTGACGCCTCGCCTCGCGAGTGCCCAGCCGCTGCAAACGAGTCAAAATCGAACGACTGATGCGCGACTTTGCCGCCTCGCTTCCGAGTGGCACCGTTGCAGTCACCGTGAGGTTGTAACCGTCGCCATCTCCAAGCGCCGCGTAGGACGACCCAATCGATGTGCTATCGCCCAAGTATTGGTACTGATACGAGACGGCAAAATTCGGAAGCGCCGAGTTGCGCGCGAGATCGATCTGCTCGGCATCCACGAGCAATTGCAATTCGATTTCGAGCAATTCCATCCGCCCCGCCATCGCGTCGTTGACGAGTTGTCGATCATTGAATCGCAGGCTCACAGGATCGGCATCCGTCACTGGATCGATCGAGGTCGGGCTCTCTACTGGCAGTCGCGGATCATTCATGAACCGTTTCAAATCGCGCTGACGAAGACGCAGAATGTTGTCTGCAACGATGACCTGTTCAACCGTCGCACTCACGCCGCTTTGCGCACGCATGACCTCGATCTCAGGAGCCAACTCTTGCTCGACGCGTCGCCGCGCCTGATCGAGTTGCGCTTGCGAGACCTTGAACTGATCGACGCGCACTTCGAGTTGCTTTGAGGCGCGGTAGAGATTCCAGTATGCCTTCTCAGCATCGGCCAGAATGCGAATCGTCTGCAACTTCGTGCGCGCATCGACCATCCGCCCCTGATACTTGGCGATTCGAATCGAAGCGGTGTTCGTGCCAATGCCCGCCCCTTGCAAGAGCGGTTGTGAAATCGAGAACTGCAGGCCCGCCTCGTACGGCTCATATCCTGGGATGACCACTGCGCCTTGATCAGCTTGATTGATGAGCGTTCCCGCCGAGATCGTTCCGCCTGTTGCCAGTGGAACGCTCACGCCGAGATTGGCGTTGCTCGCATCGGTCGAGACCCCCTCTTCAAGTTGGGTGAGCAAGCCGGTTGTGTTCTTGGTGTACGAGGCATTCAAGACCGCCTCAAACTTCGCGAGCTCTTCGTCGATGCGCGTCACGCCGACCGCTGGGTCGAACTGCACCACGCGCAAATCGAGATTGTTCGCAAGCGCCATCGCGCGCACATCTGCGATCGTGACTGCAGTCTTCTCGGCATATGAGGGCGGCGCGAATCCTTGCGTCGTTGCCTGTGCAACCGCCTCTTCAAGCGACTGCGCCGGAATCTCAGACTGCTTCGCTGCATCGAACCCCGCGATGTCCTTCGTGCTCGTGGACGGTCCAGTGATCTCTTCATCTTTCGAGAAGAGTTCGTTCTGGCAGGAGCACGCGACGCCGCATGTGAGCAGCGCGAGTGTGGCGCGAATGAGCAGGCGGTTACTCATGTCGAAGCGCCTCAATGGGATCAAGCCGTGCGGCTTTCAATGCCGGAAAGAACCCGAAGCCAAGCCCAACCACTGCGCTGAACACGAAACTCAGAAGCACCGCCCAGAGCGGAACATCAGCGTGCTGCAACTGAGCTCCTGGAATCATGGTCAATCCGATCGCGAAGACCTTTCCGATCATTACTCCAACAAGGCCGCCCGCCAAACACAACACCATCGCCTCGAGCAAGAATTGCATCATGATCGCTGCGGGAGTCGCGCCGACGGCCTTGCGCAACCCAATCTCTCGCGTGCGTTCCGAAACTGAGACAAGCATGATGTTCATGATTCCAATTCCGCCAACGAGCAAACTGATGCCGACGATTCCTGCGGCGATCGCGGTGATTCCAGCGGCGAGAGCCTTGAACTGCTCGATGTATTGATCGATCGCGACAACCTGAAACGTATCCGAATCACCAGGGTGGATCCCCCGAATTCGCCGCATCGTCTGCGTAATTTCAGCGCGCGCCTCTTCAGAGAGTTCTGTGCTGCGGGCGAGTGCCGTCACTCGAATGAACACATCGGATGATTGCAACTTCATCGCCAGCGAAAACGGAATGAAGATCTCTGCCGTATTGCCACCATCGCCGAACATCTTCGATTGCAGTGTCTCGATAATCCCAACGACAAGAAAGCGCCGACCGTCAAGCAGGATGTGCGATCCAACTGCCTCTACGGGCAGTCGCAGTTCATCGATGGCTGCTTGATTCAAGAGGCAGACTTGTCGCGCACTCTCCTCATCGATGCGGTTGAAGATGCGCCCAGCGATCACGTTGCGATTCTCGGCCTCATGCCAGTCGGGCCAGATGCCCACAACGGTGACTCCCTCGAGTTCCTTCTGTTCGCTCGCGGCTGAGACACCGAACTCAGTGACCGGAGTGATCGCACGAAGCGACGGGCACGAGGCTTGAATCTCAACCACCTCCCACGGTTTGATTCGAATCTTCTCGCGCGGATACATGTTGCGCGGCTTGTCATCTGGACGATCGGGAAAGACATAGAGTCGATTCGCTCCAAACGACTCAAACTCACTCAGCACATTCGCCTTGAGTCCACTCAGCGCGGCGATCACCGACGTCGTGCTCGCAACACCCACGATGATTCCGAGCGATGTGAGCAGGCTGCGTTTGCGATTCGCCCAAATCTGACTCAACGCCAGTTTGATTGCCTGCACATAAAAATAGGGACTGAAGATCATCGGCGTTGCTGTCCTGCGCGGTCTTGCTCGATCGAGAGATCGCTCAGGACGAGCCCGTCACGCAAACGAATCACTCGCTGACAGAAGGCCGCGACATCGTTTTCATGTGTCACGATCAGCACCGTCTGCCCCTCGGCATGCAACTGCTGAAAGATTCTCATCACTTCCTGCGTCGTCACTGAGTCGAGATTGCCAGTTGGTTCGTCGGCCATCAGAATCGCCGGATGATTCAGAATCGCCCGCGCAATCGCGACGCGCTGCTTCTGCCCTCCAGAGAGCTGATTTGGACGGTGCGTGACCCGGTCAGAAAGTTTCACCCGCTCGAGCGCTGCAAGTGCGCGACGGGTGCGTTCGTGCGCTGTGAGCCCCACCTCGCGCGAGTAAATCAGTGGCAGCTCAACATTCTCGAGCGCCGTTTGTCGGGCGAGTAACTCAAACGACTGAAAGACAAAGCCAATCTTCTCGTTACGCACGACTGCGAGAGCTGCCTCAGACATCTGCGCAACCCGCCGTCCATCAAGTTCGTAACTTCCATCGGTCGGTTGATCGAGACATCCGATGATGTTCATCAGCGTGCTCTTGCCTGATCCCGAAGCCCCCATGACTGCGACCATTTCATTCTTGCCGATATCCAAGTCAACGCCTCGCAGCGCGTGAATTTCTTCTTCCCCGACGCGGTAGATCTTTCGCAGACTTCGAACGCGGATCATCGGCGTGCTATCCAGAAACCTTCACTGAGAAGGATGAGTCGCTCTTTGATCCGGCTGCTGCGTCCTCTTCATTTCGAAGCGCCTCTCCACCCTTGAGTCGTTCGAGAGTCTTGTAGGGTCCAACCACCACTGACTGCCCCATCGAAATGCCTGACTCGACGATTGTCTCGGTCAGGCTGCTCGATCCCAACTTGACAGCCGTCGCAATCGCGACGCCACCTTCATCGCGAAAGATGATGGGAACAACCCGCTGCCCAACCGGAAAGAGCGGCGAATCAGCCAGCGCCGCAGGCAACTCATCGCGTTTGCGCTCGACGACCGCTTGCGTCAAGACAATCAAACCGCGGTGTTCTTTGATCGCGATGTCAACGTTTGCGGCAAGACCCGAAAAGATACGCACTCCTTCAGAGTCAATCGAGACATCGACCTTGAACGTCCCGGCCCCCTGCGTCGACGAAGACTGCATTCCAGTCGCCGTGCGTTGCAGCGCAACCTCCTCGACAACTCCATGAAAGGTACGTCCGGGAAAGGCGTTGATGAAAATCTCTGCGGGCTGTCCCTCGACAACCTTCGCGATATCTGACTCTGAGACTTGGCTTCGCATGCGCATGCGCCCAAGGTCTGCGATGGTCATGATCACCGTGCCCGCATTGTTCATCGTGCCAACCATGACCAGTTCGCCGACCTCGGCATTGAGCCGAGTGACTGAACCGTCAATTGGGGCGCGCATCGTCGCGTATGAGAGCTCTTGTCGAACCCGTTCGATCTCTGCTTCGCCTGCAGCGAGCGAACTTTCGAGGGCTCCAATGGTTTTGCGCGTCGCGGCGATTGACGCGGTCAATTCGTCGACCCGAACGGTCGCATCCTCAAGAGCCTGACGCGCGACATCGCCCGTCTCAAAGAGCTTGCGCTGACGCTCAAGCGTTCGCTTGGCATTCTCGAGCGACTGAAGTGGACCCTCGATCCGAGCCCCCTCGGCTTCGAGCCGCGCCCGCTCACCATCGCGCCTTGCGATCGTCGAAGCCAACCCGGCTTTGAGATTGCGGTCATCGAGTTGTACGACGAGGTCGCCCTTCTTCACGACATCCCCCTCGCGAAATGGCAACAACGTGATGCGAGCTGAAACCTGCGCCGAGATGTCGACCTTGGCGATGGGTTCAACGAACCCAGGCGCTGAGACGGTCTCGCGCACCGACCCTTCGCGAACCAGCGCAAGCCGCGCCTCGACGCCACTCTGGCCGCTAAACTGCTGCAGAGTCTCGACCACCCACTTGCCAGAGAGAATTGCGATGATCGCGACCACCACGAACGCGGCTATGAGTTTCTTGTGTGTTGCAGACATCGACAGCTCCTCACTCCGTGACCAACACGGGGATGGGCAATGTACTCAAAAGAAAATCCCCCCCGGTCGCGAGACCGAGGGGGAGTTGCAATCGCAGAGAAGAAGCGTGACTTCAGACTTATGGGCAGAGACCCCAACCGCTGAGCAGGGTCGCCAAGTCCGATCCGTTGGTCAGTCCGTCGCCAGTAATGTCGGCGCCGGGTGATCCCCAACCTGAGAGCAGTGTTGCCAAGTCGGCACCATTGCGGAAACCGTTGGCGTCGTAATCACCCAAGCACGGTGGTGCCAAGACGGGTGAACCGAAGATGTCGAACGCAGTGTTCAACATGTCGTTTGGATCCGCACCAGCTTGCATCACGAAGCCCGCGAGGGTGTAACGCACGAAGCCTGCAGTTGGCATGGTCGCAGAGCGCCACGCGAATGCGCCCGTCGCATCAATCAGATTGATGCCGTTGTATGCCGAGATGAACCACGCGAAGTTCGAGAAGACCGTCGCGCAGGATGGATTCGATGCATACACCGTCAGGTAGTAGTTACCCGGTGCGAGGCTGAACGCCACATCGATGTCGTGCGACGAATTCGGTGCATCGTCCGCGGCATTGTTGTAACCAACTGGCATCGGAACCGATCCCGTGAGAACCTGATTCGCTGCAGTCGGCGCTGGATTTCCAGCCAAACGATTCCAGATGATGTAGTTCATCGTGGTGTTGGTGACGCCAGTTGGTGCAAATCCCTTGACGGTCAAGCGCGTGACATCCCAGCTCGTCGCTGTCGATGGCACAGTGAAGGCTTGAGCCAACCAACGGCTCTGCATGGTTCCAGCGATGCAACCAGAACTCAGACCAAGGTTGGTGTTCGCGCCAGCAGTGCTGACGATGTAGTTCTGCGGTCCTGTTGAGAAGACGACGTATTCGAACGAGGTTGCAATCGTCAGCACGAAGGTGTCAGCAGTATCTGCTCCACCAACTGTTGAGTCGTACCAACCACCGATACGAATCAGGTAGTACTCATCGGCAACGGCATCGATCAGCGTCACCGCTGTTGCACCACCAACGATGATTGTTCCTGTCGCATCAGCGCATGAATCGTCGACGCAACCAATGACGTAGTCAGGCATCGCTGCTGCACGAGCGGCTGTGACGATTGGATCGAGACCGAGGCCGTACAACTCGATGACCGAGTCAGTGGTGGTATCGCCACCGACGCAGGTCGAGATCGTCAACGCGCCATTTGCTGGAGCCTTGATCGTGAACCAGAGATCCTTACCAATCGCCGATCCGCAGAGTCCAACAGCTGGGCCAGGACCATCTGTTCCTGCTCCGGTGTTGTCTGCAATGACGTTGGCTTGACCGAGTGTGATCAGGCGGGATGCCGTCGCACAATCGTTGGCAGGAGCACCTGCTGGTGACGAGCAGCCGTACACAAAGAGTCCGCATAGGTCGACTGCATTGGTCACGCAACTTGCGTCCCAAGCGATCTCGCAGCAGAGTGGATTGAATCCGCAGACCGTTTCACAGCACGATGCAATGCTGCATCCGCCTGTGGCGCGGGCTGTCGTGCAAGACTCAGCCGAGGTTCCGCAAATCGCGAACGCCAGCGGCGTATGCGTGAGCGTCATGAGGTAGGTACCGCATGCGTACACAGGCGTGATCGGTGCGACTTCAAATGGCACAGTCACAACAATCATGTGTGTTCCAGCACCACTCGTGACCGACTGAACGTGTGGACAGAGGCCGCTCTGAACACCCACGTCAAAGTCGCCAGCGCACGGATCGGCGAGGTCGACCTGCGACTTGATGAAAATCACTGAGTTTGCGAATGCAGCCGTGCCAGCCGAGTTCGCCGTTGAGAGCGAGACTTCGAGCTTGCCTGCGACTGTTGTCACGAGATACCAATCGAGGTCTCGTGCTGTGTTTCCGGCGGTGCCGCCGGCGGGGAGGTACGTTCCCATTTGGCCTGAGACGTTCATGACCGAGCCGCTCGCCATCGAGCCGAGGTCTGTGAAGACGGCTGGAGCGATGTTGCATCCGGCGTTTGAATCAACCGCAGCGCCGCAACCGTCTGGTGAGACGATTGTGCCTGCAGGTGGAACGACTGAACACTGTCCGGATGCTGATGAACTCAGCACGAGTGTTGTGCCAGCGATGAAGGTCGCGATGGCGATGGATGAGATGTGAGATTTCAATGCGGTTTCTCCGTGGATAATGATTCTTAGAACGGTCAGACAACCTTGCCGAAGGGCAACGGCATAACGCCGCCGCCTTTGGATTGCACTGAAACATAATTCAAGAAAGGGACTGCACAAATTTTGCGGACGCTTTTTGAACAAATTGTCCCCCGCGCACGGTGCGGGCAAAAGAAAACCCCCCCGACCTTTCGGTCGAGGGGGGGTTCGTAACTAGGAGAAAACCTTGAAACCAGACCTGTTCAGGTCAGTTTGGGCAGACGCCCCAACCGCTGAGCAGGGTTGCCAAGTCAGAACCGTTGGTCTGACCGTCACCCGTGATGTCGCCGCCTGCAGATCCCCATGCTGAGAGCAGGGTTGCCAAGTCGGCGCCGTTGCGGAAGCCGTTGCCGTCGTAATCACCAGGGCATGGTGGTGCGGAGCAATTGGCTGCGTTGGTTCCGTTGATCTCAACAACCCAGGCCGCCGTGAAGGTGGCACCGAGTGATTCAGTCAACACGAACTGACCTGCACCATCAGCGCAGCTGAGACGGCAGTATGTGTTGCCAACTGGGCCGAGGGTGTTTGCACCCGCGCGCTGCTGGTATCCGGACGCTGCGGGGACTGCTCCCTCACCGTCAGCAAGATTTGGGTAGTCAACGATCACAACGAGGTTGTAGGCACCATCGTCCTGCACGCAGACTGGCTGCGCGAAGTTCAATGTTGCACGGTAGACACCACCAGGAACCATGATTGCCTGTGTGATGATCGACTCAAGGTCGCCACCATCGACGCCGCCGTCAACAGTCTTGAAGCGTGGAGCACCACCGTCAAGATCGCGGTAGACGCCGATCGTCGCTGGAAGTGGCAGATCGCTGTAGAAGGTTCCTGTGGCTTCCACGTTGATCGCGTAAGCACCGAAGTTCAAGCAGCTGATTTCGCCACCGACTGTTCCTGCTGGGAAGACGCGGGCATAGGAGTTCGCAGTCGAACCACCAGCCGCACCGGCGACCGCACACGCAACGACACCATTGGTGACGAGGTTTGGATCAACGTTGATGCTCGCGCTGTCTGGTCCAGGTGCTGCGCAAGTTCCGGCGACTGCACCACCACCCGAGACGGTGATTGGGCATGTCGCTGGAGCAGATGCGAGTTCCAACGAGTAATCGTTGAAGACGCCGCTTCCGCAAGCATTTCCAGTGAACGCGGAGTCAGAAACAAACGCGTAGTAGGTGCCAGGGTTGAGGCAAGATGTTGCCACAGTTGGGCAAGTTCCAGTTCCACCTGCAACGACGCTCATGCCAGTGCAACCCGCGATCGAGACATCACCCGCGAGGATGAGCACATTGACCAAACGAGCAGCTTTCACGTTCACTGTGACTTGTGTGTCAACGGCCACGACGAACTGATAGAAGTCAGTGTCGCGGGTATCGGCATCGGCCCACAGTGTTCCGCCGACAGTCGCTCCAAGAGAGATGCCTTGGAATTCGCCCGCCGCGTTGCAACCATCGTTCGCTGAGCTACCGCATGGTTCAGACTCGTACACGGATGGCGTACCAACCGCGCAAGGCTCTGGCATGTCAATGGTGATCGATCCTGTTCCTGTTTCGCCTTCGGTGTATGAACCGATGCGGATCAGGTAGGTGTGACCAAGTTGAACGGATGCACTCATTGCCGACGCGTATGGAGTCGGCGTGCCGCCGGTGGTCATGCATGTGCCGCTTGCTCCGTCGTCATTGCAACCAACCAACGCCGCAGCGAGGGTGTTGAAATCGAACGTCGAAGGACTGGTACCCATGTCATAGACAGCGAGCTTGTTGTCATAGGTCACGGCGTCGCAGGTCGAAAGAGCCATCGAACCGTTTGCGATTGGTGATGCCTTGAACCAAACATCGTTGCCGAAGACGTCGCTACCAGATTGGCAAGTTGCGCCAGCATGATTTGGACCGTCCATTGTCGCATTCACTGAGGTGAATGGCCGAACACTGTCCGTTGAAGGAACAACCGTTGCGCTGGTCGCGCAGTTGTTTGCTGGAGCTCCAGCCACTGGTGCGCAGAAGTAGT
Source organism: uncultured Singulisphaera sp. (assembly GCA_964355975.1). Lineage (GTDB taxonomy): Bacteria > Planctomycetota > Phycisphaerae > Phycisphaerales > SM1A02 > F1-60-MAGs104. The sequence continues at coordinate 9,742 of CAYHFW010000019.1, forward strand.
AACCACACTGCGCGATCGCTTGATCGACGCAACTCTGATCCCAACCCACTTCGCAGCAGATTGGATTGAATGTGCACACAGAGCTGCAGCATGTTGCGTTATCGCAGCCGAGGCCAGCGTGCACGACATTGCACGCACCTGCGGCACCAACGCAACCCGCGCTTGACCCAGTAAAGGTCACAGTCAGTGCGCCTGCACCAACGTCACCGTCGTATCCACCGATGCGAACATAGAAGACATCGCCCGTGTTGCATGAGACGCCATTGATCGCTGAGTGATAAGCCTGGCAAGTCGCATCTGCTGCAGCGTCGCCATTGCAGGCAACAAGCGTCGAGCAGTCTGTCTTATAGAGCGCCATCGATGTGTCGTATGACCCAAGAAGGCAGGTTGAAAAGTCTGCGACTCCTGGCTCAGTCGCCGTGAACTTGAACCAGACGTCGTTCTGGGTTGCAAGCCAATTGAGGAAGGTGCCGGTGCAGAGAGCATCCGTTGGGATGTCCGCGCTTGGGGTCGCTGCGGTTGTATCAAATGCGCTTGGTACACCTGCGAGTACGGTGGCAGCCGATGCGCATTCGTCCTGTGCATAGACAGACGACGCGATCAGCGTGGTACACGCTGCCGCGAATGCCACGCCGAGCGTGGAAGAAAAACTGTTTCGACACTTCATTGAGATTCTCCTAGTAGAAAAGAATGGGGTGAACAACGATTCTTGAACGGCTGATGCGAGTGCTCGAGGGGTAAACGACCACTCGCGCCCCGTTACATCGTTTGGAACATAACTCGAGTTGAACCAAAAGCGAACGAATTGCCAAAAACGGGGCAATTGGGAAAAATTATTTTTTTGCGAAAGCGATTCACGCTTATCGGACTATTTCCAGTCGATCACAATTTTTCCAAACTGACTCGACGCCTCGAGTCGTTCGAATGCTTTTGTTGCGTCGTTTGGCTTGTAGACAGAGTCAACGACTGGAGTGATCGCCCCAGAACGAAACAAACTTGCAACCGCCCTGAATTCGCCCATATCCCCCATCGTTGCGCCGACAATTGTGAGTTGATTCCAGAAGACCCGCGAGAGATCAGTCGTCGCATCGCCGCCCGTCGTTGCACCGCAGGTCACAAAGACTCCGCCTCGCACGAGACTCTTCATACAGCTGAGGTGGATCGCCTTCCCGACCGAGTCGGCCACGATGTCGACCCCCCGCTTCTTTGTGAGCGCGCGCGCAGTTCGAGACCAATCGCTCCCATCATCGAGGATGCCCTCACTTGCACCGAGGGCGCGCGCGCGATCAAGTTTGCTCTGGTGACGACTCGTCACAATCACCTGGCAGCCAAAGTGTTTCGCGATGTTGAGAAGCGCAACCGCCACTCCGCCGCCGATCCCTGTCACAAGCACACTCATTCCTGGTTGTAAACGCGCGCGCGTCACGAGCATGCGCCACGCCGTGAGATGAGTGAGCCCGAATGCTGCTGCCTGCACTGCATCTGTGTCGCCAATATCGAGCACATTTGTCGCGGGTGCAACGAAGAACTCTGCCATTGTTCCCGGGGTGTGCTCGCCGATCATTGAGATCTCTTCTCCAGATGCGCGCGAGTCAGGGTGCGGCAATTCTGCCTGCATCACCGCTGCATTCAAGAGGATTCGTCGACCGATCCAACGGCTATCGACGCCCTCGCCAACTTCGACGACTCGACCAACGCCATCCGATCCACTCGCGAATGGATATTGCGTGTCGACTCCAGGCAATCCACGACCAACCCAGAGATCAAGGCTGTTGAGCGCGCTTGCTTCGGTCTGTACAAGCACTTCACCGGATTTGGGAGATGGCTTGGCTCGGTCGGTCACGAATGCGATGTTTGGCGCGACTGGATTTCCGCGCTTTGTGATGACGATTGCTTTCATGGTGCGTCCCTATAGTAATGATCATGATGATCATGCAATCAACCACTCTGCGCGTTGTTCTCGCTGCGCTCTTGCACTGTGCGGTCGCGCGTGTGGCGCTCGCAGAGGTGATTGCCGATCCCCCTTCGATCGCGCTGGGATTTCTTGAACCGCGCGCTTCTGTCACCCGCACATTTCGGCTCGTCAACACGAGCACTGCACCCGTCACAATTGTTTCGGCGACGCCAACCTGCACCTGTACTGCGCTCGATGCGACTGGAAAGGTGATCCCAGCGCAAGGAAGGATCGAGTTACCCGTCACGATGAAAGTTTCTGCTTCGACGGGAGTGAAGAGCGCCGCAGTCTCGTTCGTTTTCTCTGATCGCTCTGCGCCCGTGACGATCACGATGAGCGGCGAGATCGCCTACGCAGTGCGCGGCACATCGATCGACCCAACCAACCACGCGCGTGTTCCATACATCAATGCGTTTCAGGATCCCGCCGCGCCGGCCGGCAGCGCTGTGACACCACTCAACGGCACCGTGACAATCGCCTCGATCGATCAGGCGCCGTTCACTATTCAATCGGTGATGGACCGACCCACCGAGTTTGTCGGATTCGATCCCGTGGTCGATCAGCCGAGAAACTCGTATGAGGTTCGCTACGACTTCTCCAAACTTCCCTGCGAGCAGGTGCCCCCATATCTCATCATTGCGACGGACCATCCAAAGGCGCCAGTGATCGACATGCGCGTGCGGCACCTGTGCACCAAGATCGCACCGCAGATTCCCTTTGCTGAGTATCGCGCGAATCTCGGAGTGCTCACGCCAGCGACTCCATCTGCGTTTGAATTCGAACTCAAGCACGCCGCGGGATGGCGCGTCGTTGAAACAGTTTCGAAAGACCCACGAATCTCGGTGAAACTCGTCTCGCAGCGCTCCGACAAGGAGATGGCGATGATCTCACTCGTTGCCGAGGCGAGCGACGCCGCCGCTGGCGTGGTTCTCGCGCCGATCACGATGACCGCGACTGGTCCAGATGGCGCGAAACGATCGAGCGACTTCTGGGTCTACGCAATCGTTCGGCCACGCTCTGCGCCAGTTCAGAAGCTAGGGTCGTAGACCTTGCTGCGCACGAATTGATCGATATCGGCGGGTTCTTCAATGCGCGCGAGACCCAACTGAAAGATGAGCCGCGCAACGGCAATCGCCACTTCGACGCTCGAATGCAAGATCGATGAGATCGGCGGATAGATCAGCCCAACCGAGATGTCCTGTTCGGTGGTCTGCGCCGCGAGCGACTCGGCCGCTCGCAAGAACATTGAGTCGGTGACGCGGCTTGCCTGCGTTGCGTAGATCGCCATCCCCACGGCTGGATAGATGTACACGTTGTTTCCTTGCCCTGGCACAAAGAGCTTGCCCCCGTAATGCAGCGGAGCGAACGGACTGCCGCTCGCAACGATGGCGCGCCCATCAGACCAGCGGATCGCTTCGTCTGCCGTGCACTCAGACTTCGATGTCGGGTTCGAGAGTGGAAAGATGATCGGCCGTGCATTGATGCGCGCCATCGCGCGCACAACCCGCTCATTGAATGCGTGGGCAACGGTCGAGACTCCGATGATCGCCGTGGGGCGAATCGTCTCGACGACATCAGCGAGATCTTTCAGCGGAGAGTCGACCCCCGCGAGTGCGCCCGCAGGAAAAGTGAGGTGCGAGACATCATGCGCATATCGCTCGAGATAGTCCGGCAAATTTGGCATGTTGGAGTGCACGAGTCCGCGTGAATTCACAAACCAGCAACGGGCGAGCGCCTCGCGCTCAGAGCAACCATCGGCCATGAGTTGCGTGACGAAGAGATCTGCGATGCCGACGCCTGCGCTTCCTGCCCCCATGAAGAGCAGCGTCTGTTCACGCATCGGTTTCGCCACGATGCGACATGCGCCAAAGAGACCTGCGACCGCAACCGATGCTGTCCCTTGAATGTCGTCATTGAAGCAACACACCGTGTCGCGGTATCGGCGCAAGAGTGGGGTCGCGTGTTTATTGGTGAAGTCTTCGAATTGAATGCAGCACTTTGGAAAGACCTCTTGCACAGCGGCGACAAACTCGTCGACAAACGCGAAGTACGCGTCGCCCGTCATGCGTGGCATCTTCAACCCTGGGTAGAGCGGATCTGCAAGGAACGACTCATTGTTTGTGCCGACATCGAGCACGATTGGAAGCGCGACTTCAGGCGGAACTCCCGCACACGCGGTGTAGAGCGCGAGTTTTCCAACTGGAATGCCCATCCCGCACACGCCCTGATCGCCGAGGCCGAGGATGCGTTCGCCGTCGGTCACCACGATGATTCGCACATCCTTCACAGGCCAGTTGCGCAAGACCTTCACGAGGTTGCCGCGGCGCTTGACCGAGAGATACATACCCTTTGGACGACGCAGAATGTGGCCGAACTTCTGGCATGCCTCTCCGACTGTCGGCGTGTAGACGATCGGCATGTACCGATCAAGGTCGCTTCGCAGCAGCGCGTAGAAGAGGCGTTCTTGTCGATCCTGCAGCGCTGAGAGATATTGATATTTCGCGAGGTCAGAGCCTTGCGCGTCGAACTGAAGCCGCGCACGATCAAGCTGCACCTCAAGCGACTCGTACCCATCGGGCAGAAGCCCAACGAGCCCGAGCTGTTCACGCTGCGCCTCTGTAAACCCGCACGCCAGATTTTGCCGTGCGTCGTGGAGTGTTCGAACTGAAAGCGGAAGTTCGCTGCGCGATTGTGGCATGCGCGCGAGCGTAGTTTCGAAGTGAAGTGTTGCACAGACCCCGATAGTCTGCGCGTGTGATGTTGTGGCCTCAAGAACTCTCGAGCGAACTGCACAGGGACGTGGTTGGATGGTGCACGCTCTGGTCGGTGCCATCGCTTGCCGACGATGTGGCTGTGATCATGAGCCGCCGGCTGACCTCGAGTCTCGGGCGTGCGCACTTCAGATATCAGCGCATCACCCTGCAACACACGTTGCTCGATCCAACGGCTGCTGCATTGCTGCGCGAGGTGCTCTGCCACGAGTTGGCGCACCTTGCGGCCTATCGACTGCATGGAACAAAGATTCGCCCCCACGGACGGGCGTGGAAAGACTTGGTGATCGCTGCTGGCTATCCGCCCAATGTCACCTATGCCGCAGAGAACCTGCCCGCGTGTTTCGGCGTGCACAAACGGCGCAAGCGCAAGCCCGCGCGGCGCACTCCGTGGGCACGACTGGCTCGGTGGATTGCTGGCGGCGAGTGATCAGAGGACTGATGCGCGTGCCTTCGCACACACCACTCACTTCATCACATTGCCCATGCGCTGCTCGTGGATCGCTGCGTCCTGAAGTCGTCCGACGATGCGCAGCGCTTCGGCGTAGCTGATTCCGGCGCGATACCAATTGCTCTGCTTCGAGAATTGAGGCGCGATATCGACTGGCACTTCCATCGCCCGAAAGGCCCGTTCGTGCAAGGTGACGTTGGCGCGCGCGTCGTTGCCCATCGCAAGAATGGCCGACGCTTCTTGCAGCGCGACGATCGCAAACGGACCATCGTTCGGATAACGAGCGAGAATCATCTCGTAGCACCGTCCAGCCCCTGCGAAATTGCCCTGCACCTTATAGAGCGCCGCCTGCTGCAGCAATATCTGCCCCGCAAGGTCGCCGCGATCTTGAAAAATCTCGAGTGCTCCATCGAGGGCTTCTTGACGCTGCGCGATGTCTGCGATCGAGTGGATCATCGGCGCGATCGTTCGCCAGGCAAACTCGGGATACGCATCGCCGCAGAGTTGCAAGACATCTGCTGACCAGAGTTGCTTCTGCTCTGTCGTCATCGCACCCGTTGCAGCGGCGAGTCCAACGAGTTCCCACGCGCGTGCATCGGTGAGGCATGCTTGCACGGCAACACGAGTGAGTGTGAGCGCTTGTTCGACCGCGGCTGCGTCGATTGGCGCTGGTGCCGCTGGTGGCGCGGCGGCGGGTGCGGTTGGCGCGGGCGCGCTCGACGGAGCCGCGGCAGAAGCCTTTGGTGCAGGCGTCAACAATTTCTCTGCAGCGATGCGAAGTGCCGTCGATGCGAGGCGGTCCTCGGCGGGTTCGAGTCCATACTCAACCAACATCGGCATCTGCGTGTTCGAGAGTTGCGCGCCGCTCTGTGGATCGCGAATGAAACCCTCGACGCTCTGATATCCGCCGAAGCGCCCAACTTCATCCCACGCGGGCCTGCGTCCAGCCTTGCGCACAAACCCGATCCATGCGTGCGAGAGCACTCCGTCGGTCGCCGTCGAATAGACGCTGGGCACGCCGATTGATTTACCCACGGTCGTTGCGAAGTACGCCTGGTCAGCGCAGATTCCCCCAAACTTCATGATGTTTGGAAGATTCCATCCCGCAACGTTGACTTTCTTTGGTGTTCCCTTCTCGAGGTTGTCAAAGTCATACTCGACCTTGTCATAGAGGTCGCCGACCGATGCGTGCCCCGCGTAGGTGCGCAACGCCCACGCCATCTCATCAGCAGAGGCTGCGATATCGACGATGTACAGAAGTAGTTCGGGAGCGATCCCGCGCACCCCAAAGTTCAATCGTTTTTCTGCCGCAATGAAGTGATCAAAGGTTGCGATTGGACCTGCGCTCTGGGCAACATTTTCATTCACTTGCATGAACACAGGAGCATCATGCACAACCACGATCGCCGCTGCGAGTTCAGAGAACTGCTCGATCGCCTCACTGCGCTGGGCCATCAGCGTGCGCGCGAGGCGATCGACTTTCGCCGCATCTTCTTGTTGCAAGTCGACGAGCAGCGCGAGGGCATGAGAAAACTTTGGGTGGGCAAGAAACTCCTGCGCAATCGCGGCGCGTTCGCCTTCGGGCACCGCAGCGATAAGCCGCGAGAGTTGCCACGTTGCGGCGCACTTCGCAAGCGCTTGCAGTTTTTCCTTGACCGCCGGCGAGAGTCCCGTGCGCTTTGCCGCGCGCGCCGGAGTGCGCTTGGCTGGCTTGGCATCCTTCTCTGAGGCAGGAGGCTTTGGCTGCCACGCAGTGAGAAACTCCTGAGTGCCTTGGTCGAACGAGGTCGAGCATTGCGCAGTGACGACGAGTGCATCGGATCTCCCCATCGCAACCGAAGTCAACGCAACCTCACCCGCCTCGCCAAAGAGTCGTTGAAAGTCGCCGACTTGTTTTGCCCGCTCGCGATCCCCCATCGCGAGCGCGACGATCACGATCGCTGCGGCGGCGGCACTGAGCTTGAACCATGAGGTCGCCATGGCTTCTACTTGGTTGCTCGATTCCACGGCTGATCCATCAGCGCCCGACGCTCTTGACACGTGTCTGCCGGATCTGACGTCAACATGGTGGTTCCATCAACCGCGAATGTGTACTCACCTGGTTCTTGCGGGCAGTGTGCCGCGCCGATCTGATATCGCATCGTCCCGCGTTGTTGCACGAACGCGCTCCGCCCGATCAAGGTTGTGCCGTCCTTGAGTTCAATGACGAAGATTCCGGTGTCGGTCATTTCAAATATCGTGCCATCCTTTGACCCTTCCCAACGGCCAAGAACGGGAGACGGAACCATCGGGCGAGGCGTCGACGAGCAACCGCACGCTGCGAGAAGCACCAGGACTGCGCCAATTTTTCGAAAGTGCAGAGTGTTTTTTTGCCCCCAGTTGCGGGCGAATCGGCCCCGCTCAGTTCCTTGCCCAACAATGACTTGCGCCGCACGACGAAATCTCTTGCACGCCACGAATTGCACCATATTGGGCAGTGTAGAGGGGCTTTTTGAAAGCAGCGCTTGCATTCCTCGAAATGAATTCGATTGTGTCTGTAAGACCGTTGGAGCGGAGATGTTTCGCACAAACCCCGATGGCATGCTTGGCGGATCGGTTCACCTCAGCGGGAACCCATCCGCCAGCATTTTTTTTGTCGCCTCAGTTGTCTGTCGGACGCGCCGGCTTTGGAAGTGCATGGTCGCGGTCGCTCACCGGCACCTCCTGCGCGACGGCGTATCCGTGCTCTTTCAAGAAGAGTTTGCGTTCGGCGACTGTGGCGTAGTACTTCTGGTAGAGCTCGCACTCGACGGGTCCCCCCCCACCAATCAGGTCGATGAACTCATGCACGCCCGCATCAGGGGGAAGGTCGCGCACCGGCTCGACGAGGATGTGATCAAGCAACCGCGTGTAGAGCGCGCGATCGGCTAGGTGGTTGGTGTGCAGAAGAAAGATTCCAAGTTCACCCAGCGTTGAGGTCACTTGGCCAAGCGCTTCGACAAGTTCGTCGTCGTCGAGAAGAAACGCGCAGATTGGATGAATTCCAACCTCGTTCAACTGCTCAAGATTCGTCGTCATCGGCGCGTGTTCGAAGTCATAGATCAGCGTCCAATAGAGTCGGTCCTCGCAATCGCCGCGCGTAGCGGCATCTGCGACGAGTCGATCAATGGCGAGCGTGCGAACTTGTCGTTTGTGTGACTGCAGATCGGTGAGTTTCATGTGTGGTTCCTTTGCGGATCGGAATGACCCGCACGAAACCTATGAGTGCGCCAAGGCACCTCTGCGAAAGTTGCCCTTTTTTCTTCAGGCGGTCGCGATGCGCTGTCCAGCCGCGAAGAGCTCGACGGTTTGGGCAATTCCTCGCCACTCAACCTCGATGCGCTGCGACCCCCCTGGCAAGAGCGTGAAGAACATCGGCTCGATCGTGATCCAGTCGCCGCGCGCAATCACAATCGCATCGACCAGCGGCGTCTGCGCCTCGACCAGAAGAGTGGCGACGACTCGTCCACGACGAGCGATCGGCTCTCTCACCCACGAGAGCGTCGCACGCGGCGTGGCCAAAGATCCATCGAGCGATCGCATCTCGCATTCGTGCACCGATGCGTGCCACGCTGTCGCGATGGGGTCGCTTCGAATCTCAGTGGGCGCTTCAGCGAAGAGGATGCTCGTTGCATCTGGAATGAACTCGCTTGGCACCGTTAGCACACGCGCTGCGCACCACGGTTCGATCGTGAATCCCTCTTCAAAGATCTGTCGGCGCTTCGACTGCGCGCGATCGCCTGCCGCAACATGCGCGACGCGCTCGAGCGTCACGCGGCTCTTCCATGGTTGCGCGGTGTCATTGACAGCCTCGACGACAAGTACGCCCTCACGCGGGTGAATCGAAATCATTCGCGCCGCACACGCAGCGCGCACCGCATGCCACGCAGGCTTCGCGCGACCTTGTGCATCGACAAGCGACCATGAGTGACCGGTCCACGCATCATTCATCTGCCAGACGAGCGCGCCACTGCAGTGTGGGCGACTCGTGCGAAGCCACGTGTATGCGATGCGCATCGCCTTCGCTTGCACCGCCTGCGCCTGCGCGATCCATGTCGCGAAATCTGCGGGCGGGGCAAAGCGCTCGCTCAAGTGCGATCCATACTGCGGATCGTCCCCACCAGTTGCACGCTGCCGCACCACGATTTGTGCGCAGCCCTCTTGCGCCGAGCACGATGCGAGCGCTGCCGCGTCCGCGCCGAGCGCGTGCGCAATCGACTCGAGTGCGGGAGGCGATTGATGTCCAAACTCACTCGCAAACCGCGGCGTAATCGAGCGCAAACCTTCGACCTTCGCGGCGGCATCCCATGTGTGGCGATCTCCGCGCATCGAATCGTTGGGATGCAGTTCGAGTGACCCCGACCATGGACTCTCGGGCCAGTACGGACGCGTCGGATCGATCTCTGCGCAGAGTCGCGGCAACAGTTCGAGCCAGTAGTGACGACCCCACGACTGCCCAAGCGCAAGACGCTCGCGAAATCCCCATGACCACCACGCGAGAATGTCCTCGTTGCCTCCACACCAAAGCACGACCGATGGATGCGACGCAAGCCGCGCCAACTGAAAGCGCGCTTCACTCTCGATCAGCGCCGCAAACGGCGTCTCTTCTGGATATGTCGCGCAAGCGAATGCAAAGTCCTGCCAGACGAGAAGCCCGAGTTCATCGCACTGGCCATAGAAAAAGTCAGACTCGTATCCACCGCCTCCCCACACGCGAAGCATCACAAAATTCGCCTCGCAGGCTTGCATCAATCGCTCGCGCACCTTCGACTCGATTGCGTCCATGCGGTTGAGCCCCTCGGGAATCCAATTCGCCCCAGCGCACCAAATCAACTGATCATTCACGCGGATGGCAAACCGAGTTCCATCACTCTCTGGCGTGGTGTCGAGTGCAACGGATCGCAAACCGATGCGCCCATTCCAGCGCGCGTGGGTGATTCTGCTCGATGTGAGTTCGACTGTGACGCGCTGCAGTTGCTGCGCTCCATATCCACGCGGCCACCAGCGCTGCGGACTTGGGATCTCGACAACGCAGCGCGCGGTGCCAGTGCGCGCGAACGACGCGGCGCCGTGAAATCGCCGACCATCGGGCGATTCGAGTTCGACCTGTGCCTCGAAGCGGGTCGGATCACCATCGCACACCGCATCGACGAAGACCTCGACGCACGCTTCCTTCGGCGTGCAACGCGTGACCAGCGGACGCACTGCGGCGATGCGCGATCCAGTCCATCCGTGCAAGAACACGATGTCGACGATGCCACAGGATGGCGCGCGCGGTCCCCAGTCCCATCCGAAATCGCACGCGGGTTTTCGCATGAACACGTAGGGAGTCCAATCGCCATTCACTGGGCGTGCGCCGAGTTCGCGCTCAATGCGTTCAACCTCGCACACAGGCGCCGCGCAGCGCACCTCAACGATAAACGCGTGGTCGGGTTCGCTCTGCGCGATGCGCTTGGTGAGATCAATTCGGTGGGGATGAAAACTGTTGGCAACCGAGAGCGCGAGCGCCCCGTCGATGAACACATCTGCCACCGTGTCGATTGACTGAAAGACGAGATCGATGTGCGCGTGCGCTCGCAATTCACGAGAGACTTGGAATGTTCGCCGCCAGACGAAGGCCGTGCGACCGACCCATGCTTGCGCCTCTTCGCCACCAAGTGCGTCGACGATTGGAATGACTCCAGCGCGCTGCAAGTCAAGGTGCGCGCAGCCTGGCACGCGCGCGGCGAAACTTCGACCATCCGACGCGGTCACGGTCCATTCATCGCCGCAGAGACTCTCTTCAATGGGTCGCATCAGCACGCTCTCACGGTCGAGGCACTTCGTCGGCATTCACCCCATCGATTACGCGCCCATCGTCGCGCACGTCCACGCGACGCGCGCGCAAGACGCGCACCATGCGAACGACATCACGAATTCCACCCGACGTGAACCAGACCACGACGATCACGCTTGTTCCAAGAATCAACCATGTCCACCAGAACCACCACGTACTCCACGACGAAGGTGAAATCGGATCGTCGTTCGCCTTGCGCCAGAGCGCGTAAGCCGTCCCAACCAAGAACAGAATCGTGAACACGAGCGGCCACGCGAGCGTCACGAGCGTGACGGCGCGATCCGATCCCTTGAACTGACTGCCCATGCCGAGCTTCTCGAGAAATGTTGTTGGCGCAGCATCGATCGACGCATCTCCCTCGATGCGCCACCGTCCGCGGTTGAGCATGCGATTCAAATCGAAGTCGGTGCGCGGCCCAAGCAGACTGACTGCGATGTACATCACACTCGCGCTCACCATCGAGAGAAATCCCATCACTTGGCCAGTGATGTTTTCGCGCACAAGGATTGCCGGCTGCAAGAATGCCATCGGCACAAGCCCCGCCTCTCCCTGCGCAGCCCACGCGTCGAGCGGCAATTGATGCACCAAGACGCCAATGGCGGCAAGCACCATCCCTGTGACCATTGCGGCCCACGCTCCATAGGTCGAACCGCGCGTCCAGTAGAGCCCGCCGATGATTGCAGCGCCTGCACCTGCGACAAAGATGCTTGCGGTGAGCGCCGCGAACATCGCGATGTACTGCGTCGGCTCATAAAGCATCGAGAATGTGAATGCAAAGACCGCCACGCCGAGCGCAGCGAGTTTCAGCAGCATCGTGTGCGTCCTTGGATCGAACGGCTTCTTTCGAAAGGGCAAGACCACATCCTGAATGAAGATCGATCCCCACGAGTGCAGATACGCCTCGTCGGTCGAAACCGCCGCTCCCAACATCGCCGCAATGAAGAGCCCAAGCACGCCTGCCGGCAGCATCACTGCCATCGCGAGTGGCGTGCGCAGTTCAGCGCGCAACGATTGGTTTGCAACCTGGTCGAGTGCGGCCTGCACGGGCGCTGCAGCCTCTGCGTACTCAGGCTGTGTCAGAAACGCGCGCACCGCGAGCGGAATGATGATCGTCACAAGCATCAGTACCCGGTAGCGCCATCCATTGAGAATCTGCGCCATGCGCGCTTCGTGCGCGTTGAGCGGCGCAGCGTTGTACCCCTGATCACCCTGCCAGGCGCGTGCCGCATAGAAGAGCACGAACGCTGAGATCGCCCAGTAGAAGACGTCGAAATTCTTCTCGCGACGCAATCCGAATGGATCAACAAACGATGTGCCATCGGGCATCGCGAACATTGCGCGTTCGAGCACCGGCCACGGAAACTGCGCCATCAGCCAGAAGCAGATGAAGACGAAGGTTCCAAAGCAAAACACCCCTTGCAAGAAGTCGGTCAGGATGATCGAGACCATTCCACCCGCGAACACCATGAAGATTCCAAGCGCGAGCAAGACGACCATCACAACCGGAAAGACTGCGAATGACTCTCCTGCAAGTGTGAACCGCTCGGGCATTCCGCACAACGCCATGAAGAAGCGCGCGGTCACTCCAGGAAAGATGCCGTAATTGATGATGCCCGACACAAATGCGACGCCACCCGACATCACGCGAAACCGCTTCGAATAACGCAGCTCAAAGAACTGCGCAAGTGTCATCGCGCGCGTCTCGCGAAAGCGGTAAATCACCCACCCCGTGATCGCCAGCAGAATCAGTGATGGACCCTCGAAGTATCCCCACCAAATCTGCGTGAAACCAACGTCGTAGCCAATCTGGAAGTACCAGACCAACGTGATTACACCGACCTGGGCCATGTTGTACGCAACGGTCACGAGGTATCTGCCCGCGCAGCGATCGGCAGTCAAGAATCCAGAGACTCCGCGCGAAAGATTGTTTGCAAGCAACGCAGTCGCGACCAATAGCGCGACGAAACCGATGACAATCGACCAGTCAAGGGTGGATGGCGTCATTCAAGACGCAGACTAGTGGTTCGACGCGCCATCGGCCGCGCGCGCTCACACCGCTCGCCGCAGCGTGGCGATACCCTTGCCTCTATGCGACTGCCTCGCGACATCGCACTCCTGATCTGCTGCTGGGCGATCTGCGTCGGCGCTGGATGCGCGACGACTTCAACCGCAACTGCTCCTCCAGTTGGATCACTCATCGCACGCGCGAGTTTGCCCACGCTCGGGTGTGACCAACAACCTCTTTCAGCGGGTCGACTCGCAACGGTCTATTACTTCGTGGGTCCTGAGTGCCCCATCGCTCGCGCGTATGCCCCCGAAGTTGCGCGGCTCTCTCAACGTGATCACGATCGCGGAATCGCATGGATCATGGTCTTTTCAGAGATCGGCATCCCGAAGCAACTCGTTGAAAACTTTCAGCGTGACTATGCGCTTGCGTTGCCGGCAACCATCGATTCATCGCAGCAGTTTGCGTGTTTGGTCGGCGCGCAGACGATCCCATCGGTTGTGGTGATCGACGCATGCGGCACACTGCTGTACAGAGGGCGCATCGACAATCGTTATCAAGCGCTGGGTCTCTCCTACGGGCCCCCAACCCAACGCGACCTCGCCAGTGTTGTTGATGCAATCGCTGCGGGCACACCGCTGCCACCCGCAGAGACTCCCGCCATCGGATGTCTCCTTCCGCCGTGCAAGAGATAGTTGCATGTCGAGTCAAACACCTCTCTGCATCGGAATCGACATCGGCACGAGCGCACTCAAGGCTGTTGCCGTTGACGGGCACGCGGTCGTCATCGCGTCGGCGAGCGTTGAATACACATTCGACTCTCCACAACCAGGCTGGGCAGAATCCGATCCTGAGATTTGGTGGACCGCAACATGCAAGGCGCTGAAGCAGCTGCTTCGCGACCCGCGCGTCGATGGCGAAGCGATCGCATCGATCGGTCTCAGCGGGCAAATGCACGGACTCGTTCTCGTCGACAGCGCTGACCTTCCAACTGGCCCTGCGCTCATGTGGAACGATCAACGCACCGCTGAAGTTTGCGCGCGCGCCGAGAGCGAACTCACTGCAGAGCGCATTTGGCAACTCACTGGCAACCGACTTTTGGCTGGATTTACCGCGCCAAAGTTGCTCTGGCTGCGCGACCGCGCACCAGACCGATTGCGCACAGCACGGCGGCTCATGCTTCCCAAGGACTATGTGCGGCTTCGACTCACTGGTTCTGCGCACACCGATGTCTCAGACGCATCTGGAACACTGCTCTTCGATTGCGCCAACCGTTGTTGGTCGCGACCGATGTGCGATGCGCTCGACGTCAACACTGAACTGCTGCCAGATGTCTTTGAGTCGATCACACTGAGTTCACGCGTGCACGCAGCGGGTGCAGCAGCAACTGGATTGCCCGTGGGAACTCCCGTCGCGGCGGGTGCGGGCGATCAAGCAGCACAAGCAGTCGGCACAGGCATCACTGATGAGGGATGCGTCGCCTGCACGATTGGAGCAAGCGGCGTGATCTTCGCGACGACCAACACTTGGCGTCCGACACCACGTGGATCACTCCACTCCTTCTGTCACGCGATTCCAAATCGCTGGCACTTGATGGGCGTCACACTTTCTGCAGGAGGAAGCCTGCGTTGGTGGCGCGACACGATGTGCGGCGATCTTGTCGAGCAAGCGCGCGCGCAAGGCACCGACCCATACGACCTCATGCTTGCAGAGGCTGCGTCCGCTCCCGCAGGCTGCGAGGGAGTGACATTTCTGCCCTACCTCTGCGGCGAACGCACTCCGTTCGCAGATCCCTTCGCGCGCGGCGTGTTTCTTGGCATTTCGACGCGAACAACACGCGCTCACTTGACGCGCGCGATCATCGAAGGCGTCACCTGCTCATTGGTGCAGGTCATGCAACTCGTGCGCGAGAGTGGCGCGGCGGCAACGCGCGTGCGCCTCTCGGGCGGCGGATCAATGAGCCCCTTCTGGCGGCAACTTCTCACCGATGCGCTGGGCGTTCCAACTGCCACCGTCAACAATTCGCACGGCGCCGCGGTCGGCGCAGCACTTCTGGCTGGAGTCGGCAGTGGGCTGTGGTCTTCAGTCGAGAGTGCTACCGCAACGATCGTCGAGTCGAGTTACTGCGCGCCGAGCGAAAACGCAGGCGAGTTTGCGCGCATCGGCACGCGATACGCCCACGCCTATGAAGCGCTCGCTCCCTGGTTTGCTCGCAGCGCGAACTGCACCGTCTAGGATGGCGCTGTGATTCACGCGCTCCTCTTGTTCCTCTTCGTCGCAAGCATGGTTGCTGTTGGCATTTTTGTCTGGAAGTTGACAAAGATTCAGGAGTCGCGCGATCCAAAGTTTCAGGCGAAGCTCGATGCCGATGATGCGCGCGCACACGCTGGCCGCGCGGCAAAAGCGCAGCAGGTGAACACCACCCCTCACACAAGCGATTCATTGACCTCATCCCCCGAATCGACCGCCCCGCCCCGCGACAAGCCTTAGGCGATTGCGCGGCGAATCCCGCTCATTTTCGATTGCAAGTTGCGCCCTGGACAAGCCGTCTTCGCGCTCGCCCACTCTTGGTGCGAGAGCACCGATGAGGCCTTCACCTTGTACTTCGCGCGGCAGACGCGCAAGTGGCGATCGAGCGCGGCGAGCTGCGCCATGCTCGGAGTCTGTTGATCAAAGTTTCCAACACAGAGGATGCCTAGGTTGCCTTCGTTCTGATCCTTCACATGCGCGCCTTGAAAGCGCAAATCACGACCCTCCCAAACGCGTCCCGATCGGTCGATCACAAAGTGATAGCCGATGTCAGCCCATCCCTTGCCGCGGTGCCCGTTGCGAATCAACTCGATCCGCGAAGCGCATGATGCGAAGTCAGTCGCAGAGAACGCGGCCATTCCATCATGATGAATCGTGATCCATTTGATGGGGAGCATCGGATCGATGTTGCCCATCTCAGGCGTCCCTTTGGTCCAAGCACTTCTTGGAATCACACCTGCGAGTGTGGGGGTCGCTGGAAGTGGTTTGACCACGACAACCGGCGCGCTTGGAGTGAGCAACGATGGGTCAGGCCAGATCGGACTCGGCATGCGCGCGACCTTGTTTCCAACAGTTGTGCAACCCGCAAAGAGACCGAGTCCAAGCATCAGCATGGTTCGACGACCAATTCCCGCTGCGCTTTGCGCCATCGGCGAGTGGTCCAGAGGAGTTGTCGAGTGGGAATCCAAATTGCTCATGCCGAGAGTCCTGACTATCGACCCAAAACAACGCAAGGCTTCAATTTACGCCACCGCCGCGGGCAGAGTTCAGGTAGATTCGAGGGGTTCGGCTGGCACCAATAATTATGAGTATTCCCATCGAATCTGAGAGTCGTTACACCGCAGAGGACATCCAAGTTCTTGAGGGGTTAGAGGCCATCCGCAAGCGCCCCGGCATGTACGTGGGCGGAACGGGGCTCAACGCGCTTCACCACCTCGTGTACGAGTGCGTTGACAACTCAATTGACGAAACGATGGCGGGTTTCGCCACGCAGGTGCTCGTTCGCCTCGGCGTCGATGGATCCTGCACAGTGGTCGACGATGGGCGAGGCATGCCCGTCGACCCGATGAAGAGTGAAAATCCAAAGATTGACGGACGCCCCGCCGTCGAAGTCATCCTCACCGAACTTCATGCGGGCGGCAAGTTCGACAACAACGCCTACAAGGTCTCTGGTGGACTGCACGGCGTCGGCGTGAAGTGCGTCAACGCATTGAGCGCGTGGACAGAAGTCGAAGTGCACAAGGATGGCAAGTCGTACGGAATCTCGTTCGAGCGCGGCGTGCTCGTGAAGCCGCTTCACAAGATCAAAGAGAGTGGCGTCACTGGCTCGGGTACGCGGATGACATTTCTGCCAGACCCTGAGATCTTTCCTGACACGCAGTTTCGTGCCGACCTGCTCGAGTCGCGCCTGCGCGAACTCTCGTACCTGAACCCTGGAGTCTCGATTCGATTCGTCGATGAGCATGTGGGCGCCGATGGCAAACAGCGCGACATCACCTTTCGCGATCAAGCCGGCATCGCCGGTTACGTGCGCTGGCTCAATGAGGCAAAGGTCGTGCAAAGTTCGTGCATCAGTGTCACGCGCGAAGATTCAGAGCGGGGATTGCGCTGCGACATTGCGCTGCAATACACCGATGCCACGGCTGAAAACCTCTTGGCGTTCGGCAACAACATTCGCAATCCCGACGGCGGAACGCACGTTCAAGGGTTCAAGACTGCGCTGACGCGCGTCATCAACGGCTATGCGAAGCGCGAAGGCATTCTGAAAGATCTCGTGCCGAGCGGCGACGATCTGCGCGAAGGGCTCACCGTTGTCATCAGCGTGAAACTGCCCAATCCGCAGTTCAACAATCAAACAAAAGAGAAGTTGCTCAACGAAGAGATTGAGGGATATGTCAGCAGCGCACTCAGCGAAGAGTTGATCGCATGGCTCGACAAGAATCCGCGTGAAGCAAAGTTGATTTGCCAACGCGCGATCCTCGCAGCTGAGGCGCGTGAGGCGGCCCGCAAGGCCCGCGAACTCATCAAGCGCAAGGGAGCGCTCGGCGACAGTGCTCTGCCCCAAAAACTTTCTGACTGCTCAAGCGACGATGTCGAGTCGACCGAAATTTTCATTGTCGAAGGCGACAGCGCAGGTGGAAGCGCAAAGGGTGGACGCGATCACGTGCATCAAGCGATTCTTCCACTGCGCGGAAAGTTGCTCAATGTCGAAAAGTGTCGCCTCGACAAGGTGCTCGCCTTTGAAGAAATCCAGACGCTGATTCAGGCGTTGCAGTGCGGCATCGGGGCAGATCTCGATCCGGCAAAACTGCGCTACGGTCGCATCATCATCATGACAGACGCCGATGTCGACGGAAGTCATATCCGCACGTTGCTGTTGACTTTCCTCTTTCGGCAGATGTTCGAACTCGTCAGGCAGGGTCGCATCTACATCGCGCAGCCACCCCTCTATCAGGTCATCCGCGGCAAGACATCGAAGTATGTCTTGAACGACCGTCAGATGAACGACACGCTCGCTGAACTCGCGCTGAAACACGCGGTGCTTGTCGTTCGCGACGAAAAGGGAACGACCGTTCGCACGCTCGCCAATGAGGTTCTCACGAAGGCGCTCAGGTTGCTCCATCGCCTCGACGACCTTTCGAGTGTCGTGCAGCGCAGAGGAATCCCATTCCAAAAGTTGCTTGAGTCGCGCGCGAGCGATCCCGATGGATTGAATCGCCTACCGACGCATCACCTTGTCTGGGGAGGTGGCGACTTGCTCGCATGGAGCGAAGAGGCCGCCCACGCTGAAGTCACACAACGCGGGATGATCCTCGACGATCTTGCGGTACCGGCTGCGGCAGCGACTGGGCCCACAGCAACGCACGGCAGCGCGACGAATGGCACGGCGCCTGCGCGCATCGTCGTTGCTTCGCTCCGGCAGATGCACGAGACAAACGAGCTCCAGCGCATCTTTACGCAATTGTTCGAGTTCGGCATCGACATCGCTGACTACAGCTTGGTGCAAGAAGAGTCAGTAACGGGCGAGAAACTGCCTTCGAAGTATGGATGGCTACTGCAATCCGAAAAGGGCGAGTCGACGCTTGTCGAAACGAGCAGCGTCGGCGCGATTCTCAAGACTCTGCACGACTGCGGTCGTCGTGGAATCGAGATCAAGCGATTCAAAGGTCTAGGAGAAATGGAACCCATCCAACTCTGGGAAACAACGATGGATCCAGCGCGACGCACGCTGCTGCGCGTTTCGATCGAGACTGCCGCAGAAGCAAGCAATCTCTTCACGGTGCTCATGGGTGAAGACGTCGAACAGCGTCGCGCGTACATCGAGAAGCACGCGCTCGAAGTCAAGAATCTCGACGTTTGATCGGCTCAGCCCGCGTCGCCGCACCGCACCGGATCAACATGCCCCGCTTGAGCGAATCCTCGCGCACGCAAGACGCATGCGTCGCAGTGCCCGCACGCTACGCCACTCGTTGATGGGTCGTAACAACTCGTCGTTGCTGCGAAGTCGACTCCGAGTTCGCTGCCAAGCTGCACAATCTGCGCCTTCGTGAGCTCAATGAGCGGTGCGTGAATCTGAAATGCGCAGGCGCCGAGCGCCGCCGCCTCGACGCCTTCGCGCGTCGCGAGATTCGCGAGCGTCGAAAATGCGGCAAGAAACTCTGGGCGGCAGTCGGGGTATCCCGAATAATCAACGGCATTCACGCCGAGCGCGATGGCGCTCGCGCCGCGCGATTCAGCGAGCGCGAGTGCGAAACTCAAGAAGAGCGTGTTTCGAGCGGGCACATATGTCACCGGAATCTCGCTCGATACTGCCGCATCACCCCGATCCTTTGGCACAGCGATATCCGCCGTCAGCGCGCTCGCTCCAACCGCGCGCAAGTCGATGCGCTGAATGAGATGCTCGCGCACTCCTACAGCGGCGGCGATGCGTCGCGCACACTCAAGTTCGACGCGATGGCGCTGGCCATAATCAAAGCTCAGCGCGATGCACTCGAACCCCTCGCGCACCATCCACGCGAGCACGACTGCTGAATCCATTCCGCCTGAAAGAAGTACGACCGCGCGCTTTGTCATCGAACAAACAGAGTAGAGGCAACAGTACGATCGCTCAGATGCCGACGATTGACTTGCGAAGTGACACGGTGACCCAACCGACTAGTGCAATGCGCGAGGCAATGATGAGCGCGTCGCTCGGCGACGATGTGCTCGGTGACGATTCTGCTGTGCAGACGCTCGAACGAAAGATCGCTTCGATGCTCGGCAAAGACGCCGCGCTCTTTGTTCCGAGTGGAACGATGGCAAATCAACTCGCGATCCGCTGCCACTGCGAGTCAGGCGATGAGATCATCGCCCACGGCGAGAGTCACATCATTCACTACGAAACGGGCGCTCCCGCAGCAATCTCTGGATGCATGATCCGACCCCTTGATGGACCCCGCGGACTCTTCGACGCGCAGTCTGTGCACGCCGCTGTGCGCAACCGCGACATCCACTCTCCCTACTCACGGCTGCTCGTGGTTGAGAACACGCACAACCGCGGCGGCGGATCAGTCTGGCCACTCGCGCAGTTTCGCGCCGTCTGCGAAGCCGCGCGCGAACATGAACTTCTCGTGCACATCGACGGCGCGCGCATCATGAATGCGTGCGTCAGCGCCGGGTACTCGCCACGCGAATTCGTCGAGAGCGCCGACACCGTGAGCGTCTGCTTTTCAAAGGCGCTGGGCGCGCCAGTCGGCAGCGCGCTCGTTGGACCGCAACCACTCATTGACCGCGCGCGGCGATTTCGCAAGATGTTCGGTGGCGGGATGCGCCAAAGCGGATTCCTCGCAGCCGCTGCGATCTACGCGCTCGACAACCACATTGAGCGACTCGCGCAAGACCACGATCGCGCACGACAACTCGCTGCGCGCATCGCGACAATCGCGGGGCTCACAGTCAACCCCCCACTCGCCTCAATCGAGTCGAACATGGTCTTCTTCGATGTTGCAGAGTCCCTCGGCGATGCACGCACGCTTTGCGAACGCTTGCGCGCAGAGGGAGTCTTGATGATTCCGATGGGACCGCGCCGCGTGCGCGCTGTGCTGCACCTTGACGTTCCCGGCGATGTCGTTGAGCGAGCCGCCGACGCACTTGCCCGCGCAACCCCACGCACTTCACAATGAGTGCACTCGGCGCGATCTTCGACCTCGATGGCACGCTCGTCGACTCGTGCGCCGCGCACGAACGCGCGTGGACGACTCTGGGCGAGTCTGTTGGCATTCCCGTCTCGCGCGAATTCTTTCTGCGGTTTTTCGGTCGACCCAATCCACCGATTCTCAAAGCCCTCTTCAGCGAAGCGGGTCATGATGAGCCGAGCGCAAGTCGAATCGACGCGCTTGCGATCCACAAAGAAGAACTCTTTCGATCATTCATCGGCTCGGAGTTCCCAGTCATGCCTGGCACACACGACTTACTCAACGCACTTCACAGCAGTGGATGGCTTCTGGCGATCGGCTCGAGCGCACCACCCGCAAATGTGCACTTCATGCTTGCGGGCATTGCGCCCGCGAGCCCATTCGCTGCAATCGTCACCGGCGCGTGCGTGCAACATGGCAAGCCCCATCCTGATGTCTTTCTCGAAGCCGCGACGCGACTCGCGCTTCCCGCGAGCGCGTGCGTCGTGATCGAAGATGCAGCGCCAGGCATCGAGGCGGCGCACCGCGCAGGCATGAAGTGTGTCGCCCTCTGCTCAGCGGGGCACACCCACGAAGAACTCTCGCGCGCAGACCTCACGATCGACCATCTTGACGAACTCACGCCCTCTCGGCTTCAATTACTGATCTCACAAGAACCCCAAAGAATCCTATGAACGATCCACGCTTTCAAACACTCGCTGCAACCATCGTCAACCACTCCTGCCAACTCAAGGCGGGCGAAAACATTCTCATCGAAGCGTTCGACATTCCCACTGAGATGGTGCTCGCCGTGGTCGAAGAAGTGCGCAAGGTGGGCGGCCATCCCCATCTCGAATTGCGTTCGACGCGCGTGCTGCGCGCGCTTCAAGCGGGACTTTCAGAGAGCGGCATCAAGTCGTGGGCTGCATGTGACCTGCACCGCATGAAACAGATGCAGGCGTACGTCGCACTGCGCGGATCGCACAACGCGAGCGAAATGTCTGGCATCAGCGATGCGCAAGTCAAACTCTTCGGCGCGCACTATCACAAGCCTGTGCATCTCGAGCAGCGCGTCAAGAACACGAAGTGGGTTGTGCTGCGCTGGCCCAATCCGAGCATGGCACAACTCGCAAAGTCATCAACTGCCGACTTCGAGGAGTATTACTTTCGCGTCTGCTGCGTCGACTATGCAGCGATGGACCGCGCCGTGCAACCACTCGTTGCACGCATGCTCAAAGCTGATCGCGTGCACATCAAAGGCCCTGGTCCAACAGATCTGCGCTTCTCGATCAAGAATGTTGGAGTCGTCCCCTGCTCAGGAGAGAAGAACATTCCAGATGGCGAGTGCTACTCGGCGCCGATTCGCGACAGCGTCGAGGGAGTGCTGCAATACAACACTGCGACGCTCTATCAGGGAACGATCTTCGACAACATTCGCTTCGAGTTTCAGAAAGGTCGCATCGTCAAAGCGACCTGCGATGGCGATACGGCCAAACTCAATTCGATTCTCGATTCCGACGAAGGCGCGCGCTACATCGGCGAATTCAGCCTCGGATTCAACCCCTCCATTCTCACCCCAATGCTCGACACGCTCTTCGATGAGAAGATCGCCGGCAGTTTTCACTTCACCCCAGGACAGTGCTACGACGAGGCTCCAAATGGCAATCGCAGCCAGATTCACTGGGACATCGTCTGCATTCAGCGCCCTGAGTATGGCGGCGGCACCGTCGCGTTCGACGACGAGATCATTCGCCGCGACGGCCTCTTCGTCGTTGACGACCTCAAGGGACTCAACCCCGACCGATTGGGCGCGCACTGATCGCGGACTCGCACGCGCGACCATTCTTTGAAAAGAACGCTGCACTGAGCGGGTCATTCCTTCCAAAGAACGGGGTTTGGTGCGACAAGTTGGCGCTTGCGTCCGCGCGGCGGAATCTTCGCTCGGGCGAGTTCCCGAGACGAGCAAGTCTGCGCAGCTCGGCGAGGGCTGTTTGAGCCCCGAGTGAAGTATTCCGCCGCGCCCGCACTGTCTTGTTGTCTTGTTGTCTCGCCAGGTGATCCGCGAACCATCTCAGCATCCCACTAGACTTCACTTGTGAAGCCAAGCCCAACAACGCCTCATCACCCTCGATCGAAGCACGCGCTCAAGTGTGCGCTGCTCGTTTGCCTCGCGCTTGTCGCGTGCGAACAAAGCGTTGATCGCGGACAATCAAAGCGACCACCCAAACCCGTCGAAGAAAAACCAGCCCAGAGTTCGTTCGACACGATCCCTGAAGGTGGAAGTCAATCGACTCTCGGGAAGGCGCGCGACTCAGCGGTTCGCCTGCGCGACAAGATGGAAGCGCGCGATGCCGAAATCGGCAAGATGGCCGACGACATCTTCAAGAAGCCGTAAGAGATTCCTGCAAAAACGCGCGCGCCTGCGCGCTGCTTACTTCGTTGCGGCCGGTGCTGCGGGTGTCGCAGGAGCGACTGCTGCTGGCTTGACATCAGGATCGCTGACGATTTTCAGCAACTCGAGATCAAAGATGAGCGTTGCCTTTGGCGGAATCACTGGCGAACGACCATTGGCGCCATATGCGAGGGCGTATGGAATGATCAGTTTGCGCTTGCCACCAACGTTCATCGATCCCACGCCTTCAGTCCATCCCTTGATGACGTTTGAAAGCGGAAACGATGCAGGCGCGCCGCGATCGACCGACGAATCGAACTTCGTTCCATCGACGAGGTAGCCGGTGTAGTGCACTTCAACGACCGCACTCGGACCCGATGGCATCGGACCCGTTCCCACAACCATGTCGATGTACTTCAGCCCATCTGGCTGTGTGACCATCTCGCCCTCAGCATCGACGCCTGGCAACTGCCCGCGCGCTGTTGCTGAGACGATCGACCCATCAGTTGCGTTGACGGTGACCGTGTGAATCTTTCCGCCCGCGAAGATCACAACCACATAGGTCGGTGGAGTCGCGCCGAAATCGCCGCTCACGCTTTGCACGGTGCCGTCGACTTTCGCAGTCGCCTTCACAATCGCATCGATGAGCGAGACCTTGATGCTTGTCACTGCGCCCGTCGTTCCGTTCACGAGCACGCGCTGTGGTGCGCCGTTCACCGCGCAGATCACTTCGTATGTCACCGTATCGCCTTCGGTCATCGCCGATGCAGCGAGCACGCTGCCACCCGATGCAGCGGTCGCCAACGCAATCGCCTTCGCCATGCTCACTGCTGCCGCCGAGAGCTTCTGCGCTCCTTCGTTTGGATCAGCGGGCAATGTTTCGTAATCAGTTTGTGGAGCTTGTGCGGTAACCATGGTCGAGAGTGCGAGAGTGCTGAGCAGCGTTGTGATGAAATTCATGCGGGCAAGAGTACCGAAATCGTCAGGATCGGCTGTAGCGCGCTTCGATCGCGTTGACCTTCGCAAGGCGCCGGGCGTGGCGCGCCTCATTGGTGTAGATCGCGTTCAGATATGCACGCACCATGTCCTGGGCGAGTGCGCCGCCAACGATGCGCCCGCCGAGCACGAGCACATTCATCGCATCATGTTCAACCCCCTGATGCGACGAGTAGTAGTCCTCGCAGTTTCCTGCGCGAATTCCAGGAATCTTGTTTGCAGCAACACTCGCGCCGATTCCAGATCCACATAAGAGGATCCCCCTCTCCGCACGCCCACTCAGAATCTCAGCCGCGATTTTCTCCGCGAAGTCTGGATAGTCGCACGCCTCGGTCGAATTGGTTCCCAAGTCGACAACGGTGTGGCCAAGGCTCGCCACGAACGCGACGAGTTCTTGTTTCAGCGCAAACCCCGCGTGATCCGATGCAAGCGCGACGATCATCGAGAACCGCTCGCCTTCACCCGTGCGAGTACCGCGCGCGCCTTGTCAGCCACGACGGCCGGCTCGAATCCAAAGTGCTTGTTCAGCGCGGGCAGCGGAGCGGACGCCCCAAATGTCGTCATGCCGATGGCGAGTCCATCGAGTCCGACGTATCGCTCCCAACCGAATGTCGAGAGTGCTTCGACTGAAACGCGCGCGCGCACCGATGGTGGCAAGACCGAATCTCGGTACGACTGATCTTGTCGATTGAAGAGTTCGCAGCATGGCATGCTGACCGTGCGAACCTTGATCCCCTCTTTCGCAAGCACTTCATGAACGGCAAGGCAAAGCGTGACTTCGCTTCCTGTGCCGATGAGGATCAGCTCGGGCTCGCCACCCGGGGCATCGGCGAGCACGTACGCGCCGCGCGCGACTCCAGACGCCGCACCAAACTTCGTTCGGTCGACGGTTGGCAGATCTTGTCGAGACAACGCCATCGCCGTCACTTGGTGCGACATTGGCATGATCGTGCGCCAACACTCTGTGACCTCATTCGCATCCGCTGGTCGGAAGACCAAGATCTGCGGCATCGCACGCAGCGCAGCGAGTTGTTCGATCGGTTGATGGGTTGGACCATCCTCACCGACTCCGATCGAATCGTGCGTGAAGATGTACGTCACAGGAACATCCATGATTGCCGAGAGGCGAATCGACCCCTTCATGTAATCGCTAAAGATCAAGAAGCCCGATCCATACGCGTGCAGTTTGCTCAGAGCAAGTCCGTTGCAGATCGCCCCCATCGCATGTTCACGAATTCCAAAATGCAGGTTGCGCCCGCCCGGAGTCTCGCTCTGAAATGATCCTGCGCCATCGAACGTCATCAATGTCTTCGTGCTCGGCGCGAGATCTGCCGATCCGCCCACCATCCACGGCACGCGCTTGGCGACCGCGTTGAGCACCTTGCCACCCGAGACACGAGTTGCCATTCCCTTGGCGTCTGCTGCGAAGACCGGAAGGTCAGCATCCCACCCAGCAGGCAACTTGCGCGATTCCATCTCGCGAATCTCCTGCGCCTCTTTCGGAAACGCCTTTGAGTACGCATCAAACTTCGCGGTCCACTCGCTGGTGAGCGACGCGCCGCGTGCGCCGATTCCTTGTGCGAATCGATCCATCACTCCATCTGGCACAAAGAACTTCGGCTGCTCGGGCCAACGATAGAACTTCTTGGTGCCGGCGATCTCTGCATCACCAAGTGGTTCGCCGTGAGCCGAACTCGTGTCCTCTTTCGTCGGAGCCCCCCACCCGATCTTGCTGTCCACAATGATCAACGTCGGACGATCACTCGTCGCCGCAGCGGCTGCGTAGGCGCGGCGCAAGAGATCGACATCGTTCGCATCCGAAACACGCAGGACATTCCATCCATAGCCCAAGAATCGCGTGCCAACATCATCGTTGTATGCGAGCGATGTGTGCCCTTCGATCGTGATGTGGTTGTTGTCATAAATCCAGCAGAGATTTGACAACTTCAGATGGCCCGCGAGACTCGCGGCTTCTCCCGAGATGCCCTCCATCATGCAGCCGTCGCCACAAATCGACCAGACGCGGTAACTGAAGAGATCAAATCCAGGTCGGTTGTAATGCGCCGCGAGCCATCGCTCGGCCATCGCCATTCCGACGCTCGTCGCGAGCCCTTGTCCGAGTGGACCCGTCGTCGTTTCAATTCCGCTCGTCCAGTGATATTCAGGATGCCCTGGACAGCGCGTGTTCAGTTGTCGAAAGCCCTTGATGTCGTCGAGTGTGACGCTCACGTTGCCCGTCGGCTTGTAATCCGCGGTGACCGCCTGCGTCTTTGTCAGATAGAGCAGCGAATAGAGCAGCATCGACGAGTGTCCGTTGCTCAACACGAATCGGTCACGACCCGGGCAAAGCGGATTGGCTGGATCAAACCTCAGCACGTCTTGCCACAGCGTGTAGGCGACTGGCGCAAGGGCCATCGGAGTTCCAGGATGCCCCGACTTCGCCGCCTGCACCGCATCCATTGCGAGCGTGCGAATCGTGTTGATGCAGAGCGCATCGATGCGTGCGATATCCCCAGGCACTCCGCTCACTGGAGCGTCTTGAAGCACTGTGGATGGTGGAAGCGGCGTGGTAGTCGTTGACATCTCTTCTCCAAAAAAACTCTCGACAACTGAAGCGTTCGAACGGGCTTCGAAGCATACCCTTGTGATCATGATGACCGCCGCTCGCACCGTACTCGCCATCTTCACTTCGAGCACACTCGTGCTCTGCCTCACATCATCAAACACAAGCGCGCAGGACTCAACCACATCATTCGACGGACCTCCCAGGCAGATCGATGAGAATGCGCTGCCCGCTGGCATCGGCTTCAATCAAACTGGTGGAGAACTCAGCGCCACCGCGCTCGAGCAAGCTGCGATCGGAAACCCAACCATTCACTATCACTATTACGGTGCGCCGCAACCGAAGCCGACGAATGCAAGCGCTCCTACTGACACGTCACCACCACCTGCCCCCACAACAGTTCCACCTGGCTACGCCCCCAACACATACATCGCGCCGATCACGATGTCGCAGAACACATCGTGGCATCTGTACACCGGCAACATCGGCGGACCAGTCGGTGGCAATATGGGAAACATCGGGAACATGAACGTCGGTGGCAGCACGAACTTCTACATTCCAAACGGAGTCTCGGGCTACATCCCATCACCTGACAATGTCGCATATGGCAGCGGCGCATTCGTTGGCGACTGGGACCCCTACGCGCGCGGCGGTGTAGGAACAGTTCAAGGATTCGACTGAGCGCGTCCTGCCCCAAAAACAAAAAGGCGTCGGGAGGACTACCCCACGAAGGAGCCCGCCCGAACGCCCGTTGATTTTCGGTGCGCGTCTCCCTCCATCCGCAACCTACCCCGACCTCGCGCGAATGCAAGAAAACACTTCGCGATATCGAAGTTTTGCCTTTCTATTCCGCCCTCCTTACACCGTGCAGATCTTCACCGCAGCAGCAAGCGACTTCATCGGATCGCCGCGAGGAATGAACTCTTGCGCGAGATATCCACGGTAATTCATGTCTTTCAGCGCGCGACAGATCGCGGGGTAGTTGAGTTCTTGCGTGTGATCAATCTCAGCACGGCCAGGCACGCCTCCGGTGTGAAAGTGCGCGATCGCCCACAAGTTGTCACTGATCGTGTGAATCACATCGCCCTCCATCACCTGCATGTGATAGATGTCGTAGAGCAGACGAAAGTGATCGCTCTCAGTGCGCTTCACCAGTTCTGCTCCCCATGCCGTGTGATCGCACTGATAGTCACGGTGATCGACTTTGCTATTGAGAAGTTCCATCACAATCGTCACCCCCGCCGCTTGCGCCATCGGTGCGATTCGCTTCAACCCGATTGCGCAATTCTTGAGCCCATCAGCATCCGAGAGCCCTGCGCGATTACCTGAAAACACAATCATGTTTGGAATTTTCGCCGCCTGAATCTTGGGCAGCAATTCCTCGGTCTTCTTCACAATCGCGTCGTGATTTTCAATCCGATTCAATCCCGTCGGAATCGATGTTGGACCGTTCGCGACAGCGCAGGTCAGTCCATTTTCCTGCACAATCTTCCACTGCGGCTCGCTCAACAACTCGATCGACTCGATGCCCATCGACGTTGCGTGTCTCGTCAACTCGGCCAAGTCCATCGACGAATAGCACCACTGGCAAACTGAGTGCCGATAGCCCGGTGCACTGTCCGATCCAACCGAGGGCTTCTCTGCTTGTGTTGCACTTGCACCCCAAGACTGTTCAACGACCGCTGCTGCTGCGATCCCCGCTGGAACAGCCTGAAGAAATGCTCGTCGATTCATAAAGTCAGGATAGAGACTGGCGCATCACTCTGGAAGGAGTATGTTTGATCTTCGCATGAGGCAGCTCTCTACGCTCACGACCTGCGCCGTCTCGCTGCTGGCAGGCGTCGCGCTCTCGTCAATTGTGGCAACCGCGACCCCCCCAACAGGATTCGTCGTCGACTCAATTGGCGGAACGTGGAACGAGGTTGTTGGCGCCACTCCCCTTCCAGACGGTCGACTCATCGCGTGGGAGCGCGGCGGGCGCGTTTTCATGATGAGCGCGAGCGGCGTGCGACTGGCCGACCCCGTGCTCGATATTCACGATGAAGTCGGCGCGTGGCGCGACTTTGGGCTTCTCGGCCTCGTCGTCGATCCGCAGTTTCCTGCGCGTCCCTACATCTACCTGCTCTATGTCGTCGACCGACATCATCTGCTCCATGCAGGTACGGGCGGTTACAACCCAAACACTGATGAATACTTCGCGGCTTCGATTGGCCGCGTCACGCGGTACACGCTTGATGTCAGTACGAACTACACGAAGGCCGTGACTGCATCACGCACAATCCTGCTTGGCGAGTCGATCACAACGGGTCTTCCGATCTGTCACCAATCGCATTCAGTCGGATCGCTCATTTTCGGTGCAGACCAAACGCTGCTCATCTCGATGGGCGACTCGGCGAGTTACAACGAAGTCGATCTTGGTGGTCAGGTTGGAGATGGCTACATCAACCAAGCGCTCGCCGATGGGATCATCAAGCCGAAGGAAAATGTCGGAGCCTTTCGTTCACAGTTGATCGACTCGCACTGCGGAAAACTTCTTCGCATCGATCCAGACACAGGCGACGGCATCGCGAGCAATCCATTCTTCGACGCCGCCGCGCCGCGCGCTCCACGAAGCAGAGTCTTTGCACTGGGCCTTCGCAATCCCTACCGCTGCGCGATTTGGCCTGAAACTGGCAGCCACGATCCGGCCGACGCAAATCCTGGCATCATCACGACAGGCGATGTTGGTTGGAACGCGTGGGAAGAACTCTCCGTCATCGATGGCCCCGGAAAAAATCTTGGATGGCCGATCTTCGAAGGGATCGATCATCAGTCTGCGTACAGCGTGGCGAACATTGCAAACCAAGATGTTCCAAACCCAGACGCGGGCGCGTCCTGCACGCAACCCTTTCTGTACTTCCGAGACTTGCTTCGTCAATCGACAAGTTCGACGGCGCCACAGTTCTTTCGTCCATGCGCCGTCGCACAGGCTGAAGATGCGGCCGCCGTCAACGCACCGATTGTCTCTGCCGACGCTGGATTCACAGGCGCGGGCTACCGCGACATCGGCTCGGGCACCACTCCGTACATCGAGTGGACGATCACCGTGCCCACAACGGGCTCGTATCAAATCGCGTTCCGCTATGCGAACATCGGCCCCGGCGATCGGCCGCAAACAATCTTGGTCGATGGAGTCGTCGTGCAATCTGTGCTGTCGTTTCCAAGCACTGATGCGTGGAGTTCGTGGCGCGTGAGCAGCACCGCGAACGTCACGCTCACAGCCGGATCGCGCAAGATCCGAATGCGCCCATCTCCATCGTCCGGACCCAACATCGATTGCATGTGGCTCTCGCAGGCGTCAAGCGTTCCGACTCTGCCTGCGTCGATTCGCACGTTCTCCCACACACGACCGGCGATTGATTGGCAGCACGGCCCCAACGCGCGCACCCCGGGTTTTTCGGCCAACGGCGCATCGATTGGTGTCATCGTCGGCACCGCAGGCGGCGCAACTGGCGCGCCGTTTGGTGGCAGCTGCGCGATGGCTGGGCCACAAGTGCATTTCGATTCATGGCCCGAGGCGTGGCATGGCAGACAGTTCATCGCAGACTTCGGCGGCAGTTGGATTCGTTCTGTGAGATTCGATTCCGCAAATCGAGTCGTCGATGTCGCCGCCTTTGATGATGGATTCCTCAACCTCGTGGGAGTCTTCGCCGATCCCGTCAATGAAGCGATCTATGCACCGCGGCTCAGTAGCGGCCTCTTTCGATATCGCTGGCTGCCTGGTGGATCGCAAACTCCAACCGCTCGCATCACGTCGACACAGCAGTGGGGCGCAAGTCCGCTGAGCGTTCAGTTGAATGCGACCACATCGACCGATCCAGAGAGTTCCCCGCTCACTTATCGCTGGCAATTCGGCGATGGCACCGCCGACGCGACGACGGCGATCGTCAATCACACATTCACCGCGCCGAACGCCGCCCCTGTCGGATTCACAGTCACACTCACCGCCACTGACTCAGGAGGCGCGAGCGACTCGACGACGCTCGTCGTCACACCAAACAATTCTCCGCCAGTTGTTGACATCACAAGTCTTTCAAACGGACAGCTCTACCGCATCGATCAAACCACAATCTTTCCACTCATCGCGAGCGTCGTTGACGCCGAACATTCCGCGGCGCAGATCACCTGCAAGTGGCAAACGAGTCTGCATCACAACACGCACATCCATCCCGAGCCCGTCGACCCGGCGTGCTCGACCAGCACAACCGTTTCGCCACTTGGATGCGCAACCGAAACATTCTTCTACGACGTGGTGTTCACAGCGACCGATGCTGTGGGGCTCTCACATTCAGAGCAGGTCTTTCTCTATCCAGACTGCAACGGAGCGCTGCAATGCCCCGCCGACTTGAACCGCGACCAAACTGTCGATGGCAGTGACCTCTCGTCGCTGCTCGCGAATTGGAACGGAACTGGCGTGGGCGACATTAACTTCGATGGACTCGTCGACGGATCCGACCTCGCTTCGGTGCTCGCGGGTTGGGGCGCCTGCCCCTAACTCAGCCCCAACTCAACCCCAGTCGGCAAGCATCATCGACATGTCGACAGCGTCTGTGCGTCCATCGGCGTTGAGGTCGGTCGCGCCTGGTGCATTCCAAGCGGCCAAGAGCGACGCGAGGTCCGCCGCGTTGACAGTGCCATTGTTGTCCACGTCGGCAATGCGCGTCTCGCAACTGTTTGGGATGCCATCACCATCGCCATCGGGGGGCGCCGGATTCGATGTGATCTTGCGAACAGTTCCCGAGATGTGATTCACGACATACAACTCGCCGCGCGCATCTTCACCGATGCACGCAATGCCGCTCACAGGCGCAAGCTGCGTCGTGATGTCCGTGACAACAGGCGAACCACTCGCGAAGTTCATCCTCCACGCTTTGTTGTTCTGGTAGTCGCCGTAGAGATACTGACCAACAAGCGACGGGATCGCACACCCTTGATAGACGCTGCCTCCAGTGATGCACAGTCCAACCGAGTGCGTGTAGTCATAGATCGGAGCAGTCAGAGTCGACGATGGGCAGCTGCAATTCGAGTTCGACGTGCAAAGCATTCCTTCAACGCAGTTCCATCCATAGTTCATGCCCGCATCAGTCAGCGGATTCATCACATCGATCTCTTCGCGCACTGTTCCACCAACATCGCCAATCCACAACTTGCCAGTCGCGCGGTCGAACGAGCATCGAAATGGATTGCGCAGCCCGCGTGCGAAAATCGCATCGTCACCAGCGGCGCCTCCAACATACGGATTTCCAGCAGGAATGTGATAGTTCGCGTCGGCATCTGCTGGAAAGTCATCACTGTCGAGATCAATGCGAAGCACCTTGCCCCACAGATACGACAGGCTCTGACTGCGCGTGCCACCTTGTGGATCGCCTGTGTACCCACCATCGCCAAGCGCCAGGTACATCAGACCATCGGCGCCGAATACCGGCGAACCACCCAAGTGATATCCCTGCGTTGATGGCGTCGCCAACTTGAACATCACGCGGCGACTCGTTGCATCAGCAATGTCGGCGTTCGTTGCGCTGCGGGTGTACTCGGCGAGCCACACCGTGATCGCAGATGTCGTTCCAGTTGTGTGATAAACAAAGAACCGACCGTTCGCCACATACTGGGGATGGAAGGCGATCCCTAAGAGTCCGCTGTATGTCTGCTCGGGCACGATTGAGTCAATGTTCAAGAAGGCGGTCGTTTGCAAGACGCCGTTCTTGATGAGTTTCACGATTCCCCGTTGCTCGATCACGTAGAGGCGCGACTCGTCGCCCGCCGCGAATGCGACCTGCATTGGCTTGGTGAGCCCAGTGGCAACACTCACCGTTGTCAGGGTCTGAGAGAGCGCGGCAGAAGTTGCCACGCCGAGGGCGAGAGCCACAGCGGCAATGTTCACAATGCGTGATCGTTGTGCTTGCGCTTGGCTTGATGTTGGGAGTGGCGTCGTTGTTGGCATTGCTCTCAGTATGACCCCAATCGAGCGACCTGTCGTGGCTGCACGGCATTTTCTGACAAGAATGTGCCCGCCTAGGGCTCATTTCTTCGTTTCAGAGCTAGCCTCTTCATATGTCTTCCGGAGCTGGGCGTGTCGACCTCTTCCCATCGACCCATCGCACATGGATCGAAGCGCATCTCACGACCATCGAGGAAACGCCAGACACCGCCGCGGCGACTGCCGCACATCGCGAACTCTGCGCGTTCGTGATGGCGCGTTACCACGAGCCGCTTTGTGCCTATACGCGAGCCGCGGGACTGCGCGATCTCGGCGAGCCTGCAGATCTTGTCGCGTCCTTCTTCGCGCGCACGCTCGAGACGCCGATGATGATGCGCCGGTGGGCTGTCACCGGCATCACGCTGCGCCGCTGGCTGATGAACGCGATTTCGCTGCATTGCCGCGGACTTCGCCGCGACAGATTTCGTGATGCCGCGCGATTGCAAAGCGACCACGCGACCGCGCCACTCAGCGCCCCTGGATCGACCGCAGAGCGCGCGTTCGACCGCGCGTGGGCACTCGCAATCGCAAATGAAGCGCACGAACTCGCGCGCGCTGCGTGCGAGACGCGTGAGCGCACCGCCGACTACGACGCCTTTCGCCTGCATGTCGTCGATGGTGTCGAACACGCCGCGATCGCCGCACAGTTGGACATCACGCGTAGCCAGTCGGCGAATGCGGTGCGGCGCGTCTCAGAGATGATGCGCGACAACATTCGCGAACTTCTGCGCGTCGAAGGGGTGCGCACGAGCGACCTCGACGAGGCCGTCGCAGAACTCATCGCTCTCAGTACTGGAGACGCCGAGTGAGTGCGCTCGGCGCGCCGCAACTTCGCCGCGCATTTGGTGCGCTCGGCGGACGCGAGGCGCGCGCCGTCAAAGGCTGCGCCCGACGCTGCAAGAGACAATTCGTGGGGGCGATTGCAGGCGCTGTCATTCTCGGCGCAATCATCTGCTCCGCAAATTTCTCTGCGATTTTGCTACATGCCTCTGCAGTTGGTGGATCTGTACATACCTACTCCGGAGAAAACAACATGAAGATCACCAACTCACTTTCGACCGTTGCGTCCACATCCGCTGCGGCACTTGCGCTCGCCGCCGCATTCATCTGCGAATCAGCCAGCGCACAGCAAGCGGTCCAGTGGCGCGTCGAAGATGGCGGCAATGGGCATTGGTATGCGTGCGTTCCAGCCACCAGTGTCTGGTCGGCGGCCAACACCGCGGCAATCGCTCGAGGCGGTCACCTCGTGACGGTGACAGACGTAGACGAGCATGCCTACGTAGGTTCGCTCATCACGTCGTCTGGTCTAACCGGACCATGGATGGGTGGATTGCAAGAAGCCACTTCGCCAGATTTCAGCGAACCAGACG
Source organism: uncultured Singulisphaera sp. (assembly GCA_964355975.1). Taxonomy (GTDB): domain Bacteria; phylum Planctomycetota; class Phycisphaerae; order Phycisphaerales; family SM1A02; genus F1-60-MAGs104. The sequence continues at coordinate 43,796 of CAYHFW010000019.1, forward strand.
GCGGGTGGCGCTGGGTCACTGGCGAACCATGGGCGTATACCGCGTGGGCTGCCCTTGAGCCAAACAACTACGGGGGCGCAGAGAATTGGCTCCATGGCGGGATTTCGTGGAACGATGCGTCGGCATCACCCAATTGGCTCTGGCCATCGATTGTCGAATGGTCCGCCGACTGCAACAGCGACGGCATCGTCGACTACGGGCAGATCTTGAGCGGGCAGCTCACCGACACGAACACGAACAGCGTTCCCGACATCTGCGAGGTTGACCCCTGCCCCGGCGATGTCATCGAAAACGGAATCGTCGACTCGGTCGATCTCGCCGCAATGCTCGGCGCATGGGGCACCGACGGCGGTGTCTATCCGCGTGCCGACATCAACCACGATGGAATCGTCGCGTCGAGCGACCTCGGCACTCTCCTCGCCGCCTGGGGCCCCTGCCAGTAACTGTTGAACAACAGCAGCGATACCGCGGCACTAGCCAGCGCTCGCATTCATCGCGTCAAACACAAAGTGCAAAAAAACAACCAGACGCCCTGTGGAGAGCGTCTGGTTTAATAAAGCAGTTGGATTGCCGAATCTGCATCGTTACCGATGCAACTCTCATCTTTGGGTTTGACCCCATCGATGAACGAGGTTGCGTTGACGAATTCGCTCCGAAGATCGCTCTTCAGATGCGTCTAATAATATTCCATTAGAAAGGAGGTGATCCAGCCGCAGGTTCCCCT
>CAYHFW010000020.1:0-42462 GCA_964355975.1 uncultured Singulisphaera sp.
AGCCCTCGCCGAGCTGCGCAGACTTGCTCGGCTCGGGAACTCGCGCGAGCGAAGACTCCGCCGCGCGGACGCAAGCGCATTTCCTCCGCAGGGCGACGGCCCTGGCGAGTTTGCAAGCCGAGCCGGAGTCTTCGTAGGCGAGGCGCAGCATGTTTGAGTCCAGGGTCGTTGACCTGCGGAGGTCACCGTTGTTGGCTCGGCTCGGGAACTCGCGCGAGCAGAGATTCTGCCGCGCCGACGCAATCTCAGCGTTGACTAGATGCGGTCGCGAATCGACCACAGGTCAGTGAACAGTGGGGTGAACAGCGTTGCGCGCAAGTAGGCCGCGCCGGGCGATCCGCCGGTTCCCATGCGCGCGCCGATGGTGCGCTCAACCATCTTGACGTGGCGGTATCTCCACTCTTGAATTCCCTCGTCGAGGTCAACGAGCAGTTCACAGAGCATGCGATCGCTCGGATGGTTGTGATAGATGTCGAGAAGAGTCTCTTGCAACTGCGGGTCGCTCTCAGGAAGCGCTTGCAATGGCGCCGCGAGCAGCGCAGCCGGAACTGCATGACCGCCGCTCGCGAGGCGGCGCAGAAAGGACTGCCAAAGAGTGAATTCGGTGAGTCCCTGCGCGAGTGCGATCCGCTCAGCGCTTCCTTCGGGATAGCGCTCAAGCGCCGCCGCCTTGCGGTTGCCAAGGATGAACTCAAAGATGCGAAACTGTGCCGACTGAAAGCCGCTCGCATTCGAGAGCAACGAACGAAACGAGAGAAACGAAACGGGACTCATCGTCTCGAGCACATCGATCTGCCCAACCATGGTCTTGAGAATCGTCAGCATGCGCTTGAGTGTCGAGAGTGCGGTGGGGTCGTCGCCAGATTCGAGCGCTCGTTGCAGAAAACGCGCCTCGTGAATCTGCTGCTTGAACCAGAGTTCGTAGACCTGATGAATAATGATGAAGAGCGTCTCGTCGTGATCTTTGCCACCCGAGAGTGGATGTTGCAGGTCGAGCAGTTGTGGAACGCGCAGGTATTGGCCGTACGTCATCGTCATGGCGGCGAGGATAGGGTTCGCCGAGAATTCAGTGCGCCACAACAGGCGTGGGGATCGCCGTCTGCATCAACACCATCTGGCGATACTTCTCGCTCGACTCCATCAAGTCGACGTGTGTTCCAGCGGCGGTGATCGATCCCTGCTCGAGTACGAGAATGAGGTCTGCGTGTTGAATGGTGCTCAGGCGGTGTGCGATGACGAAGGTTGTGCGATCCTTCACAAGTGTCAGGAGCGCGGACTGAATCAGCCGTTCGCTCTGCGAGTCAAGGCTGCTGGTGGCCTCGTCAAGAATCAGAATGCGCGGATCAGCGAGAAGCGCGCGTGCAATGGCAAGCCGTTGTCGTTGGCCACCCGAGAGGCGCACTCCACGCTCGCCGATATGTGTCTCAAGAGCCGTCGGAAGTTGATCGATGAATTCGCTCGCATTGGCAAGGTCAGCGGCGCGGCGCACACTTGCGTCTGAGGCATCGCGGTCGCCGTAACGAATGTTGTCGGCGATGGTTCCATCGAAGAGAAAGACATCTTGCTCGACGATTCCGAGTCCACATCGCCATGAGTCGAGTGTGATGTCGCGCAGGTTGCGGCCATCCATTTCGATCGATCCAGAAGTCGCATCGAAGAAGCGCGCGATGAGATTGCAGAGTGTTGTCTTTCCACTTCCAGACGGACCCACGAGCGCAATCGTCTGACCAGCGCGAGCGGTCAGCGAAATGTTGTGCAAGACATCGCGTGCAGCGCCTGGATAGCGGTAGCAGACATCGCGCAAACAAATGTCGCCGTGGATGGCGCTCTTTTCGAGTCGCACTGCGCTAGGGCGATCAGGCATCTCGCGCGGCTCATTCAAGAGGTCAAGAATGCGGTCGAGTCCGGCAAGATTTGTTTGGAACGCAGTCGCGCTCGACGCGAGCACTTGAATGGGAATCAACAACATCATCACATAGGTCAGAAAGAGCACGAGATCGCCTGGCGTCAGTGTTCCGCGCAGAACTTGCGTGCCTCCATACCAGAGCAGCGCTGCCGAAGCGATTGGAATGAAGAGCGCCCATGCAAGATCGATCCCGCGCGACCACCACCAGACGAGCAATTCTTGGCGCGACATGAGGTGCGTGCCTTCGGTGTATCGCAGCGCCTCTGTGCGCGCACGTGCGAAACCACGCACGACGCGCATGCCACCAAAAACTTCGGTTGCATGGGCATCAATCGAATCGCGGGTGACTTTGATGTCGCGGTACATCGGACGAATGCGTCCGATCCATGTGCGATGAGTGACCACGATGACCGGAAGCAGCAGCAGTGCACCGATCAGCAATCGCCAATCGGTTGCCGCAAGCACCGCGAGACTGCCGAGCAATTGGATGACTGCCCGCCACGGGTTGTAGAGCATGCTGAAGACGAGGTCTCCGACTCCACCCGCATCTTCGCGCAATGTCGCAACGAAGCCTCCTGTGCGCATCGACTGGATGCGCGCGAGTGGCAATCGCATCGCCTGTGAAAAGACGAGTCGTCGCACGCGATTCTGCACACGTTTGACTGTGCGCGTGGCGAGCCACCGTCCAAAGAGGCCAAACATGACGGCGACACATGAGAGAGTGACGATTCCAATCGCAAGCGCCATCAACAGGCCGCTTGGTGAACTGAGTGTCGCAGTGGAAAGGGGAAGCCACCGGGTCACACGCTCAGGAAGCGGAAGGCCCGAGAAGACATTGTCAATGGCAATCTTGGTCGCTGCGGGCGGCAACAACTCGAGTGTCGCGGCGACTGATGCGCACAAGAGCGCGGTGACAACCGCACGCGTGTCGGTGCGCACGAACCGCGCGAACGCCTTCAAGAGAAGCACAATCGAGCGCGACCGTCGCGCGCTGACTTCGGTGCCGTGGCGTGTGACGAGCGTCTTCTCGGTGCGGCTCTTGCTGCGCCGCAGTGCGGAGTCGGTTTGGTATTGCGCGTAGCGCTTTCGACTCGACCAAGAGGGCATTGTTCGATGGTAGGGGGCAGCGCGCGAGCAGCGTGGCGCATGCCGTTACTATCAGTTCATGTTCACACTCAAGCGATTGTCACTCACCGCAGCCGCTCTGTCGGTTGCATTCTCTCTCGCGGCCGCGCAGTCGACGGTGTCGAGCGCCCCAGCGTCTGCGCAAGGTGAAACGAAGACCTCGCCAGCGCAGAAGGCTGCGAAGCCAAAGCGCGGCCCTGGTCTGCGATTCGGCATCGAGCAGCCTCCAAAGAAGAGTCGCGCGATTCGGCTCGCTGCGTACAACTTGCAGAACCTCTTCGACCATGTGGACGATGCAACGCTCGACAACAAGTGGGAAGAAGAGAAATTGCGCGTCACGGACGATCGTGCCAAGGCGCTCGCGAAGGCGATTCACGCGCTCGACGCAGATGTGCTGGTGCTCGAAGAAATCGAGTCGAAAGAGGCGCTTCTGTGGTTTCGTGACACCTACCTGAAGGACATGGATTACAAGTTCGTCGAGAGCCTCGACGCGGGGTATTACCGAGGCGTTGAGCAGTCGGTGATATCGCGGTTTCCACTCAAGAATGCGCGTGTGTTTCTGGATGCCAAACTCACGTCATCCGAATCACCGCCAGCGGCAGCGAAAGAGGAGGGTGCTGCAGGTTCAGGCAGTTCAACTCCCAACGATCCAACAAAGTTTCAGCGCAGTCCACTCGCAGTCGATGTCGAGTTTCCAGGCGGATATGAGTTGACGATCTACGCAATTCATCACAAGGCGGGTGGCAAGGCATTCGAAGACCATCGCGGAGCAGAAGCGGCGAAGATTGTCGAGTTGATTCAGGCAGATCTCGCGAAGAACCCTGCGCGCAATCTCGTGCTGCTGGGCGATTTCAACTCGACCCCGAGTTCAGATGTGCTCAAGCTCTACAAGTCTGCCGGATTGGTGAATGGATACGACTCGCGCCCCGAGGCGGACAAGGTGAAAGAGAAGGATCGTTCACTTCCAGACGCACAACGCGACGCGCTGCGCGAGAAATACACAACCCACGAATCGGGACGGCCGATCGACTACATCATGTGTTCGTCGGGATTCGCAGCAGAAGTTGTTCCAGGATCATTCTTCATCATGTCGACACTGCATCCTGGCGATGCGTATGACTGGAAGACTGATGCGCCGCCTTCGGGCTACGCGAGCGATCACTATCCAATCGCCATCGAGTTCATTCCAAAGGATGCCGATCCAGTGAAGCCAGCGCCGGTCAAGCCTGCGCCAGCAAGCGCATCGCCTCGTTGACATCTTTGTCGCCGCGGCCAGAGACATTGATCACGACGAGCGAAGTGCTCGGAAGTGTGCGGGCGATTTCAACGGCGCGCCAAACTGCGTGCGACGTTTCAAGCGCGGGAATGATGCCCTCTTGTTGCGCGAGCAACTGAAAGCCTTCGAGTGCCTGCGCGTCGGTGACGGCGCAATACTGCACGCGCCCCGCATCGCGCCAATATGAGTGTTCTGGGCCGACTCCTGGATAGTCGAGTCCCGCGCTGCACGAATGCACATCAGCGGTCTGTCCATCTGCGTTCTGCAAGACGTACGAGTACGCGCCATGTAAGACACCAGGGGCACCCAGCGAAAGGGGTGCCGCGTGATCGCCAGCAGCAGGGCCGCGTCCGCCCGCTTCGACGCCAACAAGTTTGACTGTGCGGTCATTGATGAAGGGGGCGAAGATTCCTGCGGCATTCGAGCCACCGCCGACGCATGCGACGATGACATCGGGCAGCACTCCAAACTGCGCCAACGATTGCGCTCGGCACTCGCGTCCGATCACGCTCTGAAAGTCGCGCACGATCGTCGGAAAGGGGTGCGGACCGACAACGCTTCCCAAGATGTAATGGGTGTCGCCGACCGAACCCATCCAATCGCGCATCGCTTCGTTGGTCGCATCTTTGAGTGTGCGCGATCCTGAAGTCACTTCGATCACGCGCGCGCCCAGCAATTTCATTCGGAAGACATTGAGTGATTGGCGGCGCACATCTTCAGACCCCATGTAGACCTCACACGGGATTCCAAAGTGCGCGCATGCGGTCGCCGTCGCAACGCCGTGCTGTCCAGCGCCAGTTTCGGCGATGACGCGCTTCTTGTTCATGCGCCGAGCGAGCAATCCTTGCCCCATCGTGTTGTTGATCTTGTGCGCTCCAGTGTGCGCCAAATCCTCGCGTTTGAGCGCGATTTGTGCCCCACCCGCAAACTTCGTGAGACGATCGGCGCGTGTGAGCGGTGTCGCGCGGCCGACAAAGTGTTCGAGCAGCGAGTCGAGTTCACTTTGAAATGCTGCGTCGGCGCGCGCGGCGATGTATGCGCGTTCAAGTTCATCAAGTGCGCCAACGAGAGTCTCGGGAACGTACCGCCCACCAAACACTCCGAACCGATCAGGAAGGCGTGCGGACAGTGGCGCAGTTGTCATGAGTTCACTTTGCTGGTGCGGCGCAGCAGGCGCGCGAGCGATTGCACAGGGCCCGAGATTGCGTAGAGGGTGAAGCACACCGCGAGGGCGACCTGAAACCACCACACCGCAAAGACGATGGGCAACATCATCCACGCAACGAATGCGAACGACTGACTCGAGCGTAAGTAGCGATTGACAATGTGCGCGTACCGCACGCGCGAGATCATCGCGGCAGAGACGAGCAAAGTGACGAGTGGAAGCAGCAGCGCAGACGTCCGTTCAAACCCGTCTGGTGGTGCCTCGTGAAAACGCACGACCGTCAGGTGTTGATGCAAGAGTGTGAGGCTCGCAACTGTGCCGCCCGCACCAGGCGATGGCAGTCCACGAAAATATCGGTGGTCGACCTCGTCGACGCTTGTCGTCTCAGCGTTGAATCGCGCGAGGCGCAGTGCAGTGCAACAGATGTAAAACGCGGCGGCTCCCCAGATGATCTTTCCGTAGGCGCTATCTGCGTCTGGGCCGAGAATTCCGGTGTAATGCTCGGGTCCGCCGTAGTAGTAACTCACGAGTCGCAGCACCATGAATGCTGGGGCGACTCCGAAGGTCACCATGTCGGCCATCGAATCGAGCTGCGCGCCCAGTTCGCTCGCTGAGCGTGTCAGCCGCGCGGCGAAACCGTCGAGCCCATCGAACAGCATTCCAAGAAAGACCAGCGCGCCCGCAATCGTGAGCGTGCTCCATCCCATGATGTTGCTTGGGCCGATGGGTTTGCTCGCGTAGTGAATCGCTGCGAAGCCGCAGATGAGGTTGGCAAGAGTCAGGAGCGTTGGAATCACAGAAAGTCCCAGCATGCGCCTGCGGTGGCGCGTGGGCCGTGAATCATCGGTTGAAAATGGTGGAGTCGAAAGGGTCACGGTGGCTCGCTTGGCGGGTGAGTCTACGGCGCTTCGATTGGAAAGTGATGCGCTGGCAGCAGTGGGATGATCAGCACGAGCGGTCGCTGCGGAATCGGTTGCGACTCATCCGTGACCTGCGTGAGCAACAACTCGCCGAGCGTGCGCGGTGGTGCGACAGGGGGGCCGGCGCTCGGACCATGCGTGCTCGTTGCGCGCGCGCTCTTGGGTGCCATCCCAGTGAGGATCAGTGCATCCCCGCGCTCGAGTGATGCGAAGAGACCCGCCGAAGGAATTGGTTCACGCACCGTGGCCCGCGCACCAGGAACGCGACCACCTGGTGAAAACACGGGGAGAATCTCGATGTCTGACACTGCCCCAGACTCGAGAGGCACGGTCCAACCGCGCAAAAGAAGTTGCAGCGATCCATCACTGAGACGTCGGCTCGATCCATTGACAACGGTTGCGAGCGATCCGCGAATCGGCAGTGAAGTGAGCTGATGCCAGTCGGTCGCTTGCCCAAGCCACGCGCGAATGTTTGCGTAGGTTCCTCCGAGTTGCGCGAGCGCTTCTGGAATCGCATCGAGTTTCACTTGTGCAACGAGCAGCCCGTTGCTCGCAAGCTGTTTGAGTTTTGCTTGGTCAATCGCGGTCGGGGGGTGCTCTTGAAAAAACGTTGCGATGACCGTTGGGTTGTCGAAGACTTGCCAGCGCACGACGGCGATGCCGTCGCTGCGGCCGTCGTCGATGGGAAGCGTGACACGCATGAGTGGAGAATTGCTGCTCGTCTCGTCTGCGGCGCCGTCGGTCGTGATTGGATCGCGCTCGGGACGCTCAGGGGGAGTGGGTGGGGGTGGCGACGGTGTTGACGATGGTGTCGTGGACTGAGTTGCCGAGTCAGGCTGACTCGCGCTGAGGGTTGGGTCGTCGATGGCGGTGGGGGTGCATCCAGCGAGCACGGCGAATCCCAATGATGCGAAGATCACGCACGCGCGTCGAATCATTGCTCATTAATCCGATCGATGAGTCGGCGCACGAGTCCGAAGTGTTTTCTGTTGTGGCGAAACCAGAGGCGGGGCGTTCCTGCGGCCGCATCATCGCCTTCAAACTCTGTCCCTTGCGAGAAGACGCCAGAGGCGAGAATCGCGGCGAATTCATGGTCAAACTCTGCACATGCGCTCGCGCTCAGTGGTGCATCGAGTCGAATGACCAAGTGGTCATTGACGTAGCGACTCGACTGATAGCGTCGATAGAACCGAGTCACGACTTCGACCGCGTGGGCAGGGGATTCTGCAATGGTGTAGAGGCTCTCATCCTCAGGGCTGATCCATCCCGTCTCGTGCATCGCAGAGCGCACAAAGGTCTCCCACTTCTTCCAGTACCCAAGAGGAGCGCCCTGTGAATCGTGGCCTTCGACGAGCACGATTGGAACGATCGCATTGCGTCCGGTCTGCACGAGTGTGAGTGCTTCGAAAATCTCGTCTTGCGTTCCAAAGCCACCAGGGAAGGCGGCGACGGCGTCTGCGTTTCCCATGAACGCCAACTTTCGAGTGAAGAAGTATCGAAAGGTCAACAACTTTGGGTCATTCGCAATCACAGGATTCGGTTTGTCTTCAAACGGAAGCCGAATCGAGAGTCCAAACGCTTGCTCTGGAGTTGGCCCTTCGATGCCTGCTTGCATGATTCCAGGACCCGCACCCGTGATTGTCATCCAGCCGCGCTCGGCGAGCACGCGAGAAAACTCAAACGCCGCGAGATAGTCGGGGTGTGTGCGCGGTGTTCGCGCGCTCCCAAAGACAGCGATCTTGCGCAGCGTGCGAAAGCGATTGAACATCGTGAAGCCTGCGCGCATCTCTCGAAATGCCTGGCGAACAAGGCGCAATTCGCCCGTCGTCAATTCATCGCCGTACAGGCTCAGCGCCGTCGCCACCATTTCTGAAATCAGAATCCTTCGCTTCGCGAGTTCAGAGTCGGTGAGATTCTCGGGCTGAACCAGAGCGACGATGCCATCAATCGCGGCGCGAATCTGGGGAGAGTGCGGGGGCGAGTGAGATGAACCCGGCTTGCGTTTCATGGCAGGGCTCGCGCGAGTGGCTGCGCGACGTCGATCGTTGGTGTCGCGGGGAGCGATGGAGCGTGCAGCAGTGCAGGAAGTGGCGCGATCGATCCCACGGGCTCGCGCAGCGTGCCGCGCACATCGAGTTGAAAAAGTTGATTCGACACACCGCCGAGAATGTCACTCACAATCGGAACGGTACCGCGATTGCGCAGTCGCAGTGCGAGGTCTGTGCTCTCGATGTTGAGCCATCCTTCGCCATCCAGAATGACATCTGTACAACTCAGGTTGAACTTCTGAAAATTCAACAGGTCTTGATCGATCGTGAACTCGAAGTCGCCGCGTTCGACGACCGAATTGAATGCGAGGCTGAGCTGTGTCACTTGCAAGAGTGCGAGTGCGATTGGCAATCGTGCGAGTTCAGCTTGTCGGATGGTCGCTGCGCCACGTCCTCGACGATTGGTCGTTCCGGTGAACTGACCGCCGATTCCTATTCGCCCATCGACGAGCCCAAGTTCGTTCGGCGGAGTCGGAGTGGAAGGGTCAACTCCATCGGCGGGGCGAGTAATCGCGCCCAGCGGAACTCCGGTGAGCGCAAAATCCGTCTCGTATCCGTATGGCTCGCCGAGGTCGACGCGTGCAGTCGCTGCAACCTTCCCACTTTGCATGACGCCGGAGAACTCTTCAAGGTGCAGCGCCGAATCGCCTTGCGCGAGGCGAATCGTGGCGGATGCATCGGTAATCAGACGATCGGCGAGGCGGAATGACCCGTGATCGACTTGCGCAACAAGCGCGGTGCCACTCGCGTTTGATGCGATGTTCAGGCGCACTTCTGCTTGCATCTTCGAGACACCAACCCCCGCGCTGATGCCCGCATCTAGAAGTGCGATCTCGGCCGAGACATCACTATGCAGCGAGTCGTTGTGGCGCGACAGGCGCACATTGGTCGTGGCGCGCAAGATGTCGTTGCAAGTGAATCCAATCGCTGTCAGCGGCGTTCGCCCAACGGTCGGAAGCGCTGCGATGACATGCGCGCCAGTGCCAATTGCTTCGAGGTCAACTTGAAAGTCACCCGCTTGGATGAAGTTGTCAGAATCGGTCGAGAGCCAACCGCACGCTTCAAGCGAACCTCCCACGAATGTCGCGCGGCAGGGAACGATCTCGAGCAGTTCGCTGCGCGCGTGGATGTGCGCGGGAGAGTCAAACGCGAGGTCGAGCCTCGCGTGTGAATCGCCAAGCGAGAGTTCTTGAATCCACGCATCGATTTCGAATGCGCCGTGTGTCGCGCCGAGTGCCTTCGCATATGAGAAATCTGCGTCATACACCCCTTGGGGAGCGAACTGATTGAGAAACGATGTCGCGCCGCCAGCGTCGAGCACAGTCGCGATTTCGTGCACCACTGGTCCGTGAATCAAGCCGTTGCGCACGCTTCCAACAAAGTCGAGCGCACCCTCAGCGCCACCATAATGGCCGTCCAAGCAGAGTTCAGCATGCGTGCCACCTGTCGCGCCAATCGTGCCCGCGAGCGACTGACAGGTGACTCGATCGCCCCGTACTTGCAGCGATCCAGAGACGAAGTGCACATCGACGGGACCCTGCGCGAGCGTGACGCCAAATGACTCTGGGGTGACCGTGAGCGTCGCGTCAATGGCGCCGCCATCGGCCGGAGTCGCCAGCAGGATGTCCGCATCAAAGCGGCCGTGTGGTTGGTAGCGCGTCCAGAGTTCTTCGGCGCGTGCACGCTCATCGTGCGGAAGCAGGTTGATCGCGTAGTCCGCAAGGTCGATATTGCGCAGTGCGATGGCGATGTCGGCAGTCGAGCCATTGAGTGCCGCGGTGCCATGCGCTTCAATGCGTCCGTCGCGGCGCGATCCTGTGAAACGGTTGACAGTGATTGAGTGTTCGTCGAGTCGAAAACTTCCCGAACAATCGTCGAGGCCGAATCCAACGGGCCAACCGAGTCCACTCGCGAAGAGCATGTCAGTGCTCTGGACGCGCGGGTGGACCGACCCATGCTCGAGTTGAAGCTCGCAGGCGACATCGAGGCGCCCGTTCGCGGCCGACCCAATCGTGCCTTCAAGTGAAACATCTCCATGAATGTCGAACTGCGAGATGAACTTTCCTCCGGCTGAGAGCGTTCTGCCTGGCCAGCCTTCGACGACTTCTCCAGGCGCCGGAGGAATCGCCATGACGAAGAGCGGCGAGAGTGGTTCGCCTGCGAGGGCGAATGCGAGATGCGGCTGGAACGAAGTGGGCCCACTTTCACCGACCAAGTCGATGGTGCCGTCGAATGTGCCTTGGGCTCCGCTCATTGTGTGGAAGGGAATTCCCTTTGCGAACTCGATTCGATCAGGGTGGATTACGAGCTCGCCGCCCGTTGCGCGAATGGGATAGGGGAATGTTGTGGGAAGAATGTCAGCATCCAAGATGCGAATGTTGCCGGTGACGATGACCTCTGCGTCGGTGCGCTCAGCGCGCGCGAGGTTGAGCGTGAAGGCGACATGGCCACCCGGTGTAAAGGATCCCTGGTCGATGATGCGGCGCAATCGCCCGGCGCGCGCTGCGACTTGCGCGATTTCAGTTGGGTCGGCGTTGTCATCGGTCGTGAGTGCGCGCAACTGGCTGTCGCAGAGAGGAAGTTGATCGGTCGCGTCTGCAACCTGCGCTGCGTCGAAGAGCACGCCACCGGCTTGCAGGGACGCGAAGCCCTCCTTCCAGAACAATGAGGCGATCAGGCTGCGTTCGTCGTCTGGAAAACTGTTGATCAGCGCATCGTTGATCGGACCGCCACCCGTCGAGAGCGTGAGGTCGACTCCGGCAGCGGGTCCCATGTTGGTGATGGTGCCGTGCACCATGACGTTGTCGCCACCTGGACTCAGCGCCCGCAAGTCTGAAATCTCGGCGTTCATGCCAGAGAAACGAACGGTCGCTTGCACGTGGTGCAGGGGATAAGGAAACTCTTCAAATGCTCCCTCGCCATCGGTGATGACGAGCGTCGCAGAACTTTCGAGCGGGCTCGCTAGCAGTGTGCCATCCGTCCGAAGAGTTGGCGCCTGTCGCGCGAGCGTCAATCCCAGATCGAACATCAATTCGGTGACGCCGAAGCTGCGCATGAATTCGGCGGCGGCGCGGGGCACTTCGATGGCCGATTCGAGCGCTGACTTTCCCAGGGAAAAGTGGGGGACCATCACGCGCAGGTCGAACTCTGCAAAGTCGCGCACTTGACGGCCCCACTTGGCGCGGTCCTCCCATTGAAAGTCGTCGCGCACCATCGATGCGAAACTCAAACGCAGCGAGGCCCGAACTGGCAAATTTGCAACACGATCATCGCGCGATGTGTTGACGAGTTCGAAGTCGAGATCTTTGAATTCGATTTGCGATCCTGTGAGTTCGATCTTGCCAGTGCGCAACTTCACTTGTGGATAGCCCATTGCGGGTTTGATGTCGCCGCGTTCGTAGCGCACCCAATCGTCGAACCCGTCGGTTGGCAGCGTCGCTCGAACATCTTGCAGCTCAATCACTCCGTGCAACGGGAGACCAGGTTCGTTGCTCAGTTGTGCGCGCGTGACGAGTCCTTGCGCATCGATCTGGGTCGCGAGCGCGCGCAGTGTGCGGGGCAAGACGAGCGCGAGCCGGTCGCCGACTGAAAGTCCTTCGACTGAGACATCGAACGCCAACGACCTTTGATCCCACCATCCGCTCGCATGGATTGACTCTTTGGGCACACGAACGTCGAAGAGCGATCGACCAGCATCATCTGGAGATGGCTCGAGCATCGCAGTGGCTTCGAATGATGATGTTTCGCGCGTGACTCCGCTGCGAAGTTGCTGAAACGAGACGGTCACTGAAGAGAGCGTCGCGCGCTCAACAACCACGGCACTGCCCGAGTCGGCCGATGCCGAGGTGAGTCGGGTGAGTTTCTGAAAGTTGTAGAGGCTTCCATGGTGTAGGTCTTCGACCAGCGTGACATGGACGCCACTCACCGAGAGATCGCGCAGTCTCGTCTGCCCCCAGACGAGCGACAAGAGGTCGAAGTCAACATCGACGCGTTCAATGCGCGCGATGGTGCTGCCCGCGCCCTCCCAGTCTGGAGCGCAGAGGGTCAATCCCGTCATGGTTGCGCTGTCCCAATCATTCCACGCGAACGACTCGATTGTGACGTTGCCCCCTGCGGTTTGTCCCAGTCGCATGGCCAGAAAAGCGCCGATGATCTTCGAGTGAGTCGCAAGCAGGGCCGCAATTGCACAGACGCCGAGCGCCGCGATGATGGCAATTGTGAACTTGCGCCTCACAGCACGCGACTCGCGGTGCGGTTCATGTGCGTCGTGCGAGCTGGTGGATGGATGATTGTCGTCGCGCACGCGTGTCTCGCGATGGTAATACTGCGGCGATGAGATTGGTGGAATCACCAGCCGATTCGCAGCAGGTGCTTGGCGTCAGTCTTGTGCTGGCGCTGCTTGTGCTTCTGTTGGCAGTTCCCGTCGCATTCTTCGCGCTCGGCACGCTTCGGCGTATCGTCAAACGGATGTCAGGTCGACGCAAACCAATCGATCGCCGAGCGCGCCGCGAGGGTTGGGCGCAAGCAGGCGACCGCGCGCAGGCGCCAACCGCAGCTGAGTTGGAGTCGCAGCATGGCGGTTATGCAAATGACGGCAAGGACGGCCATGACGGCTATGACGGCCAAGACGACAACGACGAGGGTTCGAGGAGGGGTCCATGAATCGCGGGGCTGAGTCGCGGCGTCCGCGCACCCTTGTTACGGGTGCGGCAGCTCGAGTTGGGCTCGCCACCGCGATCGAGTTTGCCGCGCGCGGCCATGACGTGGTGCTCGCCGTGCGAACAGACGATGCGCGGGCGCGTGCAGCGGTCGATGCGGTGAGAGCGAGTGCAGTCGCGGCGGGACACGCTGATGTGCGCATTGATGTGCGCGCGGCTGATCTGAACGATGTCGCGGCTGTCGAGGGGCTTGCGGCGAGTTTTGAGGGTGAGCCGCTCGACGTCGTCGTGCACTGCGCAGGAAAGTACGACGCGCAGCCAGTTGGAGAGATCGAACACGAATCGGTGCTCTCGCACTTTCGCGTCAATGCGCTCGCGCCACTGATGCTGACGCAGGCGCTCTGCCCGCAACTCGCTGCGAGCGCGCTTGCGAGTGGAGGTGCGGTCGTGTGTTTCACGGACATGCACGTCGAAGGGCGGATCTATCCCAATCACTGCGGGTATTTTGCGTCGAAGGGTGCGATGACAGCACTCGTTGGTGCGCTCGCCGTTGAACTCTCCCCGTCCATTCGAGTCAACGGCATTGCGCCTGGGGTGGTCGCGTTTCCAGATGGGAGCGACAAGGATTTTCAGGCGCGGTACATCGCGCGCACTCCGCTCGCGCGCGCGGGAACTGTGCAAGAGGCGGCGAAGTGCGCGGCATGGTTGGCGCTCGAGGCATCGTTCGTGACGGGGGTGATCATTCGCCTCGACGGTGGTCGCTGGTTGACGACGTGAGCGTGCTTCGGATCGCGCTCACGCGATTGCACGAATTCAAAAAAGTGTGCAAGTCTCTACTGCGGCGTTTGCGCGGCGGTCGAGTTCGATCCTCGCCATCCGCGCTGTTTCGCGACGGCGATCCAACTCTGCGCTTGCACGGGATCACCCGCAGCGTTCCAGCGGCGGGCAGCATCAGCGGCCGCCTCGGCACTGCCCGAAATCTCCGCCCACTTTCCCCATGACTGCGCCGCGCTCTCTTTGTCGCCGAGCGCTTCGTGCGCCGCTGCGATCTCCCATGTGATCGCCTCGGTGAGCCGGGCATCTTCTGGAAGTGCCAAGAGCAAGGTCAGCACCTCCTCGTGGCGCGCCAACTTTCGCAGCGCCTTCGCCTCGGCAACCCGCAGTTCGTCGTTGCGCGCATCGAGTTGTCGCGCCTCACGCGCGAGCTCCAGCGCCGCGCTCGCGTCACCGCTCTGCAGCGCAAGTCCTGAGAGAGCAACGAGCGGCCACGGCGAGTGTGGATCAAGGTCTTTGGCAACAAGCAGCGTCTTGCGTGCATCGTCGATGCGCCCAACTTGCAAGAGAGCGAGTCCTGCAAAGAGTGGATGCTGCGGATTGGATGGATCGACCGCAGCGGCACGCACGAAAAACTCAACTGCAGTGTTGGGATCGCCAGAAAACTGAGCCGCGACACCCGCGGCATTGAGCAGTCCCGCGTTTGGCGGTGCATGGGGGGGTGCGAGAGCGACAGCCTTTGAATATGCGGCCGCAGCCGCGCAACGGGCATCGCGCACAACTTCTGGAATCGTTGCCGACGTCGCACGGGCCAGTTGCGCCCGCGCGAGCAACTCGAACGCATCCCCATTTGTTGGAGCGACCTCGGTCAACCGTGTGGCGATGCGCAGGGCTTCATCAACGCGGGCGCCGCGCAACGAAGTCTCGATCGCTTCCATCGTCGCACGCATCGCGGCGGGATCGTTCGTATCGAATGTTGGATCGGACGTACGCCCGTCACAGGCAGAAAGTGATGTGATCACGCTCGCTGCCGCAACCACCATCGCAACGTCGCGTGCCACAATCATCGATCTGTAGACTTGGTTC
The DNA here is from genome assembly GCA_964355975.1 of uncultured Singulisphaera sp. Taxonomy (GTDB): domain Bacteria; phylum Planctomycetota; class Phycisphaerae; order Phycisphaerales; family SM1A02; genus F1-60-MAGs104. The sequence continues at coordinate 14,959 of CAYHFW010000020.1, forward strand.
GATATGAGTGAAATCACGCTTGCGAAATCGTACTCGCCCAGTGAGCACGAGCCATCCATTCTTGCACGTTGGCAGACCGCGGGATGCTTTCACGCGCAGGCGACGGGTGAAGGTGCGCCGTACGCGATTTTCATTCCGCCTCCGAATGTGACGGCTGCGCTGCATCTCGGCCACGCGCTCAACAACACACTTCAGGACATTCTCATTCGCGTCGCCCGCATGCGCGGGATGAATGCGATGTGGGTTCCTGGCACCGACCACGCAGGAATCGCCACGCAATCAGTCGTCGAGAAGCGTCTCGCAGCACAAGGAAAGCGCCGCACCGATTTCACGCGTGAAGCGTTTGTCGCGAAGGTGCAAGAGTGGAAGGACGAATATGAAGCGGTCATTCTCTCGCAGTTGAGAAGCATGGGAGCATCGTGCGACGAAGCGCGCACGCGATTCACGATGGACCCAGTCTGTACTGCGGCCGTGCGCGAAGCGTTCTTTCGACTCTTTCAAGATGGGCTCATCGAGCGCGGCAAACGAATCGTGAATTGGGATCCCGTCTCGCAAACGGCGCTCGCCGATGACGAGGTCGAGATGGAGGAGATCGATGGATTCTTCTGGTATCTGCGTTATCCGCTCGAAGATGGATCGGGTTTCGTCACAGTCGCGACCACCCGTCCAGAGACGATGCTCGGTGACACCGCCGTCGGTATCAATCCGCGCGATCCGCGCGCCGCAGCACTGCGTGGCAAGCGTGTGCGATTGCCCATTGTCGGCCGAGTGATTCCGATTGTCGAAGATGACTATGTCGTGATGCCCGCTGCGATGGGAGGCGACCCATCCGATGCAAAGGCGCAGTTCGCAACCGGATTCTTGAAGGTCACTCCCGCGCACGATGCAAACGACTGGGAGATTGGACGCCGCCACGCGCTCGAAGCAATCAATGTGCTCGCGCCAGATGCATCGATCAGCGATCGTCATGGATGGTCAGACGTCTCGAGTGAGGCGCGGCAATTCGTCGGGCTTTCGCGCGAGGATGCCCGCACTGCGATTGTCGCGTGGTTCAAGAACGCGGGGCTGCTCGAGAGCGTCAAGCCATATCGCCATGGTGTTGGCCACAGTTATCGCAGTCACGTTCCCGTCGAGCCGTACCTCTCAGACCAGTGGTATGTGCGCGTGACCGATCCAAGACTCAGCGCGAGCGCGTTGCGGTCGATGAATGCTTCGCAGTTTGAAGGCGCGCAAGTGCCCAGCGCCGACGGCGCGCGCGTTGGCGATGGCGAACTCACATTCTTTCCGTCGCGATATGCAAAGACGTTTCAGCATTGGCACGAAGGCATCCGCGATTGGTGCATTTCGCGGCAACTCTGGTGGGGGCATCGCATTCCAGTCTGGTCGCGCATCTTTGACGCATCCGATGCGCCATCTGCAGGGCAGTGGACAGGGCGCGGCGCAGCTGAAATGCGTCGCACTCTTCCCGACGGGCGCATCGAACTCTTCGTGTGCATTCCAGAGGCGCTTGACGCATCGCTCATTGCGCTGTTGACCGAGAGCGGATTCGCGCAAGATGCAGACGTGCTCGATACGTGGTTTTCGAGCGCGCTCTGGCCACTGAGCACACTCGGCTGGCCAAATCCGTCGCGCTTCGCGATGGATGGCATGCTCGACACGTTCAATCCCAGTGCGGTGCTTTCGACCGCGCGCGAAATCATCACGCTCTGGGTGAGTCGCATGGTGATGTTCAATCGCTACTTTCTCAATGGCCGTTTGCCATTTCGCCATGTCTTCATTCACTGTGTGGTGCAAGACGGCTTCGGTCAAAAAATGTCGAAGTCTCTCGGAAACGGCGTGGATCCGCGTGACATCATCGCGACACACGGGTGCGACGCGATGCGTTTCGTGTTGACGCAGATCTGCACCGCGACGCAAGACGTCAGGTTGCCAGTCGATGTGCTCTGCCCATTTACGAACGAGACATTCGCTCCGACGACCATCACAACCGACTCGGGGCAGATCGTCGCAGCGCCGATTCAAGCGTGCCCGAATGATCCTGCACGCAAGATGGTGACCGCGTTTGGTGCGTCAACAGGCGCAGCGGTTCCGACGGCAGAGATGCCCCTTGCGCGCAACACTTCGGCGCGCTTTGACATCGGTCGCAATTTCGCGACCAAGTTGTGGAACGCATCGCGGTTCGCCCTCGCGCAACTCGGCAGCGCAACGACACCTGCAACTGATGTTGCCGCGGTCTCGCTCGCAGATCGCTGGATTCTCGCGCGATTCACGCTGACTGTTCAGCGAATCGACGAGTCGCTCGCGCAGTACCAGTTCAATCCCATCGCCGAAGCGCTCTACGAATTCGTCTGGCGGGACTTCTGCGATTGGTATCTCGAAGCGATCAAGCCGACTGTGAAGAGTGACCCCGTGCAACAGGCGGTGTTGCGCAGCATGATGGATGGCATCCTGCGCATCATGCACCCTGTGATGCCGTTCGTGACAGAGGTCTTGTGGAGCGCAGTCCAAGCAGTGCCCGCAATGAGTGTGCGCGGACTCGATCTTCCAGCATCACCACTCGCAGCCCAAGCGCAGTGGCCACAGCCGACTGCTGAACTCAACGACGCGCAGGCAATCGCGGCGTTTGAGCGGGTGCAATCTCTCGTGGTTGCGATTCGCAACATTCGCGGTGAGCGCAAGGTGAATGATCGCCGGCGCATTGTCTTGCACGCGACGGCAGAGATCGCGCAGATGATCGAGCAGGCCGGCGGGATCGTCGAGACGCTCGCAGGCCTCGAGCGCGTCGAAGTTGTGACGCAAAGCCGTCCGGCGGATGCCGTCCCATTTTCATTCACTGGATGCGAACTCTTCGTTTCGGCGCTCGCAGATGCGCTCGACGTCGATGCAGAACGCGCACGGCTCGAGTCGATCATTGCCGATCGCTCGCGCGCGGTGGGCGGATTCGAGGGCAAACTCTCAAATGCTGGCTACGTCGCGAAGGCAAAACCTGAGGTTGTTGAGCAAACGCGGCGTATGCTGAGTGAGGCTCAATCCGATCTCGCTGCGGCGCGCCGGAGTCTTGAGTTGCTTGCATCGTCGGTTTGAAGCGAAGCGAATGAAGACAACGATCGCATCACTCTGCACCCGCGCCAACGCACACCCAATCGCGTGTGCCATCATCATGGTGGTCGCGGGTTGTGCCCCCTCGAGTTCGACTTCCTTTGATGCCTCCGCGCTCACGGCGACGAGCGCTCCCGTGAACGCGCCCGTGGGGTCAGCCACCGGCGATGGCGGCGCTGGAGTCATGCAACGGCGCCGCACTGGTCCAGCCGCTGACACCACTGCAGACCCTGCACTGCGCACGCCGAGTCGTGTCATTCCGTGGACGCATGGCGCGCGCACTGGGCAAGAGATCATCACTGAGCATCTCGATATTCACACCACCGTTCGCAATGCAGACTTGCGCAAGTTTCTTCCCGAGTTCACTGAGTGCGCGCTCGCGCATTACACGAGTGCACTAGGACCACTCCCTGCGCCATCCCATTTGCTCGAGACGTACATCTTTGGAACACGCGATGAGTGGGCGGCGTTCACAGTCGAGCGGCTTGGCAAAGATGCGCAGGCGTATCTCGGATTGGGCCGAGGCGGATACACATCGAAGGCGACTGCGATCCTCTATGACATCGGTCCAAATGACACGCTGACCATTCTTGCACACGAGGGATGGCATCAATATTCGCAGGCAGTCTTTCGCGAAGAATTGCCAGTCTGGCTCGAAGAGGGCATCTCGACATACATGGAAGGATTCCGCGTCTCTCTCAGCGGCGCGCCACTCTTCGAACCATGGCGAAACTTCGAGCGCTTCGGGCAACTGCGCGACTCGGTGCGCGGCAATGGAATCATTCCGCTCGAACAACTGCTCGATGGAACCCCGCAAAAATTTCTCGCCGAGGGGCGCGAACGGCTGCTGACCTACTACGCGCAGGTCTGGGTGCTCACACACTTCCTTGCCGAAGGTTCTGAGGGTCGTTACCGCGCGGGGCTTGAGAAGATGTTGCAGGATGCCGCCTCGGGGAGCATCGGCGCGACGCTCGAGTCTGCTGCCACAACCGCGCAAGATCGAAAGAATGTGCAGCGCGCCATCGACCGTGGCGGGATACGCGCACTTCCAAGTGCGATCATCGCGCGCGCATATTTTTCAGCGGACATGCATGCGCTCGCAACTGACTACGACCTTTTCTTGCGCGCAATCTGTGAGCGGGGGTCGGGCGATCGAATCTGGCGGGGGGTGAGTCCGCTTCGCAAGCCACAGGCTGCGACGCCGCCCGCAGCGAAGTCGGCCACTCGATAGCAGGGTGATCAACCAGCGAATCTTTGCAGCGCGCACGCAATTCAGCGTGAGCGCGGTGCGCTCGAGCGGACGCAGGTACGCAAGCGCGAGACAGCAAGACACCAAGGCAAGCGCGGGCGCGGCGGAATGCTTCACTCGGCGCTCAAACAGCCCTCGCCGAGCTGCGCAGACTTGCTCGACTCGGGAACTCGCGCGAGCGAAGATTCCGCCGCTGTTACGCAAGCGATGCATGCAGCAGTGACTCGCGCCAACTCGCGTTCTTTGGAATGAATGACCCTCTTAATGATGCATTCTTTCCAAAGAACGGGATTTCGTGCGAAGCCAGCGGCTCGACCACTCATGAACGCGCTGGGTGTTGCACGCCGACACACGCGGCGATGAATGCCGTGCCGCGCTCTTTCGCATCGCTTGCCATCTTGCCAAAGCCCATGTGCTCGTGCGGGGCGCCCGTGCGTTCGTAGGCGTGCAGCACGACCTGCGCGGGGTGTGCAGAGTGTGCCCGCACGGCATCGATGAATCGACGCTGCCCAGTGATCGACACCCACGCATCCAACTCTGAGTGCAACGCGAGCAGGGGAACATCGCGCCAGCCTGCAAGGTGCGTCATGGGATTGATCGCGCGCACCAACTCTGGGTCGTACATCGGTCTGCCCTTCTGCCCTTCGAAGTCACCAGTCGTTGCTTCGAGCAGCACTCCACAAAATGGATGCGGTGAGCAACAACGCACCATCGCGACCATTCCGCCAGCACTCATCCCACCGATGACGATGCGCGACATGTCGAGTGTGCCGAGCGCGCGCAGATCTGAAAGGATCGCATCGATCTCGCGCGCCGCCTGCGCAACAACGTTCAGAGTCTGTGTGCCATCCTGCAACGCCGCATCGAATCGCTCTCCGTGACCTGGCAGGTCGACCGCGACGCAGGCAATTCCTGCGCGCACCAATCTCAGGTATCTCCCCGCATCGAGTTCCTTCGAAACGGTGCGCCCATGAAACCACACGAGAAATGGCAGCGGATCATCGCCACGATCTTGTGGTCGCATGACGACCACAGGAACACTGCCATCGACGAGGCGCATCCACTGGCTCGCGCGTTGCAGGTGCGCTGGAAAATCACCGCTTGGTTGTGGCATTCGCTACTGCGCCGCCTGCGAACGGTCGGGCATGTAGAGCAGCACGTGTTGCTCAGCGCCGTAATCGTGCACCTCGGGGCCGGTGAATCCATCAATCGCAAAGTTCAAGTCGGGGTAATACTCAGGAGCGCGCAACACGACGAACGCTTTTTCGGCGAGTGTTGGCTTGAGATTTGTGATGTGCGAAAAGATGCGTTGCCGTGAGGCCTCGTCGACCATCATCGCAAATGGAGGATCGACGAACACCACGTCGACCGGCGTTGGCGCAGCTGAAATCGAACCAGGTCCAAGCGCATCTGTCTGCACCCATTGCACGCGGTCGCGGCATCCGAGCGTCAAAATGTTTGCGCGCAGGTACTCGCCGATTTGTCGATTCTGCTCGACGCAGACAACGCGACTTGCACCCAAGCTCGCTGCTTCAAGTCCCATCGTGCCGACTCCGGCAAAGAGATCGAGCACGCGCGCACCTTCAAACCATCCACGCAAGATGTTGAAGATCGCTTCTTTCGTGCGAGCGCCCATCGGACGCGTTGCGGTGCCTTCTGGAATCTGCAGTTGGCGCGAGCGATATTCACCAGCAAGAATGCGAAGCATGAACCAATCCTAGAGACTCTCGACACGCTCTGCGGCAGCCCGCGGGTACCGTACGAACCGATGCCACTCACACTCCTCGTTGCACTCTTCTTTGCTGTCGGGCCCGCGCCATCCGCTGAGACGCTCGCGCTCGCCGTGCAAGAGGCGATCGACCGCGTCGTGCCGATGCAAGAGGGTCCCAACAACGGCGAATGGCCCTACGAGGGGGTCTACCGCGTGGGCGGGAAGATTCCGTTTGCATACCGTGTCGGAGGAACGGCGATTGTGGCTGAGTCGCTGATTCGCTCGCCGGGATTTGCGCAGAGCGAGCCGCGACAGGCTGCTGTTCGCCGCGCGACCGAGTTCGTGTGCGCGGGCATCACCGAACCACTGCTTCAGGTCTCGACCTACCAAGGCGGATACGACGTGCGCGCGTGGGCATCCTGTTATGGCGCGCGTTTTCTGCTCGCGCTCGCGCAGTACAAGGCCATTCCGAAAGGTCTCGAGAGTCAGGTCGCCACAGCGCTTGCTTGGTATCTCGACGCGCTGCAGAAGTTTGAAATCCCCGAAGTTGGCGGATGGAACTACGCGCGCGGCGCGGGCGCTGAAACGCCATCGGCAACGAGTGGATTCATGACTCCGGTCTGCTTGCAGACGCTCTATGAGGCGAAGGCGCAGGGACACGCGGTCGACGTGGGTGTCGTCACGCGCGCTCTCTCGGCACTTGAGCGCTGCCGCACCGAAGATGGAAATGTCACGTACGCCGCATCAAAACAGGCACGCGTCGAGCCCAAGATGATTCCAGGAGCGATCGGGCGGATGGTCGCAACTGAGACCGCGCTCTATCTCGCTGGGCGCAGTGACACGCAGAACATCAAGCGCGCGGTCGAAGACTTCGTGCAGTACTGGGGAGAACTCGAGAAGCGGCGCGCGAAGAATGGCACCCACCTCGCGCCGTACGGAGTCGCTCCCTATTACTTCTGGTTCGCCCACTACCACGCTGCGCAGGCAATCGAATTGTTGCCTCTGAGCGAGCGCGCCGCGCTGCGCGCACAGTTGAACGCTCGGCTCTGGCAGACGCGTTCGAGCGAAGGCACGTGGAACGATCGCGTCTTCGCGCGTTCTGCGGCGTACGGCTCGGCGATGGCCGTGATGTCGGTGACGATGCCAGATTCTTTTGCCCCCGCCATGTGGAAATGAACAGGGTGAGGTGTAACATTCTCACCAACCATGGCTCCATCGAAGATTTCTGACGCTCCCAATCCAATTCTCGCACCAATTGTCGCTGCAATTCGTGGATCGGCCGTCGCGGCGTCTGAGCCAAACAAGCCAAAGCCAGGACAGGCATCGCTCGAAGGACGTTGGACGATCGATGATTCTGCCGAGATCTATCAAACACGCCTCTGGGGCAAGGGATTCTTCGACATCAACGCCAAGGGCCATGTTGTTGTGCGCCCGACGCGCGTCTTGGGTCACGAGATCGATCTCTTCGAAGTCGTCAACGGCATGCGCGAGCGCGGGCTCAACACGCCGGTGCTCTTGCACTTCAGCGACTTGCTCGAACGGCGCATGCGCGACATGCGTGAGGCATTCGCCGCTGCGATCTCTGAGAACAACTACCGGGGCACGTACTTCGGCGTCTATCCCGTCAAGGTCAATCAACAGCGCCGAGTCGTCGAAGAGGTTCGGCGCAACGGCGTGGAGCTTGGGTTCGGCCTCGAAGTCGGTTCAAAGCCAGAATTGCTCGCAGTCATGGGACTCACCACCGACTCTCCCGATCGCCTGATCATCTGCAACGGATTCAAAGAAGAGAAGTACATCGAGTTCGTCACGCTCGCAGCGAAACTCGGTCGCAACATCATCCCAGTCATCGAGAACATCGGCGAATTGAAACTGATCGTTGAGTACGCAAAGCGCCTCGGCGTGCGACCCAAGATCGGCGTGCGCATGAATCTCGCGACGCCTGGCGCCGGTCGCTGGCGCCATTCGTCGGGAGTCAAGGCAAAGTTTGGTCTCTCGCTGACTGAAGTGCTCGAGACGCTCAACTACCTCAAAGAGCGCGACATGGCGGATTGCCTGCAGTTACTGCATTGCCACATGGGCAGCCAGATTCACGACATTCGGCAGGTCAATGCGGGCGTCAACGAACTTGCACGCATCTACGTCGAACTCGTCAAGATGGGTGCTGGTCTCAAGTACCTCGACGTTGGCGGCGGCATGGGCATTGACTACGACGGCAGCCAAACTGCATTTGAATTCTCGACGAATTATTCATTGCAGGAATATGCCAACAGCGTTGTCTACAAGGCGATGACAGTCTGCGACGAAGAGGGGGTCGAGCATCCGATCATCGTCACGGAATCTGGCCGCGCGATGGTGGCGCAGCAATCGGTGCTGATCTTTGACGTGCTCGGCACGAATCGTCCAGATCGTTCGCCGCCTCCAGCATCGCTGGCTGGACTTCCGCTCGTCGACGGCGAGTTGCCCCGTCCGCTGACCGATCTTTGGGAGTTGCACCAGAGCATCAGTGAGCGTCGACTGCTCGAGCAGTATCACGATGCGCTCGAAGCGCGCGAAGAAGCGATGCGACTCTTCTCGGTGGGCTACCTCACGCTCGAGCACCGCGCGGTCATCGATCAATTGTTCTGGTCGATCAGCGCGCGCATTCGTGATCGATCGAAGGACATGGGAGCGCACATGCCCGAAGAACTCGCAGATCTCGATGCGACTCTGAGTGACATGTACTTCTGCAACCTCTCGATCTTTCAGAGTCTTCCAGATATTTGGGCGATCAATCAACTCTTTCCCATCATGCCGATCCACCGGCTCGACGAGCGCCCAACGCGCAAGGCGACCCTCGCCGACATCACCTGCGACTCCGACGGCAAGATTGACCGCTTTGTCGACGATCACGACATCAAGAAGTTTGTCGAGCTGCACGAGTATGAGGATGGATCGACCTACCTCATTGGCGCGTTCCTCATTGGTGCCTATCAAGAGACTCTTGGCGATCTGCACAACCTCTTCGGTGACACCCACGTTGCGCACATCAAACTTGACGAGAATGGTCAGTGGTGGGTCGACGAGATCATCGAAGGCGACTCGATTACCGAGGTGCTCAAGTACGTGCAGTTCGATGCCACGCAGCTCGGAGCCGAGATTCGCCGCGAGTGCGAACGTGCCGTGCGCAAGAAACAACTCACTCCCAAAGAGAGCAAGTTGTTCATGAAGATCTACGAGACTGGGCTCGCGGGCTACACGTACCTCGAGCCCACGCGCACGATCCCCGAGAGTTGAGCCTGGGCGCGCTGCCCTGGCGCTTACGCGTCGGCGTTGTTCTTGAGTTCGCCAGCGAGTTCGCCAGCGAGATCGCCCGCAGGTTCGTCGGTGACAAGCGTGGCCGCATCGGGCACGGTCCCGGGCTCGGCGCTCAACTGCAGCAGTTCGATTTCAATCTCTGCGTCGGCGTCATCTTGACGGATTGCGACCTGCTGTTGTCGCGCGAGTTCGAGCAGCGCAAGAAAGAGCCCGAGCATCTCTCCGCGCGATCGCCCATCGAGTATCTGATGCAATGTCATACGCCGGCGTTCTGACCGTACGAGGCGGTCAACGAGATCGGCCTGGTGCAGGCTGATTGGAGTGTCGTCGTACTCGATTCGGTGATCGCCGAGTCGTGCGATGTCGACCGACTGCATGATTCGCTCGAACGACTCGACGAGGTCGAGCACATGCGCATCTTCAATCTCAACGAAGTACTCATCGTCCGAGGCATCCGACGCAAGCGTGCCTCCGTGCGCGCCAGCGCCATACCGTCGTGCACTCTCTTGACGCAATCGATCAAGCGTGCCGGCCGCGGTGCGAAACTGCTGATAGGCCAACAGCTGTTGAACGAGCTCAAATCGCGGGTCGTCCGACGTGCGATTGCGGTCATCTGAACTCTCGCGCGTCGAAGGCTGCTGGGGTGCGAGTGTGCGACTCTTGATCTCGACGAGTGACGCTGCCATCACCAGAAACTCGCCGGCAAGTTCGACGTCGATGCGGTGAATGTTCTTCAGAAACGCAAAGTACTGCTCAGTGATGAGCGCGATTGGAATGTCAGAAATGTCGACTTCTGCCCTGCGAACCAAGAACAGCAAGAGATCGAGCGGTCCCTGAAAACTCGAAAGCCGAACTTCGTAATCATCTTGAAGTGCCATCGCCCAAGCGTATCCGCTACCCTTGCTCGAATGAAAGCAGAAGTCGCAACTGCCGAACTGAACTTCATGGCAGAGGTCATCGAAGCTGAGTCTTCGGCGCTCACCGCGATGTCGCAGGGGTTGCGCCATGGATCTGCCGACGCAGCGGGATGGTGCCGCGCGCTTGACTTGCTCGAGCCCTGCGGCGCGCACGTCGTCGTCTCTGGACTCGGAAAATCTGGCCTCATCGGCGCAAAGATTTCAGCAACGCTCGCGAGTTTGGGGCAGCCATCCCATTTCATCCATCCGTCCGAAGCAGTGCATGGCGACCTCGGCCGCTTGCGCGCCGGCGACGTGGCGCTCTTGCTCTCGTTCAGCGGTGAAACGGCCGAAGTCGTCGACCTTGCGCTGCACCTCAAAGCCGACGGCGTCGCGCGTATTGGAATCTCAACACGGCACACGACGACTCTCGCGCGCCTCTGTGATGCACACATCTCGCTCGGCGACATAGTCGAGGCGTGTCCGCTCAACCTCGCCCCCACAGCAAGCACCACCGCGATGCTGGCAGCGGGGGATGCCCTCGCGCTCGCACTCGCCCGTCGGCGCAATTTTCAGGCAGACGACTTTCACCGCCACCATCCTGGGGGGATGCTCGGTGCGGGACTGCGCCAGATCACCGAGGCACTGCGCTTTCGAGTCGGCCACAACCTGAGCGTGCTCTGCGACTCGCTCTCTGTGCGCGCGGCGCTCGCCGCCGCAGGGCAGGGACGGCGCACTGGCGCAATCATGCTCGTCGACCGAAACGGTCGGCTCTCTGGCATCTTTACAGACGGCGATCTGCGCAGGCTCGTGACCACGCAGGGCAGCGATGCGCTCGACACGCCGGTGGCAAATGCGATGACCGCGCGCCCCGTCTCGCTCACAGTCGATGCGCTTGTGCGCGATGCGGTGCGCCTCGTTCAAGAGCGACGCCTCGATGAAATTCCGGTTGTTGACGGGGATGGCAAACCCGTTGGCATTGTCGATGTCCAGGACCTTGTCGCCATGCGCGTCGTGGAGGGTTGATCACATGGAAACGTATGTCATTGAAGTCGTCGGCAATCTGATGATTCTGCGTGCCGATGGGGGGCTCAACACAGGCACTGCGAACGAACTCTCAGAGAAGATCGCGGGTCTCGTCGCTGGCGGAGTGCAGTGCATCGTCGTTGACTGCTCGCAACTCGAGATCATTTCAAGCCTTGGACTGAGCTCGCTGCTCATGCTGCACACACGCATCAAGCGTGTGGGTGGCGAGGTAAAACTCTGCGGGCTCAAGGGATCGATCATGCAGGTCATTCACATGACCAAGCTCGATCGAATCTTTGAGGTATACGCCGATATCGAAGGGGCAAAGTTGGCCTTTCGACCGACCGAGCACGCCACCGATTGCAAACCCAAGAAGTCGTAGAGGCGATCAACCCCCAAGCGCCGGTCGAACGCGCGCGCTGAGTGCATCCGCGAGAATTTTCGCGACGCGATCCTGCAATTTCTTTGCCTTTGAGACAGAATCGCGCTCGACGAGGTTGTTTGCAAGCACGCTGAATGCGTAGCGTGTTCCATCACTGCCTGTGACATATCCGCTGAGACAACTGACCTTGTCGATGTAGCCCGTCTTGCACTGCACTGTTGCAAGTGCTGGATCAATATCTTTCATGCGCTTGCGCACGGTTCCAGATTGTCCGCCCACCGCGAGGCTCGCAACAAAGGTCGGACCGGCCGCCGCATCGTTGGCAAGTGCAACGAGCCACGCAGTCATGCCATCGGCAGAGACGCGATTGCCGCGCGAGAGTCCAGAACCATCTGAGATGACGAACGTCTCTGCAAGCGCGCCGATGCGCTGCGTGAGCGCACTCTTGACGCTCGTTGATCCGGTTGTCCACGATCCTGCGCCGCCCGTGCACCGCGCGGCGAGCCGCTTCATGAGACTCTCTGCGTACAAGTTCTGGCTCTCGACATTGCAGCGTGTCACAACCACACTGAGCGGAGTCTGAATCACTGGTCCAACGGCTGTGCCTTGCGGCGGGGGATCACCCGCATTCGCAGTGCGCGCAGTGCCAACAGCAATTCCCGCGCTCGCAAGTCGACTCGCCAAACACTGCGAGAGAAAGAGCGCTGGATCGTTGAGTCCAACGGCAATCGGTGCCACGTATGCATTCTTGACATTGCCGTAAATCGTGAGGTCGCCCGACTCACCGTCGCGTGCCACCCACATCGAATTGCGATCATTCTTGCCTGTGCGGCTCGTCGCCTTGTTCACGATCTTGACCCACGGAGCACTTGGACTCATCGACGTGATCGTCGGTGCCGCCCCTGGCTTTGGCGCGGCGGTGAGTCGCAGCGCGTTGCCGTGAAAGTTCACTCCGCATGGAGGTGAGCAATACTCCTCATCGAGTTGGTCCTTGGGCCAAAGTGGATGCGCTCCTTCGCGCGCAAAGATGCGATCGTCGACAACAACCTCGCTCACGCGCTTGACGCCAGTCGCGCGCACCGCATCGACCCATGCCTGCAGCAGGTGCTCGATGGTGAGTCCCGTGTGAGCAACGCCTCGGGCATCCACATAGCTCGATTCGGCCAAGAGTTCAGGATCGCCCAGCGCAGGATCGCCATCGCCAACAATGACGAGCCGATCGCCATCGCGCAGCAACTGAGTTCGAAAGACAAAGTTGGGCGTGAGTCCGAGCAGTGCAGCACCCGTCGTGAGCAACTTCATGTTGCTCGCTGGAACCATCGGATCATCCGCGTGCAGCGAGAGCAGTGCGTTGCCCGTCGCAACTTCGCGCACACTCACTGCAATGACCGCCTTCTTCAATCCAAGCGCAGAGACCTCGGCGCGAATCGAACTCGCGACGTCGCGCGTGGCGGCGGTCGCCGCAGAAGCAAGCGCCAACCCGACCGCGACCGCGCAAACGAGCAGGGAGGGGTGTCGAAAAAGTCGGTTCTGGCGGGAGGGACGAGGGCTTCGAAGAGTCAACATACAGAGTCGAGTTATCGGCGAAACTCACCCCCCCGAGCGAAAAAAAAGACCGCGCATCTGCGCGGTCTTCTGTGTTGGCTCTTCAGTCGAACTGCGAGTCGATCTCATGCTCCCATGCGGTAGCGCACGAACGCCTTGATTGTCACGCCCTTTGGCAACAATTCACGGATGCTCTTCTTCTCCTCTTTGACGTACTTCTGCCCGAGCAGTGTCGTCTCTTCGAAGAACTTTCGCACCTTGCCTTCTGCCATTTTCTCTGCGATTTGCGGTGGCTTTCCAGAGGCCTCAGCCTCTTTCTGCGCTTCTTCGCGCTTGGCGGCAACGACATCGGCCGCAAGCCCATGCTCATCGACTGCCATTGGCGTTGGCACTGCTGCAGCGATGTGCTGACAGATTCCAGTCGCGAGTTCCTCGTCCATCTCGCCCTCGAACTGCAGCAACACGGCGAGCTTCCAGTCATGGTGGACGTACTTAGCGAATGATCCGCCATCGAGGCGCATGCCGCGACCGAACGAGATGTTCTCGCCAGTCTTGATGCGCACGACGTCGAGTCGAGCGGTCATCGGGGCAGACATTGAGACCTCACCTGGACCGGTGGCGAGTGCCATCGTCGCGAGTTCGGTCACCATCGCTCTGAATTCGTCGTTCTTCGCGGTGAAATCTGTCTCCGAACGAACTTCAATGATGGCCGCGTGCGATCCATTGATGACGGTTGTGACGCAACCTTCGCCAGCGGCGCGATCAGATCGCGTGTCCATCTTGCCCTTCAGCCGTTCGCGCAGAAGCGCTTCGGCCTTGACCAAGTCGCCGCCGACTTCAGCCAGTGCGCTGCGGCAATCACCAAAGCCAAGGCCAGTGCGATTGCGCAGTGCCATGACAACCTTCGCGTCAATGTTTACGGTGCTCATGAGTGTTTCCTAAGAGTGGATCGGTGAATGAAATGAGTTCGCAGCGATCAAGCAGGATTGCTTGGCGTGGACTCGCTTGGAGCTGCGCCAGTCGTCTCGAGGGTTCCGCCAGTTGGCAGTCCGCCGCCGACTTCATCGACGCGAAAGCGACTGCGCACACTGCGACGGCGAGGGGCCGCTGGACCATCATTCGACTCGCCATTTGCATCGCCCGATGGCGCAGAAGTCTGGCGTTGGGTCTTGCCTTCCATCACGGCTGCCGTGAGTTCGCGCAAAACCAAGTCGATCGAACGCATCGAATCATCGTTGCCTGGAATCGGAATGTCTGAATAATCAGGATCGCCGTCGGTATCGATGAGGCAGATCGTTGGGATGCCGAGATTCTTCGCCTCGCGCACTGCATTCATTTCGCGGTTGACGTCGACGACAACCATCGCTGCTGGAAGGCGTGACATGCTGCGCACACCATTGAGATTGCGATAGATCTTCTTGAGTTCGCGGTTGAGTTGCGACTCCATCTTCTTGGAGTAGCTCTTCATGCCGCCGCTCGCAACGAGTGCTTCGAGTTCCTCGAGTCGCTTGAGACGATCGCGCACGGTGCGGAAGTTTGTGAGCAATCCACCGAGCCAACGCTCAGTGATGTATGGCATCTGGCATGCAGCGCAGTGCGTTTCGATTGCGCCGCGCGCTTGTCGCTTCGTGCCCACGAAGAGCACTTCGCGTCCTTCGCCGACGGTCTTGGAGATGAACTTCTTCGCCAACAGCAGACCCTTGATGGTCTCGCGGATGTCGATGATGTGGATTTGGTTCTTGACACCCTGAATGTAGGGAGCCATCTTTGGATTCCAGTTCGATCGGCGTTGACCGAAGTGGATGCCTGCTTCAATGAGTTCGTTGACAAGTGACATGGATGAGCCTCTTTCAATAAACCTCCAAGTAGATGGAGGCAGCGACACCCGAGTGTTCGGCCGGTGAGCCTTGCGGCGCCGCGCACTCGATCAGGGCGCTTGCGTGGAGAAACAAAAGAAGTTCCAGACTCACCGAAGTCACAGAACTCCCGCCATGCCGATCGAACAAAAATTCGAGCCGAAGTGGGGGATCGAAAGCCTACCCGAGACAGGGGCAATTCTGCAACTACTATCGCACTCCTATGCTCGAGAAGGTTTTCAAGGCGTATGACGTGCGGGCCACCTATCCCAATCCGCTCAATGAGCTCGTCGCATGGCGCGTCGGTTATGGCGCAGCGCGATGGCTTACCGAACGGGCGCAGCGCGATGGAAACGACCATCCCAAGATGCGGCACATCGTGGTTGGACGCGATATGCGCAAGAGTTCGCCTGCGCTCGCTGAGGCGTTGAAGCAGGGAATTCGCGACTTTGGGGCGAATGTGATCGACGTCGGCATGGTCGACACTCCGATGACGTATTTCGCGATCAATCATCTTGGATGCGCAGGAGGAATCGAAGTCACGGCGAGTCACAATCCGGCGCACTACAACGGATTCAAGGTGAGTCGCGTGCATGCCAAACCAGTCGGTACTGGCAGCGGACTCGAAGTGATTCGGCAATACGCAGAAGAAGCCAATCCATCCACCATTGAGCCGCGCGCGGGGCGCGAAGAGCAAGTTGATCTTTGGATGCAGTATCGCGACCATCTCTTGCGGTTACTCGACCCTTCGGTGCTCGATGGAACGTGCACACTGCGCATCGCGATCGATGCAAGCAATGGGATGGCTGGCACGATGGCTCCAAAGGTTTTGCGCGGCGTCGCAGGGCTCGAGATGCAAGAGATCAACTATGACAATTCGACGGGTGAATTCGTGCACGAACCGAATCCGCTCGTCGAAGCCAATCTCGCGACGGTGCGCGCAGCGGTAATCGCGGGCAAGAAAGATTTCGGCGTCTGCTTCGATGGTGATGCAGATCGTTGTGTCGTGCTTGATGAACAGGGGGCGACGGTCGGATGCGACTTGCTGCTCGCTGCACTTGCGACCGAAGCACTCAAGAGTGCGCCAGGCGCCGCGGTTGTGTATGACTTGCGTTCATCGAGAAGTGTGCGTGAAGCGATCATTGAAGCGGGCGGCGTGCCAGTCGAGAGTCGCGTCGGCCATGTGTTCATGAAGGCGCGGCTCGCAGAGACGGGCGCGCCCATCGGCGGCGAACTCTCAGGACACTTCTACTTTGCGGACATGTTCAACACCGATAGTGGTGTGCGTGCGTTTCTCGCAGTGGCGAGTTTGATCGCGCGCGCCAAGAAGCCGCTCTCGAAAATCATCCAGCCGTTTCAGAGATACAAGCAGTCGGGCGAGATCAACTTCGAGAACGAAGACAAACTTGGCGCGCTTGCTGCACTGCGAGCCGCATTTCCTGATGGGAAGTTCACCGAGCTCGATGGACTCAGCCTCGACGCAGGGTCGTGGTGGTGCAATGTGCGCCTCAGCAATACCGAGCCTCTGCTGCGCCTCAATCTCGAGGCGAAAGATGCAGCGCTCGTCGAGCGTCAGGTGCAGGCGCTGACTCCGCTGCTCGGGAGGCGCGCAGAGGGTCACTGATCTCAGGTGTGCTTCTTGAGTTGGCAGTTGGCAGTGCGTTGCCGCTTGCTACCCTCTCGCTCGAATGCAGCACACCGAATCTGATACCGCGCGCGTCGTTGTGAACTCGCTCAGCGAGGGACGCATCGTCGTTTCAATCCCGCACACCCAGTATGAGACTGAACTGAACCTCGTGCTAGGCGGGGTGAAGCCCGTCGTTGGAAAGCGCATCGCTGGAATCGTGCACGCGCGCGCCCTCAAGATGCACGTCGCCACTGGAGGCGGGGTCTACATCGAACCTGTGCAGGGGCATCCACGAAGTGTGCAGGGTCGCATTCTCGCAACCGATGTGGTCAACAACAAGTTGCTCGTGCACGTGGTGATTCCGATGTGGGTGAGCGTTCCGCAGGGTCAAGCCGCGAGCGGCTTTTCGACGGGCGAACTCATCAACTTCTACGTCGAAAGCGGAACGTCTTTCACGCCGACGGCGGGATAGTTCAAACCTGTTTCAAGAGGTCGTTCGGACGCGCTTACGGCGTCGTCGCGATCGCACTCAAGACGCGCTTGCGTGTGCCGGGGCCGTCGTACACAGCAACTTCTCCAGCACCGATTCGATCGACGCCAATGCGTACGAGTTGTGATCCACTTCCGCTGCGCATGCTGATGGCACCACCGTCGGCATCACTCGCGGCACCCGCAAGAATCACGGCTTTGCCACTGGCATTTGCGAGGTTGAGCAGTCCACCCGTCGCAGATGATCCGAGTCCTGCAACACGCGCGCCACTCTGCAAGAAGGCGATGATGGCAGTGTTGTCTGGCGCAGCTTCAAGAACTGCAACGGGCACCTTGTTCGAGCCAAAGAGCGCGAGGCGTGCGCCGACTTCGGTGTGCGCTGTTGCTTGAATCGCTTCGGATCCATCCGGAGCGAACAGTGTCAGCGAGCCACCGCTCTCGGTCGAGACAGACTCGATGAGTGCCGCGCGTGAACCAGTGCGCGATGCGCATCCAATCGATCCGCCAGTTGGAAGTGCCATCATTTGCGCTGCGACCGTGCCGTCAAATTGTGCAACGCGCAGGATGCCGCCATCGCCTTCGACCGCACCGAGTGCTACGAGTTCTTGGCCAGCCGCGCTGCGCACACTGAGCCCTGCCGCCGATCCAGAAATTGTCGCAGCAATGCGCGGGCGTCCTTCGCCATCTGCGATTGCAAGTGCTGGACCACTTCCTTCAGCGCGAAGGACGGCAGATCCGCTTCCATCGGGCATCACTGCTTCGATGCGGCCGCCTTGCGCCGTCGCGTAGAGGCCAGCGACACCCTGACCCGCAGAGTTCCACACGGCCAGGTCGCCGCCGTCATTGTTCGATCCCAATCGCACGACATTGGTGCCGCTGTTTCCCCAGATGTCGATCTGTCCGCCAGTCGATCCAATTCCGGCAAGCAGTACGACCTTGTCATTCTGGTCAACCACCTCGAAACGACGTGCGCGAATGACATCGGGAGTGCGCGCAGATTGTGTCGCTGCGAGTCCGGCGACACCGGCCACGCTGATCGCACAGATGAATGCAACAGTCTTGAACTTGCGCGCGCTGCACTGAGCAGTCGAGTGCGCGGCGCGCAACGACGCGACCTGCGTGTTGAGTTGTTCGATGCGTGCGACGAGTTCTTCATTGGTGATCGAGCTGTTTGTCTGGTTGTTCATGAGGAATTCCTTGTGATCGTTAGGATACGACGATGGCGAAAGCACGCACGACAACAGGGTTGAGTGGCACACTTGGAGTCGCGCTCTTGGGCACGAAATTCATGGGACGCGCCCACTCGATTGCGTGGGCGAATGCTCCAAAGTTCTTTGACCTTCCGCTGCAGGTGCGCATGGCCTGGACCGCAGGGCGTGATGCAGCAGAGACACACGAATTCGGCCGCAAGTGGGGCTGGCAAGGGTCGACCATCGACTGGCGTGAAGCGGTGACGAGTCCTGCGGTGCACCTCGTGGACATTGCGACACCCAACGATGTGCACTGCGAGATGGCGATCGCCGCACTCGAGGCGGGACGGCATGTCGCATGTGAAAAGCCACTCGCCGCGACGCTCAAAGATGCACGTGCGATGCGTGATGCGGCGCGCAAGGCGGCCAAGCGTGGAGTCAAGACTTTCGTCTGGTTCAACTATCGGCGTGCGCCAGCGGTAGCCCGCGCGCAGCAACTTGTCGCGCAGGGTCGCCTCGGTCGCATCTTTCATGTGCGCGCCGCGTACCTGCAAGATTGGGGTGGGCCCGCAACGCCGCTCGTCTGGAGATTTCAAGCAGCGCACGCCGGGTCAGGCGCTCACGGAGACCTCAATGCGCACATCATTGACATGGCGCGTTTCATCACAGGCGAAGAAGTGAGTGAGGTCGTTGGATCGATTGAAGAGACATTCATCAAGCAACGCCCACTCGTCGCAGCGGGCAAGGGAAAGCGTGCGAGGGCGATGGGCGCATCGTCGGTCGATGACTGCCTGCTGTTTCTTGCGCGCATGAGTGGTGGGGCGGTGGCATCCTTTGAAGCAACGCGCCTCGCGACGGGCAACAAGAACAGAAACTGCATCGAAATCAACGGTGAACGTGGCTCGATTCGCTTCAACTTCGAGCGCATGAACGAACTCGAAGTCTGGGATGACACAGTCGCGGCGGCAGATCGCGGTTGGACGACGGTGCTCTGCACCGAGCCAGTGCATCCATACGTGGCGAACTACTGGCCGCCTGGACATCTGATCGGCTATGAACACGGGTTCGTCAGTCAGGCTGCGGACATCACGCGTGTGCTTGGCGGGGCGCCAAGCGAAGTGGCGATTGCAGACTTTGAGGATGCATGGCAGACGCAGCGGGTGCTCGAGGCGGCGGTGCGCAGCGCCCGTCGCCGCAAGCCAGTGGCCATTTCTGAGATTGAGTGAACGATGACAACATGTGCAGCTGAAAAATCGTGTGATGTTTTGACGACACTCTCAGCCGCGACCGCGCGCGCGACCGAGGCGCTCTGCTCGCTGCAACACGCCGATGGTCATTGGTGCGGTGAGCTCGAAGGCGATTCGATCCTGCAATCTGAATATCTCTTGATGAAGTGGATTCTCTCGCAGGAGCAGTCGCCGATGGCCGATGGGCGTTCGGGCACTCTGGTGCTCTCAAAGATCGTCGCCTACCTGCGCTCGCAGCAACGGGCGGATGGCGGTTGGGGGCAGTATCCAGGATCGGCGGCGTGCCTTTCGTCGACCGTGAAGGGGTATTTCGCACTCAAACTTGCCGGAGAGAGCGCCGAGGCGCCGCACATGCGCCGTGCGCGCGTGTGTGTGCACACACTCGGTGGGGCAGAACACTGCAACTCATTCACGAACTTTTATCTTGCGGCGCTCGGGCAGATCCCGTGGTCTGCGGTCCCGACGATTCCACCCGAAGTGGTCTATCTGCCGCAGTGGTTCTTCTTTCACCTCTCGAAAGTCAGCGCCTGGAGCCGAACCATGATCCTGCCGCTTGCGATTGTGAGTGCGCTGCGCCCAACGCGCACGCTCTCGCCTGCGCAGGGGATCGATGAACTCTTTCTGAATCAGCGGGCACGCGCGAATCTCTACATGCGCGCGGGTGGTTCGCCATTTTGGAAAATGTTTTTCAGAGCAGTTGATAGCGGGTTGAAAGTCGTGCACCGATGTGTGGCAGCAACGCCAATGCGAGCGCGGTCAATCGCTGATGCATTTGTCTGGATCGCCCGCCGTGCGAGCCAAGAGCATCCCGTTCCAACGCAGGGTCTTGGCGCAATCTTTCCGCCGATGGTCTATGTGCAAGTCGTGATGCACGCCCTCGGAATCGAACGAGACGATCCACGTGTGCGTGTTGCCGAGCGCGACCTCGACGCATTCTTTATCGAGGATGAACAGACAATTCGAATTCAACCTTGCTTCTCGCCAGTGTGGGATACGGGGATTGCTCTCTACGCGCTCAACGATTGCGGGCAAGATGCACGCACAGCGGTTGCGGCACGCGCGGCATCGTGGCTCGTGCAGAAAGAGTGCACACATCGCGGAGATTGGGCAGACAACTGCTCTCGTCTGGCGCCTGCTGGCGGATGGTTCTTCGAATATCACAACGGGTGGTATCCCGATTGCGATGACACTGCGATGGTCGCGATGGCGTTGATGCGCACGGGCGGGGCGGCTGCGCAAGCAGCAGCACGCCGCGGTGTTGCTTGGATGCTTGCGATGCAAAATGATGATGGGGGATGGGCGGCCTTCGACCGAACGCGCAGCCGTCCCATTCTTGAGTCTGTTCCCTTCGCAGATCACAATGCGATGCAAGATCCGTCCTGTCCAGACATCACAGGACGGGTGCTCGAATGTCTCGCATGGCATGGGCTGCGCGTCGGCGACGCTGCGATCGATCGTGCGCTTGCGTACATCACGTCGAAGCAAGAGCCCGAAGGATGTTTCTTCGGGCGTTGGGGAGTGAACTACATCTACGGAACATGGCAGTCTGTGATCGGTCCGATTCGCTGCGGCGTGCCGCGCGAGACGCCGTGGATTCAGCGCGCTGGCGAGTGGATTCGCTCGATTCAGCAGGATTCTGGCGCATTTGGAGAGAGCGCAGATTCATATCTCGACCCATCGCTCAAGGGCAAGGGGGTGGCAACCGCATCGCAGACTGCGTGGGCTGCGATGATCTTGCAGGACATCTACGGAGCAAACGATCCCGCACTTGAGCGTGCGCTCATGTGGTTGGCGAAGACGCAACTCGATGCGCATGCTGCGGCCGACCCTGCGCGCAATCCAGATGGTGATCCTGCTGGATCGTGGTGCGAGCTCGAGTTCACTGGAACTGGTTTTCCCCAAGTCTTCTACCTGCGATACCACCTCTACCGGTTGTACTTTCCGCTGATGGCGCTCGGACGATTCGTGCAAGCCCGCACGCATCAGAATGGAGCGGGCGATTCGCTCGCGAGTCGCACACCCGTCGCTGGGTGCGTGAAGGCGAGTTGATCTGCGTGCAGGCAGAGGCGCGGCGCACACGCGCGAATCGCATCGGTCGCATAGAGGTCATCACCAAGGATTGCATGACCAATCGTCAGCAAATGCAGGCGAAGTTGATGCGAGCGACCAGTCGTAGGTGTGAGCCAGAGCCGAGCGATTGGCGTGCGATCTGCTGTGAAGAATCGATCGACAACTTGGTAGTGCGTGACGCTTGGCCGTCCATGCGTGTGGTCAATCTTTTGTCTCGGCGCGCGTTCAAAGTCTTTCGTAATCGGCAGGTCGATCGTTCCAGAGTCGTGTGTCGGATGCCCCGCCACAAGTGCGCAGTAACGCTTCGAAACCGTCCGCGCCTCGAATTGCATTGAGAGCGCGCGATGCGTTTCGCTGTCGCGCGCGAGCACGATGAGGCCGCTCGTGTCGCGGTCGAGGCGGTGCACGATGCGGGATCCAGAAAACACCAGCGCAGCACGCACGGCAAGGCAGTCGGCCTTCTCTGGACCGATCCCAGGAACTGAGAGAAGTCCACAACTCTTGTTGAGTACGACGAGCCACGCATCGCTGTGGACGACCGAGAAACCCTCTCCTAGTATCTGCTGTTCTTCGCTCACTCCCATCCATTGTGCCATGATTTCACATATTCCATTCATCGTCCTCTCACTCGCCACTGCTCAAACTCCCGCGGCGACGCCGCCAGTGACTCAAGATCCTGCGGTGTGGAAGGCTGCTGAGGCCAAGACGCTCACGGGGCAGACGCAACTCACGTTTCCAGCGCAGTTCATCAAGGCGGGTGAGGCATACTTTTCTGAGGATGGAAAGCGCATCATTTTTCAGGCGATCGAGCAACCTGAAAATGGACAGGCGCCGGGTGACTTTTATGCGATGTACATCGCCGATCTCAGCGTGAACGCAGCGGGAGAGGCCGCGCTCAAGAACATCGCGTGCATCAGTGGACCGAAGTCTGCGAACACCTGCGGATGGTTCGACGCATCGCGCCCCAAAGTCGTGATCTTTGGATCGACGCTCGCAGCACCAAAGGCATCCGATGCTCCTGGCTATCAGCGTGGCACAGGCCGTTACAAATGGCAGTTTCCGCCTGAGATGCGTGTCGTCGAGGTCGATCTCACGCGCGCAAGTGCAATCGCCGCGGGCACAGAGCAGCCCAAAGTCATCGCGGGCGATGGGCTGGCGTACACAGCAGAGTGCACGACCTCGCCAGATGGAAAGGACCTTCTCTTCTGCACGCTCGCGAGCGGCGGGGGAGATATCGCTGTCAAGAATCTCGCCACGGGCGCGGTGACGATGGTCGTTCAGGCTCCTGGTTACGACGGCGGGCCATTCTTTTCGAATGATGCAAAGCACCTCTGCTATCGATCGGATCGCAACGGCGACAGCTTGTTGCAGGTCTATGTCTGTGACCTCGTGCGCGATGCGAATGGCGCGATCACTGGATCAACCAACGAGCGACAGTTGACCGCGAACGAACATGTGAACTGGGCCCCGTATTGGCATCCGACGGGACGCAACATCGTCTATGCCTCGAGCGAGGTGGGCCACTCGAATTACGAGATCTTCTCAGTCGATGCACAACCACTCGAGAAGGGTGCTGCGCCAGCGCGCGCGCGCATCACGCAGGCAGATGGCGCGGATGTTCTTCCCGTCTTTGACTCCACCGGCCGCAAAATGATGTGGACGAGCCAACGTGGCGCGGGTCGGTCGAGTCAACTCTGGATCGCCGATGTCGTCGCCGCGCCTGATGCGCCGACCCCCGCGCCAAAGCCATGAGCATTTTCGACGAGCGTCGATATTTGATTCCATTTCGCAGTCAGTTGCTGCCGCAACTGTTTACAGACACGCTGATCATCGGCAGTGGTGTGGCTGGCTTGCGTGCCGCGCTCGAAGCGGCAAAGCATGGCGATGTCTTTGTGCTTGCGAAGGATTCGATCGATCACTCAAACTCACAGTGGGCACAGGGTGGGATCGCTGCAGCGGTCGATGATGCCGACTCGACTGAGTCGCACTTCGCTGACACAATGAGTGCAGGTGGGGGACTTTGCGAGAGCAGTGCTGTGCGCGTGCTCGTTGAAGAGGGACCGAACGAGATTGAAAATCTGATGCGCCTCGGAATGCGAGTCGACCGCAAGACAGATGGATCGGTCTCGCTCGGGCTCGAGGGTGGGCATGGTCATGCGCGCATCTTGCACACCGATGGTGACGCCACCGGACGAGAACTCATGCGCGCGCTCGCCGCCGCGGTGCGCGCAACTGCGGGCATTCGCCTCTTCGACAACTGTTTCGCGATTGACCTCTGCACTGATTCGAACGGTCGCGTTGCGGGAGCGTTGACCTGGCATCCGCGGTATGGACTGCAAATGATTTGGGCGCGTGCGACGATTCTCGCGGCAGGTGGCGCCGGTCAGGTCTACCGTGAGACGTCGAATCCGCGTGTTGCAACGGGAGATGCGATCGCGATGGCTTGGCGTGCTGGCGCTGTAGTGCGCGATCTTGAGTTCATGCAGTTTCACCCCACAACGCTCTATGTCGCGGGTGCTCCGCGCCACCTCGTGAGTGAGGCGGTGCGTGGTGAGGGGGCCGTTGTCGTCGATCGCACCGGCGCGCGAATCATGGCGGGGCGGCATCCACAAGAAGATTTAGCTCCGCGCGATGTCGTCACGCGTGGCATCGTTGAGCACCTTGCGCAATCGGGCGATTCGCACGCATTTCTCGATGCACGCAAACTCGGCAGTGCTGGGTTTGCAGCGCGATTTCCGGGTCTCGCCGCGATGCTCGGAGGATTCGGGATCGACCCGGGCACCGATCTCATTCCGATCCATCCCGCGGCGCACTACACGATTGGTGGCGTCGAGACCGACCTCGATGGACGCACGAGCCTCACTGGGCTCTATGCGTGCGGCGAGGTGGCATCCAATGGAGTGCATGGAGCGAATCGCCTCGCGAGCAACAGTTTGCTCGAAGGCCTCGTCTTTGGACGGCGCGCTGTCGCTGCAGCGCTGCGCGACGGTCTTCCTGATCCAGTGCCGATGCAATGGGAGAGTCGCGTGCGAACCTCGGTCGCAGGAGAACTCGACCTCGGTGACGTGCGGTCAAGTTTGCGCAGTGCGATGTGGAGAAATGTCGGCATCGTGCGCGATGGCGCAAAGTTGCGCGACTGCATCGACATGTTTTCGTTCTGGGGTCGGTATGCGCTCGGTTCAGTCTTCGAAACCCCCGAGGGATGGGAGACGCAGAACATGCTGACGGTTGGTTTTCTTATGACGCGCGCAGCCGCCGAACGCCGTGAGACACGCGGAACACATATTCGCGTCGATTGGCCGCAGCGCGACCAAGCGGGGGCGGTGCATCTCAGTTGGAAACTCGGCGAAGACCGCCCAATACGAACGGCCCTTTCGCCTGCCCCGGCGAGTGCGACATGAGGCGCGCGAGTGTCATCACGGCGGCGGTTGCGATAGTCGCGCTCGCAGCCTGTGAAGAGCAGAAGACCGTGCATGTGAAGCGCGGAAGCGCGATGCTCGGGCTCGAGGGCGATGTCGGCGATGAGAAAACTCTCGAGGATGGCACACGCGTGATCGTGGTGGGGGATTTGCCATCCAAGAAAAAGTCGAGTTCTCCCAACGACGGCTACGCGATACGGCGCCTCGATGCTCCTGAGCCGCCAGCGGCATCGAGCGGTTTCTACAGCAACCCTGGGCTGCCAGTCGCAGAGCGCGCAAAGCCGAAAGAGGCACCGCCGAAAGATTTTCAAGTGCGCGAAGAGACCAAGAGTGGAGAAGTCATCTTGCGCGCGATCATGCCTGAACATGTGATGGCGCATTTGCTCGACGCGCTCAAGAGTGAGCAGTACGGGCCGCTCTACGCGCAGATGCTCGCCGATGAGACGCGCACCGCGTACGACCGCGCAGGTGGCGAGGCGACATTTGTCGCATGGGCAACGGCAAATCGCGAGCCGCTCCTGATCTTTCTCAATCGCATGGGATCAAACTGGAGCGGCGCTGAAGTGATGACTGAGCAAGTCACTCCCTCACGCTTGCGCTATCGACTCGACAAACGCAACATTCCAAACATGCGCTTCGAGTTGATCGAAGTCACGATGGAACATGGCGGATGCCGCCTCGCGATGGTGCGCTGAGCGACGGCGGATTACTCGAACGATCCGCGGTCGAGCAGATCAACGTCGTAGATCGATCGCATCTGCTTCGATGAGAGTTGCTCAAGATTCTCGAGCATTTTGATCGTGCGCTTTGGCTTCTCAACGCCGAGTCGACCGAGCAATTGAAACTTGCGTGCGAGAATTCCCGCGAGGTCTGCGGTGGTATTGCGTGCATGACCCGCTGGGTACATGATGAGTCCGCTGTCGAACTTCGTGCCGTCGCGCATCTCGATCACGATCGATGTTGGAATGCCATCTGGATAGCGCCGGTCATATTCCGCGCCACCATGTTGAAATGCAACCTTCGCCATGAGTTCACGCGATCGAGTGTCAGCGATCGCTTCGCCGCTGTAGTCATACGGGGCAAGCATGATTTCCTTCCACCACTCATCGCTTGTTGTTGGCAGACCTTGCGATCCAGCGATGTCGTGTGTGTCGATCGCCTTGCGCAGCATGGTCGAAACGATGTAGAGCATCGAGTGATCGGCGGATTGGCGCGTCTTTGGATCGCGCTTCGCTGGATCGCCAATGATTCCAAACGCTGGTTCGTACGCGCTGATGCGAATCGCCGCGATGTCACCATGCGAGGCAAGAAGCGTTGGGTTGGCGACGAGAATGTCGATGAGCCCTTGAAGCGCGCCTGCTGACTGATGCTCATACAAACCGAGTTTGAAGTGCATTCCCATGACTGCGAAATCTTCGCCTGAGAATCCGAGTACGAGATCGAATGGACTGTCGCCCTTGGTTTTCTCGAACTGGCGGAACATGCATTCGGGATTGCGAAAGATGTCGCGCGGGCCGAGAAAGCCGCGCATTGAACGAAGCATCGAGAGCACGGCGACTTCGGCGCTGAGAGCAGCCGAGGCACCCTTCGAGTCAGAGAGTTGTTTGCCAGCGCGAATTGCGCGCCACGGGATGTAGTGGGCAACGACCATACCGATAGCGCTTTCGATCTCTTCAGCGGTCGCTCCGAGCATTGCTCCATAGACCGCGGCGCTTGCGATCGCCCCATGCACAACGTGATCGATCTTGTAAGTCTTGAGACTGAAGACTTCGGCGAGGCGCCCGCGAATCTCATCGATTGCGATCATGCCGCGCAGCGCGGCCGCACCATCGAGTCCAACAACCTGTGCTGCAGCAATCGCGACGGGATAGAAGTCGTTGTGCCCGAACTCGCCGGCCGTGTGGCCAAGCGCGGGGTTGTAGCCAAAGTTGGTTCCGTTCGAATCCCACTCGCGCACGGCAGCGCTGTTGGCAACGACCGCCTTCTCTGGCGCAACACGTTGGCGCGATCCGAAGACGCACGCGCCCGTTTTCTTGGCGGGATAGCCGAGCGCTTCTTCGCGCAGAACACGCGGAGCGTTCGTGCCCAGTGCGAGCGCTGATACCCCGCAGAGCACGCTATCGGTGTGAAAGAGTGTCGTGCGCGCGCGCACGCTCTCTGCAGGATCGCCGCTCTGCATGAAGTCGATTGCGTATTGTCCGATGCCGAGTGCTTGGTTGGTATTGCGTGGAAGTGTGGTTGAGCTCATGTGTGTCCCAGTTCTGTGAGTGAATTTCGAGCGCAGGAGTCTACAGACCCAACAATCCTGCGCGCGCGACCAGTGAAGCCCCCGCGCCTCGGACTGCAACTCCGCCGCAGGACGCACGACCCTGGACTCAAACATGCTGCGCCTCGCCTACGCAGA
>CAYHFW010000021.1:0-21612 GCA_964355975.1 uncultured Singulisphaera sp.
TGCCTTTGGTTTGTAGAGCCGGACTGCAGCTCGAACGATGACATAACCAGAGTTCGCGCCGGGGACGTTCCCCTTCACGATGAGTAAGTTCTTTTCAACATCAATGCTGATGACGTCGAGGCTTCGCATGGTGCAGCGCTCATTGCCGAGGCGACCAGGCATCTTCTTGCCCTTCTTGATCTTTGCGCCGTGACCACGATCGGTTCCGTGGCTTCCGATCGAACCGGGCGATCGATGCTTGCGCTCAACACCGTGGGATGCGCAGAGTCCTTTGAAGCGGTACGCCTTCATGACTCCAGCGAAACCCTTTCCTTTGCTCGTGCCGATCACATCGACGAACTTCACCTTCTCGAAGGTGGATGCGTCAATGGTCTGTCCGAGGGTGAATGCTTCTGCTTCGGCATCGCTGTCGAGACGAATCTCGCGGTGCATGCGCTTGGAAGTCACTCCAGCCTTTGCGTCGTGACCGATGACGGGCATCGAGCTGCGGCGTGGATTCACATCTTCGTACGCAATTTGAATTGCGCTGTAGCCGTCGATTGCCATGGTCTTGACTTGCGTCACAAAGCAAGGACCTGCAGAGATGACTGTGACTGGAATGTTGCGACCATCGTCGAGAAACCAACGAGTCATTCCGATTTTTCGACCAATGATGGCGTTTTTCATTTCAGTGGCTCCGCGCAATTAGGCTTTGATCTTGACGAACACACCAGCGGGAACGACGAGACGATTGAGAGCGTCAACAGTCTTCGAGTTCGGGTCGCTGATATCGATGATGCGCTTGTGCGTGCGAATCTCGAACTGTTCGCGACTTTTCTTGTCGATGAACGGCGATCGATTGACGGTGTAAATCTCGCGGCGCGTTGGCAACGGGACTGGTCCCGCAACACGTGCGCCACTGATCTTTGTTTGCTCAACGATTTCACGGGCGCTCGCATCGAGCACCTGATGGTCGTACGCTTCGAGTCTTATGCGAATAGTTCCGTTCATAGTGTGCGCCCGTGATATGGGGCGAATCGGCGATACTAGCGACTCAACGAAAACTGTCAACTCGAATGAAAGAATGGGGACAAGCCGTGCGCGACTCTCAGGCATGGGGGCATGCATCGTCGCGTTGGGATTGACAATCGGACTCATGGCGAGCGATCTGGGTGCTGCTGCAAATCAGGATGGCGCGAGCCCGCCTGCGAAATCGTCCAATAATAACGGTGATTCTAAGCAGAATACGCCACCAACGAGGAAGACGATCGGTCCGAGCTCGCCCGCAAAGAAAACGTCGCCCACTCCACCGGCGAAACCCGCCCCCTCGACAATTCCCGCTGCGACCAAAGTTGCGCCGCCGACGGCACCTCCTGTCGCAGCGCCATCCAAGGTCGCAGTCCAGCCCAAGGCAGTGCCAAGCGATCTCGATGCAGATTTCATGGCGCTCGAGTCGCTGGGAATTCGATTCCAGCCGCCCAAAGGTGCGATTTTGACCAAGCCGGTGACGGGTGCGATGCCGATTTACACCATCGACGATTCGCTCTCAACTCCGCGTTACCACATGCAAGTGCAGACGCTGGTCTCGTCGCTCGCTGAACCAACACCGCAAGCGCAGGTCAGTGATTATCTCGATTCGATGCAGAAAAAGGGGCAGAAATTCACCGTTCTCGCGAATCAACCGTGGCTGCATCCACACGTGCCAGGGCATCTGCTCTTCACATCGACTGACCTCGGTGAAAGTGTCATCGCGATTCAGGGATGGCTCGTGCTTCAAACGGGACCATTCGAGTTTGTCGTACTGAGTGTGCTCGCGGCGGGAAGTGATTTTGCTGCGATTCGGCCCATTCTTGAGGCGAGTTTTGCGACGATTCAACTGGACGACCTCGCACAAACTGCAGCGGAACGATTCGCGCGATTACGCCGCGGATATGAGTTGATTCAGACGATCACGCAAGAGAAACTCAAAGGAGTCTGCGGTTCAGAACCGCGCCTCTACCGCGTCTGGCAAGCCGATGACAAAGGGCGTGAACAAGAGATTGGGTACTACCGAGTGGCGGTGCACGCAGGAACCATGAGTGATGCTTCGAGCGAAACCGCGCTGAAAACAAGCGATAATCCAACCGGAATCTTGGTGATGGTGCAAGGACGGACGATCATCGATGCGGCGACAGGCAGATTTGCCGATACCGAGGCGCGATTCTGGTCTTCATGGGATCGCGCGAGCGAAGCGTGGACGAGCCGGGTGACCGAGCGTGGCGGAAAACTCGCGGAGCGTTCAATCGCGCAGACAGGTCTTCGTTCTCCGCGAGGGTTGGGGAATCCACGGCAGAATCTTGTCGTGATCAATGCCAACGCGCAGTCTCGCACGCGCGACGAAAAACAGTGGACCGTCCCCACGGGCATCTATCTCTCGCAGGCTGAAACCCTCGTGCTTGGCGAGTTGCTTCCGCATGAGGGCAAGGCGAGTGTTGAGTTTGCGTACTACGCATTCGATCAGCGCTCGATGCAGATGCCGCAGCGCGTCGAAACGTGGGCCCCGGCGAATGATGGGCAGTGGAGATTGATCACACAACCTGGTCTTGATGAACCTGCGGACATCACGATGCATGACGCGCACGGGCGCAGAGTGCGTCGGACAGAGCCTGACGGCGTGATCACAGAACTCTGTTTACCTCGGCAATTACAGCAGATTTGGGCAGAGAAGCGTCTGCCGACACAGTGATGAGTTTGCGTTCGATCGCTCGTGTGTGCGGCGCGGTGGCGCTCAGTGTGGGATGCGCCGTTGGATGCGCGACCAGACCCGACCGCGTGCACTGCGCGCCGGTTATTTTCTGTGCGTTGCCAGCGCCCGACGCATCGATCGAACTCGACGCGTCAGATTGCATGCAGCCAATCGACTCGACTTGGGAGTGGCAACGCGTCGACGAGAGTGGCCGCGCGACGGGTGAGCCACGCATCACGACGCACGTTGAGGCGACGACGCTGCACGGCGCATCCCTCACCGCGAATGACATCAGCGGCGACAGTGAGTTTCTCGCGCGCGGCGCGGGGGGCGAACTCACATTGTGTGCCGTGAATTCGCCCAGCGACCACGTTCGGACGTTTTTCATTCCCCCGCTTGCTGTCCACATGCCACGAAGAGCATCGAGCGAAATTTTCGAATCAGCCTGCGAAATGCGGGTCGACTGGATCGATGGGCGTGGCGAACGCGACGCTGGCCGCGGCGAACGCTCGGTGCGAACCCTCGGCAATGCGCGTGTGACGACCCCGCACGGGCTGTTCGACGCACTCGCGGTCGAGAGTTCGTTTCAAGCATCTTTGCGGGTCGCCAAGGTGCGCCGCGTTGTGACGACATGGACCTCTCCACACGTTGGATGCATCGCACAAACATGGGATGAACGGGTGACCGTGATGGGAGTGACGATCTCACGCGACTCTGGAACGGCCGTGCGCGTTTCGCCGATTTGTGCAGCGCCTGCCCCACCACTCCCCTAGAGTGTGCGCACGATCATGGCGCCCGCTCCATCCATTCTCGTTGCGATTCCCGCGCACAATGAAGAGCAATCGGTTGACCGTGTGCTTCCGCGTGTCTTGCAATCGAACCTGCCAGTCTTGGTCGTCGACGATGGATCGACCGATTCGACTGCCGCGCGCGCCGCGCGGTGGCCAGTGCAACTCGTGCGCAACGCGCGCAATGTTGGGTACGGACGTGTGATGCAGGACATCCTCGCTTGGTCGGCGATGCGCAACTTCGATTGGGTGATCACGATGGACTGCGATGAGCAGCACGAACCAGAGTTCTTGCCAGAATTCGTGCGAGCGATTCAGCGCGATGACGCAGATGTCATCTCAGGCAGTCGCTACCTGCGCAGTCACAAGAATGATCAGGATGCCCCCGCTGACCGCAGCGAAATCAACCGCGTTTTAACTGCAGAGATCAATGAACAACTCGAAGGGGCGTTTGCAATTGCGCTCACAGATTCGTTCTGCGGATTCAAGGCATATCGAACGCGCGCATGCGATGCACTTCGTCTCGACGCCAATGGGTACGAGTTTCCGATGCAGTTCTGGGTTCAGGCGGCGGCGAATCGCCTGCGCGTGCGCGAGATTGCTGTTCCGCGAATCTATCTCGATGCCACCCGTTCATTCGGCGATGGACTCGATGATCCAACACGTCGGCTGCAGGTCTACCGCGACACATTGCACCGAGAGTTGCGTCGATGCCAAGGTCGCTTGACGTATCTGCAGCGTGCAGCGTGTGCATGCGCCCTCTGCACTCCCCTGTCCTAACGCAATGAACCCCTCGGTGCAGAGTGGACCCGACATCGATCCTGTGGCGATCACATTCGAGTTTGGCTCAGCGGATGACGACACGCACGGTGTGCACAGTGTGAGTGGTGCGGCTGCCACACTTCGGCGCGAGATGCGCGAATCGCTCGGGCTTCCTGCACACTTTCTCGCAGGCGCAGGTCACCAACCGATTCTCTGGCACGCTGGAATTCTCGCCAAATTTCTTGCCGCAGCTGGGATCGCACGCGCGCGCACGGGTCCCTCGAGCTGGGTTCACTTTCTCAGCGATCAAGATGCGATCGATCCATTCCGGATGGATGTGCCGGTGCGCGATGGCGCTCGAACCATTCGCCGCGCATCGATTCGCCTTGTCGCGAGCGATCCCGACCGGGCGCGCGATGCGGTTGCTGCGGCACGCCCAGCGCAGGGGGCGCGTGAGATTGACGCTGAGCAATTCGCATCACCCGAGGCGGTCGAAGCTTGCAACCGAGTGCGAACCGCGATCGACCAGACGCGCGGAGAGGCGACTGCGGGCGTGCAACTTGCGCGTGTGATGCACGCCTGCGCTGCGCGGTGGCTGCCTGCACCATGCGCTGTCGTCACGAGCCATGCACTCATGTCGCCTTCGGCGGCGCAAGCGGTTGTCGAGCGCATCTTGCGCGATCCAGTTGCCAATGCGCAAGCCTTCAACGCCGCGCTGCAGAGTGACCCGCACGCCGCAAAACCGCTGCATATCGCGGGAGATTCGACTGAAGTTCCACTCTGGGGAGTCGCCGCAGATGGTCGGCGTGAGCGCATCGGAGCGAGCGAGGCGCGTCGACGGCTCGCGCAGGGTCGCATGCTGCTGCCGCGCGCATTCCTCGCCTCTGGGTTCATGCGCGTGATCTGCGACACATTCGTGCATGGGATCGGCGGAGCGCGCTACGAGCGTGTGGGCGAGGCCTGGTGGCGTACGTTCTTGGGGATCGAGTTGCCATCCTTCGCAACTGCATCTGCGACGCTCTTGCCGAGCCCAGCTGCGCTTGGGCTGCGTGCCGACGCCGCTGCGGCGAACTCTGTTGCATGGAGGAGTGCGTGGTGGGATCCGACTCGGCTTGACCGAAACATCGAGGGAGTGCCGCGGGTCGACCGGGGTTTGATCGAACCCGTGCGCGCAGCGATGCTGGCTCGCATTGCAGAGGCGCCTCGGCGCAGTGCCGCGCGGCGTGACGGGTATCGAGCGCTCAGCGCATACATCGAGACCCTTCGCGTATCGCACCGCGGTGAACTTGAAGCACTTCACCGCTCGGAATCTCAACAGCGAACGGTGCGGTCAGAACACGCACTCTTGCGCGATCGCACGTGGCCGACTGTGCTGCTCGCCGACTCCGCCATCGATGAAATGGCGCAGGCAATCACAGCGCGAATCAGTGCACGTGGGCAGAAACCGGCTTGAGCGGATCAGGTCGGTACATGCGCGAATCGAGGCTCCAGACCCGTTCGGTGAAATCGGCGTTGCCAGAATGCAACCGATCGCGCGCGACAGCATGAATCGCGATCGTGGTCTTGGCTTCAAGGTTGTCGAGCATCGCAATGAAAATCGCCTCTGGAGTCGAAGGCAATTTCGCCGCTCCGTGTTCAAGCGAACCATGATGCGAGAGCAAGATGTGTTGAAGCACTGTGATCGTCTCATTTGAGAGGCGCAATCCACTTGTGCGCGCGGCAAGCGCTGCCTTGAGCTGCAACCAGATCGCACCGCGCACAAGGTGACCGATGAGTTGGCCATCCATTGTGTAGTTGAAACCCTTCTCCCATTCGAGCTCGACGGTCTTTGCGAGGTCGTGCAAGAAAAGGCCTTGCAACACGATGTCGCGATTGAGTTGCGGATAGAGCGGCAACATCCGGTCAGCGAGGTGCAGCAACTGATGGGTGTGTTCGAGCAGTCCACCGATCCACGCATGGTGCACGTTGGTTGCTGCGGGTGCGTGACGGAAAGCAGCCATCATTGCCTCATCGCTGAGATATGCATCGGCAAGCGCACACATTCCGGGGTCACTCATCGAGTGCAGCAGAGTCTGCACCTCGGCGTACATCTGATCAATGTTTTTGTGTGTCGCAGGCAGCAGCGCAACGAGGTCTTGCACTGAGACCTCAACCGCCTGAATGTGATCGAGGACGATCTGCAATTGACCGTTGTACATCTCGACGCGTCCATCCACATGCGCGTATCCAGTCGAGGTGACATCTGGCAGCATCGCTTCGTCGAAGGTCCACTTGCGCACTGCCGCCTCACCGCTTGCATCGCGGATGAGCGACTTGAAGTACGGCTTTCCGCCGCGCGTGACAGCTGTTTGCGGATTGACGAGGCTGTACACGCCGCTCAGAAATGCTCCAGGTTTGAGGTCGCGAATATTGATGTGCGGTTGTGTCGTCGTGGTCATCGAATAGGTTCCGTGTTGAAGCGGCGAGTCTAGCCAACCACCGCATTGCCACGCAGTGCGGCGAGCAGCGCAGGAATCTCATCGCAGAGTTCGGGAGCGAGCAGACCCGCATCTCCGACGCGTGCGCTCCATGCGCGTGCTGCGAGCCCGTGAAGTGCCACACCGAGTCGCGCACAGTCGAAGAGCGACAGAGCGCGCGGCGCGGGGTGAAACTGCGCGACCACCGATCCGATGACTCCCGCGAGTGCATCGCCGCTTCCGCCCGTTGCAAGTGCTGGCGTGCCGGCGTGCGCCGACCAGAGATGCACACCATCGCTGACAAATGTGCGCGCCCCCTTCAAGACGACGATGCATCCGACACGTTGCGCGAGGGCCTCTGCTGCCCGCCCTCGCTGCGACTCGTCGCTCGGCAAAACGGGATCAAGATCGAGAGAACGCGCGAGCCGTTCGTATTCGCCTGGATGTGGAGTCAAGATCACTGCACCATGGCGGATGTCTCTTGAAAAGTCGAGCGTGCGCGCGAGTGCATTGAGTGCATCGGCGTCGATGACGAGGGGGATGCGTGCGTGGCACAAGAGTCGCACGACAATCTGGTCGATCGCAGATCCGCCGCCGAGCGCTGGACCAACAACAACTGCACCGCACCGCTCAAGAATGGGATCGAGTATCTCGGCGACTGCGCTGGGGATAAGTTCGCCTTGTGCATCGACTGGCAGCGCAACGCCCGTTGCGCTTTCGAGTGCGCCCAGCGCCGCAATCACGAGGGGTTCAGGGAGAGCGAGTTGCGCCAATCCGCAGCCAGTTCGCAGTGCAGCGCGCGCTGCGATCACTGGTCCGCCCAGCATCACGCGCGGAAGTTGAACGCATCCACCAAGAATGAGCACCGTTCCAAAGGTGCCCTTATGCCCCTGTTGATCGCGCGGTGGCAATTCTGGGCACGGCGGTGTCGCGTGACCGCAGACCCCATCGACAAGCAGGTCAATCGACATCAACGACCTCAATCTTGATGTTGCCGATTGTTGTGAGCAATCCCGAAAAGTCGCTGTCGAGCTGCGCATCATCCTGCGCACTCGTCGCGATCAGCAGATGTCCAGGATGGAACCCCCGCCGATCAAGCGTTGCATCGAGATCGATCCAGCGGCCATCGATCTGCGCTTGAGTCCACATGTGCCAAGCGAATACTCCACGCTTTCCGGCAAACTCATCTGCGTACACAAGCCCACTCGCCACGCGCGATGGAATGCCCTGTGCGCGCAGCAATGCCGTGAGCAGAATCGCATGCTCTGAACAATCGCCTGCGCGCGATTGCACGACCGCGCTTGCGCCAGCGAAGGCGGTGGCGAGGTCTTTATGAATGATGAAACGCAAGACAAGTGCGCGCGTCGCCTCTGCACGCGCTGTTGCGGGTGAGGTGATGGAAAGATCGGCACTCGTGAGTGCGCGCAGTGCGAGCGCGTGCACTGCGGGGTCTGCTGCATCAATCAGGATCGTTGAAGCGAGGTAGCGGGCATCCGCGATTTCTTCTGTTGTGGCCGCTGAACTTCGCGAGACGTCAAGATCGACGAAAACTCCGCCCGCGGGGTTCGTCTCGACTTGCTGTGAAGCGCAACTCGGCAACAGAACTGCTGTTCCATCGAGCGACTGCACCGCAAGGCGAGCGCGAGGCGCGGTCAACAACTTCGGCTGCGGTTGTGCGAGCGAGATGATGCTGCGGTCGATGACATCGAGCCCCCCTGCCGCAGCGCAACTTTTCGCTTCGCGCTCATTGCTTCGGCGCGCGACCATGTCGCCGATTGCCATCTTCGTGCGTGAGAGAATGAGCCGTCCGGCGCGGTCAATATCTTCGATCGTCTCCAACGGCACGGCACTATTTTTCGTTCTCCACTGCGTTGTTGTGCCATCCACCGCTGCTTCTGCCAGGCGCGTCGAAACAATATCGACGACGACCAATCCCGCTGCGGGATCGACGGTGCGATACTCGACGCGTGCTGCATTTCCGCGGCGCGCTGCGTCGAGCGCCTTCTCGACCTGCGCAGGGGTGAGCCACACTCCCGCCGGCAGTGGAATCTCGCGCGCTGTCGTTCGCCCAGCAGCGCGCTCATCGACGTCGATGTGATCCTTCATGAATCGGTAGGAAGTCTGCGACTCCTCGCTCGCCGAAGTTTGCTCGACTGTGCATGCGATGGGAGTGCCATCTGCTCGTTCATCGAATCGCCACCGCACCGCGATGGCGGTTTGCGATCCGGCACGCCCGACTGTCAGACGCATTTCATTCACGGTCTCGATGTGATCTGCACGAATGGCAACTGCTTCGTGCAGCCATCCGCACGGCACATCTGCGATCGAGATTGCGAACCAATCGTCGCGGGGC
This sequence comes from uncultured Singulisphaera sp., assembly GCA_964355975.1. Taxonomy (GTDB): domain Bacteria; phylum Planctomycetota; class Phycisphaerae; order Phycisphaerales; family SM1A02; genus F1-60-MAGs104. The sequence goes on from CAYHFW010000021.1 coordinate 9,064, forward strand.
GATACAGCGACGGACGCCGTGGATGCGGCCGCTGGCGATGCGGGTGCCTGCGCAATTGTCACGCTCGCGGCGGCGAACGCGAGAACAACTGCGCAAGCGCGTTCAACTCGCCACATCGGCTGATCCTTCGGGGCGCATCAGCGGAAACAAGATCACATCGCGAATCGAAGGGCTATCGGTCAAGAGCATGACGAGTCGATCGATTCCGAGCCCCATGCCACCCGCTGGAGGCATTCCGGTGCGAAGCGCCGTGATGAAATCGTCATCGAGTGAGCGGAAGGTCGACATCTCCTCATCCGCCCCTTTGAGTTGATCTGTGAACTTCGCCAACTGAATGTCTGGATCGTTGAGTTCGGTATATGCGGGGCCGATTTCCATTCCGCCAATGAAGAGATCCCACCGTTCAGCGATGTCAGGATTCGAACGACTTGGGCGCGTGAGGGGACTCGTCGCACTCGGGTAATCAAGCACAAATGTCGGGCGCAGTGGATCGATCAGGTCTTCAGCGCACCGTTCGAAGAGTTCATTCACGAGCAGCCAATGATCGTTCGTTGAGGCATGTGCGATGTGATGCGCCACTGCAGCTGCACGCACCTTCTCAACATCGTGCATCGAACAACCCAGCGCCCGCTCGAACAACTCGCCGAACCGCACCTGCACGAATGGACGCTGATAGTCAATGCGCAAGTCGCCCCACGGAAGCACAGGCCCAGCCTCAGCACGCGCGTTCCAGCCATGCACGATCGCTTCGCTCGCGCAGTGGTGCACAATCGACTCGACCAACTCGAGCATCGTGTGATAATCGCCGAAGGCCTCATACGCCTCCATCGCGGTGAACTCTGGATTGTGGCTGCGATCAATTCCTTCATTGCGAAAGTTGCGATTGATCTCAAAGACCTTCGAGAGCCCTCCCACAAGCAACTTCTTGAGATACAACTCAGGAGCGACTCGCAAAAACAGCGGCATTCCCAGGGCGTTGTGCACCGTGGTGAATGGCCGCGCAGCAGCGCCGCCCGCCACAGGATGCATCATTGGGGTTTCAACTTCGAGATACCCGCGCTCTTCCATGAAGCGCCGAATCGTGCTCACAATGCGCGAGCGAGCCTCGAATGTTCGCACCGTTTGCGGATTCGCAAACATGTCGACATATCGACGGCGGTAACGCAGTTCGGCATCCTCGAGTCCGTGCCATTTCGATGGAGGCGGCTCAAGATTCTTCGAGTGCATCATGAGCGCACTTGCCCAAATGCAGGTCTCACCCTTCTGCGTGCGACCAATCCGTCCATCGACTGCAACGATGTCGCCGTAGTCGAGCGCCTTGGCAATCTCGAATTCGTTCGATGCCATCTCGCTCTTCGAGATGCTGATTTGCAAATCGCCCGTTGAGTCGCGCAACCCAATGAAGAGGATCTTTCCCATGTCGCGATGTTGCACAACGCGCCCCGTGACGCGCACGATTGCCCGCGTATCTGCGATGGGAGTGCCCGGGGCCGTCTTTGCCGCTGCGGCCGCCGCGGAGTGCGCCGCGTGCGCGGCTTCGTCAAACCTTGCGCGTGCGGCAGCAAGCGTGAGGCGACCATCAACCCTTTGCCCATAGGGTTCAACGCCAAGTTCGTCGCGCAATCGTGCGAGTTTGGCGCGGCGCGCGGCGATCAACTCGGAGGGTGACGGGGCATCTGCTTCTTGCATCGTGTGATCATAATCATCTCACCACACGGGCACGCACTTCGGTACGCTCGCGGCATGTACTTCGAAACGCATCAGCCAGTTCTGGACGACCTCGAGGCGCGGATCACAACCATCCGCGACTCTCTTTAACTACCCAGACAAAGTCTCACAACGCGCGCGACTCGAAGCCCTGATGGGCGAAACCGAATTCTGGAATGACCAGAAACGTGCGCAAAAATTGATCACTGAACTCAAAATCGTTCGCGCGATGATCGATCCGATCGAAGCGCTCGAGAAAGAACACGCCGATGCGACCGTCGGGCTTGAACTCGCGCGCGAAGCCAATGACAAAGAGTTGCTCGAAGAGGTTGACGCAACTTTGCACACGCTCGTTGGAAAGATGGAACGCATCGAGTTGCAGAGCTTGCTCTCGGACAAGCATGACCATCGTCATTGCTTCTTCTCGATTCAAGCGGGCGTGGGTGGTACCGAGGCCAACGATTGGGCGCAGATGCTCGAGCGGATGTACCTCTACTACTGGGATGCCATGGGATTCAAAGTCGAAGAGATGAGCCGCACATTTGGGACTGAAGTCGGTATCGCCGAAGTCTCATATGCCATTCGAGGTCCGTTCGCGTACGGCTACTCATCGTGCGAATGTGGATCGCACCGGCTCGCGCGCGTTTCGCCGTTCAACGCAGAAGGAAAGCGGCAGACGTCATTTGCGACAGTCGACGTCACCCCCGAGTTCGAAGATTCTGACATTGAGATTCCTGATCGTGAAATTGAGATCACACCGTTCGTGCGCGCGAGCGGTCCAGGCGGGCAGAACGTGAACAAAGTGGCCAGCGCGATTCGCGTCGTGCATTTGCCGACTGGAATTCAGGTCGTCGCCAACACATTTCGCGATCAGTCCCAAAACAAGAAGCAGGCGCTCGCCGTGTTGATGTCGAAACTCGAACAAATCGCCCAAGAAAAACGCGACAGTGAGATCGCTGAAGCGAAGGGTGGCAAGGTCGAACGAGGCTGGGGCACCCAGATTCGCTCGTATGTCTTCTATGACAACCGCGTGAAGGATCACCGAACGAACTACGAAGAGCCGAATCCGCAGAACGTCTTGAACGGCAACATCCGGGCATTCGTCGACGCAGAATTGAAGCGACGACGGCGAGAGCGAGACTCGGTGGCAACGGGCACGGCGTAGGCTGCCCCCGCACCAATGGCGCACGTCCCACTCGCAACAACGTTGGTCGATTTGGGTCGCGTTGTTTGCAACAGCGACGCCGCGTTCAATCGCGAGTGGCTCGCTACCAACGGTATCGGCGGCTACGCGGCAGGAACCGTTGGCGGAGTTCGCACGCGGCGCTATCACGGACTGCTCATCGCTGCCACCACTCCACCAGCAGAGCGCACCTTTCTTCTTGGCGAAAGCTCGCCTACTGCCATCTATCGCGGCGTGCGTTACCCGCTCGCCGCTAACGAATGGAAAAATGGTTCGCTCTCACCTCGGGGGCATCTCTGGCTTCAACGCTTTTACTACGAAGAGTCGATGCCCGTCTGGCGATGGTCGATCGCCGATGCGCTCATCGAGAGGCGAGTCTTTCTGGTTCAAGGAGAGAACACAGTCTGCCAACACTGGACGGTTGTGCGCGCATCGAGCCCGCTTGAACTTGAACTCGAGATTCTGGTCGACCGCCGATCGCACCACCAACTCGGCACGGGACGCGGCGAACCCCCTCAGATTTCGCGCGCACACCGCGGCATTCAACTGCACTGGGCTGCAGACGCTGACCATCCCGCAGCTGACCTCTTTGTGCAGTGCGACAAGTCCGTTCCCACACCGACAGGCGTTTGGTGGCATGACTTTCATCTGCGCGACGATGCCGCCCGCGGCTACGACGCGAACGATTCACTCTGGAACGCGGCGACGTTCTCGCTCGTCATGAGTCCCGCGACTTCATCACTCTTCACTGCATCGACCACCGCCCAAGAATCCGCCCCAGCCGATGCGGTGCTCGCCACCGAGCGTGCGCGACTCGCCGCGCGTCTCGCCCCCAATCGCGCGCGCGGAGACTTTCCTGCAGTTCGCCAATTGATTTGCGCTGCGGATCAATTCGTAGTGAAACGCAAACGGCGTGATGGCAGCGATGGACTCTCGATCATCGCGGGCTACCCGTGGTTTGCGGATTGGAGCCGCGACGCAATGATTTCGCTGCCAGGGCTGCTGCTCGCGACTCAACGCACTGCCGATGCGCAACTCGTCATTTCAACTTTCGCTGATTTTTTGGACGGCGGCATGTTGCCCAATCGTTTTCCTGATCGACCCTCTGACCAACTTGAGTACAACTCAGTCGATGCGCCACTGCTCATGATTGAAGCGGTGCGCAGAACATTCGAGCGTGGCGGCGACCGTGCGTGGCTTGCGAGCGTCTGGGCTGGTCTCACGTCGATCATCGCCGCATACACCGCGGGGGCGCGACATGGCATCCAAGTTGATCCATCCGATGGACTGCTGCGGGCGGGAGTGGCAGGTATTCAATTGACCTGGATGGATGCAAAGATCGGCACGCGCGTGATCACTCCGCGCATTGGAAAACCCGTTGAAATCAATGCGTATTGGCACCGTGCGTTGCAGTCAATGGCGCAACTTGCAGCGGCGATGGGCGTCCCGAGCGATGCATACGCCGCCGCGGCCGAGAAAGCGCAGTCGAACTTCGGCAAGTTCTGGAACCTGCGACACGCATGCTGCTACGACGTGATCGACGGGCCGGATGGAAACGACGAATCGATCCGCCCCAACCAACTCTTTGCTGCAATGCACGATGACGGGCCGCTTCCCTTGGGACAGCGCAAGGCCATCGTTGACCTTTGCATGACTCGACTCTGGACCCCCCAGGGCGTTCGCACGCTCGACCCCGCAGACCCAAACTACCGATGTTCGTACGAGGGCTCGCCGACGGCACGCGACGAGGCGTACCACCAGGGAACGGTTTGGCCGTGGCTCTTCGCTCCCATGATGTTGAGTCATTTCTCAGTGCACAACGATCGTGCAGCGATCACCGACTTCTTGGCCCCCTTCGCCAACCACTTGCGCGAAGCGGGACTTGGAACAGTCAGCGAAGTCTTCAGCGCAGACCCGCCGCATGAACCGGGGGGTTGCTTCGCGCAGGCGTGGAGTGTTGCGGCGTTGCTCGAAGTCATGGACCTTCTGCCGCCGTCCGACCAAGGGGCATCCAAAGCGACTGCATGAAATCGGTGAATTCCATGAACCCCACGAACCCCATGAAACAAAAGCCCACCGCAGAACAGATTCGACTCGACGAAATGCGCACTGGGAGTGTTGCGTGGCGCGCTTTTGGCCCCTACCTCTCTGACCGACAGTGGGGAACGGTGCGTGAGGACTATTCGGCAGACGGATCTGCGTGGACATTTTTTCCGCACGATCATGCGCGCAGCCGTGCCTACCGCTGGGGTGAAGATGGACTCACTGGTTTCTGCGACGAACGGCAAGAACTCTGCCTCTCGCTCGCGATGTGGAATGGGCAAGACCCGATTCTGAAGGAGCGACTCTTTGGACTGACCAACGCCGAGGGCAACCACGGCGAAGATGTCAAAGAGGAGTATTGGTTCACCGACGCTCTGCCAAGCGGCGCGTGGCAGACGATGCTCTACAAGTATCCGCAGCGTGCATTTCCTTACGACGAGTTGGTGCGCGTCAATGGCGCACGCGGAAAACTTCAGCGCGAATACGAATTGCTCGACACTGGCATCTTTGATGACGATCGTTACTTCGATGTCGTGACGACGTACGCCAAGGCGTCCCCCACTGACATTCTCATGCGCGTGACAGTGCACAATCGTGCTGCTGAGCCGGCGACCTTGCACCTGCTGCCCACTGCGGTCTTTCGAAATGTCTGGACTTGGACGGGGGTCGCGGCGCAATCAGAATTCTCGGCAGTCGCCAACTCGGTTGCGGTGAAGCACCCGCGCCTTGGCCCCCTGCAACTGCACTTCGATGAATCGCCCGAACTTCTCTTCTGCGAGAACGAGACCAATCACTGCCGATTCAACAAGCAACAACGCAACGGCCGCACATTCAAAGATGGCATCAACGATGCAGTTGTGCACGGCGATTGCGAAGCGACCAATCCCGATCGTCGTGGCACGAAGGTGGCGGCGCACTACACGCTCGTCATACCCGCGGGCGAAGCTCGGTCGATTCGAGTGCGGCTCTGTCCACCAAGCGTGGTGAATCCGTTTGATCACTTTGATGCGGTCATGGTGGCGCGCAAGGCGGACGCAGATGAGTTTTATGCGGCGAAGCAGAGCAAGATCGATGACGCTGATGTTCGCGCGATTCAGCGACAGGCGTGGGCAGGCTTGCTGTGGAGTCAGCAGACATACATCTACGACGTCCGCACATGGTTGCAAGGCGACAGCGCGATGCCCGCGCCGCCACCCGAACGAAAGCACGAACGAAACGCCCAGTGGGGTCATTTCACAAACCACTTCATCTACTGCATGCCTGACTCATGGGAGTATCCGTGGTTTGCTTCATGGGATCTTGCCTTTCACTGCGTCGCGCTCTCCGCGATCGATGCAGAACAAGCGAAGACTCAACTCATCCATCTCACGCTCGACCGCTCGATGCACTGCAATGGACAGATTCCTGCGTACGAGTGGGCATTCGGCGATGTCAATCCGCCCGTGCACGCATGGGCTGCGATGCGCATCTTCGAGGCGGATGCTGCGCAGACGGGCACGCCAGACTTTGCATTTCTACGACGGGTCTTTCATCGACTCCTGATCAATTTCACTTGGTGGGTGAATCGAAAGGACGCGGACGGACGCAACTTGTTTGCAGGTGGATTTCTCGGCCTCGACAATGTCGGCGTGTTCGATCGCAGTTCGGCGCTGCCCGCGGGCGCGACCTTGCAGCAGGCCGATGGAACTGCGTGGATGGGAATGTTTGCGCTCAACATGATGCGCATTGCGGTTGAACTCGCGTCGGACGATCCTGTCTATCAGGACATGGCAACCAAGTTCTTCGAACATTTCTTGGGGATCGCAGCAGCGATGGCAGACTTCGCTGGCACCGGCGAAGGGCTTTGGGACGACACCGACAAGTTCTACTACGACCGACTGCGGTTTCCGGATGGAACAACGATGCCACTGCGGGTGCAATCGATCGTTGGTCTCTTGCCGCTGACGGCAGTGCACGTCATGCAACCAGAAGTGCTCAACAAGTTGCCCGAATTCAAGGCGCGCGTCGAGTGGTTCTTTGAAAACCGACCCGACCTCGCAGACCTTGTTTCGCACTGGACCACTGCGGGACGGGGCGACCAACGGCTCTTCTCGCTCTTGCGTGGCCACCGAATGAAGTGTCTTCTCAAACGCGCGCTTGACGAGACACAGTTTCTTTCGGAGTATGGAATACGGTCCATGTCACGCGCGCTCGAAAACGATCCGTATGTTTTTTGGCACGACGGCGAGAGCCTTGCAGTGCGCTACGAATCGGGCGAGGGACAGACGGCGGCGTTCGGAGGCAACAGTAATTGGCGCGGTCCAATTTGGTTTCCTGTCAATGCATTGCTCGTCGAAAGCCTGTTGAAGTTTCACGACTACTACGGCGATGAGTTTCTCATCGAGTGCCCAGTCGGTTCAGGAAAAATGGTCACGCTCAAAGGTGCCGCTGAAGAGATTGCATCCCGACTTCTCAAACTCTTCCGCCGAGATGCGAGTGGTCGCCGTCCGTGTTTGGGCGATCACCCCAAGAGCCAACGCGATGCGCATTTTCAAGAGTTCGTACACTTTCACGAGTACTTCGACGGAAACACCGGACGAGGATGCGGGGCGTCTCATCAGACTGGATGGACATCGATGATCGCGCCACTGATTGCTCAGTTCGCGTCTGCCAAGAAACCATCATGACTCGACCGCTCCGAACTGTTGCAGTGCTCTGTGCCGCCGCAGCGGTCATTGCTGGGGCCTCTGGACTTTCGACCGTGTTCTTGCCAAGCGTGCAATTGCGCAACCCCGAGATCGAATCTGTTCTCATTCGCTCGCTTCTGGCAACGCTGCTGATCGTTGCAGGACTCGTCACCCTGCTACCACGCTGGCGGTGGTGGACGCTCACAGCACAGATTCTACTTTCGTTGCTGCTGGGAGCGGCGGTCGCGGGGTTGATCGTCCCCAACACATTGACGACCACAGGAATGATGGCGGCGACTGCGCTGATCGCGGTCGCTGGGCTGAGCGCAACTCTGCGCGCAACCCGCGGTCGTTGGCCTGCGGCACTTTCAGCGTGCGCGCTTGTTGGCATCACGCTCTACGTCGCGTTTGCTCCTACGGGTCCAGCGGCAACACAGTTGCTCACTTCGGAGCAACTCGCTGCGATTCCACTGTTGACCGCGGCGGCGTTGGGAGTGGCTGGATTCGCTCTGCTCGCGCGGGCGTGGTCTGACTCTCCACAGCGAAGCCTCGGCATGCCGCGGTGGATCGGGTTGGTGCTGACGGTGCTTGCGCTCGCCCTCTCACTGAGTGCGTGGCACGAACTTCGCACGAGAGAACGCCGCGCGCTCGGATTGCATTCTGATCTCGTCGAGCAGGCGGTCGCGTCGCACTTGCAATCAAGTTTCTCCAACATGCTCGGCGAATTCGCCGAATTCGATCGACTCTCTGGAGGACCAGCAGAGACTTCACCGAGCGTGCTCACCCAACGCGCGAACGAGTGCCTGCGCGGCTTTCCTGAACTTCTCGCGCTCGAGTGGGTGGACGACGGCGGGACGCAATCTTGGCTTGAAACCGCCGATGGAGTTGTGTCTGCTGATGGAGTCCCAGTCGCTGCACCGTCGAAGTTGGCATCCGATGGGATGCGTCAAGAGGTGATCGCGCGGGCGAAGCAATCTGGAAAAGCCGCTATCGGCGGTCCAGTCCTATTCAACGGCAAGAAGTCGACGCTGATCGCGGCCGTTCCGCCTGATGGCAAGGGATGCTTTCTCGCGCTGATGAGCGTTGAGCGCACAGTCAATGCGGTCGGGCAGGGATTTCGCGCGCACTTCGATATCGAAGTGGTCTACAAGGGCGACCTGCTGTATGAGAGCGACAGCGAGCCGGGAGCATCGAGCCCGAGCAAGGGCACGCCAGTTCCCGTCGGCGGTGGCAGCGGCGTCGGAGGTGCATCTGGCACCGACCAACTCATAATCAAACTTGACCCCAACGCGAACTTGCGCACCAAGTCGCACACAATGTGGCCCGATCTTCTGCTGGGAGCGCTCTCAGTCGCTTCTGCGCTGCTGGGTTCGACCGTGCTCTTCGCGCAAACTTCAGCGCACCGCGCGAATCTTTCGGCACGAGCGCGAAGTCAACTTGAACAGTTGATCGAAGGGGCGCGACAGGTTGCAGTCGTCGCCACAGATTGCGATGGGCTCGTGACAATCTTCAACCACGGCGCAGAGCGACTCACGGGATGGAGTGCAGCGGCGATCGTGCGATCAAGAGATGCGAGTTGCCTCTTCGATCCCGCCGAACTCGCCGAGGTCACCCCATCTGCAGAGAGCCCTGGCGGATTTGCAGCCCTCGCGACGCTTGCCAACGACCAGCGCGCACATGAACGCGACTGGACGTGGGTGCGTCCCGACGGTGGCAAGCGCCGCATCAACCTCGCAGCGAATCCGTGGCGCGATGGTGATGGTTCCCTCGTTGGTTATCTGTTCGTCGCCGTCGATGTCACTGAGCGCGAGGCGGCGATGCTCGCCCTCGACAAAGCGCGCCGATCCGCCGATCGAGCCAATGACTTGAAGAGTTCGTTCCTCGCGAATGTCAGCCACGAGATTCGCTCGCCGATGACATCGATCTTGGGATCGGCCGACCTCATTCTTGATCCCATGACGTCCGAGGACGAACGCCGTGAGTTCGCAACAACGATTCGCCGCAACGGCGACCACTTGCTCGCGGTGCTCAATGACATTCTCGATATCTCGAAGATTGAGGCTGGACAGTTGCGCATCGAGATGCTCGAAGTGCGGCTGACCGAGATCCTTGATGAGGTGGTGCAGCTGATGCAGATTCGCGCGCGCGAACGATCAATCGCGCTTTCGATCGTCCGCGAGGGAAGTGAGTGCGACACGCTCGTGCGAACCGACCCCCTGCGCATTCGCCAGATCTTGGTCAATCTCATCGGCAATGCGGTGAAGTTCACCGAGCGCGGATCGGTCACGGTGATCGTGCGCGCGCATGTGCAGGACAAGAACCTCATTGCCGAGATCGATGTCCGCGACACTGGGATTGGCATGACGAACGAAGAAATCACTGTGCTCTTTCGAAACTACGGACAAGCAGATTCGAGCACAGCGCGTCGGTTCGGAGGCACTGGATTGGGGCTGGCAATTTCACAGCGACTCGCCAAGCTGCTCGATGGAAAGATCGATGTGCGATCGACGAAAGGCGAAGGAAGCACGTTCACGCTGCATCTGAGTGCACCGATCGCGACGAGCTATGTCGATGCTGCGACCCACGTCGCTGCGACGGCTGCAATCACTCGGCTCGACGAGCGACACATTCTCTTGGTCGATGACAGCGTGGACAACCAACGACTCGTGGCAACGCTTCTGCGCCGCGCTGGAGCCGCGGTCGAAGTCGTCGACAGCGGACGGGCGGCACTCGAGGCCGTCGCGCGCGCGGGGCGCGAACGCGAGTTCGATGTGATTCTGCTCGACATGCAAATGCCAGATCTCGACGGTTATGCGACGGCGCGCGAGCTTCATTCGCGCGGCTATCGCGGGCGAATTGTTGCACTCACGGGAAATGCCAACGAGCATGACCGAGATCGATGCCTCGCGGCAGGCTGCGACGACTATGCGATCAAGCCAATCACCCGTGAGAGGCTTCTTGCAATCTGCGCCCCGCGCCCTATCGTGGCCGACTGATCTCGCTACGATCCCACTCCCTTGGTGGGGTGGCAGAGCGGTTGAACGCGCCAGACTTGAAATCTGGTATGTCCTTTCTGGGCATCGTGAGTTCGAATCTCACCCCCACCGTTTTCTTTCGGTCCCCGTACTGGGGATCGCTTCGCCCGCAACGGAGTACTCCTTTCATGCTGCACTTTCTCTCGACCTTGTCATCACTTGGCCTTGCCATCGCGACGGCGCATCAGGACACACCTCCTCATGCGTCGATGCTGCGCTATCCAGACATCAGCCAAGAGAAAATAGTTTTTACATATGCCAACGGGCTTTGGACTGTCGACAAGAACGGCGGCATCGCGCAGCCTGTCGCTGATCCGCCAGGAACCGAGTCGTTTGCGCGCTTCTCACCCGATGGAAAGTCGATTGCATTTCTCGGCAACTATGAGGGCAATCGCGACATCTATGTCACTCCCATCGATGGCGGCATTCCAAGTCGAGTGACATACAACCCTGCGACTGAAGTTCCTGCAGATTGGATGAGCGATGGACGGTTGCTCTTCAGCGCGCTCGGAATGGGAACGTATCCACGTGCGCCGCAGATCTTCGCCGTTGATTCGAGCGGCGGATTGCCGAGCGAGTTTCCAACTCCATATGGCGCGAATCCAACAGTGACGAGCGACGGCGCGTTCCTTGCATACACCCCCCACTCGACCGATCAACGCACCTGGAAGCGTTACCGCGGCGGCATGGCGACAGATATCTGGGTCTACGACCTCACCAACAACACTGCGACGCGCGTGACGCAGTGGGAAGGCACCGACACGATTCCGATGTGGCATGGCAAGACGCTCTACTACCTGTGCGACGCGGGTCCAGAGCATCGGCTGAATATTTGGTCGTGCGACCCAACGGGCGCAAACCGCCGACAGGTCACTCACTTCGCAGACTTTGACATCAAGTGGCCCTCGATGGGTCCAGATGATGGATCGGCTGGAGAGATTGTCTTTCAGTATGGCGCAGACCTCATGGTGCTCAATCTCGCCACGCGTGAGGCGCGCGCGGTTGAAGTGCTCATGCCGGGCGCACGCGCGCGGCTGCGCCCCCAGTCGATCGATGCGAGTGCATTCATCGACTCGTGGGATATCTCGCCATCGGGAAAGCGCGCCGTGGTCGAGGCGCGTGGCGATATCTGGACGCTCCCTGCAGAGAATGGAATTCCGCGCAATCTCACTCGCTCAAGCGGGATTGCCGAGCGCGCACCGGCGTGGAGCCCCGACGGAAAAATGATCGCATGGTTCGAAGATTCTCTCGAGCACGGATATGAGCTCTTCGTGATGAACGCCGACGCGACAGGCGAGAAGCGGCAACTCACCAAGAGCGACGGCGCATTCAAGACAAACTTGAACTGGAGCCCCGACTCGAAGATGCTCACGTACGGCGGCAAGACCAACTTTCTCTTTCTCGTCGATGTTGCCACTGGCGATGAAAAGGTGATCGATCAAGAAGAGTGGGAAAACGATCCTCCGAGCCCGAGTTGGAGTCATGACTCTTCTTGGATCACCTACCGCAAGACAGACGCATCAGGACGATCGGCGCAGATCATGGTGTACGACGTCGAGAGTGGATCGAAACACGCCGTGACATCGCCTGCGTTCGCGAGTGGGAGTCCAACATTTGATCGTGCCGGTGAATGGCTGTACTACGCGAGTGATCAAGAATTCACACCCAAGTACGGTTCGATGGATACGACTTGGATCTACGACAACTCTGAGGTGCTGCTCGCCCTTCCACTGCGCAAGAGTGTGAAGGCGGCGTGGCAGACGCTCGAGAGCGATGAAGAGGTGCCAGCGCCACCGAAGAAGGCGGATGCAGCGAAGAAGGCGAAAGACGCCGAGAAGAAACCTGCAGATGAAAAGCCTGCAGATGAAAAGCCTGCAGACGACAAACCGGCTGACGACAAACCGGCTGACGACAA
>CAYHFW010000021.1:21712-40972 GCA_964355975.1 uncultured Singulisphaera sp.
CAGATGAAAAGCCTGCAGACGACAAACCGGCTGACGACAAACCGGCTGACGACAAGCCGGCTGACGACAAACCGGCTGACGACAAACCGGCTGACGACAAACCTGTTGAATCGACGCCCCCAGAGGCGAAACCTGCTGATGAAAAGCCATCCGCTGCCGCTGCGACGACGACAACGAAGCGCAAAGGCTTCGAGATTGAATTCGACAACATCGAATCACGCGCTGTGCGCATTCCTGGCGTCGAGCGCGGAGCATTCGCCAACACCACAGTGAATGACAAGGGATTGTTGGTGTACGCGCGGCGCAGCGACAGCAATAGTGGCATCAAGATCATCGATGCGCGCGAGAAGAAGCCATCTGAGAAGGTGCTCACGACTGGCTCACGTTTTTCGATCACCCCAGACGGCAAGAAGCTTCTTGTTGCCGAACGCAATAACGGCGCGCGAATCGTCGATGCGAGCGCAGGCGGGGCTTCAAAACCGGTTGTGACCAAGCCGATGCTCGTTGAGGTCGATCCTCGCACCGAATGGCGACAGATGGTTGGCGATGCGTGGCTGATCTTTCGCGATTACTTCTACGACCCCAACATGCATCACGTCGATTGGCCAGCGGTTCGTGCGCGCTATGTGCAACTCGTCGACGATGCGAACAGTCGCGAAGATGTTTCATTCATCATCTCTGAGATGATTTCTGAACTCAACGTCGGTCACGCCTACTACAACGGCAACGAACCAGAGAGCGGCCCGACTGCAAACACAGGGTTGCTCGGCATCGACTTCGACATCGGCAGCGCGCCCGCAACAGACGGGTCGAGCGCGAGCGCCTATCAGATCAAGCGCATCTTTGAGGGAGCCGCGTGGGATTCAGACGCGCGCAATCCGCTGCGAAGCCCTGGTGTTGACGTCAAAGTCGGCGAGTTCATTCTCGCTGTCAATGGCACACCCATCGACCTGAAGAAATCACCGTGGGCTGCATTCGTCGGGCTCGGCGGAAAGACCATCACCCTGTTGGTCAGCGCGAAACCCTTCCAGGATTCCACCGCGCGCACAGTCACTGTCACCGCACTCGAGAGTGACGCAGACCTGCGCTACCGCTCATGGATCGAAGCGAACCGTGCCTATATCGATGCGCGATCGAATGGTCGCATCGGGTACGTCTACGTTCCGAACACCGGCGCCGATGGGCAGAATGATCTCATGCGCCAGTTTGTTGGCCAGCGCGGCAAGGACTCGCTGATCATCGATGATCGCTGGAATGGTGGCGGACAGATTCCAACACGCTTCATCGAGTTGCTCGATCGCCCCGCGACGAATTGGTGGGCGCGGCGTAGCACACGCAGTCAAGTCTGGCCCCCCGATGGACACTTCGGTCCAAAGGCAATGCTCATCAATGGACTCGCTGGCTCAGGCGGCGATATGTTTCCGTGGCTCTTTCGGCAATCCAATCTTGGCCCGCTCGTGGGCACGCGAACATGGGGAGGCCTCGTTGGAATATCAGGCAATCCATCGCTGATTGACGGCGCAAATGTGCGCGTGCCGATGTTCGCCTTTTATGAGAACGACGGTTCGTGGGGAGTCGAAGGACACGGCGTTGATCCCGACGTTGTTGTCATCGACGACCCCGCGATCATGAAGGGCGGCCCATCGCGCGGAGGCCTCGATCCACAGATCGATGTTGCGGTCGGATTGATCGAGAAAGCCTTGCGCGACTCGCCATTCAGACCAGTGCCAACGCCGCCCTATCCAGATCGCAGCGGCATGGGATTGCCAACGAAAGATCAGTGAGTCACTGCTGTTGATGGACGATCGGTCGCGAACGGCGATGCGGGCAACCCCGCGGCGTTGATGAGATTCGCGCGCACTGGATTGCAGCTCCACGCGTATCGCACCGTCGTGGGCTCTGCGATCTTTGGGTGCGAGACGACCACGGTCGATCCTTGAATCACCGCTGTGGCCCACTCGAATTTTCCATCGCTGCCCGCAACGGCGAATCCGCCGAGAGGCGCGCCACCAGCGGTCTGCAGTCCATCGGCGTGCTCGAATGTCAACACCATCGTTGCCCCCGCGCGCGCCGCGCTCTGAAACAATGGTCCCGACCAAACGCCGCCCTTGCCATACACCTGCGCGAGCGCCCACCCTGCGAGTCGATTGCCAACACTCTTCTTGTCGCGCGGATGAATGTCATTCGCATCGCCGACGTCGAGCGTGACAGCAAGACCACACTGCGGCACCGATCGCATCGTGTTCAACTGCGCATCGCGCAACTCTGACCAGATTCCCTCGACCGGATTCTCACTCGCCTGCTGAAATCCTGCGAGTTGCACGATGCCAAATGGAAAGTCCCCCTGCTGCCACGACGTTCGCCACGCGCGAATAAGCAGCGGAAGCAGTTGGCGATATTCCTGTGCTTTGTCGGCATTCGACTCGCCCTGATACCAGAGCGCTCCGCGAATTCCGTAGGTCGCAACTGGAGCCATCATCGCATTCCACATCGAACCGAATGCACTCCACGCGAGCAGCGGATGGCTCGTCCCACTTGGTGGCGTGGGGGCGAAGTTTCCGCCGCCTTCGAGGCCACGCTTCCACTGCCATTCGCCTGCGAGCGAAATCGGTTTCGCATCAGTTGCAGAAAGCGCCTCGGTCGATGCTGGACGAATCACGATTCGATCGCCCTGCCCCGTCATTCCACCCGCACCACCAGTATCGAGCACGAACACGGCGATCTCAATCGTCGGCGAGAGAACCGCGGCAGAGGGCACGACATAGTTGCGCGATGCACTGTGCAATCCAGTCGTGCGACCGACTTGGGTTCCATTTACCCATGCGACATCGCTGTCATCGATAGGACCAAGCGCAAGTCGAAGATCGCGACCGACCCAACTCTGCGGAACAGTCACACTGCGCCGCCACCATGTTCCGCCGTCGAACTGCGCGAGCGACTCGGTGCCCGGGGTCGTTCCGTGCGCGCCAGGAACAACGCCTGTGGACCAACCATGCGCTGCATCAATCGGCGCGCTCTGCCACTGTTTCTCAAAGCCTGGATCACTCACTTCGAGTGCCTTCCAATATTGCGCAACGGCGGCTTCGTATGCAGTGGTCGCGTGACTCAAGTCGAGTTGTTTCTCGGCTGCAGAGCGCTGCTCGTACGCACGCCCTTGCGCCTGCTGCTGAGCGACGCGTGATGCGAACATGGGATGCTCGCTCGCGCTGCTGACGGGTGTCCATGATTCAGCGAGCGATCCACCCCAGTTGATCGAGATGAGGCCAACCGGAACATCGAGTGCCCCTTGAATTCTTGCGGCAAACCAACTGCCGACCGCAGTGAAGTTCTGCGCGTTCTGCGCCGTCGCAACAAGCCACTCTGCGTTTTGAGTTTCGAGCGGAAGCACCGCCATGTCGTGCGGCGCCGTGAAACATCGCACGGTTGCGGGCAGTTGCGCTGCGAATGCACCTCCACCTGCGCTTGCGCCGATGGGCCATTCCATATTGGATTGCCCGCCACAGAGCCAGACTTCGCCGACAAGCACATCGCTGCGCGAGAGCGACTCGCCGGCACAGGTCACGCGCAACGTGCGCGGCGCCGCGCTCGCGAGCAGCATTGGCAACTTCACGCGCCACCGCCCGTCACTGCCAACTTGTCCATCGATCGAGCTGAGGCTCGTGCCAACCCCGTCGAGCACATCAATGCGAATCGATTGCCCCGCGGGTCCCTTTCCCCAGACGGGCAGCGGGATCCCACTCTGCAGCACCATGTGATCTGAAAACACCGCAGGAAGCGTGATCTCTGCAGAAGCCGCCGTCGCAACGCACAGCGACACGATGGTCATCGGAATCTTCACCGCACTGTTGTACCCGCCTCAGGCGCAACCTCAAGGTCTTGCTGCGCGTTCACGCAAGAATTGGGAATTGCCTCAAGCCCCAGAATCATCAGCGCAACATTTGCCGCGTCCGCACTACGAATCGGCGCACTTTCGGTCGCAGTTGGATTCGAGAACGCACTCGGACGGGTACGCAACTTCGCATTCAACTCGTAGAGGTCACGCGCGTCCTCGTCAGCCCCGACCCACACTGCGAATGGAATCGTGAAATTCAGCGGCGAATTTTTATTCGTGTGGGTCAGCGGTGGATCGCCGCCACCATGATCGGTCGTCAGAATGATCGCGACATGGCCGCGAAGGAGCGCCTCACTGTCAATGCTCGCGAGGATCGCCCCAATCGCACGATCAATGCGCCGCACAGCTTGCCGATAGGCGCTCGCATCGGCGAGATCCCATCCTTTGGCATGACCAGCAGCGTCCGCCTCAGAAAAGTGAACAAACGAGAGCGACCGTTTTTCTTGCGTCGCCGCCACGCGCAAGAATGCGAGGGCTTGCCTCGTGACATCTTCACAGTCGGGAGTGATGGTGCAGCGGTCAATCTTGTCGCGCCCCTGATCACTGCCCGTCACATCGGCCGCCCCGTACTGAGCGTTGTAGGAGTTCTCAAAGAGCACGAACTTTGGCTTGGATGCGATGAGCGCAGTGGTCGCCCCTGCGTCATGCGCTACGTCGAACATGCTTGGCACATATGCGCCGTGCATTTCTGCGAGCGTCCCTCCACTGCCAGGCGCTGGAGGATCGCCATTGCCGAGCCAGTTGTGTCCAGTTGGGCCCGCGAAGAGCCGCCCTGTGGCCATACCGACATGATTTGGAAGGGTCACAGTGACGTCAGGATCAGTCCGCGCATCGAGCGTGTGTGCGCCGCGCAGCAACCGCCCCATCGACGGATGATCGCGCAGCAGTTCGCCTGCGAGCATCTCGGGACGAAGCCCATCGACGCTCATCACGATGACATGATTGATCTGTCCAAACTTTGCAGATCGCCTTGGCGATTCGGCGCTCTTTGGCGAGTGCCGTGGATCGCACGCCATATCGCACGCGATGAGCGCGAGCGCGGCGAGAGCGGCAAGAGGCAATTTCAAATCCACCCGCGCAAGAGTAAAGAGAGCACCCCCGTTCAATCACGCTGATGATGTGAATTTCAGGTTTGATCTCATGCCCCGCGTGACGCGGACACTGCCGCCCCTGCATATTGCCGTCACCTTGTCGATCGTCCAAGAATTGTTATGATCGCACGCCGCACACGACCAACCATCGTGTGCCGAATCGCATCGCGGGTGTAGCTCAGTGGTAGAGCGCAACCTTGCCAAGGTTGATGTCGAGGGTTCGAGTCCCTTCACCCGCTTTGAAAATGAAACCCGAGGCTTCACGCCCCGGGTTTTTCATTGGGCGTCGCGCTGACCGCCCCGCGCGCCCACACGAGATCACAAAAGAATGCGAACTCGAGGGCAATCTCCTTGAGGCGGTTAAACCGTCCTGAGTTGCCTCCGTGCCCTGCATCCATATTGATGCGCAGCAGCAGCGGATTCTGATCAGTCTTCATCGCGCGCAAACGCGCGACATACTTCGCGGGCTCGAAATACTGCACCTGCGAGTCCCACAAGCCAGTCGTCACGAGCATCGCCGGGTACGCCTTCCTCTCGATGCAGTCGATCGGCGAATAGTCACACATGTACTCATACGCAATGCGCTCGCGCGGATCGCCCCACTGCGTCCATTCATTGGCGGTGAGCGGAATCGTCTCGTCGAGCATCGTCGTGACCACGTCAACAAAGGGCACGTGCAAGCCGATTGCGACGTACTTGTTGCCCGCTTGATTCGCGACGGCACCCATCAGCAATCCCCCTGCTGATCCACCTGTTGCACAGACCTTGTCTTTGGCGCCGAACTTTTCGCGCGTCAGCGTGTCGGTGACATCCTCGAAATCGTTGAACGAGTTCTTCTTGCACATGAGGCGTCCGTCTTCGTACCAATCCTGTCCGAGGTCTGCGCCGCCGCGCACGTGCGCGGTTGCAAGAAGGAACCCCCGGTCGAGAAGCGAGACGCGGTTGCTACTGAAGTCTGCATCCGACGATATTCCGTACGCCCCGTATCCCTCTTGATAGATCGGCGCCGTTCCATCGCGCTTGTAGCGATCTTTCCGCCACGCGAGCGAGACCGGAATCTTCTTGCCATCGCGCGCGACTGCCCAGATGCGCGATGTCTCGTAGAGCGATCGGTCGTACCCGATCACTGGCTGCACCTTTCGTAGTGCGCGCGCACCGGACGCGAGGTCGACGTCATAGATGGTGTTCGGCGTGATCATCGACGTATAGACAACGCGCACCGCAGGCGACGCGGGATCTTGCGAAGGCATCATGCTCATCGCGTATGCGCTCTCGTCAGCCGCGATCGTGAATGGCTTCTCGCATGCGGGCTTCGAGCCCCATGGAATCACACGCACCACGGCGTTGGCCCGCTCGCGCTCGCCCACAGCGATGGCGCGATCGAACAATTGAAAGCCATCGAGTGAAGTTTCAGCGCGATCCCCGATCAACTCTCGCCACGACGACGTGTTCTGCACATTCGCTTCATCAACTTCGACCAACTTGAAGTTGTGCGCGTGATCATTCGTGCGGATGACCCACCGTCCATTGAGATGATCGGCGTACGACCGAACGCCCGCGGTGCGCGCGATGGCGACCGTCGGCGATTGCGTTGGATCGCTCGCAGAAATGACGCGCATTTCACTCGTGTCAAATCCCTCGAGCGTGATCATGATGAACTGGTGCGACGCGCTCAGTGCAACGCCGGTGATCAGCGTCTCATCGGGCTCGTTGTACACGCGCACATCACTCGTGACTGGCGTGCCAATCGTGTGGCGGTAGACAGGTCCCGTCTGTAACAACTGCGGATCTTGCTGAATATAGAAAACCGTTTTGTTGTCGAGCGCCCACGCGATCGACTCCATCACTCCAGGAATCGCATCTGCGAGCGTCTCGCCTGTCTTGAGATTCTTAAAGCGAAGCGTGCTGATGCGCCGTCCTGTTGTGTCGTCAGTCCACGCGAGCAATTCGTTGTTGGGGCTCACCTCACTCGCGCCAATCGAGAAAAATGGTTTCCCCGCGCCAAGGGCTGGACCATCGAGCATCACCTCAACCGCCGCACCCGCGAGTGGTTCCGTCGCGCTGCCCTTCTGCCGCAGATAGACGGGATACTCAGCGCCCGCATCAAACCTCGTTGAGTACCAGTATTCATTCTGATAACTCGCAGGGCTTTGATCGTCCTCTTTGATTCGCCCTCGCATTTCTGCGAGCAACCTCTCGCGAAGAGGCGCGAGGTGCGCGGTCATCGCTTCTGCGTATGCATTCTCGGCGTTGAGGTAGGCAAGAATCTCTGGTCGCTTCGACTTCGAGTCATCATCCCGCAGCCAGTAATAGTCATCGACGCGGTCACCTTGCGGACTTTTCACTGTAAATGGCGTGCGCGCCGCGATGGGAGGCGTCGGCGCAGCGACCGCCGGCGAACTTCCCTGCATCGGCGTGATGCAGGAGCACGAACTTGCAGCGACGAGGAATGCGATCGGCGTGCTCGATGCGATCAATTTGATCATGGCAATCATGCTGCAGATCCTACGAGAGCCGGCATAGATCCTGCGGGTTCGCGGTCACCACGTCGACCAACTCTTGTTGCGTAGTCAAACTTGCAGACAAACATCTTCACGAAGCCACCATGCGCTCCTACACTCCGAACCTGCCGAGGCACACGGGCGATGAACCACGAACCTGCAAATTTGCACGCAAACGGATCGAATCCGAATGGATTCATCGGTCCATTTCGCGTCGTCGGAGTGATTGCGCACGGCGGCGCCGGCGTTGTCTACCGCTGCATGCAGGAGTCTCCGATTCGTCGCCTCGTCGCTGTGAAGGTGATGCGCCCTGGTCTCGTAGCCCAACATTTTCGCGAGCGCTTCGACCTCGAGCGTCAGGTGCTCGCACGAATGAACCACCCAAATGTCGAGGGCATCATCGACGCTGGCACGACCGACGACGACCAGCCCTGGTTTGCGATGTGCTTGATCGAGGGGCTGCCGATCACCCAACACTGCGACCGCGCGCAACTTGCGCTCCCCGAGAGAATCATGCTCTTTCTCGAGGTCTGCGCGGGGGTTTCGCATGCGCATGCGAAAGGAATCATCCACCGCGACCTCAAGCCCAACAATGTGCTCGTCGCAGCGGGCAGTGACGATCCGACTGCGAAGGTCATCGACTTTGGAATTGCCAAGAGCAGCGATGTCGATGACGAACCGACGCGCGACCTGACGGCGCACGGGCTCTTTCTTGGCACGCTCGCCTACACAAGCCCCGAACAAGCAACTCTCGGCACCGCCCATGCCGATGCGCGCAGCGATGTCTTTTCGCTCGGCACACTTCTGCACGAAATCATCTGCGGACAGTCACATCTGCTCATCGAGCCGCGGCAAGCCGGGCTGAGCGACCTCGCGAAGTTCGAACCGACGCGCATGTCGACGCGCACCGAGTCGCTCGCGCGCACGAATCCGGTCGTGGCTGAACGCATCGCGAGCGATCGCGCCACCACAGCTCCAACGCTCGTGAAACATCTGCGCGGCGACCTCGATGCGATCGTCATGACGGCGCTCGCTCCGCAGCCCGACCGTCGGTACGGCACCGTCGACGCGCTCGCCGAAGACCTGCGCCGATTTCTCGACGGACGTCCAGTTCAGGCGACGCCACCAACGCGCCGCTACCTCTTGTCGAGATTCGTGCGCCGACACAGAACCGAGTCAGCGGCTGCCCTCGTCGCAGTCGCGATCGTTCTTGGAGCGCTCGTCACTGTCACTGCGTTGTTCATTCGTGAGGTTGAGTTACTCGCGACGACCGAACGCGCTCTCTATGTCTCAAGTCTCGCCGCATCCGACGGTGCTGCCGCGCGCGGCGAGCCAGGTGCAGCGCTTGAGGCGCTCATCATGGCACCCGAATCGCAGCGCTCGTTCGAGTGGTACTACCGAATGCGGTTGGCCGACGAGGCCATTCAAACTGCGTCGTTCATCGGTCAGATTTACGATGTGAAGTTCTCGCCGGACGGCAAGAAACTTGCCGTTGTCGTTGGAGATGTCTTCATACTCGATGCAGCGACCTTCGGGCAAGAGCGCTCGTTCACTGGCATCGCACCAGACTCTGCGGGAAGCGAACTTTGGTGGGTTGAATGGAGCCCCGACGGCACGCACATCGCCGCGGGTGCGCTCGAGGGAGACGTTGGAATCTGGAATGTCGCCACTGGCGAGCTCACCGCATCCCGACCCATCGGCGCCGAGTCTGCCACGGGCACGTGGCTGAGCAATGATCGCTTCGCCCTCGGGCTTGCCACTGGAGAGATCGTCATCCTTTCTTCGAACGCGCTCGAACCAATTGGCCAACCGTTTCATGCTGGCGCGGGCGAACTTGTTGGGCTCAAAGAGATTCCCGGGCAAATCCTGCTTGCGCTCGGACGCCAAGCCCTCACCGCGATCGACCTCACGACCATGAGCAGATTGTGGAGCGTGCCAGCGCTCGGAAACTCTGTCGCGTTTTCGTTCAATCCAGACAGAAGTCGGGTCGCCGTTTCGTATCGCGGCGCGGCACCACCGTCGATCCACAGCACGATCGATGGCGCGTTGATCGCGCGCCTTGAAAAAGGCGAGGGGGCATGGGACATCAGTTGGTCCCTCGATGGCACCTCGATCTGGACGAGCGGCTTCGACGAGCGCGTTCTGGTGTTCGATGCGGTGACCTTCAAACTGAGTCGCGTTCTGAGTGGCGGAGTCGGGCAGATGTGGGCGGTGGATGCCCTCGACGGTGACACCGCCGTGACTGGTGAGATGGCGGGAACGCTTCGGCGGTGGAACCTCCGCAATGATGGTCCGCGGCGATCGATGAAGTTGAGCGAGTTTGCGCTTGTGAATGCCGCAGGAAGTTTGGACGACACGCACGCGTTCGTGGCAGACGAGGTAGGAGCCTTGCGCTGTGTTGATCTTGACACGATGCAAATCGTGTGGACCGAAAATGGCAATGGCACTGTGATCGCGATGCGGACGATTGATCAAGAGACTCTTGCAGTCGTGCGCTCTGGCGGGATCGTGAGTCTGCTCGACGTCACCTCGGGCAAGCCCAGTGCTGCAGTCGACCTCAAGTGGGGGCACGCATCGGTCGCGGCGATTTCGAGTGACGCGAGATTCATCGTCATCGCGCGCGGTCGCGATCTGATCGGCATCGAACCTTGGCGAGACACCGTGCTGTGGAATCTCGAAGGCGTACGCGACCGCACCACCGAATTGGCAATCTCGCGCGATGACGCGACGGTCGTTGCAGCGGCGCTTCAAGAGCCTGTTGACATTCTCGACACATCGACGGGCGCGCGGGTCGGCGATGCGAGTTGGTCGGGCGCCTCGCATGCGCAAGTTGCCTTTGCAACAGACAACAACGTCCTCTGGACCGTGACGCAAGAGACACAGTCTGAGGTCGTCGGACTGGACTTGCGCACACTGCAAGCTGTGGCACGCTTTGGCAGCATGCGAGGAAGTGTGCGACAACTCGGTGTCGCCGCTCTCGTGGACAAAGCTGCCGCACAGTCAGTCATGGGATCCGTCAAGGTCTTCGACCTCGGTCAACTCGACGACCTCTTGTCACTCGATGCAATCCCCGGCACCGGAGCCGAGGGCGGCAAGATGCTGCGGGTGCCGCGATTCACGCCACACGCCGAGCGACTCTTGCTGCTGCAACACGACGGCGTACTCGAGGTTCTCGACGGCAGTCCCCTGCCCGTGAAAAAGTGAACGCCGCGAATTTTGAAGCGGGCAAGGAGTGTCGACAATCGACACTGGGTGCCCATTTCAAGCGGACATCGTGGGACTGATTGCGCGCGCGATAAAGTGCACCCATCGTGGCGACTCTCGATCAAACTCGCGAGGTACGTGGATGGCTCGCATTTGGGTCGGTCTCTGCCTTCGTGCTTCTGCAGTTTTGTGTGCAGGGACTCTTCGTGACATCCATGCCGCGACTCTCAACCGAGATGGCCCTCGATGAGTCCACCGCGGTGCTTCTTGCAGCGGTGTTCTTCGTCTCTTATGCAGGGGCGCAGGTTCCCGTGGGATTGCTGCTCGACCGCGTGCGACCAGGCGCGCTTCTGCCCGCCGCATGCGTGGCGATGGGGGTTGGCGCGTATTGGCTCGCACACGCGAACTCGGTGAGCGACGTGGCACTTGCCCGACTGTGGCTCGGCGCGGTGAGCGCGTTCGCATTCGCTGGCGCAGTGCTTCTCGCGCAACGACGCATCGCCGCGCGCTGGGTACCGCTGTGCGTCGGGATCGTCGATGCATCGTTCGGTGTAGGAAGCGCACTCGGCGGATCGCTCGGCGCCTTGCAGGAACAGTCGTGGCGCGCGCCGTTCGTGTGGTGCGCGTGGGCAAGTGTGCCAGTCGCGGCGTGCATGCTGTTGGCGATCGGATGGGGCAACTCGCGAGGCGCGGCATCGATCGTGACTGCACCGCAAGAGAGGGTGTGGCCGTCGCTGCGAAGAGTGATCGCGAACGCGCAAGTTCGCGCCCTCGCGATCGCCTACTTCGGGCTTGCGGGGATCATCTTCGGACTCGCCGGATATTGGAATGTCCCGCTGCAATCGGCGTACGGCCGCACCGTCGAGGTCGCGGGCTATTTCGGCAGTGCATGCTTCTTCGCGCTCGCGGCTGGCGCACCGATGGCTGGGCTGCTCGTTGCGCGCGGAGTGCGGCCGACGCGGCTGCTCGTGTGGGGAGCGACAGTGTGCGCCTTCGCGTGGGCGGTGATCGTCTACATCCCGCGCGTCGACTTCATGCCAGTACCCATTGCGTTCTGGGCGCTGCTTGGACTCTCGCTCTCAACGACCGTGCTGTTGTTTCCGCTCGCGGTCGACGCGGCTGGTCCCGCCGCCGCCGCAACCGCCGTCACCGTTGTCAATATGGCGGGACTCGTTGGCGCGGGAGTGTTTCAGTATCTCCCGTCAACGCTTCTTGACATCGATGCGCAAGAGCCGAGCCTCAGCGACCTCAGGATCGCACTCTCGGTGCAGATGGTCGCGATCGTCATTGCCTGGATCGTGCTGCGACGAGTGTGGGTTCGAGCCCGAAGTGCATCACAGATGCCATCGTAGAAAGTGTGCCATCAACAGCGCGGCCGTGGCGAGGTGCGTCAGGCGCGAGGCTCGCGCAGTCGGGGCAACGTTTGAATCGGGCAATGAGTGTCGAAAATCGACACTGGTTGCCCGATTCAAGTGGTGAGCGTGTTACGGATTGCGCGCGACGCGGAAGCCGAGGTGGATTTCAAGTTGCGTGCTGTTGGCGCCTTCGTAACTAGAGGCACGGGAGTAGCTAACAGGGTGCTCATATGCGCCACCACGAACCACGTGATAGGTGCCAGTAGGTGGTCCTTGAGGGTCGACGACACTCTGAGAGGAGTATGCGTAGGTGTACGTCGAGCAGAACTCGTAGGCATTCCCAAGCATGTCGTAGAACCCAAATGCATTGGGTGCCTTCGTCGCTACTGCATGAAGCGTTCCGCCAGAATTTGTGTTGTACCAGGCGATGTCGGTCGTTGCTCCGTAGCGCGCGGTTGTTGTTCCGGCTCGGCAAGCGAACTCCCACTCCGCACTCGTTGGAAGGCGCAGACCCTTCGCCACGCAGAACGCCTGAGCACTATTCCAACTCAGGACTTTTGGGATGGTCGAACTTCCGCCGCCATACTGCGCTTGGGTCACCTCAAGCTTTCCAAGGTAGAACGACTGGGTCAGTGTCACTTGGTGCGCTGGGCTTTCGTTGGGGAAGCATTCCGAATCCCCCGCACTACACCCCATCATGAAAGTCCCTGGTGGAACGAGCAGCATCTCGATGTTGCTCGCGTTGTCGCGCACGCGCCACGGCAGATTCGTATCGATGATCTTCTGTCGCAGCGCAGCATCGGTCACGACCGCTGGATCGGGCAGCGCCTCAGGAGTCGTCGCCCATGAAAGCGGCGGCGGTGGCGGCGGCGCGCACTGTCCCCAGTTGGTGAGCACATACGAGAGGTCGATCCCATTGATCGCGCCATCTCCGTTGACGTCACCCTCGCAGGCCCCTGTGCCTTGCGCGCAACTCACATCAAGCTCTGGCGAGAATGAAACGGCCGCGAATGCAACGGCAGCCGACGCGGCGATATTGGCGACATGGGCGATGTGTGAACTCTTGTTTGACATGTGACTTTCTCCAGAAATCGCACCGTCCCCGGCAGGCAACATCCCCGCGCCGACAGAACCCTGCGAAGAGAGAAAGCCATCCAGTGCCCCAGCGGCCCAAAGTCCAACCAGAATTATTGCGGCCCCGCCGACCACGAACCCGCCCCGCCGCCGCTGCGACTTTCGACTCGTGCCCACGAGGTCGCTCGCAGCCGCGAGCCGCCGCGCGACAGCGTCATCAATCTCCCAGCGCCGCGGCGTAGACATCGTTGACACTCCGTTCGAGGTCTTCTGCGGCGACTCCGTCGTCGCGCAGCACCGCAGCAATTGCGCGGCGCAATCTGTACTGCGCCATCCGACTCATTGCGCGAGCGTCGCTGCGCGCAACGCCAAGTTCATCCGCCGCGGCCGCGTACTCGACGCCGTCGAGCACATGCCGCTCGAAAAGACGCCACACATCTTCGCGACCTTCACTCGCGAGTTCGGCCGCTGCTTGCGCTGCTGCCTCGACGAGAATTCCGCGCGCCCACGCGCGGTCGAATGCGCGCTCTGCACTTGGATCGCTCGACTCGTCGTTGACCGGCGAATCGATGTCGCCGCGCGCTCCGCCCTCGCGCGCAGCGCGGCGGCGCGCATCACGCGCGAGCGTGCGCAGGTCAAGCAGGATTCCATTCATGAGCCAGCGGCGCAGCGGCACTCGAACTGCCCTCCAACGCTCGAGATATTCAATCGATTCGAGCCGACGTGCGAAGAATCCTGCGACGAGATCGTCTGCGTCTCCGAAAGTTCGCCAGCGCGATCCACGGATGTACGCGCGCAGTGGCTCGCGGTAGCGATCCATCACATGCCGACTGAGCGCTCGAATCGCATCGCGGTGCGCCTGCGTGTCGCCGCAGTCGCGCGCGGCGGCTCCCACGCCGATCTGGGTCTCGAGCCATGTGCGGTGCGTCGATGGAAAGTGATCTGTGAGCGAAGTACCCCGCGACATGTGATCACGATACAGCGATGCGCGCGAGGATCGAAGCGTCGCCGTTTGTTTTTCGAATCTGCCCGGCAAATGAATGTCGACCGAGTTCAGTGCGACCGAGTTCAGTGCGACCGATGTACCTTGAGTTCATGGCTTCCGGAACCGGGTATGTAGATCACTTTCCGTCGACACATCGAACGTACATCGAGATGCAGCTCACGGTCATCGAAGAGAGTGCCGACGTTGCGGTCGCCTCGGACGCACACCGCGAGCTCTGCGCATTCGTAATGGCGCGCTACCACGAGCCTCTTTGCGCGTATGTCACGACTGCGACGCTGCGCGATTTGGGCGAGCCGCACGATCTCGTTGCGTCGTTTTTCGCGCGTTCGCTCGCGACT
Organism: uncultured Singulisphaera sp.; assembly: GCA_964355975.1. GTDB lineage: Bacteria > Planctomycetota > Phycisphaerae > Phycisphaerales > SM1A02 > F1-60-MAGs104. Next base: position 36,174 of record CAYHFW010000021.1, read on the forward strand.
CCGTTGATGCTGCGTCGTTGGCGCGGCACTGGAATCTCGCTGCGCCGCTGGATGATGAACGCGATTGCCCTGCATTGCCGCGGATTGCGTCGAGACAAGACGCGCGCGGCGGCGCGACTGCAAAGCGATCACGAGATCGCGACTCTGAGCGCACCAGGTCCATCGCCCGAGCGCGAGTTCGACCGCGCGTGGGCATTGACTATTGCCAACGAGGCGCATGAGCACGCGCGCAGCGAAGTTCTCGCGCGCGGCCGTGGCGACGACTACGAGGCTTTTCGCATGCACATCTTTGATGCTTGCGAACACGCCGAGATCGCACGGCGACTCGGCATCACGCGCACGCAGTCAGTGAATGCGGTGCGGCGACTCTCGCAGGTGATGCGCGATCAAGTGCGCGTACTTCTGCGCGCAGAGGGGATTGATGGAGCGGCGCTCGACGCAGCCGTCGCCGAGGTGATCGCACTCAGCGGCGAGGCGCCGGGATGACTGGGGTGACAAGCATGACAAGCACCAACGGTGCGAGGCGCATGACTTCTTCAGAAGCTGGGCGAGCGTGGGCGGCGTCACGGTCGAGCGGACCTTCACGACTCGCCGCGTGGATGCGCGGCAGACCCCTGCTGTCGGCGTCTCTCTGCGCTGGAGTTGCGTGCGCAATGGTGGCGGGGTTTGTGCCCAAGACAATTTTGCAATCTCACGATGTTGCGGTGCACGGCGCGCTCACCAGCGGCTCTATCTCTGACCCTTCTGGAGAAAGAAACATGATGTTCACAAATTCCCGTTCACTCGGCGGCGTTGCGTCGATTGCCGCACTCAGCGCATCCGCAATTGCTTGTTCACTTCACGCACAAACCGCCGTCCAGTGGCGCGTCGCAGATGGAGGCAATGGGCATTGGTATGCAGCGAAGCGGTGGGACGCGCCAAGCACGTGGGAGCAATCGATGGCTCGCGCCGAGTTGGAGGGCGGTCATCTCGCGTGCCTCACGTCGGCCGCAGAGAACCAGTTCATCAGTGACTCGTCCAATCTCTACCAGTCCGGGTGTGCGCTCAGTCAAGAGGGTTGGCATCTCGGTGGGTACCAGGATCTCAACGCTTCCGACTACTCGGAACCGGCTGGAGGCTGGAGGTGGATCTCTGATGAGCCGTGGCAGTACACAGCGTGGCTCACTGACGTTCCTGGAGGCGACCGCCCCAACAACTACGGCAACGGAGGGGAGCAGTACCTGAAGATGTCGGAGATGCCATGGGCTCCTCGATGGGACGATATCGGTGTCGGTAGCGAACAGACACTAATGTGCGGCGCGATCGTCGAATGGTCCGCCGACTGCAATGCCGACGGCATCGTCGACTATGGACAGTGCCGCGATGGCTCGCTCCTCGATGCAAATGCCAACAACGTTCCTGACTGCTGTGAAGCGGGCGATCCGTGCGCGGTCAATCTGCTGGTGAACGGTGGATTCGAAGTAGGCCCACAACAATCCGATTGTTCGTGGTTGATTGTCACCTCGGCGATGACTCACCTCGCTCCCTGGGCGGTGGTCGCAGCTGACGTCGATCGGAATCGGATGACTCAGGTCTGCACAAATGAGTCTTGGCAGAGCATTGAGGGAGAGTTCTCCACCGACCTTGACGGCTGGAACACGGGAGGGGCGATCCAACAATCGATCTCGACCGTGGCGGGCCACCGTTATCTCCTGACCTTCGAATTGACTGGAAACTGCGGAGGCAATGCGATCAGGCGCATGCGTGCCACCGCAGGGAGCACCTCGGCAGACTTCTCGCACACGTGTCAACCAGTTGGGTTTCAGACTTGGAGCCCGTGCCAAATGTCATTCACCGCGACGGGAATCACGACCGCCATCACGCTTGCATCGCTGACCCCAAGCGGTCAAGGCTCGGGCGCCAATGGTGCAGTGGTCGATGATGTGCGCGTATCCCATGTCGATCCTCCCTGCCCCGGCGACATCTCTGGCAACGGCGGCGTTGACGGAGTCGATCTCACAGTCCTGCTCGGGCTTTGGGGAACCGATGGAACTGGCGGCGAGTTCTTCGCCGACGTCACCAACGATGGACTCGTGAACGGCGCAGACCTCGCGGTCGTGCTCACGAGTTGGGGTCCCTGCGCGCCCTAAGTCGCGCGCGCGCACTCCAACGCGCCCCCACTTGGCGGTGGAATTGTGCCCTCATGAGGGCACTTTCTCACCGCGAATTGGGTGTTTCTGTCGCGGCGCGGCGCAAGTTCACACTCGCTTGAGCTCGGCCATGATTGCGTTGGAATCCTCGAGCAACTCAGGCAGTTCGCGCGCAAAAACTTGCCAGACCATCTCGTGATTCACTGACGAGTAGCCATGGCTGATGACATTGCGAAAGTCGATCGCCTTGGCGGCGTGACGCACGCGCCCGAACAGTGCAGGATGTCGCTTGCGCAGCAGTCCAATTGCCTCGCCAATGATCTCGAATTTGCGCTCAAAAATCACGCACAGGTCTTCGTTCTGCAGGTATCCCGAGAGGTCGAGTTTGGCCCCACGCGCTTGCATGAATGCCCCAGCGTCGACGACATCTTGCAGAAGTCCAAGCGCATCAAGCGGCGGCATAGACGGGAACTCTCGTCCGCTCGAGTTCAAGTTTGAAGTACTGGTTTCTGACTCCCTCCACGCTCACCAGGTCGATGCGTCGCGCGAAAATTTCTGTCAAGGATCGATAGAGTCCTAGAAACTGGTCGGCCAATGGCCGCGAGCGATCAAGCTCGACGAGGAAGTCAACATCACTCGACTCCTCATTCCATTGCTCAGTGGCTGCAGATCCGAAAATCCATAATCGCAGCACGCCCGCCTCGGTGCAAGCTGCCACTACCGCAGGAAGTCGCGTCTCGATGTGCGCGGGAAGTGCCACATTGCGAGTGTATTGTCTCTCAGCCATCTGCGATGGGATCCACAGTTGCCGTTCAGGGTGACGTCACCAAACTGGCTCACACTGAGCACACGAATCTTCATTCTGAAACCGTTGAGTTTCAAAGGCGACACTCGGATTGCCAACGCGAATCGAGTTGGGGTCCCTGCGCGCCCTAAGTCGCGCAGCCGTCGCGCGCACTCCCCCACTTGGCGGCGTTCCAGTTCAGGGATCGCGGGGTTCGAGCGACCTGCTCCCCTTGAAGCCCTCTGCAACGCACCGCTCGAGTCGCGCGATCTCGTCGTCGCTCAGCGATCCGAATGCCGACTCGCGCTTCGCCTTCGACAGCCTTCCATGAGTCTGAAGGCAGAGGCGCATGAAGCGATCGAGGTCGCGATCGGGCAGATCCACCACTTGCTGCATCGCCCCCTTCGTGCGGTCGTAACTCGCCAAGAACGACAGCTCCTCGACGAGTTCCGTTTCGATCGTCTTCTCGATGAAGGCGAAGAGCCCCTCCACCGGCGCAGTCATGTCCGGATAGCGATACATCGGCGCGAGATCTCTGTGACTTTTTCCGTAAAACGATTACGAACGTCCTGATAACTTGCTGATTTTACGTAAACTGTTTACAAACTGCCAGCATCTCGCTAAAACATGTACGGCTTCCGATGGCGTAACAAGCCAGGTCGTCCAACCTACGACCGAAGCTGCTTCGTTCTAGTCGGATCCTGCCACGCGAGCGCATGGTGCGGAGCCCAGAGTCGCGCTTCGACGCGAACGAGAAGCCCCGCTCGCCACTCCTACACTCGCAGCATGGGCCTCACCGGGACGCGCGATCTTTTTCCTTCAACGCAAGGCACATGGCTCAACACGCGCATTGATCTCGTGGTCGCAGAGGACGCCGACGCAGCCGCCGTTGCAGCGCGTGAACTTCGCGAACATCTGATGGAGCGCTATGCCGAGCCGCTGTGTGCCTACGCGCTCGGCAGCTCGATGCGCGCGCTTGGCGAGCCACAAGAGCTCGTCCACTCATTCTTCGCGAAAGCGCTTGAAGATGCTCATTTTCTCGTGCGCTGGAGAGCGCGCGGCACTCCGCTGCGCAGGTGGATGATGAACGGGTTGCTCTTGCACGCGCGCGGCATCGTGCGCGACCGCGCGCGCAGTCGCGAGCACTCTGGACTTGACACGCAGGCGATTGAGGCAGCGCTGCGTGCGCCCGAGCGCGGCGCAGAGGCGGCGTTCGAGTCCGCGTGGGCGTTCGCGATGCTCGACGAAGCGTGCCGTGACGTGCAGGATGCGTTCGATGGTGACGGGCGTGCCGAGTCGTTCGAGATTTTCAAACGGCATGTGATTGATGCGCTGTCGTATCCACAGATCGCGGCGCAACTCGGCATCGATGCGGTGCGCTGCGCGACTGAGGTGCGCGCGGTCACGCGTGCGCTGCGCGAAGCGCTCGTGGCGCGACTGCGCAACGACGGCATCGGCGGCGAGATTGTCGAGGCCGAAGTGCGATTGATTCTCAAACGGATTGGACAGGAGTGAGCGCGCAGATTTCAGAGCGATCGAGCGGGCGTTTCACCCGTGCGCAATTGCGTGCAGTCGCGGCGCGACTGGCTGAGCCCGAGCGTGCGCAGCAACGAAAGTCCACGTGTCGCGCGCTCGCAATCGTCGCGCTCGCGCTGTCGATTCTTGGGCTCGTATTCGTTGGATGGCCCAGCTCGCAGATTTTTCTTGGATTCGGCGAAAGTCGCCTGCGTGAAGACGCGAGCAGCGGATATCTGCAGGTCGGTTCTGCTCGTCCCGTGGGGGTGAGAGCACCGCATTCATCAGGGGAGTTTTTTGAGATGCGTACTAAAAACGGCGCTTCACGGTTTTGTGTGGGTAAGTGACTTTTGGGGATACATATCAAGTCC
>CAYHFW010000022.1:0-39611 GCA_964355975.1 uncultured Singulisphaera sp.
GAGCGCAAGATCGCAGAAAAGGGCATTTATCCCGCGGTCGATCCGCTTGCGTCGACGAGCCGCATTCTCGATCCACAGGTCGTTGGCGAACGGCAGTATCGCGTTGCCCGCCGCGTGCAAGGAATTCTGCAGCGCTACAAGGATCTTCAAGACATCATCGCCATTCTCGGCGTCGATGAACTCTCAGAAGAAGACAAGTTGGCCGTCTCGCGCGCACGCAAGATGGAACGCTTCCTCTCGCAACCTTTCTACGTCGGCGAAGTCTTCACCGGACTTCCAGGCGTGACGTGTTCACTCGAGGACACCGTCGACAGCTTCGAACGACTCTGCAACGGCGAAGGCGATGACCTTCCTGAGAGCGCGTTCATGTATGTCGGCACCCTCGAGGATGCGCGCAAGAAGGCTGCGAAGATGGCTGCGGCTGTCTGACGCGCGGCGTCGAAAATTTCGCCCGATTCACACTCTCCTCCGCTTGCTTGCAGGCGGAGGTTTTTTTTTCGCTCTGAGTTGCCCAGCCGAGCGGTCCATGTGAGCCGCCGCAGGACGCACGACCCTGGACTCAAACATGCTGCGCCTCGCCTACGCAGACTCCGGCTCGGCTTGCAAACTCGCCAGGGCCGTGGTCCTGCGGCGGATGAGCGCTTGCGTGCAAGCGGCGGAATCTTCGCTCGCGCGAGTTCCCGAGCCGAGCAAGTCTGCGCCGCTCGGCGAGGGCTGTTTGAGCGCCGAGTGAAGGATTCCGCCGCGATCGCGCTGGCTTGAAAGGACTTCAGCTGCTCGCTCGCTCGCTCGCGCGCGGTGCTACCGATCCCACTCGGGTTTTTGCCATCCACTGACAGTGCCAGCGGCGTCGAAGAAAATCACCCAGACGCGATCTGGCGGTGGTTGATCTTGAAACATTGCGCTCGACGCGAGTGACGAGAGATTGTCGCCATACTGCCAACGCGCAGGAACATCGATTGCGCCACTCTTGTTGAGTTGCGCGGGATAGCGCGATGATGGTTCGCCGACGAGTTTGATGACGGCGGTCTCATTCATCCCCCGCTGCAACTGATCGAACGTCCCCGCGGCAGGAGTTTGACACGCTGCAACGATTGCCGACGCCGCAAGCGCGAGGCACACTCTGCACAGTTTGAGCAATTTGGTGGCGCGCGGCATCGCTTGAGAATAACGGCTTCATCGCACACAATGGGCTGCGATGCCACTCTCCACTGCACCAATCCCAACCTCAGACGCAAAAACGACATTGATTGAAGGGCTCATTGAGGCGCACGGCGCGGGCGAGCGTGCGCGAATCGAGCGTGGGGTTGCACAAGTCTCGGCATGTTGGCGCGACGACGACGGAAGTGCGCAAGAGATGGCTGACTTCTGCCGTGCGCGTTTCGTTGCCGAGGGTGCACAACTCACGCGACTACTCGACCGACTCGAAGGTGCGCTCGAGCAAATTTCTGGACACCTCTACGAAATGCGCCGAACCCTTCGGCGACACAGCGACCTTGCCGGCGACGAGTTCGCGGGCATCGATGACATGCTCGCGACGTTCGATCCTGCGCCAGATCTTTCTGAGCAGATGTACCGGCAGAAGGTCGGCTTCGTCGCGCTGCTGAACTTTCCACGCGAAACGCTCGATGTGATGCTTGCGCAAGGCGCACAGTGGAACGACGAAATGTGGGCGCGTGTACGCATCGCGCAGAACTTCACATCGCGCCTGCCGAAAGAACTCGCCGATGAGTCGCGACGTGTTGGCCACATCTGCCAGCAGTGGGTCGCGGGCTTTCACATTCCTGTTGGCACACTCGTCGACTCGACTGGATCGCGCTGGTTCGAGAAGGACCGCGCTCTTCTCACTCACTGGATCGTTCGCGAAGAGATCAAGGGTCAGTATGGCGATGCGACCGGCATCACCCGCCAACGCGCGCTTGCTGGCGTGCTTGCGCGCGCGATCGACGGTGGCGTTCCGATGAGCGTGATGAACCGCACCAACACGAGCGACTGGAATGCGCAGACGAACACGCTCGGCGGAGTCGCGGTGCAGAGCGACACGATGGGGCTTGCGCGCTACGAGCGCTGGCTCGATCAGTTCGCGCTCGCCAAGAAGTATGACCCCCACTACCCCGAGTACCCCACTGCAATCGCGCGCAAATTTGAACTCGCGCGCGAGATGTCTGAGTCGAGCGTCGAAGCGTTGCTCGTTGATTTGCTCAACCATCCCGTTCGCAAAGATCTCGCGGCGTTTCTTCGCAAGCGACTCGCACGCGACCTCGAGCCATTCGACATTTACTTCGATGACATCGCAGAGTCTCGACCAGCATCAGAACTCAATGCCGCCGTGCGTGCACTCTTTCCAGACGAGAAGGCGTTCGAGCGCGCGCTGCCGCAAGTCTTGCGATCGCTTGGCTACTCGCAGGCCGACGCAGACTTCTTGGGATCGCGCATCAAAGTCGAGATCGCCAAGGGCTCTGGCCACGCGATGCGTCCATACCTCACGGAGTACACGGCGTGGCTTCGTACAGGCCGCCTCAAGGACGAACTTGGATGGGACGGCTTCGACACCGCGATGCACGAGCTCGGCCACAATCTCGAGCAACTCTGCTCGACATTCTTCGCGCCGCGTCCATCGCTGCGCGGAGTGCCAAACACTGCGTGTACTGAGGCGTTTGCGTTCCTCTATCAATCGTTGGGCAAGCGCGTGCTTGGAATCGAACCAGCGGGCGGCAGCGAGCGCGCATTTGCCTTCGACTGTGTGCAGACGATGCTCGCTGCATGCCAGATCGCAGGGCCAAGTCTTCTTGAGCTCTATGTCTGGCGGTGGATGTATGCGAATCCAAAAGCGAATGCCGCGCAACTTCGCAGTGAAGTTCTCTCGATCGCCGACCGACTCTGGGCGAAGTTCTACGAGCGCGACTTTGGACCAGATCCATATCGGTTGCTCGCGGCGTATCAGCACATGATCGCGCATCCGCTTTATCTGGCCGACTACACACTCGGGCATGTCATGAGTCACCAGATTCGGTCGTTCATGCGTACCAAAGACATCGCAGCAGAAACCAAGCGCATCACCTCGATCGGGCGCCTCACTCCAGAACTCTGGATGCAACGCGCCGTCGGCAGCGGAGTCTCAGTCGCGTCACTCGCAAGCGACACCGCAAGGGCGCTGGGCGCGCTGGGCACGTAATCCCCTGTTTGCGGGCAATTCTCCACCGCCAAGTCGGTCAGTGTGCGTGCGCGGATGGAATTCGTGAAGTCGCGGCAAGAACCGACAATCGGCCCACGATTCGCGTATATCGCGCGGCGGCTCCGAAGTAGTGCGGACAGGGTTAGGCGACCTTCAACTGTTCAGTGGCAACGAAGTGTGCGTCAAGGGCAGGTTCGCCATCCTCGAGCAGCATCGAGACGACTTCCACCAAGTTCACCCGCAGTTCGTCGACCGTTGCGCCCTGTGAATGCGCTCCAGACCACCCTGGGATGTATCCAACGAAGAGTCCAGTTTTCTCGTCACGTTCGATGACTGTGGTGAACGATCGCATCAACCCAAGTCTATCCCGCCATTTCACTCGATCAACAATCATGCCTGAACTTCTGCGGGATGGATGAATCGGTGAATCCACGCTCCTGACCCCATCACTCGCGAACGACACATCCCGCGCCGCACCGCGCGGGAAGTGCTTGAATTGGGCAATGAGTGTCGAAAAACGACACTGGATGCCCGTTTCACGATAAGAGCGGCGCGTGAATCTCGGGCAGATTCCAGAAAACGATTGGCGCAGGTCAAGAGTGCCTGCGCGATGACCCCGCTTATCCCGCCAATTTCGCGATCGCCTGCACGGTCTTCCAGTTTCTGAAAGTTGTGACGGTGGCGAGCTCGGCATCGAAGTATGCAGTCGTGAGTTTCGTGCGCGCGGCACCCGTTGGAAGTTGCAAGTACACCTCGCTGCCGATCACCTTGAATGAATCGCCAGGCGATCGGTTGGGGTCGAGTGCTGCGACCTCGCGGCGGATTGGCGCACATTGAAAAAAGCCGACGAATAGCGACTCGGTTGGGTTGGCGAATGTTCCGATCTCTCTCGCACTGGCGATGCGCGCGATCTCACTGCCAGTGCGCATGACGACTGGCACCTGCAAACTGCACTGGTCTGCGATTCGCTTGCTGAGTCGATCGGCGACCCTCGATGCGATGGTCCCGCTCGCGCTGAAGATCACATTTCCGCTCTGGATGTAGGTGCGCACTTGAGCGCCACCAAGTTCTTCGACCAGCGTGCGGACCACCGACATCGAAAGGCGATTCTTCCCGCCGACATTGATCCCACGAAGCAGCAGGACGAAAGTTTGGTTCGAACGCTTGGGCACGGGCGCAGATTAGTTTGCGCAAATCACGCGGCAACGGACGAAGTTGTTCAGCCGCTCCGCGCCTACGCGCTGAAGCTCGACCCGCATCCGCACGACGAATTTGCGTTTGGATTGTTGAAGACGAATCCGCGTCCCATGATTTCGTCTTTGAAGTCAACGGTCGTGCCGTTGAGATAAAGGTAAGACTTTGGATCGCACACGACGCGCACAGTGAATGGCTCGCCTGCTTGATCGGCGACGGCGGTCGCAGTGCCACCTGCGTCTGCCGCAGCGCCCGCGCTCTTCGCGGCGCGGCGGTTGAATGAGTATGACCAGCACTCGTCGGAATCCTTCTGCACTTCGGTGAGGTCGAGGATGTATGAGAATCCAGAGCAGCCGCCACCCTTCACTCCAACGCGCAAACAGATCTTGTTCGCGTCGAGCCCCTGCTGCTGAATGATGGTGTCGATTTCACGGGCAGCGGTTTCAGTCACGATGAGTGGCATGTGGAATTCCTTAGCTTGTTGCGCACGATGAAGCGACTGCAGTCGCGCCAGTCTTCTTCTTCCAGTCTTCGATTGCACTGCGAATCGAATCTTCAGCGAGCACACTACAGTGAATCTTCACAGGCGGCAGGCTGAGCTCTTCGACGATCTGTGTATTGCGAATCGTCAGGGCTTCATCGACTGACTTGCCCTTGATCCATTCAGTGGCAAGAGATGAACTCGCGATCGCTGATCCGCAGCCAAAGCACTTGAACTTCGCATCTTCGATAATGCCTTGATCGCTCACGCGAATCTGCAACTGCATGACATCGCCGCACTCGGGTGCGCCCACGATGCCGATGCCGATGTCGCGACGGGCTGCGACTTCTTTCGATGTGCCAAATGCCCCGACATTTCGCGGGTTTTCGTAGTGCTCGATGACTTTGTTGCTGTATGCCATGGGATTCTTTCTTAGTGGGACTGCCAGACGATTTTCGAGAGGTCGATTCCCTCTTTGTGCAGGTCGTAGAGAGGGCTGAGCCGACGCAGATGATTCACCGCGCGCTCGATCATCTCGATCGCAGCGTCAATGTCGGCATCAGTTGTCCAACGGCCCAGCGAGAGCCGAAGCGACGAATGCGCGAGGTCGTCTCCGATGCCGAGACTCTTCAGCACGTACGAGGGCTCGAGGCTTGCACTGGTGCATGCTGAGCCCGACGAGCAAGCGATCTCGCGCACGCCCATCATGAGGCTCTCGCCCTCGACGAACCCGAACGAAATGTTGGTGATGTTGGGCACGCGCTTAGTTGGGTGGCCATTCACGACGGTCACTTCGATGCGCTTGACGAGCTCAGTTTCGAGACGCGTTCGCATCGCGAGCAAACGCGCTCCTTCTGCGTCCATCGTCTGCGCGCAAAGTTCGCACGCCTTTCCGAAACCCACGATTCCGGGCACATTTTGGGTGCCTGATCGCATGCCGCGCTCTTGTCCGCCGCCATCCTGCAGCGCTTCGAGACGAACACGAGGCTTGCGGCGGCGCACATAGAGCGCACCAACGCCTTTGGGGCCGTAAATCTTGTGACCACTCCACGAGAGCAGATCGATTTGGTCTGTCTCGACATTTGTTGGCATCTTGCCAACCCACTGCGTCGCGTCGGTGTGAAAAATCACCTCGCGCTCGTGACAGAGTCGACCGATCTGCGGCACTTCGTTGATCGTGCCGAGTTCATTGTTGACCCACATGATCGAGACGAGAATCGTGTCTGGGCGAAGCGCAGCGGCGACCATTGCCGCAGTGATCACTCCATCGGCAGGTGGCTGAATGAATGTCGCCTCGAACCCTTCGCGCATGAGTCGGCGAATTGGATCGAGCACTGCCTTGTGTTCGTGCGCCGCCGTCACGATGTGGCCGCGGCCAGTCTGCCCCGCCGCAGCGCGCGCGTAGATCTCTGCGGCGCCCTTGATAGCGAGGTTGTTCGACTCGGTCGATCCAGAAGTGAAGATCACCTCTTTGGACTGCGCACCGATGAGCTTCGCCGCCTGCTCGCGGGCGATCTCGATGCCATCCTCGGCCTCCCAGCCGAATTGATGGTTGCGCGATCCGGCGTTGCCGAATCGTTCGCTGAAGTACGGAAGCATCGCCTCAACCACGCGGGGATCGCATCGGGTGGTGGCGGCGTTGTCGAGGTAGATTGGTGTTTTATTCGATGAAATCACGGACTTCCTTCTCGTAAATTGAGACTCATTCTCAACTGCAGAGTGTAGTACCGTCATCCCAGATTCAGGCAAACTTCGTGCAAATTCTCGCCCAGCCAGAAAACCTTGAGCCGTTCTACGGCGGCGCGCTCGTTGCAACGATGGGAGCGCTGCATGAGGGGCATGCGTCACTGATTCGCGCGGCCAACGCGACCGGCCTGCCCGTCGTGGTCACGGTTTTTGTGAATCCAACGCAGTTTGGACCATCCGAGGACTTTTCGAGATATCCGCGCACCTTCGAGAGTGACTGCCAGATTGCGCAGGCAGCTGGCGCGGGCGCGGTCTTTTCGCCTTCGGTCGAGGCGATCTATCCACGGGGCATCGACGCAGCGACGAGCGAGGCCGCGGCACTCGGGTTGCCATCTGTCGCGATCGACCCACAACTCGAAGAGTTCTTTCGCCCAACTCACTTCGGCGGAGTCTGCCAGGTCGTCGCGCGGCTCTTCGATCTCTGCCGCCCCGCGCGGGCACTCTTCGGCGAAAAGGACTTTCAGCAACTGCGCGTCATCAGCGAAATAGTCGCAGGGAACCCCACGCGCTGGCCGATGCTCGAGGTCATCCCGTGCCCAACTGTGCGCGAAGCGGATGGACTCGCGATGAGTAGCCGCAACCGATATCTCGACGCGACGCAACGATCGCAGGCGCTCGCGATCTCGCAGGCACTACGCGCGGTCGCCAGCGCTCCGCTCGCACGCGGTGACACCGCAGCCGCCGAGTTGCGAATGCGCGAGATTCTTGCCGAAAACGGCTTGCAAACGCAGTATGCAGTCATTCGTGATGCCCAACGGCTCACCCCACTCGACACCAGCACCACCCACGCGCGCGCTCTCATCGCTGCGACATTGGGCTCAGTGCGACTCATCGACAACGTTGCGATTTCGCTTGACGGGCATGCCTGATAAACTTTCGCGATGCGAGAACTTGCCACGGCAACATTTGTCATCGTGTTGAGCGGAGTCGTTTCGAATGCCGCTGCGCAGTTCGGCGGAGGATTCGGTCCACAGAAGAACGAGCCGAATCCCCCTGCTGTTGCGCCGCCTGCTGCGCCACCACCTGCACCTGCGCCGGCTCAGGCTCCTGACGCTGAAGATGAAGAAGATCCAGATGCGCCAGCGCCGCGCGTGAAGCCTCCTGTTGCTGCTCCTCAGGCGCCAGAAGTGCCACCCTCGCGCGTGGCGTGCACTGCACCCGAGAGCGGGTGGATCGCGAAGCTCGACCCCGCCGATCGCGAAGCGGTTGAAGCGGGACTCGGCTACGCACTTCCCGCGCTGGGGACAGATGTGAAATGGGTGGGAGCGACTGTCAAGGATGGCGCACCGAAGTTCGATGGAAAGATCGTTGTCATCCAGAGTTTCGATGTCGCGTCGGGTGGCACGAGTGCACTCGACAAACTCGTGGCGGCCCTCGGAGCAGCGGCAACAGACGGAAGCGTCATTGTTGTCGGCGTTCAAGTTCCCAACAAGGTTGATGCGGCAACGAAGCGACTCGACAAGTCGAAGTGCAAGGCAAATCTCTGCGTCGACGAGAGCGGCGTGTTCTGTGACGCGATCGGCGCATTCAAGAAGCCAGTGAATGTGATCGTCGACCGCAACGGTGCGATTCGTTACGCAGGGCTCACAGAGAAGGGCGCCGCGCACGCCGTCAAAGTCTTGCTCGACGAACCAGTGGTCGCAGCCAGTGTCGCGAAGAAACCTGCCCCGCCAGTGGTTGCGAGTGATGCGGTGCAGTTTCCTTCATTTACTGAACCAGTCGCGTACTGCACAGACTTGCGCGGGCAGAAAAGCCCTGATTTAGCGGTCGAACGATGGGTCACCAAGCAGCCCAACATGCTCGGCAAAGTTGTCATCATCGACTTCTTCGCCACATGGTGTGCTCCCTGTATGGCTGCGCGGCCACACATGAATGAGATTGCTCGCGCGTATCCCAAGGATGTTGTCATCGTTGGACTCTCGACCGAGACAAACAACAAGTTCACTGACGGCCTCAAGAAGTTGAAGTTGAAAGAGAACGACTTCGCGTACTCCATCGCGCTCGATCCTGCGGGTCGCATGCAGAAGGGATTCGGCGTGAGTGGAATCCCAAGCATCGCGATCGTTTCGAGCGATCAGATCGTGCGGTGGCAGGGATCTCCACAGGGACTCACTCCCACTGTGATCGATTCGATCATCGCCGCCAACACCAAACTCGTTGCCTCGGCGCCGGGCGACAAGAACGGTCGCGGCTGGTCGAAGTGATTCGCGCGCGCAACCGTTCTTTGGAAAGAACGCATCACTGAGCGGGTCATTTCTTCCAAAGAACGGGTTTTGGTGCGAACCACTGTTGCATGCATCGTTTGCGTACCAGCGGCGGAATCTTCGCTCGCGGCGAGTTCCCGAGTCGAGCAAGTCTGCGCAGCTCGGCGAGGGCTGTCTGAGCCCCGAGTGAAGATTCCGTCGCGATCACACTGAATAGGTGTCCGGTCGTTGCTCGCGTGCGATCACACTGGACTGTTGTCTCGTCCCCACACGCCCACGCCGACCAGTTCAACAGTCAGTTAGTACGCGCGCTCAATTGCGGCATCGGCGATTGCTGCGAGCATCTGACGGGCACTGCTCTCGCGAAGCACGCTGAGCCGACCCTTCGCATGCGCCACAAGTTGTCGTGCGCGCTCGCGCGCAGCGGCGAGCGATCCAGTTGATTCGACAAGTGGAATGAGTGCTTCGACATCACATGCCTCGATCACTGCGATCGTCTTCACCCGTTCGAGCGCGGTGCAGCGCGTGAGGTGCACGACGATTGGCAGAGTGAACTTGCCCTTGCGCAGGTCGATCCCCAGCGTCTTACCCACAACTTGTTCTTCGCCGACTAAGTCGAGCACATCGTCTTGTATCTGGAATGCGATTCCCAATTCTTCTCCGTAGAGTCGCAACGATTCTGCGACTTCGCTTGACGCTCCAGCGAGTCGCGCAGCGAGTCCGCAGCATGCGCCCGCGAGCACTCCCGTCTTGCGCCGCACGATTTCGAAGTACGTCTCTTCGCTCAGTGTGAGGTTGCCGCGGTGAGAGAGCTGCAGAATCTCACCTGCGCAAAGTTGCGTTGTCATCTCGCCCAGTGCCGAGTTCAGCCATGGTTCGCCAACACTCGAACAGAGGTGAAACGAACTTGAGATGAGAAAGTCGCCGAGCATCACGGCCGTCTCGTTGCCGCGCAAACTATTGATCGTTGCTCCGCCTCGGCGCAGGTCTGCTTCGTCGAGCACATCATCATGCACAAGCGTCGACATATGAATCATCTCGACGACAGCTGCGAGCGCATTCAATTGTTGATCGACCATCGGATTCGCGGCCATCCCCTCGCGCACGGCGATACCTGATGTCAGTACAAGCGTCGGGCGAAGCATTTTGCCGCGGTAGCGCTCAACATGCCGCGTGAGTGCATTCACAGGGGCCAGGTCATTGACGAGTGCTTGCTCGAACCGCGTTGCAACCTCGCCGAGTCGAACCGCGAGCAACGCGGCAATCTCATCTGTTTGTGGCAGTGCACTCATGTTCGCTCGCGACGAGAGTAGTCGTACAACCACTCAATTCTCAGCGACGATGTAGACGATCCATCCCGTGCACGCCTCACCGAGCCGCGAGGGTTTGAAGACGCCGTTGCCTTCGCCAGTCTTGCGTTCTGTGCCCTCCCAGTAGACAACGGGACGCTTGAACCCCGCCTCAACGAGCAGCTCCTTGATCTCAGGCAGCGTCCAGAGTCGCCAGACATAGGTAAATGCGCGGCGCATTTCGCTTCCATCTGGAAAGCGAAAGTGAATGTGATTCGTCACATCGTGCGTGATGGGACTCACCTTCGCTTGATGCCAGACGTATGTGAATCCATCGAGCGAGCGATCTTCTTCACCCACCGACCAGGATCCAGATCCGCCGTACGCATCGACCACCATGATTCCGCCTGCGCGCACGTTCTTGCGAGCATTGATGAAATAGGTACGCAGTTGTTCGCGCGTTCGAAAGAGAAAGTAACTGAAGTTCAGCGCGACCACGACATCGCTAGGCGCACTCTTCACGCGATTGACATCGCCCTTCTTGAGTTGAATTCGCTTGCGGGATGCCGCCGCGAGATGCGAGATTCTCTCGCGCCCTCGGCGCAAGACCTGATCATCGAGGTCGATGCCGATTGCTTGATTTGTCGCTCGCCACTCGACCCACTCGCGCGCCATCAATCCTGTTCCGCAGAAATCTTCGCGCAGAGTGTGTGGTGTGGCGTGGCGCAGTTGACGGTAGACGCGGTCAATGAATGCGCAATCAGACTCAGTGCCCTGCACGGCCAATTCATAGAGCTCGTGTCGATCAGAGTTGGCGGCGGTGCGCCACGTCCTCTTCGTTCGTTTTGCACGCTTGATTGGTCTTGCCCGCTTTGTGGTTTTCTTGCGCGTCGCCATGTGAGGGGGCGAAGTCTAATGGGTCACAGCACGCTTTGGAGCGACGTTCTTGACCCAAAGAAAAAGCTCTGAACACTCAGGACCGTCTGTCGAGATTCGCACGAGCAAAGTCGACCAGACACCGTTGTCGCCATAGGTGAACGCCAGTGGCGGTGGCGTAGTCGCAGCGAGTGCATCGACGGCATCCCAGTTGACGCGCACCGCCTGTTCGGCAGCCCGTTCACTGGACTGCGCGACGATGACCGCGGGCTCGGCATTGGTGACCGAGAATGGCGTTTGCCCCGTCGACTCGATCTGAAACGTGCCGTCGGGATTGAGATCACGCGAGATTCCACTCGGAGTCGTTCGGAGTGCCGAACTCACTTCGTATTGGATTCGCACGCGGCCGATTGGCTCTCCCGAATCGCCGACAAACCGAATGAACTGTTGCTTGCGCCCCTGCCCCCAGAGTTCAAGCCGAATGTTGACAACGACCTCTTCGCCAGGGGCGATGGTGATGTTGGGCTTCAGGTCTGGGATCGTGCATCCACAGGTCGCAACGAATCCGCGAACGCCGATGGGCTCTGCACTTCCATTGCGGAGTCGCACCTGCAGCGGGCGCGGAGTCTCGCACTGCGAGACTTGTCCACAGTCGAGTTCAGATGGAACAACTTCAAAACCGACTGCTCGCTGCGGCGGTTGAGCCTGCTCGACGACCCCGACCTCGGGCGGACTCGCGACCACATCCGTTGGCGCACTCGGCGTGCTCGCGCATCCCGCAAGAAAACCGCATCCTGCAAGGAATGAGAGTGCGCTCAGTCGTGTCATTCGCGCAGTCTAGTAGCGGTACTGCGCAGCCTTGTATGGACCATCGACTGGAATGCCCAGGTACTCAGACTGCTTCTGTGTGAGTTTGCTCAAGCGCGCCCCCAACTTGCCCAGATGCAGACGTGCAACCTTTTCGTCGAGCAACTTCGGAAGCGTGTAGACCTTCTTCTCATAGGACTGCGCGTTGGTGTGCAGTTCGATCTGCGCAATGACTTGGTTCGTGAAGCTGCTGCTCATCACAAATGATGGATGCCCCGTCGCACAACCGAGGTTGAGCAGGCGCCCTTCTGCAAGCACAATGATCGATTTTCCGCCGGCAAACACCCATTCGTCGACCTGCGCCTTGATATTGACCTTCTTGATTCCCGCGAGCGCAGCAAGCCCTGCCATATCGATTTCGTTGTCGAAGTGGCCGATGTTTCCAACGATCGCCTTGTCCTTCATGCGCTTCATGATGTCGGCAGTGAGCACATTGCAGTTTCCGGTTGCTGTGACGAAGAGGTCAGCGGTATCGACCGCGTCTTCAATCGTGACGACCTCATAGCCTTCCATGCACGCTTGCAATGCACAGATCGGATCAATCTCTGTGATCTTGACGCGACATCCTTGACCGCGCAGACTCTGTGCGCATCCCTTGCCGACATCGCCGAAGCCAAGCACAACTGCGATCTTGCCCGCGAGCATCACATCGGTTGCGCGCATGATTCCGTCGATGCATGAGTGGCGGCATCCATACAAATTGTCGAACTTGCTCTTGGTCACTGAATCATTCACATTGATCGCTGGAAAGAGCAGCTGCTTCGACTCTTGCATCTGATAGAGACGGTGCACGCCCGTCGTCGTCTCTTCGCTCACGCCGCGAATCTGCGGCGCAATGCGCGTGAAGAGACCCTTGTGAGTCGCCGCAAGATCGCGCAGAAGTTGCAGAATGACGCGGTATTCCTCGCTGTCGTCCGCCTTTGTCGCTGGGATCGCACCCGAGCCCTCATACTCGAGACCCTTATGAACAAGCAGCGTGAGATCCCCGCCATCGTCGAGGATGAGCGTTGGCGCGCTGCCGTTTGGCCAGTTCATCGCCTGATAGGTGCACCACCAATACTCTGGAAGCGTCTCGCCCTTCCACGCAAAGACAGGAATGCCCTTTGGATTGCTCACCGTGCCCGTTGGTCCAACAGCGACTGCGGCGGCGGCGTGATCCTGCGTCGAAAAAATGTTGCATGATGCCCAGCGCACTTCGGCGCCGAGGTCGACGAGCGTTTCGATCAGCACCGCCGTCTGAATCGTCATGTGCAGCGATCCAGAGATTCGCGCCCCCTTGAGCGGAAACTTTCCCTTGTACTCATTCCGAAGTGCCATCAGTCCTGGCATTTCGATTTCTGCAAGTTCAATCTCCTTGCGACCAAAGCGCACTGTCTCAGGAGAGAGGTCCTTCACCGAAAATGGAGGATTCGCGCTCAGTGAGAGGTTCGTATCCATGAAATTCGAATTCTTGGATGGTGCAGTTGCAGTCGTCGTCATTGGTGATGTGTCCTATGTGTCCGAGGTGAATTGAAGTCAAGTATCCGTCTATCCGGATGAACGAATCTAGCCGATTCTGAGCCGAATGTCTACCGAGATCGCGCTAGGATCGCTCGCTTCCAAGGAAACCACAATGAAGAATCCAACTCCACGAATTCTGTTCGCCACCCTCACCCTCGCAGCGCTTTGCACGACGCTCAGCATCGGCGCCGCGAAGGGCGCAGCGACCGCCAAGGGCGCTTCGTATCCGCTCGCCACCTGCCCCGTCTCTGGCAAGCCACTCGACAAAGACTCAGCAGTTCTGATCATCGAGGATGCCGCCAACCCACTCAATGATGGACGCGAGATTCGATTCTGCTGCCCCAAGTGTGTCGCTGCGTTCACGGCAGAGCCACAAAAGTTTCTTCCGACCATCGACGCTGCGATCATCGAGCAACAGCGCCCCTTCTATCCGCTCACGAAGTGCGTCGTGATGACCGACGATGACCTTCCGACTCCTGGCTCGCCCGATGCAGACAAGCTTCGAGAGATCGTTGTGCTCAATGACCTCGTGCGCATCTGCTGCCCAGGTTGCATCAAGAAGATCAAGAAAGATCCCGCAAAGTTCGTCGCGACCATCGAGGCTGCCACGATTGCGGCGCAGAAGAAGAACTACGCGCTTACAACCTGCCCAATTTCTGGCGAAGCGCTCGAAGCAGACGCGGCTGAAGTTGTGATCGGTGAGCGCTTGGTGCGTCTCTGCTGCAGCGGATGTGCCGACAAGGCCAAGCAGAATCCAGGCGATATCTACGCGAAATTGGATGCTGCAATCGCTGCGAAATCGGCTGCGCCGACGACGCCAGTTGCGCCAGCCGCACCAACAGTTCCTGCCGCAAAGTGAGCCATCGAAGCGTGGCGGTTACCGCCGCGACATTTACGCTCGCGACAACAGTGCGCTGAAGAGACCTGGCCCTTGCGCTGTGGTCTCAGGCACGATGCGCTGCCAGCGGTCAAGCGAGAGTCCGCTCGCCTTCGCCCATTTGCGCGCGTCGCCCTGTGAGAATCCAAGGTGGCGGTGCCCCATCGTCGCGCGATACTCGCTTCGATTGTGTTCGACCATGTCAATCACTAAGAGGCGTCCCCCGCTCTTGAGCGTTCGCGCGATCTCAATGGCGGCCGCGTTCGGATCATCGAGGTGATGAAAGAGCAACATCGCAACCGCCGCGTCGAGTTCGCGATCTTTGAGTGGCAGTTTGTTGACGTCGCCGCGGCGAAACTCGACGTGTCGCAAGCCCGAGAGTCGCTTGCGCGCTGCATCGATCATCGCGGCTTCGCGGTCAATGGCGATCACGCGCGCAACATACGGAGCGATGCGCTGCGCGACTTCTCCTGTGCCGCATCCAATGTCAGCAATCACCCATGTTGGATCGAGCAAGCCCAGCACTGCGTCTGAGCCCACTGAATCACCAAAGAGAGCACGCCGCACCGCGTCCCACTCTCCACCGATTCGCCCGAAGAATCCACTCGTTCCAATTCGACGCAGTGCCACGACTGCGGCGAGGCGCGCATCATCATCTTGCGACTGCGCACTTCCGATGAGCCGTTGTCGGGTCAGCGCCCAGAGAGCGCGCACATCTTCGGCGATCAGCGCATGGTCGACTCGATACAAACTTGTTGTCCCCTCGACGCGGCGGCTGACGAGACCCGCATCGAACAGTGGCTTGATGTGCCGACTCGCCGTCGACTGCGGCATCTGCAGTGCGCGCGCGAGTTCACCGACTGCAAGCTCATGCGCCTCAAGTGCGCGCAAGACACGCAGACGCGCAGGATCGCTCAGCATTCCCAAGAGATCTGTCCACACAGACGCATCGGGCGACTTGCTCGCGGATGACTGTGACGGACGCGATCGCGAGCCGAGCCCCATCGCTCAAAGTCCTGGTGGGATCGCAGTCGTAGCGTCGAGCGTGACGCCTTGACTCTGCAGCGCTTGTGAAACGCGCGGGTCGGTTGCCGAGATTCCGTACGCCTGACGCAATCGTCGCTGCGCTTCGGCTGGATTGCCGATGCGAAGTTGCAGCACCGCGAGTTGGTAGTAGGGCTCGGTCGTCATTGGCCGAAGTTTTCCACTATTCACTTCGATCGCGGCCTGATAGGCCAAGAGCGCACTGTCGTCATCCTTCAACTTCACCGCGTATTCGCCCAGAACGAGGTAAGGCTCAACACGCCCGAGCGCTGCGCCTGCTCCGCGCAGCAGCTGATACATCTGACCTTGATCGCCTTGACGAAACATGACGCCAGCGAGCGCGGTGATAATCGCGAGATTGCCAGGTGAGTGATCGTTCGCAGTCTCGAGGCAGCGACGTGCAGTCACCAGGTCGCCGAGGTTCGCCATCGCGACTCCATAGCCATACTCGCCCTTCCAAAGTCCTGGCGTATTTTGAATCACAGGTTGAAAAGCATCCGCAGCCTTCTGCCACTCACCGAATTCGAGGTAGTGATTGCCGAGGTCGATCGACTGTTCAGTCGACCGCGGACCTTGGCAGGCAGTCATCGCGAGAGCAATTGAGGCGAACGAGAGAGCGATCCATCGCACGGGAGTGTGGCAGTCCATTGCAAAAGATTGTACGGTGATCGCCGTGGAAGGACGAGTCGACAGAGCATGGCAACCGATGTCACTCGTTCGACATGATGAGCCGCACGGGCCATTTCACTATGACTGGTTTCTCGGCGGCGCCACTTCAGCGCGCACTTTTCGCTGCACGGAACGGCTCGATCAACTTTCTGACGCCAGCGAGACCCCACTGGTGGCGATCGACGACCACCGCCTCTTCTATGTGCATCTTTCAGAGCGATATGAACTCTCTGGCGGACGCGGCATCGTCACTCCCATTGCGCGGGGATGGTGGCGCCCCAGCGGCACGCCCTGCGAGGCAATCTGCGAACTGATCGAAGTTCGCTGGGGCACAAGCGACCGCGTGCGCACATTTCGAATCACGCGCGATGGACGACTCATCGCGCTTCCGCACCAACTCGAGCGCTAACCTGCCCACACCATGTGGACGCTCTACTCAAACGCTGCACTGTTCGCGCTCTTGGGGGCAATCTGCGGAGTCGCTGTGCTCTTTGGGCTTCCAGGAATCTGGATGATGATCGCACTCGCAGTCATCAATGAGTTCATCAACATCTGGTTGCTCGGCGCGGGTGGTGATTGGTTTGCATGGACAGCCATCGGCATCGCAGTCGTGATCGCTCTTGGCGCAGAGGCTGTCGAGTTTCTCGCGGGCGCTGCAGGAGCGCGCGCAGGCGGCGCATCGAAATGGGGAATGCTCGGCGCGCTTGTTGGCGGCGTGGTCGGCGCAGTTCTTGGAACGCTCTTCATTCCAATTCCTATCGTCGGCACACTCGGCGGCGCCGCACTCGCGTCCGCACTCGGCGCAATCATTGGAGAGATGCGCGGATCAGACAAGTCGCTGCGTGCGTCGATTGCCCCTGCAGTTGGAGCCGCTGGGGGACGAATCCTCGGAACACTCGCGAAACTTCCATTCGCCGTTGGCGCGTGGTTGATCTTGGTTGTCGGCGCATTCTGGCGGTGAAAGCGCCGCGAGACTCACGCAGAATGCGGCGCAGCCGCGATTCGCGCGAGCACTTCTGCGACAGAAACAAGTTCTTGCGTGCCCGCGTCGAGATCTTTCCAAGCGACCATGCCTTGCTCGAGTTCAGCGCCAAGAATGACTGCATGTCGCGCGCGGCATTTGCCCGCTTCGCTGAGCAACTTGCCGACATTGCGCGTCGCTTTGTAGGTGTGACGAACATGCAGTCCCGCGCGGCGCATGCGCGCCGAGAGCTGCAAGAGCAGTGACTCAGCTTCTGCGCTACCCGCAGAGATGAGAAAGACATCAGGCCGCGGCAGCAGCGAAGCGCCTTCGTCGGCGGGCAACTTTCCACGGTCGCGCAAGAGAAGTCCCAGCACGACATCGCCCATTCCAAATCCCACTGCGGGCATCGATGGACCGTCGAAGAGTTCGATCAACTTGTCATAGCGGCCACCGCCGGCAATCGCCCGCTCCGATCCGCTTGCTTCATGCACTTCGAAGACTGAGCCGGTGTAGTAGGCGAGTCCGCGCACGATGCCGAAATCGAGTTCGCACCACGCGCCCAAATCAGCGGCGATGAGACGCTCGGTCAATTCGACGAGTGGTGCGGCATCGGCGGCGGTGCATCCCAACGCTGCTGCGATCGTTGCACTGTCCGAGGTGATGGCGAGTTTCGTGCGCGCAATCTCAGTGATGCGCTTCGATGCCGACTCGCCCAGCCCAATTGCCGCCGCGCGCGCGTCAAACTCAGAGGGTTCAAGCTTGTCGCGGCGATCAAGCAGGGTGAACGCTTCAGCGAGCCGCTCGCTTTGCGCTCCGAGCGCTTGCAGTGCCGCGGCGACGACCCCACGGTGGCTCAACTTCACGCGCACGTCAGCGGGAGTGAGCCCGAGTCGTTCCATCGCCAAGACGGCGGTCGAGAGCACATCGAGTTCTGCTTGCGGTCCTTCGACTCCAATGAGATCGACATTCCACTGGATGAATTCGCGCAATCGTCCCCGCTGCGGCCGCTCTGCGCGAAAGTGTGTCGGAATCGCAAACCACTTGATCGGCTGCGGCAAACTGCCCGCGCGCGCCGCGACCATGCGCGCAAGCGTGGGGGTGAATTCAGGGCGAAGCGCGTAGTCATCTTCGCCGCCAGCGCGTCGAAAACTGAAGAGTTCGTTGATGATTCCCTCGCCGCTCTTGACGGTGTAGAGCGACAAATGCTCGAATGTCGGCCCATCGATCTCATCGAACCCGTGATCGATCGAAGCCTTCCGCCACGCTCCTTCAATGTGCCTGCGCACCGCCATCTCAGGGGGATAGAAATCGCGCGTGCCCTTGGGTGGTTGACGATGTGCAGGTGCCGACATGGCGCGAGTGTATGAACATGCTCTTCGCACGCGGCTGTAGGCTTCGTTCGCATGAGTTCGCGTCCGTCTACTGAGGTGCTCGTGCCTCTCTTCAATGAATCTGCGATTGTTGCCAAAGTGCATGCGGCGTTTGTTGCGTTCATCGCGCACCACCCCCACTACAAGATCACGTTTATCGATGATGGATCGACCGACGACACGGTTGCCCTGCTGCGCGATCTCCTGCGCGCGCAAAGCGGCGACGGCAGATTGCACCTGATCGTTGCGCCATGCAACGCAGGAAAGGCCGATGCGATCGCTCTTGGTGCAGCACAATCGACCACAGACAAGGTGCTCTTCATCGACGGAGACCTCGCCTATTCACTTGATCATCTCGATGCAATTGAAGCTGCCCTCGACCGCGCGCCGATCGCCATTGGTTCTCGCGCGGTCGCTGGAGGTGTCAAGAGTCGCAGACTTCTGCGCGGACTCTCAGGCGGCTCGTACAACTTTCTGATGCGCCTCATCCTCGGCTTGCCCTTTCGCGACACTCAAGCGGGCATCAAAGGATTCCGCCGCGATGCAGCGCGCACACTCTTTGCACGGCGGCGGCGCAAAGGATTCGGCTTCGACGCTGAACTGCTCTTCATCGCAAAGCGATTCAAACTTGCCGTCGTTGAAGTTCCCGCGGCCGTCAGTCCAGATCACAGCGCGCTTGGGTCAAATGTACGAATCATGCGCGACTCACTCGGCATGTTCCTTGGGCTCTTGCAGATTCGCTTCGACGCGGTACGCGGTCACTACCGCGCGTGAACAGTTACCACTCGGGGCCACCTGAGTAGCGACCGAACACGTCACCCATTGCCTGCACCATCTCGCCAAGAGTGCAGCGACCATGCGCAGCGGCGATGAGCGCGGGCATTGTGTTCTCGTCTGAACGCGCAGCGCGACGCAGTTCATCGAGGCAACGCTTCACCGTATCGCCATCGCGCGCGCGGCGGAACGCAGCGAGTCGTTCGCACTGCACCGTCTCAACAGTGTGTGGAATCTGCAAGATCTCCATGTTGCGATCCTCGTTGCCTTCGTGGTAGGCGTTGACTCCCACAACGATGCGATCACCCGCTTCCATTTCTTGGCCAACGCGGTAACTCGCCTCGGCGATCGCGCGGCGGAAGTATCCCTTGTGGATGCCTGCCACGACCCCACCCATTTCATCGACTTCACGAATGATCGCGTCGGCATCCTGTTGCATCTGATCGGTGAGCGCCTCGACATACCACGATCCACCAAGTGGATCGACAGTGCGGTGCACGCCAGTCTCATGCGCAAGAATCTGCTGCGTGCGAAGCGCGACGCGCACAGCTTGCTCGGTTGGAAGTCCGAGCGTCTCGTCCATGCTGTCGGTGTGCAGACTCTGACATCCACCCAGAACGCCTGCCATCGCTTGATAGGCGACGCGCACGATGTTGTTGAGCGGCTGCTGTTCGGTCAGCGAGCATCCCGCGGTCTGGACGTGGGTGCGCATGAGCCACGAACGTTCGTTCTTGGCACCGAATCGCTCGCGCATCGCGTGCGCCCAGATTCGGCGCGCAGCGCGCAATTTGCAGATCTCTTCGAAGAACTCGTTGTGACTGTTGAAGAAGAACGAAAGGCGCGGCGCAAATGCGTCGACTGGCATTCCGCGCTTGAGTCCCCACTCGACATATTCCATTCCGTCGCGCAGCGTGAAGGCGAGTTCTTGCGTTGCAGTCGAGCCCGCCTCGCGAATGTGGTAGCCGCTGATTGAGACACTGTTCCAGCGTGGCGTGTGCTGTCCCGCAAACTCCATCGTGTCAACGACAAGCTTGACGCTTGCTTCAGGTGGATAGATGAACTCGTTCTGCGCGTGAAACTCTTTGAGAATGTCGTTCTGCAGGGTGCCGCCGAGTCGATCCCATCCGATGCCGCGCTCCTGCGCCATCGCGAGATACATCGCCCAAATCACAGCGGCTGGTCCGTTGATCGTCTGACTGACGGTGACATCGCCAATGGGAATGTCTGCATACAAACGCGCCATGTCATCGATCGTCGCGATCGCTACGCCGCAACGTCCGACTTCGCCCACCGAGAGCGCATCGTCCGAGTCGCGACCCATCAATGTTGGCAAGTCAAACGCCGTCGAAAGCCCTGTGTTCGCCTTCGTCCCCTTTGCATTTTCAAGCAGATACTTGAAACGCTTGTTCGTGTCTTCGGCGCTTCCGAAACCTGCGAATTGCCGCATCGTCCAAAGGCGCCCGCGGTACATCGTCTCGTGAATTCCGCGGGTGTACGGAAACTTTCCGGGATGGCCGATGCGCTCATCGGGGGCACGTGGGTTCGCGCGATCGATCGTCTGCACGCTCTCTGCGCCATAGGTTGCATCGACGACGTAGCCCGAAAGCGTGACGCTCTCGGGATCGACCTTCGAAGGCTTGGTCGTGGCGTTGGTTGCCTCGGTGGCAGCGACAGCGGAACTCACCGATGATTTATTGTGCAGCGTGCTCATGTTCACTTGTGATAGTAGCGGGGTCATCATGATCGTTAGCATCGCTCGCACCAATGGCGACACGCGTTTCAATCATTGTGCCGACATACCGCGAAGCACTCAACATTCCAGAGCTCACCAAGCGAATTGAAGCGGCGATGCGTCCGAGCGGCTTTTCATTCGACCTGTGGCTGATGGATGATCCGTCGGGAGACGGAATCGACCGTGTTGTCAAAGAACTCGGGTATTCGTGGGTGCATCTCGTCACGCGGACCCCACCGCGCGGACTCGGATATGCCGTCCTTGAGGGACTTCGCAAAGCGCCGGGTGACATTCTCGTCGTGATGGATGCCGATCTCTCGCACCCACCCGAGCGCATTCCTGCCCTCGTTGCTGCGGCCGAGCGCCCCGAAAATCACCTTGTCATTGGATCGCGCTACGCCGCAGGTGGAACGATCGACGGCGGATGGTCACTCTTGCGACACATCAACAGTCGCGCGGCAACATTGCTCGCGCGACTCTTCACGTGGGTCAAAGATCCAATGAGCGGATTCTTGGCGATGCGCCGTGACATCTTGCAACGCGCCGCTGGTGACCTCGATCCGATCGGTTACAAGATCGGGCTCGAACTCATCGTGAAGTGCCAGTGTCGCACCGTCGCAGAAGTGCCGATCCATTTCAGCGATCGGCAACTCGGCAAGAGCAAGATGGGGCTCAAAGAACAGATTCGATATGTCGTGCATGTGCGAAGGCTCGCGCGTTGGAAGTATGGAGAACTTGCGCGCTTCGCTGAATTCGGACTCGTCGGGCTCACAGGCGTCATCGTGAACTTGCTCGTCGTCACGCTTGTGAGCGACCAGATGGCGCGTATGTCGTTTGCGGCGAGCGCACGGGTCAACACCGCGGTCACAGTCGCTGTCTTGGCATCGATGACCACAAACTTTTTTCTCAACCGCATGCTGACATTTGGCGACAAGGCGCGCGGCCAGCTTTCACGCGAGTACCTCAAGTTCATCGCCGTTTGCTTGGTGGGTGGCGTCGTCAATTGGTGGACGACGACGCGACTCGCGCCACAGTGGAATGAAATCTTGCTGGGACTGCAGGCTGCGTCGCTCTGCGGTGTCGCTGCTGGAATGTTCTTCAACTACGTTGGATCGCGCCTGTTCGTCTTTCGGACGATTCGCGCGTAGGCGAAGCGGTGGATTCGTGGCCGAGTTGAACAGGCGAACCGCTTCAGGACCACGACCCTGGGCTCAAACATGCTGCGCCTCGCCTACGCGGACTCCGGCTCGGCTTGCAAACTCGCCAGGGCCGCGGTCCTGAAGCGGTTCATCGTTGCGGGATCCCGAGCCAATGATTTCGCAGCGGTCACGCTGACTTAGGCGCGTAATCAAACACTCCGAGATTCGTCTTGTTGCCGAGTCGCCCAGCGGTCACCAACTGGCGCAGCAGCGGACATGGGAAAAATTTCGGGTCTCCAAGTTCGCGGTGCAACACCATCATGATGTCGTGACAGACATCGAGGCCGATGAAATCTGCAAGGCGAAGCGGTCCCATCGGAAAATTGCAACCGAGCACCATGATCTGATCGATGTCCTCGGGTTTGGCGACGCCTTCCATCCATGCATGAAACGCCTCGTTGATGAGCGGCATCAGCACGCGATTCGACACGAATCCAGCGCGATCATTCGCCGGCACTGGAGTCTTTCCCATCGCGCGCGCAAGGTCGAGCGTGCGTGCGACTGTCTCGTCGCTCGTTGCGAGACCACGAATGACCTCAACCAACTTCATCACGGGCACGGGATTGAAAAAGTGCATGCCGATCACTTGGCTCGCGCGCGCGCCGGTGGCGGTTGCAATGTCAGTGATCGAAATCGAACTCGTGTTTGTTGCGAGCAGCGCATCGCTCGCGAACGTCTCTGCGAAAGAACGAAAGAGTTTTTTCTTGACTTCTGGATTCTCGCTCGCTGCCTCGACGACGCAATCGGCATCTTTGAAGGCCGCGAAATCGGCTCCGTACGAGAGGCGGCTTGCGACTGCCTCGGCATCGCCTGCCGTGATCTTCTGCTTCTCAACCAATCGCGCCAGTTGCTTTGTGTGATAGCCGCGCGCCTTGTCGAGTTGCGCTGCGCTGAGGTCAATCTGCGCCGCACGAATGCCCGATTGCGCGGCAGTCAGCGCGATTCCTGATCCCATAGTTCCAGCCCCGACGATGACGATTGCGTTGACTGACTTTGACATAGTCAGGCGATGGTAAGCACCATTCAATCATCGATGTCGAGTGCGACATCAAGCCACCCAGAACTGTGTGTGATCGCGCCAACGCTGATCCGATCGACCCCCGTGCGCGCGATGGCGCGAATTGTGTCAAGACGAACTCCCCCAGATGCTTCGAGCAAGAGTTGTGAATTGTTCGCGTCGCGAAGCTGCACCGCGCGCGTGAGCAGATCGACCGAGAAGTTGTCGAGCAATGCAATGTCAACGATGCCTACGGGCAACGCGAGCACTGCCTCAAACTGTTCAAGCGTGTCAGCTTCGGCGCACACGAATCGCACGGGTGTTGCGGCAGCGCGAACACGCTCGACGCCTTGGAGAATTCGATCGGCGTACTCGTGTGCAGACAACCCCGCGATGTGATTGTCCTTCACGAGGATCGCATCATTGAGCCCCATGCGATGAAGATGCCCCCCACCACATCGCACCGCGTACTTCTGCAACCAGCGCAGTCCAGGGATTGTCTTGCGCGTGTCGCAGACCTTCGCACGGGTGCCCGAAACCGCATCGACATACTGCGCGGTGCTCGTCGCTGTTGCCATCGCGATACCAAGCATGTTGAGCAGCGCGCGCTCGATCGGCAAGATGCTCGTGATCGGACCGCGAAACTGCATGAGTGTGGTTCCGGCTGCGACGCGCGCACCGTCGCAGACGCCAGCGGCGACCGATCCACGCACTTGCGGCGCATGAGCTAGAAATTCGTCGAGCAGTCCCAAGCCAGCGCACACCGCTGGCTGCCTCGAAACAACGCGCGCCGTGCGCACGAGACTCGGATCGCAGAGTGCACGAGTCGTGAGATCGTCACCTGCCCCATCTTCGCGCAGCGCAAACAAGACGCTTTCTCGCAGGTTTTCTGCTGAAAGCGCAGTCCAGAGCGCCGGGAGATTGAGATCGTCAAAAACAATCACCCCTGCAGTCTATTGCAGGGGTGATCAGTGATTGAATTGCGATCGTTCGCGTTCGCTCAGTTGCGGCGGCGGCGAGTGATCATGCCAGCCAATGCGCCGAGCGCAAGAACAGCTGGGGATGGAATCACGCCGACTGAAACATGATCGGTCGAAGCGAAGAGACCTGCGGCGCCACCACCGAATGTCGTAATGGTGATCGAGTGGATCGCGCCGCTGGTGCTCACGAATCCGCCAAATCCAGCAATGCTCGTTGATGAGAAGATGTAAGTCGTTCCGCCAGCAGAGACCTTCACGAGTCCGCCGCCAGTGCTGAAATCAGTGTTCGTGTTGAAGAAATTTCC
This sequence comes from uncultured Singulisphaera sp., assembly GCA_964355975.1. GTDB lineage: Bacteria > Planctomycetota > Phycisphaerae > Phycisphaerales > SM1A02 > F1-60-MAGs104. The sequence goes on from CAYHFW010000022.1 coordinate 24,244, forward strand.
GCCGATTGCGAAGACGTTGTCGCTCGCGAACGTGAAAGTCAGTGGGGCGTTCGCCATGTTTGTGGACATGATTCCGTCCGCTGCCCCAAGCCCATCAACAGCATCGGCAGTCCAAGCAGAGTCGCCGGTACCACCAGCGAGCCCCGACGCATAGAACCCGTTGTATGCCGCGAACTCTTCGTGCAGGACGACTCCGTCCATAGCCCCAACGATGCCGGCAAAGACATCGGCACTGCTCACGACAAGCACTGCTGCATCAACGCGCTCAGAAGCGAAAGCAACAGCGACGGTGGCGACTGAAAGAGTTGCAAATGATTTGAATGAGTTCAACATGGGGAGGCTCCGAAACAGGCGCAAAAACAAGGGAAACAACACGCCCTCAGCCGTCCTCCAACATCTCAACTTACTTCCATCTGCAAGCAATGCAAAACAAACCGTGGGCATTCTCGAATTGATACGCATAATCTTGCGTTCTCAAAAAGAGGAGCGCAATATTGCGTTTGCAAACTGCTACCAAGAATGAACCGCGGGACCAGAATACGTCGCTAAAGGCCTGATGATGCGGTTGTTAGCGTGCTGCTCCATGACATGAGCGCACCACCCCGTGATTCTGGAGGCGACGAAAATCGGGGTGTACTGCGGAACCGGAATCCCCATGCAGAAATAGGTGATGCCGCAAGGAAAGTCGACATTTGGGTGAATCGCCTTGTCGCGAAGCATGATCGCCTGGACGGTGTCCCCCAAATCGAACCACTTCTGCCCGCTTGGACCGAGGTTTGCGGCGAGTTTCAAACCCCACGAACGCAAGATTGGGGCGCGATGATCACCATTCTTATAGACACGGTGTCCGAAACCCATCAGTTTTCGCTTCTCGGCGAACGCCCGCTTCATCCACTCCTCGACGCTCATCGCCCCACCTGCGCAATCGGCGTCGATGTCCTTGAGCATCTCCATTGCCATCTCGTTCGCCCCACCATGCAATGGGCCCTTCAGCGCGCCGATCGCTCCGCAAATCGCGCTATGCAGATCGGTCTCAGTGCTCGCAATCACGCGCGATGCAAAGGTGCTGGCGTTGAAGTCGTGCTCTGCATAGAGAACGAGGCTGACATCCATGACCCGCGCCATCAAGGCATCAGGTTTCTTGCCGGTGATGCACCAAAGCAGATTGGCCGCGTGCGAGAGAGTTGGATCAGGTTCGACCGGCGATTTTCCCTCTCGGGCATGCTGGCAGACACCGATGATCGTTGGAATCTGCGCGAGCAGACGCTTGGACTTGCGCAGCTCTGCGTCGGGCGCATTCGACTCGCACTCGGGGTCAAGGTGAGAGAGCAGCGAGACTCCAGTGCGCAAAACACTCATCGGATGCGCGGTGGGGCTCTCACGCACAATGCGCACGATTGCATCGCGAACGCTCGTAGGGATCTGGCGAAGTTGCCCCTGCTCGCGCTTGAATTCTGCGACCTCTGCCGCGGATGGCTTGTGTCCGACAATCAAGAGGAACGCAACTTCATCAAACGTTGCATGCTGCGCGAGGTCGGCGATCTCAAAGCCGCGGTAGACCAATTGCGTCTGATTGACTTCGCAGATAGCCGTGTCTCCGACTGTTTGACCAGCGAGTCCGCGTGTATCAGGAACCTTTGCCGAGACTGGAGCAGTTGCGTTCATTGGATCTTCGATACTAGCGCAGTCGGCTCATTGCGATAACAATGCGCGCATGAACCTATGGCTCAATTTGGCTCGTTCGATTTCGCTCGCGTGCGCCACCTCGCTGTTGACGTGTGGCTGCGGGACAGAATCCTCCGCACGGATCGATCCCGCGTTGCCTTCGTTGAACAGCCGCGAGGTCGCGACTGCGATGGCGGGCAATTACACGAATGAGGCACAAGCACAGTCGGAGGTGCTATTGGCGACTCCAGTTCAGTCATTGGTCTTGCACATGCGCCCGGTGTGGATTGATCGCATCGACGGACTCTGGATCTACGTCGAGCAATCGCAGGCGAATGCGCAAGACAAACCCTATCGGCAGCGCGTCTACCAAGTCGTCGACGGCAACGATGCAGAATCGGTCGAGTGCCGCGTCTTCGACTTCGCCGACAATCCACAGCAGTATGCAGGCGATTGGAAGAAAGATCGTCCGCTCAACGCGCTCACCGCTGGATTGCTTGTGCCGCGTGCTGGCTGCACGATCACATTTGTGCGTGATGCGGCGGGCGCGTGGATCGGCTCAACCGAAGCAAGCGAGTGCGCCACGACATATCACGGCGCGGCCTACACAACGAGTTCGGTCACACTCACGATGCGCTCACTGCAATCGTGGGACCGCGGCTTTGACAGCAGTGGAAAGCAAGTCTGGGGGTCGACCACGGGTCCCATTCTCTTCGTCAAATCGGCGAAGTGAACGGGGCGCGCACTCAGGAGATGCGCCGCAACAGTGTGACCCGCCCGATGGGAACCCACTCAGCGACAAGGATGTCTCCGCTCGCAAGAAAGATCGCATCGTGTGGATGGACGAACTTGCCTGGGATGAATTGCTCGCGCGGCGCGCCACGCAACGAAGAAGCGCGCCCTTCGAGAGCACCGTCGCCAAGCGAAACGACAGGCTTGAACTTTTCGTCGTAGATCGTGACGACGCTCTCAAGATCTGGGACAACCATTAGCCCATCGCGAAACTTCATGTCGCATGGCATGCGCACACCCTCGGTGTGAAATGCAATGTGCTTGCCATCGAGGTCGAGCACTTGGATGCGCCGGTTGCCGCGATCTGCAACAACGATGGTTGGATTCGCTCCACGCGGATCGATCCACAGACCGTGTGGGCACGAGGTCTCTCCAGCGCCACTTCCAGGACGCGCGATGACTCGCTTCCACTTTCCATCGATCCCAAAGCAGTGGATGAATGATCCTCCATAACCATCACCGACGAAGATGTCGCCATCGGGCGCAAACGCGACGTTGGTTGGACACCACCCTTCTGCTTTCTCGTAGACGCCGCTCTGCATCGGACAACCTGCGCTCCAAAGCACTTTCCCCTGAAGGTCGGTCTTCTCGACGCATCGCCGTCGTGTGTCGCAGTGGTACAGAAACTCATTCCCCGATTCTTCGCGCAGGTCGAGACCGTGCGCGCCGCCAGCGAATTGCCCGCCCCATGAGGTGAGAAATGTCCCCTGCGCGTCGTACACACAGATGCCCGAAGTTGAAGTGCTGCCAGCACCAACAGTGTGCGCGACATAGATGCGTCCTGCCTTGTCTTGAGCGAGTCCATGCGTATCGCCGAAGGTCGTGCCCTGCGGTGGTTTGATCCAATCGTGCACGACCGCGAAACGGTTTGATCCCGAGCCACAGATGAGCGGATCATCGGCGCGCGGCTCAGCCCACACGCGCGCGCCCAGCGATGCGAGCGCTGGCACCGCGATCGACGCACGCAAGAAACTACGCCGATCGAGATTCATCGTTGGCCTCCTGGTCGCCCTCTTGGAAAGGTCCACGCACTGCCCGGCGTGTAGTCGAGGAGTGCATAGAGATCGCTGCGCGTCTGCATCGACGGCACGATCGACTCGACCGATCCGTGTTGCTTGAGGCACGCGAGTCCATCTTCAACGGCGCGCATGGCGAGGCGCATCAACGAGAGCGGATAGATCACCATCGAATATCCCAACTGCGAAAAGTCTGCAGCTGAGAGATGTTGAGTCTTTCCAAACTCTGTCATGTTGGCGAGCGCGTGCCCAGGCGATCCTGCCAGAAATGCCTTGAATTCTTCGGCATTCGCAAGCCCCTCTGGAAAAATGACATCGGCCCCAGCCTCGCGGTAGAGGTTCGCTCGGCGGATGGTGCCATCCATTCCCTCGATTGCCCGCGCATCGGTGCGCGCAATGATGACGAACTCTTTCGAGCAGCGCGCGTTTGCCATCGCGGCGACTTTGTCCGCCATCGACTGCGCAGAAACAATCTCTTTGCCGTCGAGGTGCCCGCATCGCTTTGGAAAGACTTGATCTTCGACGTGCAGCGCGGCTGCTCCCGCGCGCTCATACTCGACAACGGTGCGCATCGCGCACTCGACTTCTCCAAAGCCCGTGTCTGCATCGGCAATCACGGGCAAACCCGATGCGTCGCTGATCTCGCGAATCGTTCGCACCATTTCAGTAAGCGTGACCAATCCAATATCGGGAAAGCCAGCAACATTTGCGGTCGCGCCTCCTGAGATGTAGCAGGCTGAAAACCCTGCGCGCGCGACGGCTCGCGCCACGAGTGCATTGAACGCACCAGGCACGACGACCGTGCCCTGACTCATCAGCGAACGAAGTGTTGATCCAGGATGAACTCGCGCTGCGTGGTTGACCATGGCGAGCACTCTAGTTGCCGCGGTCCACATCCCACACCCATGGCGCCTCGGCTTGCGTGCGCGTTTTGAACCATGTCAGTTTCAATCGGAGCGACTGCGAGTCTTGGACGGCGATCGTTCGAGGTGACCCTGCCTCGCCTGGTGGACCAAACGCGAAACGTGCAGACCTTGCGGCGGGTTTCGCGCGTGGCGGTCGCTTGCCCGGCGTTGCTTCTTCGTCGCCACTCGCGTTGCATCCGTCACCGGGAGTGAAGACGTTCGCACACTCAGCACGCACCTGTGAAAAACCAGGACGCCACGACTTGGGCGCGGCGAAATCTCGGTCGGTGAGTGCGACCGAGAGCGCCTCAAAGTCGGGCGGAGGCGCCCCTTCACTCTCGAGCAGGCGCATTCCCTCGCCGAAGAATGCGAGGCGCTCACGAAGCGTCTCAATTGGATTGGGTTTCTCACGCTGTGCGAATGCGCGCCACTGCGTATCGAAATCGTTCCAGTCTGCGATCGTTGCAAGTCGGTACGCACGCGCAAATGCATCGGCGCTCGGCGTGCCCTCTGCGACGAGCCGCAGATAGTGCTGAAATGCAGCGACGCCACCGGGCGCATTCGCGCGCGTGAGAAAACGAACAATCGACGCGCTGCTCTCGCACAGTGCACCCGTTGCATCACTCGAAACACCATTCGCCCACTGCTGTGCGCTCATTGAAAGTAGATCTCGCACCGTGGGCGATCCCTTCTTCGCAATTGCCGCACGCACGCGCGCCGCACCAGCATCGCCGATTCCGCCGCCGCCACCTGTGGCATCCCAGCGCGCAACAAGATCGAGTAATCCGAACTGAACTGCTGCGGGAAGATCTGCGCCACAAGCGAGTCGAACGTATTCACCGCAGAGCGCAGCAAGAAGTCCGCGCGACGCGATGGGTGCAGGAATGTCTTCGGTGCAGACCGCGATACCTTGACCGAGCGGAGAACGAAAGGCGAACGCCTCACTCGGCGGGTCGATCGCGAAATGCGTTCGCATTGTCTCTGAGAGATCTTCTTGCGATTGAAATAGAAGCGCCTGTTGCAACCCGCGCGTGCGTGGACGAAGCGAACCCAGTGCGGCGTCGATCATCAACCATGTTCGATCGATTCCGGTCGCGGTCGACTGCGAAACCTTGAGTGCGAGATCACTGCGAACTCGATGTGTCTCAGTCGCGAACTCTGATTTCTCGGTGCGCTCCCACCAACTTGCTCGCGCAACGTCCGATTGCAACGCGGCGGCACTCGCTGAGAGCGACAAGATCGTGGCAATCGATCCGAACAACCCTCGGCGGAAACTCAAACTCTGCGGACGGATGCAGTCCGTCTTGAAGTTATAGGACTTACACAGCGATTTCAAGAAAGAAAACGCATGAAATGGCCGAAGAATGGGTTTTTTAAGATTCTTTGTCAATTCTGCAACCTGCACACAGAAACAAACGGATACTACTCGTGTCAGCATCGGAGTAGGGACCTTTGCTGACAGATTGCGGATCGGGAAATGGTGATGGGAGTTCGCAGTATTTAAAAGGGACTTGCGAACAAACGGAACCAAAACTTGCTTGAGGGAACTCAAGGGAAAAAGGGACTTTCAATGACTGAAAGTTGTTTCAAGGGATGTGATTGAAACCAACCCGATCTAGAGGATAGGGAAAGGGAAAAGGGAGGACGGCCGCGACTCTGAAAAGGGCGCGGCCGATCCTGTTTTTGGGATGTGCCTGAGTCGTATACTCCGCCCCCCAATGCGCACAAACATTCTTGTTTCGATCGTCGCCTTCGCCTACGCCACTTCGGCGGCGGTCAGCCAGACTCCCCCCACCGACGAACAACTCGCCGCGGCCTTTATCGCGTCACCCCCAGCGGTTGAATCGATCGGCATGCGCACGGTTTGGCAGACCAAAGTCGCTTTGCCACCGCAGACGCTCGCGACTCGTGTCTTTGTCGCTGAGGGCGACAGCGTCTTCGTCGCCGATAGTGGCGCACACCTCGCACGCGTCCTCACCAACAATGGCCTCACAGTCTGGCAGAACGCATGCGGCCGAGGCAATGATCGCGTGCACGATGTCGATCGCGCGAGGCTCGGGTCGACGGACGAAGTCTTGGTCACTCTCGACACAGCCATCGCCGTGCTTGATACCGGCAGCGGCACACTGAGTCGCCCAGAGAAACTTGAGCGAATTCCAACGACCGAGTCGGTGCTGTTCGGCAAGTTTCTCATCTTCGGGGCCAAAGGCGGATTTGTCGCCTGGCAGCAATACCTCGCTGGCTGCTATTGGAAGTCGAATGAACTCGGTGGTGTGATCAAGAGCCCGCCGATCCTTGTCGGAAACATGGTTGCCGTCGCAAGCACCTCGGGACAGTTGGCACTGCTCGAAGCTGAAACAACCCGACAAGTCTGGCGCAAGAAACTCGGTGGGCCAATTGAAGGGCGCGTTGCCGCAGGAGCAGGCGCAATCTTTGCGGCGTGTGGCGATCACACCGTGCATGCGTACGAGATCACCGGTGGCGCCCTGCGCTGGCGGTACATGACCGAGTCTCCGCTCTCGGGCGATGTTTTCTGCGACGGAGAGTTTGTCTACACACAGGTTCCAGGACAGGGTCTCGTCGCACTCACGGCGGTCGCCCCGAAGATGGACTCCCAGGGACAGCAAGAGTTGCTCGGACGGGATGGGCGACTCATGTGGAAGAGCAGTGTGCAAGGCAACGTGATCTGCCGAGTTGCCCAAACAATTCTCGTGTGGGATGCCGCCAAGCGAATCCTGACTGCGCTTCACACAACCGATGGCAGCACAGTTGCGACCGTTGCATTGCCGCGCGTCGTCTCGCTCACGGTGAGCGGCTCACAAGATCCAGACCTCTATCTGCTGAGTGCCGACGGCACCATGCAACGATGTGAAGCACGCGTGATCGCTCAGCCGAAGGACGTTGCAGTTCAAGCGACCGCACCGACTCTGCCATGAGCGACCTTGTTGCAGTTCGCCGTGCGCTCCTCTCTGTGAGCGACAAGAGAGACCTTGTTCCATTCGCCCGAACGCTCGTTGAGCACGGGGTCGAGATCATCTCAACCGGTGGCACCGCAGCGGCTCTGATCGCGCAGGGCATCCCCGTCGTTTCGATCGAGCAGTTGACGGGCTTTCCAGAAATCATGGATGGCCGACTCAAGACTCTCCATCCGCGAGTGCATGGCGGCCTGCTTGCGCGCCGCGACTCTGCGACGCACGTCGCAGCGATGGCGCAACATGAGATTCGCCCCATCGATCTTGTCTGCGTGAACCTCTATCCCTTTGAAGAGACGATTCGCCGCGATGGCGTCTCACAAGAAGAGGCGATCGAGAATATTGACATCGGCGGTCCGAGCATGATTCGTTCTGCGGCAAAGAACTTCTCGCATGTGTGTGTCGTGACGAGCCCCGATCAGTACGACCGAATCTGCGGCGAACTTCGACAGCATCACGGGTCGACGACCGGCAGATTGCGCAGAGACTTTGCCGCAGCGGCATTCACACGCACTGCTGCATATGACAGCGCGATCAGCACGTGGTTCGATTCATCGCACGAGCATGACTTCTCGAACATTCTCAATGTAAATCTGGTCAAGATCGAAGAGTTGCGATACGGAGAAAACCCTCACCAACGCGCCGCCGTCTACGGTCGCCCTGGATCGCGCGAACCATCAGTCGTCGGCGCGCCGCTGCTGCACGGAAAGTCTCTCTCGTACAACAATCTGCTCGATGCAAGCGCCGCGCTCGAACTCGTGCAAGATCTGACAGAGCACGACCGCGACTCGTTTGCGTGCGCGATCATCAAGCACACGAATCCGTGTGGGGCTGCGCTCGGCGCAACGGTGCGTGACGCGTTCCTGCGTGCATATGAGGGCGACTCGCTCGCCGCATATGGAAGCATCGTCGCGTTCAATTGCGCGGTCGATGGCGCCACAGCTGCTGAGATGGTTGCAGCGGACCGGTTTCTCGAAGTTGTCATCGCCGAGAGCTTCACGCAAGAAGCATTCGCTGCGCTCTCATCGCGCTGGAAGAACGTGCGTCTCATCGCCCTTGGATCGATTCGCCACCGCGAAGACCGCCCACTTTCGATGCGATCTGTTCCGGGCGGCGTGCTCGTGCAAGATCGCGACACGCTTCCGCTGCGACTCGATGCGTTCACGCATGTTGCTGGCCCTGCAGCGAATGCGGCCGTGCTCGCCGACGCCCTCTTCGCATTCACGCTCGTGAAACATCTCAAGTCGAACGCGATCTGCATTGCGAGCGCCAAGACGCTCTGGGGTGCGGGCGCGGGACAAATGGACCGCGTTGCAAGCTGTGCGATCGCCATCGAAAAGTCGAAGGCTCGACTCGCCAACGCCAATGGTGCGATTGCCGTTGCAGCAAGCGATGCGTTCTTTCCATTCGCCGATGGGCCAGAACTGCTCATTCGCGCAGGCGTAAAGTGCATCGTGCATCCAGGCGGATCGAAGCGCGATAGCGAAACGATCGACCTCTGCACAAAGCATGGGGTGACTTGTCTCATCACAGGATCGCGCCACTTTCGCCACTGAGAAGCGTTGTTACGATCAGACCAATGAGTTCAGAATCAACCCAACATCCATCACTCGCCGCGCTCAAGGAAGCTTTCGGCGATGTGTCTATGCAGGTCGCAGAGTTTCGCGCACAAACGACAGTGATCGTGCCTGCAGCCAAGTGCCATGAAGTGTTGCGGTTTCTGCGCGACGATCCACGCTGTGATTACAACGTGTTGATTGATGTTGGCGCAGTCGACTACCTCGGATACCCAGTCGCGCAGCCTGCGCGATTCTCAGTGGTCTATCACTTGTTGAGCCACTCATTCAACATGCGACTGCGCGTGAAGGCGAATATCGATCCGTCTATTGACACCACAGGCATCGACGTTGACCCAGCACTCTTGCTTGATAGCGTGACTGATCTCTGGCCAGCAGCCGAATGGGCTGAACGTGAAGTCTTCGACATGTTTGGCATTCGCTTTCGCGGTCACCCTGACCTGCGGCGCATCCTGATGTGGAAAGACTTCCCGGCGCACCCTCTGCGCAAGGACTATCCGCTGCGCGGACGGGGTGAGCGCGAGCACTATCAAGAACTCACGCGCGCCTGAACCGAACCTAAGTCTGGGGGTTGAAAGCCGTCAAAATGGGCTTTTTTTTGGCGCCATGCGCGGTTTCGCAGGTTGCGGCGGCAGGCGCCCATGATTGCCCAAGAAAATCTGCCACAAAACTTGACCGCGCGCGGAATCGGTGGCATAGTCACACCATCATCAGGCCTCTTCGCAATGTGTGGAGAGCCAACCAGATGAGAATTGGGAGTTTGAAAAAGGGATCTAAACAAAACCTGTTTCAAGCGATTTACATGTTGGTCGTTTCTCAATCGAGAATCTGACCGACTCAACGCAAAGGGAGATTTGTTAAAAATGAAGTCTTACGCACTACTTGGAGCCGCAGCGCTCATCACCTCGACCGCTTCAGCAACCTTTACCGGACTGACTGTCGAAATGGTCAATCACGCCGGAACTGGCCGCAACGTCTATTCGATCTGGGCGAATTTCAGCGTCTCGAATGATCGCATCTTGAATGTCTTCGACACGATGAACATCTCAGGAACGATGAGCGCACTGCACACCGACAACGCCTTCGGCGACATCGACACAGACGGCGACGGATACGCCGACGTCTTTGGCGCAACTGGTGCGTGGTCACAAACATGGAACAACGCTGCTGGAATTCCATCAGATTCGTTCGTGACAATCGGAACCCCAGGTCCAGTCGCTCTCGATCCTGGCTTCACTGGCCCATACGTCAGCGGAAGCATCGCGAACCTCTCAGGTTGGTACGACAGCACCCCAGGATCGCAGAATCTCGTTGGCACGACCCTTCGAGTCAAGGTTCTGCAGATTGCACGTCTCGCTGCTGGCGAAACCTCGTACACAGGCCAATTCAACGTCGGATACGCGGCATTCGGCACGACGACCCCACTCTTCTCGGGCAACGTGCAATACACGCTTCCAGTCCCAACTCCAGGCGCACTCGCGCTCTTGGGTCTCGCTGGTTGCATCAGCCGCCGCCGACGCGCCTAATTCATTCTGACGAACGTCAAGAGTTCTCTTGACTGTGCCGGTCGCCGTCCTTGGTCTCCCCGAGGACGGCGACCTTTTCTTTTTTGTCGTGCGGTGCAAATTCTGCGGCAAATGCAGTGAAAACTGCGCGTGCGCCGCAGAAAAAAACAGTGTGAAAACAGAGGCCTAAATTTGACAACTGCTCATCTTGGGTTAAGTTGTGAATGCATTCGATGCGCTGGGAGGCGCTCGAATGAACCTTGAATGAGGTTGAGACGAAAAGGGTCTCCAAAAATTGTTGATGTTTCGCTCGAGCGCATCGCCCCACGTGACGCGCACACGCGAGCCATCTTTAGATCGGATGCACTTGCATGCGCCCGATCTAAATCAAGATTTTCCTTCCCATCCATCCCGCGACACCCCCCCTCAAAAAGGGGGGTTGTTGTTTTTTTGCCCTCAGGAGGTTTGGCCCCCGGGGCGTCATCCAACGCCGTCAACCATTGGGCGCATCAGCCAAACTGCTGTAGCGGATGTATTGCATTCCGACGCTGCCGCCTGCCATCAATCCCTTCTGCCCTGTGACGTAAACGGCCACCCCATTGCTGTAGGAAGCTGTTGCTGAAGTGCCGCTCTCGCCGCCAACTGCGGTTCCGCCAGCGCTGCCCGTCAACACATTCGTCTTGAACTGATCAAAGACTTCTTTGGTCTGAAAGACGATCAACATCTGCAGCCCCTGCCCGCCGAGTTCTAATCCGATGTTCGGATTCGAGATCGCCGCCCATCCGTCTTGCACGCCAGCAGGTGTGTAGACCACGGCGCGCCCAAATTGACTGCCAGCGAAGATCACCCCCCATTGCCCGACGCCCGGAAACACTGCGTAGCCCGCGCTTTCAGCCAGTTGCTTCTCGAGTCCAGAGGTCTCTTTGATGAAGAGCGCGCGGCTCTCCTGCGCTTCTTTGATGAACGAGGCACGGTCTTGCACGCTTGGTGCGGTATTGCACGACGCGAGTGAGCCGATCGTCGACAGCGTTGCGACGAAGAGGGTGGCGGTGACGAGTGTCGAAGCGATTCGAAGCGAGTTCTTGTTCATGCGGGTGAGGGTATCACCCCTCACCAACCTGCTCTGCGAGCCACGGCGCAACGGCATCGATTGACATGCGTTCCTGCTGCTGCGTGTCGCGGTGACGCACAGTCACCACCTGTGAAGTCAGGGTGTCGGTGTCGACTGTGATGCAGAAGGGCGTCCCTGCCTCGTCCATGCGTGCGTATCGCTTGCCAATCGTCTGCTTGGGGTCGTATTCACAATTGTGGCGCTTGCGAAGTTGCTTATAGAGCTTCTCGGCAATCTCTGGAAGTCCATCTTTGTTGACGAGCGGAAAGATGCCTGCCTTGACGGGCGCCATCCGCGGATGAAACTTCATGTAGACGCCGCTGGGCCGCGATTCGTCTTTGGTGTACGCCTCGCAGAGCAGCGCGAGGGTTCCGCGGTCTGCTCCCGCCGAAGGTTCGATGACGTGCGGGAAGTACCGTTCGTTCTTCTCTGCGTCGAAGTACTTCATCTTGTCGCGGCGACCTGAGTGTTCGGCGTGCTGCTGCAGGTCGTAATCACCTCGGTGCGCAACTCCTTCAAGTTCGCCGAATCCAGGGGCGGTGAATGGAAAGCGGTATTCGATGTCGCTCGTGCCTGCTCCTGCCTTTGCGTAGTGGGCAAGTTCGTCGCGGTCATGCTCGCGCAACTGCAAATTGGCCCCCGAAAGCCCGATCGATTGCCACCAAGCGAATCGCTGATCTCGCCACCAGCCGTACCACGCAACCGCCTCGCTTGGATGGATGAAGAACTCGACTTCCATCTGCTCAAACTCGCGGCTGCGAAAGGTGAAGTTGCGCGGAGTGACCTCATTGCGAAACGCCTTGCCGATCTGGGCAATGCCGAACGGCACTCGCACGCGTGTGCTGTTGGTGACATTTTCGAAGTTGGCGAAGATTCCCTGCGCAGTCTCAGGGCGCAGGTAGGCCATATTGGATGGATCCTCGATCGCTCCGACATTCGTCTTGAACATCAAGTTGAATTGGCGCGGTTCGGTGAGTGTGCCCGCTTCTTTCGCGTCGGGCCCGATGCAACGTGCGCGATCGATTGCGGTGAGCTGCGTGAAGGGGCGCAGGATGTGTCGCGCTGGATCGAGCGCATCGCATTTTTCATATCGCACGAGCGCCTTGATCGCGCGGTCTCGCTGATCAGTGTCGTTCTCAATGAATGCGTACAAGCGCGCACCGGCTTCGGCCGCACCGAGCACGATGAGGTGATCGGCGCGATACCGCGCCTTCGATTCGCGGCAGTCGACCATCGGGTCGTTGAATCCACCGACGTGTCCCGATGCCTCCCACACCTTTGGATTCATAATGATCGTGCAATCGACGCCGACAACTGAGACAGACTCGCCGTTGGGGCCGGTGCTATCGCCGCGCACGACATCCTTCCACCACGCCTCTTTCAGATTGCGCTTGAGCTCGGTGCCCATGGGTCCGTAATCCCAGAATCCATTGATTCCACCGTAGATTTCAGAACTTTGAAAGATGAATCCGCGGCGGCGGCAGAGTGCGACGATTTCGTCCATCGACTTCGTTGGTGTTTCAGGCATCAGGATGGCGAGTGTAGGAAGGTGCGGCGAGTGCTGTGCGGCACTGACTCACTCGGGGCGCGTCGCGAGAATGAAATCTGGGATGACGCCGAGTCGTTCGTAGCGGCGAAGCGCTGCACTTGGAAGCGTGTGAAAACTCGCCACACGACCGCGGCAGTTGTCTTCGCCGCAGTTGCAGGGCATTCTCCAAATGTCATCGGCGCCGAGCAGGGTTGAGTAGTCGTGGGTGACTTCACTCTGCGCGGCAATCGCCTTGAGCGCCTTGAAGTAGAGCCGCCCCCGCACCTTGATCACGCCTGCGTTGGGCTTGCACGAGTGGTTGGCGAATGCGCCGATCTCGCCCGCTGGGCTCAGATAGCGCTCGTCGTCGAATCGAAAGCAATTTTCGGCGAGTGTCGGAGAGCGCTTCCAGTAGCGCCAGACCTCTGCGCTTGTGACGACCTTGCCCTTTATCTCAAGGATGATCTCGCCGCGAGCGAAGCGCGTGGCGGCGACGATGCCCCGACCATTGCGAACAGCGCGCACCTCGAGGCGTGACGGTGCCGTCATCGTGCCAACTTTGCAACTGTGCGGTGGCGCGGACAGGTGATGAGGTGATCGTTGGTCATGCCGACTGCCTGCATGAATGCGTAGCAGATCGTGGGGCCGCAGAAAGAAAATCCCGCCTCTTTGAGCGTGCGGGCCATCAACTCGCTCTCGCCTGTCGCTGCGGGAATCTTGTCATCTGCTCGAAATGCATTCTGAATCGTTTCATGATCGACGCTCTGCCAGAGCAGGTCTCGGAACGCGCCGGTGCCCCCTGCTTCCATGATCGCCATCCACGCTTGGGCATTCTTGATCGCGCCATTGATCTTCGCGCGACTGCGAATGATCTTCTCATCGGCGAGAAGACGCGCGATATCTCTCTCGCCGAATCGCGCGACCTTCGCTGGATCAAACCCGCGAAAGGCTTTTTGAAATGCTGGGCGTTTTTTTAGAACTGTGATCCATGAGAGTCCCGCCTGAAAACCGTCGAGCACGAGCTTTTCGTAGAGCGCGCGGTCGTCTGTGACAGGAACCCCCCACTCTGTGTCGTGGTAGGCGACATAAAGCGGATCGACTCCGCACCAAGGGCAGCGGGCAATCTTGAGCGAGCCTGGCGTGGCGGCGCTCACTCGCCCGACCGACCACGCAGTACGAATGCGATTGAGCCGCCTGCGAGCATCCATCCAACGGTTTGCTCGAAGAGTGCGCCGACGACCCACGCCCATGGATATCCCCACCAGATCCATTCAGAGTAAGAGTGCGTGAACCAAGCGGCGACGGCGCAAAGTCCTGCGGCACGCGCGGTCGAAATGACTCCCCACGAGATGCGAGAGAGCACAAACGCCGCGATCGCTGATGCAATGAGCCCACCCAGAAACTCTTTTATGAGCATGCTCGGCGGCATCACCTCTTGCGCAGACCGTCGGTAAACGAGCAAACCGATGGGGCCCTGCTTGTACTGCACCTCGAGCTCGGCCATCGCGGCGTCGCCAGAAAGTGCCTCGTTCCAATGAGGAAACGCGTACAGGCCATCGGCAGGAACGGTGTCGCGCAGCACCGCCGTCACGGCGGCTTCGTTCGGCAGTCGCTGCAGCGAACTCTCGCCAACGTTCAGAGCCATGTGGGCGAATGCGCCCCACACAAACCAAACGATTCCGCCGACAATCGTCGCGAGCGCGATGCGCGTGATGGATGGTTTCATTTGGTTGCAGTTCCGTTTCGCGTGTAGATGATTTCCATGTTGAGGAATTCCTTCCCCGTGTCCATCGCAGGTGAATACATCTGCATGACTGTGCGATCAGCGGTTTCGCGCGTGGTGACCTGACGCATCTTGACGCACTTCTTTCGAACTGGGCATGTGTATGAAGAATTGATCGTCATGGTTTTCTGATCGGCAGAGAGTGAGCCAGTGCCAGTTGCCATGCAGGTTCCCATTGAGTCGATCCACACCGACTGAAACTCCTTCGCAACGTTGTCGTAGCCGAGGAGTCCGAGCCCTTGAAAGAGTCCCATGCCGGGCATTTCGGATGTGCAGTCTTGTTGGATGAATCGACCACCCAAGATCGCAGTGCACTTGTAAGTGATCTCGCCGGCTTGGGGCGGTGCGCCTGGTGCCATCCAGTACTTCGATGCGCCGGTCCACGTGCCGCAATCCTTGGTGAGGTATGCCTGCATCGGTCCGGGCGTCGCTGCTTCGATCATCGCGTCCATGTCTGCTTGCGTCATGCCTGGGGGAAGTGGCGGCGCTTTCGAATCTTGTGCGGCAGGCGGAT
>CAYHFW010000023.1:0-39125 GCA_964355975.1 uncultured Singulisphaera sp.
GGTTCCTACGTCCTTCATCGCCTCTCGACGCCAAGGCATCCACCGTGTGCCCTTCTGAGCTTGGCCACGCCTATCGGATTCCGGCTTTCACCGAAACTCGAAGACGCAACCAGCCCTCAGGCTGCTCGTTTCAAACAAAGTTGAAACACAAACAACAAAAAAATTAACACTCGAGATGATTCTTGACTCAATTCACTTGCTTGCTGAAAACACTGGAAATCCAGCACTTTCAGCATGCGACATCTGATCCTCACTTGTCAAAGAACGGGTCGAAACCCGCCACACAGTCAACGACTGCGTAGATCCGCAAGAATAGGCGAAGTCGCGGATTTGTCAAGCCCCACGGCTGCATTGTGGGTAACCCCTGAAATGACAACCGCCCAGAACGAGTCTGGGCGGCGGGCTTGAGGGCTAACTGGCTATTTCTGAAGGTGTTACGCGCAAGCATGGGCGCGCGGACATGCTGCGGCGATCTGCGCCGGCGGTGCTTGTCTTACGACCCGAGACCTGGAGGTCCGCCTGGCCCCTTGGGTGGCGCGCCTGTGCCGCCACCTGCGACACCCGATGGAACATCGCCGCCATTCGAGCCGCGTTGCTGGCCGCCTTGAAACTCGGTTTCAAATTTCTGTCGTTCTTTTGACGAACTGTCGTCGTCGACGAGCCGGATTTCTTTGACGACAACTCCGTTGCTGTCGAAGCGTTGCAGAATGACTGCGACGCTCTTTCGTGGACCGGCAGATTTCGCACCCTCGGTTTGAATTGCGAGGTCTTCGAAGACGTCCACGACAAACCAGGGGGTTGAGAAATTCACAGGAGAGCCCTTGGCCGCGTCGATGCGCCCGACTTGATCTCCACGCCCGAATGAATCAGATTGCCGACGAAGTTCGCCATCGATGTATCGATAGAGTTCGATCGTCGCACGGCGCCCCGCCTTGTCGCTCTCTTTGCCAAGAGCACGAAGTACGAAGAATCGCACGTCAAATGGAATCTCAACTTCGTTGCCCCACGGCGATGTCACCGACGAGATGCAGAACGCTTCGGCGAGCTGTTGCTGTCCTTGGATCAATCCCAACTTTCGAGAAAAGAACGGATTGAAGATCTTTGCCGTCGTGCGATATCGATAGGTTGAACCTGGCTCAACCTCGAGATCGTGCGTCCACGAAAGAACACTTTCGAGCGTCGAGAACTCGACCGCTTTGGCGACTTCTTTGGGCTTCGCCCCGACCACTTCTGCTGGATATTTTTTGGCGAAAGTTGCCTCGTCCTGTGCAAGCGCCTTCTCTGCGCGACGAAGGTTCTTGGTCAAGCGCACGCGCAGATTTCGACTCGCTTCATCGTCAGCGCCGGCAGCAGAACCGCTGTTGCGCCCTTTCATTCCGCCGCCGCCGCCCAGTCCACCGCCGCCACCGCCGAGCCCGCCACCACCACCGCTGTCGCCACCCTGTCCACCGCCACCTGCGGGGCCTCCAAATCCACCGCTGCCGCCTGGAGCTGCTGCGTCTTTCGGATCAAGAGGTCCACCAGCTTTTTCGAGTTGTGCGGTGAGACGATCGAGTGCACGCCGTTTGGTTTCGAGGGCGCGTTGTTCGGTCGCCTTCTCCTTGTCGACGCCAACGGGCACTGGCGCGCCCTTCGCGGTGGCATCCTGCTCAGTTGGAGGGACGAAGTGCCCCCCTTTGGTCGCCAAGAAATCTGGTTGCAGCACGGCCAACTGGGCGGAATAGTCTTTGAGATTCTCGAACACTGTTTCGCGGAGGTTGGCGTCGCCAGTGAGGATGTCGGTTCGCCACGTCTCTTGGCCGGGAATCGGCGCAACAACGGTGGGCTCGCTCCACGATCCATCCGCCTGCTTTGTCTGACGCTCAAAGCTGACGTCAACGATGAAGAGCGAACTCTTGAACCAATCGACGGGAATTGGCGAGCGCGCGGGATCTGCTGCGCGATCGCTCTTGAAGAGTTGCTCGCGCATCGCAGCAAGGTCGATCGTTGCGAACGGAGTCGCCCACGTGATATCGAGCGGCGCATCCTTGGGAAAGCGAGTCGCCAATTCGGGATCTGATTTCAGTTGATCTTCGCCGATCGCATCAGGCGTGAGTGCATCGGTCGTCACGACGACGCCGGACATTGAAAGTGCTGCAAAACGTGGCTCATGGAACCACTCTTCACCTTGCACCTCGCCCTTGGCGAGAAGTCCACCGAGCGCTGGCTGATTGTTCGCGACGGTTGACGAAGGTGAAACATCCGCCGCGAGTCGCCTCTTGAACTCTGCGTGACCCTTCTCACCCTTTGGAACGGGCAATTCAAACTCGAGCGTGGTCGAATTCAACTTGCGATTCAGAGCCTCGCGCTGCTTGGAAACCTCTGCGGTTGCTTCTGAGATTGACTGCGTTTTCGAACCAGTCGAAACGTTTGTGGGGGCGAAGACGAGTTGCCAAACAAGCACACCCGCGAGCGTGGCACCCGCCACGCCCACAAGAATTTTTTCACAGTTCTGTTCGAACGCCGAGAGGTTCTTGTTTGCCATGATCTAGTTCTCCTTCGCCGGTTCGGTTGCTGCGTCTTGTCCGAGACCTGCAAGCATTCCCGACGTATTCAGTTGCTTTCGGATGTCATCTGGCATCAGTGGACCGGTCCATTCACGCAGCCATGCTGATTCCATTGTGAGAGTGAGTTCGGAGAGCGCTTGGTTTCCGTAGATGAATCCTTCATTTGCAGCCGCGAATGGGTCGACGGGACGAATCTTGACATCCGTCATGACGATGAAATTCTGCTTCGAGAAAGCATTGGAAATCTGCGGGATTTTTGTCGTTTCAACGATGAGGGTCACCCGCGCGCTGAACACGTCGTAGAGCTGATTGGTTGTCCAACCCTTGCGCGAAACCCCGAACCGATCCATCGTCACCGGGGCGGATGGATTGATTGCGAGACCCGGTGCCACACCTTCGGACCCACTCGCGGCGGGATCGCTCTCTGCGGCGCTGGAACTGGAATCGTCGGACGTGGTCACGACTCCGCCGAGCACTGGACCGAGGAACTGCACGCGTGTGATGCGCTTGATTGGCGCATCGGGAATCTTGTTTGTTGCGTTGACGCTCTTGCATGCGCGCACGATGTCTTGCGCGACCCAAAGTTGCCATTGAAGCGCCCACATGCGTTTGAAATCGGCCTTTGCGGGTTGTTCGTTTGGCATCCCAATGTCTTGAGCCTCGCAGTAGATGCCCTTGCTCTGTGCGACTTCGCTGTAGAGACCGAGTCGGTGCGAGACGAGGACGGGCTGAAGTTGACTGCGCTCTTCAGTTGTCAGCGTCGCATCTGCCGCCTTTTTCAGGTCATTCTGCGCAAATCGTCCTTGCCGACGCTGCAACTTGATTGTCACGTCTTCGTCGGAAGGAGGAGAGCCCGCATCGACTTCGAGCAAGAGTGCGTCGTACTGCTTGCCGAGTTCCTTGAAGAAATCCTGATGGACGGACTCTCGCTCTGGACTCTTGGCAGGAATTCGCAGGTTGACCACTGACTCGTGCGCGCCGCGGTTGCGCGCGACTGCATCTGCGCGGATCACTGCCGAGTCGGAGCCTCCACCCTGCCCCATGAGCTGTTTCACTGCCGTGACGAGCGCCTCATTGACCACCCCTCTTTGAGTCATCGGCTCGGATCCAGGAATCGTGATTGTGAATTCGCCGGTCTGCAGTCGCGCAAGTTCGGCGCCTTTGCCTGCGTAGGTCGATGCTTCTTCGGCGAGAGTCGTTCTGAATTCATCCTGAAACCACCATCCGCCGCCGAGCGCAGCGACAGAAACCGTCGCGAGCAGTACAAGGAGAAAATTCGCTTTGACCCAAATCAGCGTCTTCTCGACCTGCGGCGGAAGTTGCTTGGCTGGGGTCGCGACGGCGGCACCGCCAGAAGACTTTTTGAATTTCAACAGCGATTTGAGGTTCAATTTCATGGGGTTTTCACTGGCCGATCATTGCGAGTCTGTGGATCCATCTGCCGCAGGCGAGGGAGCGCCGGGCGCGCCCTTGAGCGTCACAGTGAACCTGAGCATTCCTTCGTACCGGGCATCTGTGGCGCTCAGCAGGACTGGGGCTGCTGGAATTGGAGCGTCCTTCGCGAGGTCGACGGCGGGAAGTTTTTCATCGACGCCAACGACTTCAGTGCGCTTTCGCCGCGATTTATTGGGGCTTGCGGAATCAGACCCGCTGTCTGCTGCCCCGCCGCCGCCGGCGTCGCCCGATTCGCCGCCTGAACCACTGAGTGTGCCACCGCTGCCTGGGCCGCGCGCTGGGGGTTGCTCGAGTTTCTTGCGGCCAGCCATCCCGCCTCCGCCGAAACTGGACTTCGTTGGGTCAGATGCTGGCGACCCGCCAAATCCAGATCCAGACTGCGAACCACTGCCAGTGTCGGAGGAACCAGATGATTGGACTTCGCGGGTTCCGCCGACGATTTTCGTCCAATTCGGCACCGTCAGAGACTCTTCAACGATGGTGTAAGGAGCATCTGCGCGGTCCTTGTTCTGTCGAAGCCAGTCGAGAACTCCGTCGGTCTGGTTGAAAAACTTCGTGGGATCTGGATCGCCGGTGGGAAGGCGCGTGAGCGTGATACGGACGGATACTTCGATCTGTCGATTGTTATTGGCGTCGAGTTTGGGAGCGCCTGAAAAATCCTCGAGTTGCACGAGGCGACGGTCAGCAGCAGCGATCGCCAAGATTTTTTGTGGATCAGAGCCGACCTCAGCTGCGGCAGGTTTGGCCGCGGCGAGCGCGGCGTAGGTGTCATTGACGAGATACGCCCAGACTTCACGGTCATTGAGCAGGTCTGTCATGTTGGACGCTTCGAAGTTTCCAGCCTCTGTTTGCGCTGCTTGGAACTGATCGACGAGTGCCTTTGCTTGGTTGAGAACGGTGTCTGCTGAAGCAGCTTCCTTCTCAAGTTCGCTCAGTGCAGACTGGTCAATCAGGTAGCTCGTGAACATTGCTGCAGCACTCACGATGAAGAGCGATGCGGCGGCGATGAACCATGGGGTCTTCGATTTCCAGACACGTTGACGAACACGCGAGACTGGAGAGAGATTCAGCTGCACTTTGGCGAGTCCGAGTCCTTGGATTCCCAGACCCAGTGCAGTCAAGAGGTTGATCGAATTTGCCGCGAAATCTGGGGCGTCTGGCCCGGCGAGGCGGATGCGTTTGAATTCTTCGAAACGCTTCAAATTCAAGCGCAAATCGCCTGCGATCTTGGTGCGGAGCCCTGAGATTTTCAGTGTCGATCCAACGCCGAATGCGTCGTGGATCTCGGTGCCCTGGTGGGCGTCTTGATAGAACTCGCGGGAGCGTCCAATCTCGTCGACCAGTTGGCCTGTGACGCCGCGCATTGCCATCGTGCGCGCACGCAAGACGTTTTCGGTCGGCATGCGGTCGACCTTGATTCGCTCGGCCTTGCCGTAGTTCACCCCCTGTTTTTCAAGCGTTTGCACGATCGCTTCGGTGAAGTTCGATCCACCAATTGGGAAGGTGCGGAACCAACAGGTTCCCTTGTCGATCACGATCGCGTCAGACGAACTCGTGCCGATGTCGACGCACGCAACGACTGGTGACGTCTCATCGAGTTCCATGTCGTATTGCAGGGCGTTGGCGACTGCGACGGGGCTGAGAGTCAGGATGTCTGGCTCGATGCCGCACTCTGAATAGAGCGAGAGCAATTCTTGGAGGCGCTCTTTGGTGACAGCGAAAACACCGATCGGACACTGCCCAGTTTCATCCGCCGTGAAGACGTGGCTATCCCACTCGACTTCGTCGATCGGAAACGGAATCTGTTGCTTTGCCTCGTACTCCACCATGCTTGGGAGCACCTTTGCGTCGACGTTGGGAAGGCTTGAAAACCGCGCAAATCCTGCGTTTCCGGGCAGGCTCATGACGACCGGAGTTCCGGCAAGTCGCTCGGCGTTTGCACTGACGAACGCAGCGAGGGTGTGGCGGATCATTCCAGTCTGATCAGACACCGCAGGATCAGAGAGCACGCGCTGATGGGCGATGACCGCAAAGTCGGTCACCGTTACTTCGCCATCGACCAATTCAACTCGGAGCGCTTTGAGCGCAAACTGACCAACTTCGATCCCCCAGGCGGTCCTATTGGGTGGCATATCTCGCGTGTCTCCAGGTGAAGCAGTGAACAACGACGACCAACGGCGGTCGAACTCAAAATTATACGCCTCCCGTCGAAGGAGGATGCGATACGCTACACCTTTATGCAACCGGACGCCCCTCGTACTGACCGCGACCCGACAGGGCTCGCGACCTCTTCAACCACCCGAGACATCAACGCTGCGCTCAATGCCGAAATTGAGTCGGCTCTGGGCGGGATGACGATCGAGGAGATTCTGAGCGCCACGAACACTCCCCGCCCAGCGGCCCGAGCAGCGAACCTGAATCCAATTCGCAGGACGTCGGGTGGACGACAGTTGCGCACAGGACGCGTGATGGAAGTTCGGGGCAAAGATGTGCTCGTTGAGTTCGGGCCAAAGAGCCAGGGCGTCTGCCCGCTGAGCCACTTTGAGACCCCACCCACGAGCGGAGAGCAGATGGAATTCGTCGTGGAGCGACTCGATCCTTTTGAAGGGGTCTTGATTCTTGCCCGTGAGGGAATGGTCACCAAAGCGCAGTGGGGCGATTTGAAAGTCGGCCAGATTGTTGAGGCGCGATGCGTTGGGATGAACCCCGGCGGCTTGGATATGGAGGTCGCGCATCACCGTGCATTCATGCCGGCCGCGCAGGTGGACTTGCGCCATGTGGAAGACATCTCGGTCTATCTCGGGCAGAAGATGGAATGCGAAATCGTCGAATTGCGGCGCAATCGCGAGCGAATGTTGCTGAGTCGCCGACGCGTGCTCGAGAAGGAACGCCATGAAAAACGCAACGAATTGTTGAAAGAGATCGAAGTTGGAACGCAGCGCACGGTCACAATTGTCTCGCTGCAACCCTTCGGCGCATTCGCAGACCTCGGCGGCGTCGACGGGTTGATTCCGATGAGCGAACTCGCGCACGGCCAACTCAAGCAGGCATCCGATGCGGTCGCCGTGGGCGATGTTGTCGAAGTCAAAGTCATTCGCGTCGATCTCACTTCGGTTCCCCCTCGCCTCACGCTCAGCAGGCGTCAGGTCATGGCTGATCCGATTGTGACGGCGCTCAACGAGATTCAGGTTGGCGCAACCGTTGCGGGCACCGTGCGCGGTGTGATGGAATTCGGCGCGTTTATTGAACTTTCGCCTGGAGTTGAGGGGCTCGTGCACATCTCAGAGATTTCGCACGAGCGCGTCTTCAGCCCTGCGCAAGCACTCAAGGTTGGCGAGGCGGTTCAAGCGAAAGTGCTCAACATCGACCCAGCGCGTCGGCGAATCAGTTTGTCGATCAAGGCACTGAAGGATGCACCTGTGCGACCTGCGGGTCGCGGGCGAGATGGACGCGATAGCAAGGCAGAAGAATTGCAACCGCGTGAGTCTGACCCTTCGATGCGAAAATTGCTGCTCAAGTTCGGGGGACTTGGCAAAGATCTCAAGGGCGGCTTGAGTTAAAGCTTGAGGTCGGTGTCGATCCAGAGATCGCTGACCTCTTGACCGTCGCTCTGCATTCGAACCAGCAAATAGGCGCGGGTGGCGCACGCGGTCGCCATCGACAAGGTCGCTGCGCCGATAAAGAGGCAAAGAATCGTCTGCCACACTTCGAGGAGCGATGCGGTGGCGCTTTCGGTGAGCCCGAGCAAGATCGCGGGAGAACTTCCAACGGGTTCGAGGAATCGCATCGAGCGTTGAGCCGCAAGTGCAGGTTCAACGGTTGCTGAACCGAATGCGCCGATGGCGATGTTCCATGCTGCAACGGCGATCCAGTCTGCGACGAATCCTCCGGCAGCGATGATGAGAAGAGAGAGCGTTGCGTACCAGATGAGGTGCAGTGGTCGCTTGAAGATGTAGGCCCCTGCGCGCTGCACGCTCTCGATCGCATCGCAGCCATCGCAGGCGACTGCGGGTGCGATGAGTGGAAGGCCAATCCAGAGGACAGTGATCAGCACCGTTGAAAGTGCTGAGAAGATGAGCGCGGGACCGAAGAGCAACCCTCCAACAACATTGAAGAGTGGAAGATGAAGCAGCAGACCGATCAGCCAGACGGGGAGAAAGAGAATTGCAGCGAGCACGATGGCGAAGAGAGGCGCGCCGATGAGCGATGGCAAACGGGGGCGAATGAACGCGCGCGCTTGACGAATCGTCCACTGACGTTGTGAGAGGTCGCCCGCATTGAGCCGGCACAAGACCCCTGCGCATCCCAACAAGAAGACCGCACCGCATAGTGCGAAGTAAGCGCTGAACCATGGAGCGCATCGCCATGATGTGGATGGAATCTCAAGAAAGAGTTGCTGCGCTGCAGAGATGGCGGCTGATCCGTCCGCGCGGAAAGGCGCTCGAATCGCCGCAAAAAAGGTCGTGCGAACTGCCTCGTCGAGCGCCTCGAACGATGCGCGTGGGCGCGCTGCGTCGATCGTGCCAGCCAACTTCGCGTAGCGCGCTGCATCGATGTGGTCTGGCGCGCTGCCCTCAGCGCTCTCGCGAAGTAGAAGTGCGAGGTCGTCGAGAGAAGCAGTGGCTGCTTGCGCGCGCTGATCTGCGCGCAGTGCAGGAATGACCAATGAGCGCGCAGAATCTTGCGCATCGACGAGTTGACTCTCGCGAAGAGCGCCCGCGAAGAGTCCAGCTGGGTCGTAGGTCGAGGGGGCGAATCCATCCCAGAGCCGCCCTGCTGCCACAAGCGCAAGCACGAGAACAAACGCGAAGAGAAGGCGCGCGGGGCGGAGTGCGGCGTGGAAAGATCCCAACAATGTGAGCGATGGAAAGACGCTTGCGAGATCGACGGAGTCAACCCGTGTGAGTCGGCGCGCGTCTTGACCAGGTGCTGAATTTGGCGTTGGTGGGGTCATCGCCTGTGCATCATGCCAGAAACCGCCGCAACATGCCTGAGTAGCATCGCGCGCCATGCATGATGATCTGAAAGCCGTCCTGAATCGCCTCGAAGAAGATCGCAAGGGATCGGTCGACCGACTCTGCGACTTCTTGCGGATCCCCAGCATCAGCGCCGACCCAGCACACAAAGGTGATGTCGCGCGCGCGGCGGAGTGGGTGTGCGGCGAACTGCGCTCTGCTGGACTCAACGCGAGCGTGCGTCCTGCGAAGGGGCATCCAATGGTGGTTGCAAAACATGAAGGGCCACCTGGGTATGACGGCCCACGACTGCTGTACTACGGGCACTATGACGTGCAGCCACCGGATCCGATTGAACTCTGGAAGAGCGGTCCATTTGACCCAGTGATTGTTGATGGCGCGCGCGGAAAGCGAATCGTTGCGCGTGGAGCTGTGGATGACAAGGGTCAGGTCATGTCGTTCATCGAAGCGTTTCGTGCGTGGATCAAGGTGCATGGCACCCTGCCCTGCGCAGTGACGGTGTTGCTCGAAGGTGAAGAAGAGTCGGGAAGCGAAAGCCTTGAACCATTCTTGCTTGCGAATCGAGATGACCTGAAGGCGGATGCATGCATCGTGTCGGATACGGGAATGTGGGATGTTGAAACTCCTGCGATCACGACTGCACTGCGTGGACTTGTCTATGTCGAACTCACCGTGCATGGCCCCGACAAGGATTTGCACTCTGGACAGTATGGCGGCGCAGTTCCCAATCCGATCAATGTGCTTTGCTCGATCATCGCGCAATTGCACGACGGCGACCGACGGGTGATGCTCGATGGGTTCTACGAGAGCGTCGAAGAGGTTTCGCCGCGCGTGCGACAGCAGTGGCGCGAGCTGGGATTCACCGAATCTGAATTCATGGGGTCGATTGGGCTGACAGAATCGTTCGGCGAGAAGGGTTTTTCTGCGCTCGAGCGAACGTGGAGCCGTCCAACTTGTGATGTGAATGGAATCTTCGGCGGCTACACCGGCAAAGGTGCCAAGACTGTGATCGCCTCGCATGCGACTGCGAAGGTTTCATTTCGGTTGGTCGCCGCGCAAGATCCAAAGCGCGTGTTGCAATCGATACGCGACTTTGTGAAGGCGCGGCTGCCGGCAGGCTGCAGAATGGAATTGACAGAATTCGGCGCGAATCCAGCCTTTTTGGTGCCCGATGGGTCGGTCTTTCTCGGCGCTGCCGAGCGCGCGCTCGCGCAGGTGTATGAGCGCGCACCGGTGCTGATTGGGTCGGGAGGAAGCATTCCTGCAGTCGGAGCGATTCACCGAATCCTCGCGACACCTGCCCTGCTCGTTGGCTTTGGACTCGACGATGATTGCGTGCACTCTCCAAACGAAAAGATGGAGATGGCGTGCTTCGAAGGGGCGCAACGAAGCCACGCGGCGATCCTGCACGAAATTGGACGCATGCGCGTCTGAGGAGTTTTCACACGTGAGTTGGCCGCGCGGTTTCTGGGCAATCTTCATCGCGTTCACAGCACTGCTGGAGTTTGCGGCGTGCAGGGCCAGTGCAGCGGATCAAGTGTCGATTTCGCTTGAGCACTTTGGCGTCGGCGATCACTTTCGGACGGGCGATGTGGTTGGGGCGCGGTTTGCGCTCAAGGGAGAACTCGATCAGCCGACTCCTGTCGAAGTTGCATGGGAAGTTCCAGATGGCAATGGTGACATCGCCAATATCACGCGGCGGCTCGTGCTCGATCCAGGTCAACCGATCAGCGTTTGGATGTACGCGCGAATTCCCCCGCAGCAGAGTGTCATTGGCGCGATGGACGAGGTCTACACCATTCGTGTGTGGGAGGAGTCTGACGGGAAGCGCGTGCGCGAGTTGGGATCGACTCGATTTTCTCCATCGACTGGATCGTCCCCCTCGGTCGTGGTTGATTTGAACGACGATCTCTTTGGTGTCGTTGGGTCGGGTCGGATGGGACTTGACGCGTATGAGAGTGCACCTTCGGATGCAGCGTTCATTCCGTCGATGAACACGACGACGAAGATTGCACGGCGCATTCGTCCGCAGGATCTTCCTGATCGATGGGAGGGACTCGCGGCGTATTCAGCGCTCATCTGGTCGGATGAGAGTCCACAAACGCTCACTGGAGATGCGGCCGAGGCAGTGCGCGAGTGGATTCGCCGTGGCGGACTCTTCGTCGTTGTGCTCGCGGAGGCTGCGGATGCATGGGGAATCGCGAGTAACGCGCAGCATCCGTTGACTGCGCTCATGCCGAGCAACCGTGCTTGGGATGTGCAGCGTGTTGATGCGGTGCCCATTCGTGAGCTCATCGGAGTTCTGAGTCAATCGAAGACACTGCTCAACCAAACTGCAACGATGCCCGTCACGTTCTTTGAGAAGCGCACCAAGAACAGTGCGTTCGAGCCGCTGCTCTTTCTTGCGGTGCCGCGGGTTGCATCGACTGGGTTTGCGAATCCGCATCCAGAAACGTTTGAAGGCAAGGTCATCGGCGTGACGCGAGCATTCGGCCATGGGCGCATCACCTTCATCGGGCTCGATGTCGATGCGCTGCATCGGCGTGCGCTGCAAGAAGGTGGGCTTCCGCGCGCCGACATGTTTTGGAATCGCGTGCTCGCGCGGCGGGCCGACACACCATCGATTGCGAAGTATGGAGAACTCGCACGGGCGAAGCGGCTCGCCGTCGCAACCCCGACATTCGTTGACCTTGGGCGAGGTGAACTTGTCTCGAGCCTCATTGGCATGCGCGGGCAGGCTGCACTCGGAATACTCGCTGCATTTCTGCTGTTTGCTGCGTACTGGGTGCTCGCGGGCCCGGGCGGTTTTGCGCTGCTGAAGTGGATGAAGCTGCAGCGACACGCATGGGTTGCGTTCGTCGCAACCGCGCTTGTGTTTGGTTCTGGAGTTTGGATTGTTGGCACGCTGATGACATCGAATCAGGCGCGGGTGCAACATCTCACTGTGCTCGACTCAATCATCTGGCCAGCGGAGATCGAATCGCAGCAAGAGCCGGGCCTCATGCGCGCGACCTGCTGGTTTAGCGCATTCCTTCCGGGCTACGGAGAGACGAGTGTTGCGATCGAGGATGAGGAAAAGCGCAGAAACACGCTGACGGCATGGTCGTCGCCTCCTGGAGGAACCACGGGCAACTTTCCAAATCCAGCGCAAACTGCGGTGCCGCTCGAGCGACCAGCCACGCTGCAAGTTGCGGCGCGCGCGACATCGGCGAGTTTCGAGGCGCAGTGGCTTGGCGTTGCCGACCGCGCGTGGGGGCGTCCACCGATGGTGATCGACCTCAAGCGCCCCCTGGTCCAGAGTGTCTTGCCAGGGAATCCGCTGCGTGTTTCGCTGACGGGACTGTTGCAACATTCGTTGCCTGGAACGCTGCGCAATGTCGGATTCATTCACATCACTCCGATTCGTTCGCCTCTGCCAAAGTCAGATGCTTCGGAGAACGGAACGAATAATCCATCCGATGCACTGCCGAACGTCGGCCGCTTTGGGATCCTGACAGAGTGGCCCGCGCAACAGGCGATTGAGTTGCGCGATGTGCTCGCAACCACCGACGCATCGGGCGTTGATGAGTCGCCTGGCGATCTCGCACGCGCGATCCGTTCGCGGTACGAGGCGCCATTTGCAAACGGCGCGTTGGGGTTTCGTCTCGACACCGTGTTGAATGCAGAGTGGCGCCGCACGTATCTCGACATGCTCACGATGTTCAACATGCTGCAGCCGCCCACCTATCTCAACAATCCTCCTGAGTTGGTCTCGCCCGTGCGCGTGCAGCGCATGCTGGGTCGGTCGCTCGATCTCTCGCAGTGGTTTACGACCCCCTGCCTCATCGTCTTCGGATACCTCGAGAGCGCGACGTGCCCTGTTCCGATTCGGATCGACGGCGAGGAAGTACCGAGTGATGGACTCGTCCTCGTTCGCGTCATCTTTCCACTGCCACTCGATGAAAGGTTTGCCGCTCCCACGAGCGACTAGAGTTGCACCATGGCGATGATTGAAACGGTCAACCTCACGCGCAAGTACGGCGAGTTGACCGCACTGGACAATCTCAACCTTGTCATTGAAGAGGGAACCTGCTTTGGATTCATCGGTCCAAACGGTGCGGGAAAGACGACGACCATCAAGATTCTTGCGACGCTGCTGAAGCCAACTTGGGGGGAGGCGCGCGTCGATGGGCATGTGGTTGGGTATCAGAATCACCTGATTCGACCGATCATTGGATACGTTCCAGATTTCTTGGGGGCGTACGAGGACATGCTGGTCTGCGAATACCTCGAGTTCTTCGCGGCGTGCTACGGAATTCACGGTGACAAGCGCACGAAGGTCGTGGGCGAAGTGCTCGAATTGACAGACCTGATTTCGAAACGCGGCTCTGATGTGAATGGACTTTCACGCGGCATGCAGCAACGACTCTCAGTCGCACGGGTGCTGCTGCACGATCCGAAGGTCTTGTTGATGGACGAGCCATCGAGCGGACTCGATCCACGTGCACGCATTGAGATGCGCGAATTGCTCAAAGAACTTCGGCGCATGGGAAAGACCATCCTGATTTCATCGCACATTCTGTTTGAACTCTCTGAACTCTGCACTGCGGTTGGAATCGTTGAACAAGGCAAACTTGTCTACTGCGGCGGAGTCAAAGAGATGATTGCGAAGGCCGGAGGTGGAAGCGTGGTGCACGTTGTTGTCGACGATCGCCACCAAGAAGCGGCGGCGCTCTTGAAGAATGTTGGGGGTATTCTCAAAGTCACCATGGAACGCGAGGAACGAGCGATTCGCATCGAAGTGACGATCGATCCAAAGAGTGGGATGGCGGTGAGCGACATTCCAAGCCGATTGATTGCGCAGGGTTTTCGCGTTGCACGCTTCTCGCAAGAACAAGTCAATCTCGAAACGGCATTCATGCGGTTGACCAAGGGAGTGGTTTCGTGAGGAGCGCATGAGAGCCCTTCTGTGCGCATCTCCAGACCGACCTGCAACGGCGCTCATTTTGGATGACGTACGACGGATTGTGAGCGCACACGCTGAGATCGTGGCTGAAGTGAATGCCGATAGCGCAGCGCTCTCGTCAAATCTTGTGTTTGATCGCGTCGTTGCTGTTGGAGGGGACGGCACTCTCATCGCGCAGGTGCGCAGAGTGCTCGACCGCGGGATTCCACTCGTGGGAGTGAACTCAGGGCGGCTTGGATTTCTTGCAGAGTTTGACTTGGCATCGCTTGAACGACAGGGCGCGACGGTGTTTGGGCGCAATCCGCTCATTCGACAACGGTTGGTGATGGATGTCATGGTGAAGCGGCGCGACGGGACAGTCGTTTTTCACGGGATCGCGATCAATGATGCGGTGGTCACAGCGGGACTGCCCTTTCGGATGATCGAATTGCAACTTGAGTTCTCAGGTGAAGCGGGTCCGGATGTTGCTGGAGATGGAATCCTCATTGCGAGCCCTGTCGGATCGACTGCATACAACGTTTCGGCGGGCGGTCCCATTGTTCATCCCGATGTCGAAGCGTTGATCGTGACGCCGATTTGTCCGCACAGCCTTGCGTTTCGTCCCATCGTCGTGCCGAGTCACATCGATATCGCAGTGCGGGTGCAGCGCGCCAACGATGGAACAACGCTCGTGCTCGATGGGCAGACAAATGTTCGATTGGCTGTTGGCGATACGGTGCAAGTTGGTCGGCATCAGGCGATGGCACGGCTTGTTGGAAATCCAGATGTGACCTATTGGCAACAGCTGCTCTCGAAGATGCGCTGGGCTGCGCCGCCGAGTTACCGCGACCGCGGCGTGTGATCGCCCGCGCTGTGCGATTACCGATACCTTTGGGGGATGATTGACATCAAGGCCTTTCGAGAGGATCCCGAACGCTTCATTCGCGGCGCTGCCGCAAAGCGCATGAAGATTGACTTTGATCGCCTGCGCGCGCTCGATGATCAACGCAAGTCAGTGCTCATGGACCTCGAACACAAGCGCGCAGAACAGAATCGTCTCAGCAAAGAGAGTGGCCCACGCATGGGTCAATTGAAGGGCAAACTGAAGAGTGCAATCGGAGCAGACAAGAGCGCGATTGAAAGTGAACTCGCGCAGCTCGAGGCGGTCCCGGTCAAGTTGAAGAACGATGTTGCGGTACTCGAGCGGGTTTTTGCAGAGGTCGATCCAGCGTGGCGTGACTTGCTGCTGACGGTTCCTCAACCCCCCGCGGCCGACGTGCCGGTCGGAGCGGGAAGCGAAGACAACGTCGAGATTCGTGCGTGGAGTCCTGCGAACTTTGATGTCGCCAAACCATTTGCAGCATCACGCGGATTTCAGCCGCGACCTCATCAAGAACTCATCAAGACTCTCGGACTCGTTGACTTCGAGCGTGGAGTCAAGATGTCGGGAACGCGCCACTATGTCTTGACTGGACTTGGCATGCGAATGCATCAGGCGATTTTGCGTTACGCGCTCGACTTCATGGCAGATCGCCGAGGCTTTCAACCCATGGGCGTTCCAGTCATCGTGCGCGAAGAGTGCATGGTTGGCACTGGTTTTTTTCCGGCGGGGCGTGAGCAGGCGTATCACCTCGAAGAATCAAAGCGCGGCAGCAATCACGATTTGTATCTGACTGGAACAGGCGAAGTTGGACTGATGGGATTGCATGCGGACGAGATTCTCGCGAGCGAGTCGCTGCCACGAAAATATGTCACGCTTTCAACGTGCTTTCGGCGCGAGGCTGGCGCTGCCGGAAAGGACACCTCTGGGCTTTACCGCATCCACCAATTCGATAAGGTCGAGCAGGTTGTTGTCTGCCGCGCTGACGAGGCAGAGAGTCGCGCGTGGCATGCCACGATGCTCGAATCGGTTGAGATGCTCTTGCAGTCGCTGGACCTTCCATATCGCTTGCTGCAATGTTGCACGGGCGATCTGGGAGTGAAGAACGAAGACATGATCGATGTCGAGTGTTGGATGCCCGGTCGCGGAGATGTGGATGCCAACGGAATCTCAACTGGCGCATACGGCGAGACGCATTCGGCGAGCCGCTTGGGCGACTACCAATGTCGTCGACTCAATCTGCGCTACAAAGGCGATGATGGCCGCACGGTCTTCGCGTATGCGCTCAACAACACTGTTGTTGCGAGTCCACGAATCCTGATTCCCCTGCTTGAAATGCACCAAAACGCCGATGGATCGGTGACGATCCCGGCGCCGCTACGAGCGCACATGGGTGGACGCGATCGAATCGAACCAGTTGCTTAGGGTCGGCCGCCAGTATTGACGATCGGATATGGGCTCAGCGACGATGGCTTGTTCATCAGCCAGAAGCGCGCCCAGTCATCCTGTGCTTGACGCAGATTGACATCGCCAACCACTGTCGAGTTCATGTACGCCTCATTCACTGAGAGCGCGGTTCCTGCGAGCTCTGGGGTGAGATCTTCGCCAATCACGACGGCGTTCGCGCAGTAGGACTGATTGCATGCTTCATTCATCTGGCGAATGCTCTCGTAGGTCGTCTCGGAGTAACCGCCGGCGGATTCGTATGCGGGAGTCGCGCGCTCAGCGGCGAGAGTCTTTCGCATCGCGAGCAGCGACTGGCGAGTCGGAGCGTCGAGGTAGGCCATGCGCCAATCGTCTGGCTTCAATGAAATCCAATCGGATGGCAGATCCTTTTGCACTTTCGCAAGTGGCACTGAGTTCACTTGGTTTGGAGTCTGGCACGCAGTGAGGACAATCGCCGAAAGGGCGAGGCACGAAAGTGTGGGGAGGAGTCGCATGAGAGGATTCCTACTCTACCGTCCAATCACCCACTTTGCTCACCCGCGAGGCGCGATCCTGCTTACTTCTTGGAGGGCTCGCGGGGCACGGATTGCGCGCGCACAACCACTCCCCCGCTTACGAAAACATCCCAAGGCGGGGTGATGACCCACGCTTTGACTGCACTTGGAAGTTCGACGCGAAGTCCAGTGGGCAATTCTTGCACAAACATGCGTCCTGTGTAGCCCGCGGGGGTTGGCAGTTGCACCATCACGTATGCGGGCGCTTTGGACGGATCTGCGAGCTGCTGCTGCGCGAGTTCTTTGAGATGCGCGGCGCAATGACTGCAGCTCAAGTAATAAATCAGAACCGTGCACTCAACGGGAAATCTTGAGGTGTCGGTCCAGCGACCGAGTTCGGTTGTTGCGAGAGACTTGCCGATCCATTGAAGTGGTCGCAAGAGCACTTGCGCTGGGATCTCTGCGGGAAGCTTCCATGGTTGCGCTGTGACGGTCGTCGCGAATGTCGAAGGTGACTGGGATGTCTGGGATCGCGACCGGCCAGCCTCGCGTGGTTGAAATGTGCTGAGCCGCGAGTCGGCGACGATTGCGAGAGCGATAGAGACAACGGCGATCGCTGCACAGGTGAGGTTGATGCGGCGCGGCGCGGTCAGTCGCTTGGTTCCGATGGATGCCGCGAGTGCGAAGACGAAGAGGGCGAGATCAATCGCGATCATCACCCAGCCTGGCAGCGGAAGCGCCCCGCCGAAGCATCCACAATTTTCTGCGCCGCTTTGAACGTGCAGGATGAGGATGCCCCCGAAGAGGGCGAGCAGTGCGGCGAGTGGAATTGAGCCGTATCTGGGGGCAAACAGTGCGAGAAGCGCGATGAATGACTCAACGGCAACCGCGAACACGATGACGAGCAGCGGATCGACGTTCAATTGCAAGATTGGCGCTGGCAAATCGCCAGGGAGCCCGGTGAATGTCTTGGCAAGCGCTCCGGCGAGAACCCAGAGGGCTGCCAAGCGCACACCCCAGAGAATCCAGTCGACTGTGCGTTTCATATGCGCTCGTCGACGATTGACTGGATGACCTTGCTTGCAAGTGCATCGAGCGCGACCACGGAGAGCTCGATGTGCTCGGGCAGTGTGTCTTCGAGCTTGTTGTGACTGATGCCCAGCAAACTCTGCACGAAGAGCATGACTGTTGGGATGCCCGCACGCGAAACTTCAGCGGCATCGTGGAGCGGGCCTGATGGCAGGTGGAACGCAGCCTGCCCGCACGACACGACTGCTTCGTCGCAGAGCGCAATGAGCGCGGGGTTGAAGAGAATGGGCTCGATCTGCCAGAGGCGATCCCACTGCACTGCAACGTTGGCTTCATGGGCAAACTGTGTGCTCGCATCGTGCGCAGCCGCGAGCATCGCTGCAAGCGCATGCGCGTCGAGGTGGCGCTGGTCGAGCGTGATGCGGCACGAGTCGACCACGCTCGTCACAATTCCTGGCTTGGTGGTGCACGAACCGATCGTGCAGACTCCTCCGTATTTGTGGGCGATTTGATAGATCTCTGGACTCATGCGCGCAGCAGCGAGCAGCGCATCGCGACGGCAGTGCATCGGAGTGCTTCCCGAGTGAGCGGCTTGCCCCGTGAACGTGATCGCGTGTCGCTCAACACCGAATGTTCCGAGCACACTGCCGAGCGCGAGCCCTCGCTCAAGGAGGACGGGGCCTTGCTCGATGTGCAATTCGAGATATGCCGCCGCGTGTTTCAGTTGCGTGTGTGAATCTTTGACACGCTCGAAGTCGATGCCGACTTGCGCGAGTGCCTCTGGAAGTTTGATGCCATCTTTGTCTGTGAGGTCGCGCGCTTCTTGCATGTTGAGCGACCCTGCGCACGCGGACGAACCGAAGAGGCTCTTTCCAAATCGCGCACCCTCTTCATCTGCCCAGTCCACGAGGCGAACGGTGATGGGCGGGCGACCCTTGAATTCATGATGGAGTCGGCGCAAGATCTCGACGCCTGCCATGAGATTGAGGCAGCCGTCGAGCCATCCGCCATTGGGGACGGAATCGATGTGCCCGCCGATGAGCAACTCGCGCGGAGAGTCGCCGCGCAGCGTCGCCCAGAAATTGCCCGCTTCGTCGCGGTGTGTCTCGAGTGGAATCTCTGCACACTTTTGTTCGATCCACGCGCGTGCGCTGCTCCATTTCGGGGTGAAGGCGATGCGCTGTGCGCCATTGACATCCCCTGTCAGCGTGCGCAATTCTTTCAAGTCTGCGATGACCCGTCTTGGATTGAGTGCACCCGCCATGTCTGTAGTGTGACCTCGAACGGCCGTTTCGTCGAGGGGTTTTTGAGGGCGATGCACCAAGCAGCCGATAGGATTTGGAGCGCCTGATCGACCGCACTCCCGCAGGCGCAGTTGCGATGAATCTCAAACCGATCCTGAGCAGAGAAGAAACCCATGCGAACATGGCGAGCATTCAGTTGCCGATGCGCGCAATGGAGGCGCGCGTCGAGGCAAATCGCTGCCTCAATTGCTTTGACGCACCCTGCATCAAGGCGTGTCCGACGGGGATTGATGTGCCGGCGTTCATTGGAAAGATCGCAAGCGGCAATGAGACGGGGGCCGCACGCCTGATTCTTGAGGCGAACATTCTTGGAGCATCGTGCGCGCGCATCTGTCCGACCGCGGTTCTCTGCGAAGGGGCATGTGTTCTCAAAGATCGCGATGAGAAGCCGATCGAGATTGGACGGCTGCAGCGATTCGCAACGGATTTCGTGGCGGAGCGTGGGATCGCTGTTCTGAAACGGCCGGCGACCCAGAACGGAATGCGCGTTGCTGTGGTCGGGTCGGGCCCCGCGGGACTCGGGTGCGCGGCGCAACTCGCACACCTTGGCTATGCGGTGACGATCTTTGAGCGGGCGCAATTGCCTGGAGGATTGAACACCCATGGAGTTGCCGTCTACAAACTGAAACCAGAATTCAGCGTCGCTGAAGCGCGCGCAGTGGAAGCGCTCGGCGTTGAGATTCGCTGTGGGGTCGAGGTTGGTCGCGATATCACAGCCGCTGAGTTGCAGCGCGATTTCGCTGCGGTCTTTCTTGGAGTTGGGCTCGGCGACGGCAATCGACTTCACATCGATGGTGAAGGACTGCCGGAAGTCATCGAGGCTCTCGCATTCATCGAGCAACTTCATCTCGCCCATCACCATCACGTTGCGGTCGGTCATCAAGTGATCGTCATCGGCGGAGGAAACACCGCCATTGACGCGGCAACACAAGCGATTCGGCTCGGCGCCAAGAGCGTCACGATGGTTTACCGCCGCGGGGAATCTCAAATCTCTGCATACGATTTTGAACACGAACTTGCGAAGTGCGACGGCGTGCACTTTTTGTACAACACCGTTCCAGTCGCGGTCATCGGAGTCGAGGGGCACGTCGTTGGTCTTCGACTCGCACGCACACGCGATGGGGCTGGCGGACAACTCGAGGTGATCGAAGGAACGCAGTACACACAATCGTGTGACATGATTTTGAAGGCCGTTGGGCAACAGAAACAAGCGTCCACACTGCAGCAACTCTTTCCGGAGTTGGCCATCGATGCACGCGGGGTGATTGCGCGCGATGAGCGCACTGGCGCAACGAATCTTGCGCACATCTTTGCTGGAGGCGACTGTGCCAACGGCGGGCGCGAGGTGGTGAACGCAGTCGGCGAAGGAAAGAAAGCGGCGTTTGGGATCCACCGGTTCTTGTCTGGTGCTGATGCGACCCCGCCCACCCAACCATCGCGCATCGGGTGCGCGGGGGCGCGACATGGCTCGGGATTGCACAATCCAATTCGCGCGCATGAACTCGAAGCGGCGTTGGCGAAGGGGCGAAAGTAAGCATGGCAGATCTCTCGACGAACTTCGCAGGAATCTGCTCTCCCAATCCTTTTTGGATCGCCTCTGGACCCCCTGCAAACTCGGCCTATCAAGCGCACCGCGCCTTCGACGCGGGCTGGGGAGGAGTCGTCTGGAAGACGATCGGTGATCCGATCGTGAACACCGCATCGCGCTATTCAGCGCTGAATTCTGGGACGACGCGAATGATCGGGTTCAACAACATCGAGTTGATCAGTGACCGATCTGCGCAGACGAACTTTCGTGAGATTGCCGAGGTCAAGAAGCGGTGGCCGCACCATGCGGTGATTGCATCGCTGATGGTGGAGTCGCGCGCGCAGTGGCACGAGTTTGTGAAACGCGCTCAAGATGCGGGAGCCGACGGAATCGAATTGAACTATGGATGCCCGCACGGAATGTGCGAGCGCGGGATGGGTTCGGCAGTTGGGCAGCAACCCGCCGTCGCCGAGCGAATCACGCAGTGGGTGATGGAGGTCGCGACCATTCCAGTGATCGTGAAGTTGACTCCAAACATTACGGACGTCACCGCTGCGGCGCGCGCAGCAAAGCGCGGCGGAGCGAACGCGATATCGCTCATCAACACCATCAACTCGATTACGAATGTAAACCTCGACACCTATGCCTCAGAACCGACCGTGCGCGGGATGAGTTCGCATGGCGGATATTGCGGTCCTGCGGTCAAGCCGATCGCACTCAACATGGTGCAGAGTTGCGCGGCCGACACAGAAGTTGGCCTGCCAATCTCGGGAATTGGTGGCATCGCAGGATGGCGCGATGCCGCTGAATTCATGGCGCTTGGCGCCTCGACCGTGCAGGTGTGCACGGCGGTCATGCACCACGGATTTCGGATTGTCGAGGACATGACCGATGGCCTGAATGCGTACCTCGACGGTAAGGGAATGCACAGCGTCAGCGAACTCTGTGGGCGGAGTGTGGCGAAGATCACGAAGTGGGAACAACTCGATCTGAACTTTCGGCGCATTGCGCGAATTGATTACGACACGTGCATCGGTTGCAACCTCTGTTACATCGCGTGCGAAGATGGAGCACACCAATGCATTGACTTGCTCACTCCCGAGATCGTTGGTGTCGGAATTGGTCCTGGACGGGTGCCGCATAAACCAATCCCAAAGGTGCGCGAAGATGACTGCGTTGGATGCAATCTCTGCTCGCTCGTCTGTCCGGTCGATGCGTGCATCACGATGGTTGAGGTGCCCAGCGCAGAGCCGCCGATGTCGTGGAGCGACTACCAGCGCAAACTGGCCGCGGGTGAGATCGATCCCCTGCCCCCCCATGCTTGAATGGTCAGCGAGACTCAGTCGCGCAGACGATTGCAACGTTTGCTTGAACGCGCGCGATTGAGAGTCCGCCGACAACAACGCATGTGACCTGCGGATGCGCGAGAATCCATGGCAACGCGACCGAAGGGTTGAGGCGTCCGCTTGCGAGTGGCTTTTTCACGAAGACGGCCTTGCCGCGTGCGTGTGCGATGGCAAGAATGGCCTCGTTTTCTAGACATTCTGGATGCAATTCGATCATGAGCGCGTCGACTGCATCGTGGTCGAGTGCGGCGCGAGCCCCTCGGAGCGTCTTGGGCGAAAATCCGATCGCCCCAGTGCGTCCACTCTTCTTGGCGGCTGCGAGGGCGGCGATCGCTTCGCCAGAGTCGATGATCTCGAGGTCAGATCCATCGGAGTGAATCCACACGATGTCGACGCGATCACATTGCAGTCGGCGCAGGCTCTCGTCGACCGATCGGGTGATCGATGCGGCGCTGAAGTCGTAGTGGGAGCATCCATCGATGAACTGCTCTCCTGCTTTGGTCGAGAGAAAGAGTTCGCTGCGAAGGGCGGTCTCACACTGGGCGAGCGCGTGGCCGATGCGCTCTTCGCTCAATCCATAGGCCGGCGCAGTATCGATCACACGGATTCCAGTCGCGACGACTTCGTGGACGCAACGCAGCGCCTCGCTCTCGCTCGGCAGCGGATACGACGATGGGTACTTGATTGCTTCGTTGCGACCGATCTTGAATGCACCCCATCCGAGCGCGGTGACTGCGCGACCGAGACGTTGTGCGGTGCGCATTGGGATGGGAGTGCTCATGGCAGCGGGGTCCACTCTGCTGTTTGCCAGGGGCGAGGCGCGACAGGCGGGCGGTCAAAGTTGCTCGGCCATCCCGATGTTGATGCGCCGCACTGAGACGACGCAAGCGCGCACTTTGATGCGATCTCGTCGGCAATCGTGGGGGCGAGCACGAGTTTGACTGGCCAGAGCGTTGTCACACCTGAGAGGGTCTGTGCGTAGGCGCGGGATGGACGACGATTGTGCGGGGTCAGAGGCTCTGCACGGTCGACGAGCAGTGTCGCAATCGTGCACCCACGAAGCGAGAGACCCGGAATCGACGATTCAATCTCGGCCCGCGCATACTGCACAAACTCGTGCGGATCGATCGATGCGCCACGCTCTGCGAGTGCCCCCCCCACATTCCACACGACCTCGCCATCGGCACATTGATCGCTCGTGATAGTGATGCGCGTCTTGGCACCGTCGATGCAGTGGCCGAAAGCCAACGGAAGATTGCCGCGAACGAATGTCTGTCGAAGTGGACGGCGCTGCATCGCAACGGGAGAACCAGCGAGGCGCGTCAAGGCCTCGTTGCCTGCACCGGCGGCAAGAATGAGCTCGCGGCACAATATGGTGACTCTCGAGCGCGCCGCGACATCGACATGAAGCATCGCACCGTCGCGCGTGATGCCGATGACATTTCCCAACGCGATGTGCGGCGCATGGCGTGCCGCAAGCAGTTGAAGCAGCGACTGCGGGTCGATCACGACCTCGTCGAGAGACATCACTTCACCATCCGCGTGCGCGAGCCAGTTGGGGCGCTCGTGCGCATCGAGTCGATGCGGCCGGGTTTGGAGTGCGAGGGTGGCGGCGGCCATCCCCACCATCGCTCGGATTCCAGAACTACGCCAGATATGGCATGTTTTCGTGAGTTTTCGAACGGTCGCAAGGTCGCCTGCGGGCTCTGCGAGACGGTCCTTCCATGCCGCCGCTGCAAGTGCCACTTCTTGCGCATCCTCGCCAACCGCACCTGCGAGGGCGTACTTCACACCAGCGTGCAGGATGCCCTGGCTCGCGGTTGTCTGTCCCGAGCCGAGCGCGACCGATTCGATCAGGAGTGCGTGGATGCCACGCCGCCTGAGTGCGTCGAGTGCGAAGAGTCCAGCGACTCCACCGCCCACAATCAGGGCATCACAAGTGATTGCGTTGGTCGTCATGCGGCGCATGCGATGGTAGCGATCGCCCTGCAATCGCCCTTGATTCACGCTCGTTGGCTACTATTGCGCGCGAACGCGGGATCAACATGACGACCACTTCTTTATCGCTCTCCCCCTGTCCAAATTTCATCGATGGCGAGTGGAGCGATCCGAAGCTCTCAACAACCGATGTCTTCAATCCGTCGACTGGCGAGGTGATTGCGCACTGTCCAATGAGTGGTGCGGCCGAAGTCGACGCTGCCGTTGCTGCAGCATCGCGCGCCTTTCCCGCGTGGCGCGACACACCACCCGTTGAGCGCGCGCGCGTTTTCTTTCGCTTTCGACAGTTGGTCGAACAGAACTTCGATCGACTCTGCCAATGCGTCTCGCGCGAACATGGAAAGACACTCGCTGAGGCCCGCGGGAGTCTCTTTCGCGGACTCGAAAACATCGAATACGCCTGTGGAATTCCTGCGTTATTGATGGGCGACACACTCGAGATCGCGCGCGGCGTGGATTGCGAAACATTGCACCAACCCCTTGGAGTGTGCGCCGGCATCACACCGTTCAATTTTCCAGTGATGGTTCCTCTCTGGATGTTTCCGGTTGCGATTGCGTGTGGCAATACGTTCATCTTGAAGCCGAGCGAGAAGGTGCCGCTGGGGGCAGTGATTCTCGGTGAACTGCTCGCCGAAGCTGGACTTCCACGCGGAGTATTCAACATCGTGCACGGAGGACGCGCGAGCGTCGATGCGATCCTGACACATCCCAAGGTTCGGGCAATCTCGTTCGTTGGATCGAGTCCCGTCGCGAAGTACATCTACGAAACTGGAACACGCCACGGCAAGCGCGTGCAGGCGAATGGTGGAGCGAAGAATTACATCGTTGTGATGCCCGATGCCAATGTGCCAAAGACCATCGAGGCTCTCTCAACGGCAGCGTTTGGTTGTGCGGGAGAACGTTGCATGGCGGGATCGACTGCGCTGACTGTTGGCGCCGCGGCAGAACGAATGCTTCCTGATCTCATCACGGCAGCGCGCGCGATTCGCGTTGGTCGCACGGACGGTGGCGCGCAACCTGATATGGGACCGGTGATCACCGCATCGCACCGCAACCGTGTGATTGAGCTTGTTTCACAGGGTGAACGCGAAGGCGCGAAGATTGTGTGTGATGGGCGAGAAGCCAAAGTCAAGGACGCGCCGAACGGCTTCTATGTGGGCGCCACAATCGTTGATGAGGTCGCTTCGAGCATGACGATCGCACGCGAGGAGGTCTTTGGCCCTGTGTTGAATGTGATGCGCATGGATGACCTCGACGGTGCAATCGAACTCGCCAACAAGTCGTGCTATGGCAACGGCGCAGCGATCTTCACAAATTCTGGCAGCGCGGCACGTGAATTCAAACACCGCATCAAGGCCGGGATGGTGGGGATCAATGTTGGCGTTCCTGCAACGATGGCGATGTTTCCATTCACAGGCTGGGATGACTCGTTCTACGGCGACCTGCACATTCAAGGGCGCGAAGGCGTTCAGTTTTTCACACAGCAGAAGGTCATCTCGACACGGTGGCTCGGTGGCACGGGCGCCGATGCTGCGGATGTCTGGCGCAAGTAATGGCACTCCTGATTCAAGGCGGCGAGATTGTCACTGCCACTGAACGCTATCGCGCTGACATTTACTGCGAGAGAGACCAGATCTCTCGGATCGGTGCGAATCTCAGCGCTCCCGCGGGAACGGCCATTGTTGATGCACACGGCAAGTTTGTGTTTCCTGGGTTCATCGATCCGCATGTTCATATTTATCTGCCGTTCATGGGCACCTTTGCGAAAGACACCTACGAAAGCGCAAGTCGCGCGGCACTACTCGGTGGAACGACGACGCTGATCGAGATGTGCTGTCCTGCGCGCAGCGATGATCCAACTGAGGCATTCGACACATGGATGGCGAAGGCGGTCGGAAAGTCATCATGCGACTTTTCGTTTCACATGGGGGTCACGAAGTTCGACGAGACGACAGCGGCGGCACTGACTGCAATCGTGAAGCGCGGCATCTCGTCGTTCAAGATCTTTCTCGCCTACAAGGGAGCGTTCGGGATCGACGACACCGAGCTCTACAAGACGCTCGTGCTCGCGCGATCACTCGGCGTAATCGTGACAGCGCACTGCGAGAATGAGACGCTCGTTTCAGAGCGTTGTCGAGAGTTGCTCGCACTGGGAAAGACTGACCCTGCGCAGCATCATGAGAGCCGTCCGCCGCAAGTTGAGGCAGAAGGGGTCAATCACTTGATGACCTTCGCAGAACTGACTGGCGCAGCGACGTACATCGTGCATTTGAGTTGCGCAGAGGCACTCGAACGCGCACTTGCGGCACGCGCGCGAGGTGTGCGCGTGAACATCGAAACGCTCATTCAGTACTTGGTGCTCGACAAGAGTTTTGCAGAGCGCGGTGAGTTCGAGGGGGCGAAGTTTGTGATGTCTCCTCCCCTGCGCGATGTGCGCAATCAGGCTGTGCTGTGGGCGGCCTTGCACACAGGCGACATCGACACAGTTGCGACCGACCACGCGCCATTCGATTTCGCCGATCAGAAGCGCATGGGCATGAATGACTTCACCAAGATTCCAAACGGCATTCCATCGCTCGAGGAACGCATCTCGCTGCTCTACACCCGAGGAGTTTTGACGGGAAAGATCACACTGAACGACATGGTGCGAACTGCGAGCACCAACGTTGCCAAGTGCTTCGACCTCTTTCCGCGCAAGGGCGCGATCGCGGTTGGTTCAGATGCCGATCTCGTCGTGTTCGATCCAGCCCATCGCAGCACCATCACAGCGCGCGCGCACTCGATGCGCGTGGACTACAGCGCATTCGAGGGGTGGGAACGCCAAGGACGCATAAACGATGTGACAGTGCGCGGAACCGTCGTGGTGCGTGACGGAGCGTTTGTCGGCGCACTTGGGCATGGACAATTTTTGGCGCGCGAACCAAGCCATTTTTGAGAGTCTGCACGAGAAACTATGAGCAATTCAACAACGCAGTGCGATGCATCGCTTTCGAACGCAGACCTTGCTCCTGTGGCGATGAATGACCGCAAGTGGGGAACGTGGAGCATCGCCGCGCTCTGGATATCGATGGCTGCGTGCGTTCCGACATACATGCTTGCGTCATCGCTCATCGAGGGAGGAATGAATTGGTGGCAGGCGATCGCAACGGTGTTTCTGGGCAATGCGATCGTTGTGATTCCCATGGTCATGAATGCCCATGCGGGCACGAAGTATGGAATTCCATTTCCTGTCTTTTGCCGCGCATCGTTCGGGGTGCTGGGGGCGAACATTCCAGCGCTGATGCGCGCGGTTGTTGCATGTGGATGGTTTGGCATCCAAACATGGATCGGTGGCGATGCAATCTTTCGAATCTGCGGAGGCTTCTTTCCGACGTTGCTCGATCCAACAGCTGCGACGACCTTTGGAATCACCGGAGCGCAGTTCGCATGCTTCATGGGCTTCTGGGCGATTCACATCGTGATCATCTACCGCGGCATCGACTCGATTCGATTGCTCTTGCAGTTCAAAGCTCCGCTGCTGATCGCGCTGGGGTTGCTCTTGCTGGCGTGGGCGTACCGAGCCGCTGGCGGCTTTGGGCCGATGCTCGCGACCCCTTCTGCGTTTGATGCGGGTGGGGCAAAAGCAGGGCAATTTTGGGCATTTTTCGCGCCATCGCTCACGGCAATGATTGGTTTCTGGGCAACGCTTTCTCTCAATATTC
The DNA here is from genome assembly GCA_964355975.1 of uncultured Singulisphaera sp. Classification (GTDB taxonomy): domain Bacteria; phylum Planctomycetota; class Phycisphaerae; order Phycisphaerales; family SM1A02; genus F1-60-MAGs104. Next base: position 27,628 of record CAYHFW010000023.1, read on the forward strand.
CAGACTTCTCTCGGTATGCAAAGACCCAGCGCGCACAGGTACTCGGCCAAGCGCTCGGACTTCCGCTCACGATGGCGCTCTATGCGTTTATCGGTGTCGCCGTGACTTCAGCGACCACGGTGATCTACGGGCACACGATGTGGGATCCAGTGACGGTGTTGACCAAGTTCACCAGCCCTGCCCTCTTGATCATCGCGATGTTTGCGCTCTGCCTCGCGACGCTTGCGACCAATCTCGCCGCCAATGTTGTGAGCCCCGCAAATGACTTTTCAAATCTCGCGCCGAAACTGATTTCGTTTCGCATGGGGGGACTCATCACGGGAGTGATCGGCATCCTCATGATGCCGTGGAAGCTCATCGCAGATCCCACGGGCTACATATTCGTGTGGCTTGTTGGATACAGCGCGCTGCTTGGTCCCGTGGGAGGAATTCTCATTTGCGACTACTTCGCCATTCGCCGTCGCACGCTCAATGTGCGCGACCTCTACCGCATGAAGGGCGAATACACATTCACTGGGGGATTCAGCCTCGTCGCGATCGTGGCGCTTCTTGCGGGCATCCTGCCGAACACCCCTGGGTTTCTCGCGACAATTGGGGTGATTCCAGCAACGAGCGTCGACCCATTCTGGGTTGAGCTCTACCACTATGCGTGGTTCGTCGGATTTGGAATCTCCTTCACGGTCTACTTCGGCTTGCGCACCTGCGCACGCAACCCAACTACTCTCGCAACACACTCATGATGAATCCAACACTTCCGCCCTGCCCGCATGCGCCCCGACCTTATTGCGGCCCAACCGCCAGCGAAGTGCTCGCCCTTCGCAAGGAACATCTCTCTCCTGCAATTTTTCACTACTACAAGACGCCGATCATGATCGTCGAGGGCAAGGGTCAATACCTCTTTGATGAAACTGGTCGGCGGTATCTCGATGGCATTGGCGGAATCGTGACCGTGAGCGTCGGGCACTGCCATCCTGAGGTGACCGCAGCGGCCAACACACAGAACGAAACGATCGTGCATACCACGACGCTCTATCTGAATCCGCAAGTTGCACTCTTTGCGAAGGAACTCGCCGCGAAAATGCCCGGCGATCTGAAGGTCTGCTACTTCGTGAACTCTGGTTCAGAGGCGAACGACCTCGCGATCATGATGTCTCGTGCAGCGACCGGAAACTACGACGTTCTGGCCCTGCGAAATGGATACCACGGCGGAAGCCCTGGCGCGATGGCGCTGACTTCGCATCACACGTGGAAGTTCAATGTTCCGCACAGTTTTGGTGTGCAGCATGCGGTGATGCCAGACCTCTACCGAGGGCAGTTTGGCGCGAGCGATCCAGATGCTGGAGCGAAGTACGCGCAGGACATTCGTTCGCTCATTCAGTTTGGAACATCGGGACAGATCGCGGCATTCATCGCAGAGACAATTCAAGGGGTCGGCGGAGCGGTCGTGATGCCAGACGGATATTTGAAGAGCGCGTACGCGCATGTGCGAGCTGCAGGTGGACTCTGCATCGCCGATGAGGTGCAGTCTGGGTTTGGTCGCACTGGCACGCATTACTGGGGCTTCGAGACGCAAGGTGTGATTCCAGACATCGTCACGATGGCGAAGGGCATCGGCAATGGATGCCCCCTCGCCGCAGTCGTCACCACTCCTACGATCGCCAAGGCGATTGCGAATCGCATTCACTTCAATACTTTCGGCGGAAATCCCGTCTCATGCGCGCAAGGCCGTGCAGTGCTGCGCGTCATCGATCAAGAAGGGTTGCAAGCAAATTCGCTCGCGCGCGGCGCCCAACTGAAGGCTGGTTTCACAGCGCTCGCAAAGAAACACGCGCTGATCGGCGATGTGCGCGGGCTTGGGTTGATGCTCGGCGTCGAACTCGTGAAAGACCGCGCAACAAAGGAGCCAGCGAGTGCTGAATGCGCTGCGGTCTTTGAAAAGTGCAGAGAACTCGGATTGCTCATCGGCAAAGGCGGACTCTTCGGAAACACACTGCGCATCAAGCCGCCGATGTGCATCACCGCTGCCGACGCGGATTTCTTGCTAGCGGTACTTGATCGAGCTCTTGAGAGTGTGGAAGGACAGCGATGAATTCTGAGGGTGTGACCCTCGAGGTTCCGCTCGATTCACTCGCAGCGGCGCGAATTGCCGCACCATTCGCGACACGGCTCGAACTCTGCGACGACCTGCCGAGCGAGGGCTGGTCGCCAAGCGAGTCGTTGATTCGAGAGGTTCGGGCGAATTCACAGGTTCACATCGTTGCGATGATCCGTCCGCGGTTTTCTGATTCGCCCCACGCGCTCACGGTGCACTCGTTTCTTGCGACCGATCGCGTGATGGATGCTTCGAAGCGAGAGATCGAATGCTCTGCAAAGGCAGGCGCGAATTCGGTCGCGATCGGAATGCTCACTGCCGATGGGTTCATCGACCTCGATGCGTGCGACGCGCTTGCCACCTGCGCGCGCGGCGCGGGGCTTGAGGTTGCATTCTTGCGAACATTCGATCTGCTCACAGACCGCGAGCGCGGCATGCGCGACATCACCGACCTTGGAATGAAACGCGTTGTCACTGCAGGCGTACTCGGCTGGGATGCCGCGGTCGACTCGATTGCCAACAGACTCACGGTGCTTGCGCACGATGTACGCAACGCGCAGACGTTCGCGCCGCGCGCCACAGCCGCAGTCGAAGTCGTCTCATGCGGCGGAGTTCGAGCAGAGAACGCACGCGAGTTTCTGCGCGTTTCGCCCCACTTGCATGCGTCGTGCCGACATCTCGGCGCGTTCAGCGAAAGCGCCGTCGAGAGCCTCGCCGCGCAGATGGCGGGTGCCCATGCCTCTCGCGCGCCGTCGTGAGAGACGCTGCCACGAGTTTCAGGGATTTCCGAAGTACTGCTTGTCCAATCGCTCGACGTAATCCGCATCGTGCAGTTTCAAGAGTGCGATGTTGATCGGTGTGCGAAGTGGGCTCTCGCGCGGCAGTGCGAACCCATACTTCTGCGTGTCGAAAAGCGGTCCAACTTCTTTGATTGGCATTTCGGGATGCGATTTGTCGTAGTACTCAAGCACAGGTGCGTCATGGACGACTGCCTGAATCTCGCGTGCGACCAGCGCTGACACCGCACTCTCTAACTGCGCGAACTCTTGTGTGTCCCACCCGCGTTCGCGCGCAAGTTCGACTCCGACCGTTCCAGAAATCACACCAACCGTCTTGCCAGCGAGATCGTTGGGGCCAGAGATTTCGGAGCGCATTGACTCAGTGGTCATGACGGATGTGATGCTCGACGTGATGAACGCCACAAGCGCGACGCCGCACCCGATCCAGATTCCCGCCAAGACACGACCGAGCGGCCCAGGCAATCCCTTGTGGTTGCTCTTACCTGTCATCGTGACGCTCATCACGTGATAAAACGACTCTGCAAGACCCGTGTGCCAATGGCGCGAAAAGGTTTCATCGAAGCGGCGATTCACCAGCGTCAGAAGCACGGTTGCGAACAGCACCACCACACTTGCGATGGCTGCGAGTGCGAGATATCCACGCTCGGACAGTCCTTGCCAGAGTCGCGTAAATGAGTGGCGATTGCTCTCGTTGATCATCACGCGAAGCCCCGAATCAAAGTATGGATGGGAGAAGTCAATCTTCCCAAATCGTGCATGCGTGATCGAAATGTCCCCGACTCCGACATCACACTTTCCAGTGGAAACGACCTCGATCAACTCCGATGGCGTGTTGCACGGGAGGTAGAAGAAGGTCACGCCGAGATCGAGAGCGATGCGCTCCCAGAGTTCGACCGCCAATCCTGAGTAGGTTCCGTCCCCCTCTTTGATGACGAACGGTGGATCGGGAAGCAGAGCCACACGCAGTGCGGTCGGCGCGGCGGGAGCCGCGGATTGGGTCGCGGCCGTGGGCACTGTCACCATGAGCGCGAAGAATGCAACGATCAGGTTCATCAACGGATGCATGAGGCGATAGTAATCGGCTGCCCCGCGCTATTTGTCCCATGTTGTCATGCAGTAGTCCACGCCCGCTGGCAGGCAATAGGCCGATGTGTTGTCGACAAGCGAGACTGGAAACTGAGCGGATTGCTTCTTCAACAAACAGAGCGACATTTCGAGCGCTTCGGCCTCTGATTTCGGCATTGCTGTGGCGGGTCCGGTGAGTCCGACGATCACGACACGCTGCGGATCGGTGACGCATGCGTGAGTCAGTGACGCTTGCACAAGTTCGTCCTCGTGCAAATCGTTTGTGCCACGCCCCTCTCCCCAACTGGGAGACCACTGCGCAACACACCAACAATCTGGGCAGCGCCCTTCGGCATCGGCGTCTCCGCGGAACAGCGCGACCACTTGGTGCACAACGGGTGCGGCGGGCGGAGCAACCGCCGCGTGAATCACCGGCGGCTGGGGCAAACTTGGTGGCGTAGAAACTTCTGGCGCGACAACGACCTCAACCAGTGCGACCTTGCGCTCGGCGGACATCATCCACGCAACCATGCTCACCACGAGGCATGCAGCAACTGTCAGCGCCATTCGAAAGGTGCGCGAGGTACGCGACCAGTGCGCACGCGAGACGCGCTGCGATTGCGGCGTCGGGGCGAGTCGATGGTTCGCACTGCCGACTCCGAGGTCACGCTCGAACGCCGCGAGGTCGGCTGAGATCTGCAGAAGTCGTTCTGCTTCGTGTTCGGGGGTGCGCGATGCACTGCTGTGCCGTGGGATGAAATCACTCATGATGAACTCCCCCCTTCTTCGCCCGCAGGGGGGCGCGTTGCTCGGACTTTCTGTGAAATGCAGCCTCGGCCGACCAAGAATGCGCTGAATCGACTCAAGAGGGATCGTTTTCGCTCGTGCGCGGTGCTCGCCGAAAGTGCGAGGTATCCAGCGATATCGCGTTCCGTGTGCCCCTGCGCGATCCAGCGAAGCATCTGCCGCTCATTCGCCGAAAAAGGACTCGACGAATCATCTCCATCAACGACCCCGCGGATGAGGTCGAGCGTCTCGGCGAGTGACGTGGGATCGTCGAGCGCGTCGCCTGCGGGATCGAGAATGAACTCGGCTGCATCGCCGAGTGAGATCGGTTTCTTCCGCCCCTGCTCGCGGCGATAGCGCAGCCAGATATTGCCAGCGATCGCATAGAGAAACGTTGATGGACGCGCGCGCGCGGGGTCGTACGTGCCCCCTTGCAATGCCTTCCAGAATTCGATCCACGTTCTGTGCGCGAGTTCTTCGGCGGTATCGCGCCCTGCGAGTTCTGTTGCGCCGAGCCTGCGCAGAAAGTGTGTGACGAGTCCGGGGCTGAGTCGTTTGTGCACTTCTGTGATCGCGGTGTGATCCCCCGCCATCATTCGCAACTGGCAATCCACGATGAGTGCGTTGAGATCGCCGCCTGACATTCTTCGCAGATTACATCTGTGCGAGTTGCGTGTTGCGCGTGCATGAGCGCCTGGGATGTTCTGTTGCGTTAGCCTTTAGCCATGCCAACCTACACCGTCACTGGTTCAACCGATCCATTTGTTCAAGCACGTCTCTCGCAAGGAGAGACCATCATCGCCGAGCGTGATGCGATGGCGGCGATGAGCGGCACGATCGACATCATTGCGAAAGCGCGCGGCGGATTTCTCGCCTCGCTCGCGCGCAGCGCCGTCACAGGAGAGTCGTTCTATCTGCAAGAGATCACCGCCACGCGTGGCGGTGGCACGGTGATGCTCGCGCCCCGTTATCCGGGCGAAGTGCGCGTGATCGCCCTCGCGAATGAATCGTGGATGCTCAGCGATGGAACATTTCTTGGGTGCGATCCATCGCTCACGCTCGAAACAAGCCGCAATTCAAGTTGGGGCGCTGCGCTCGTGGGCAACACTGGAGGACTCTTCATGCTCAAGGTGAGTGGAACGGGATCGCTCGTCATTTCAAGCGTTGGAGCGATTCACGAACTCGTCGTCAAGCCGGGCGAAGAACTCATTGTCGACAGTGGACACGCCATCGCGTGGCCAGCGCATCTTGAAATGCGCGCCTCGCTTTCGACGAATCAGAACGCGGGACTCTTCGGCAAGGTCCTCGGGGCAGCCAAGAGCGGCGAAGGAGTCGTCTTGCGATTTTCTGGCGGGGCCACCGGAGGACGAATCTTGATCTCGAGCCGAAGCCGCAAGAGTCTCATTGATTGGATCGAGTCTTTTCTGCCGGGAAAGTAGCCTGACTGCACGATGACAAAGAGCAACTCACCCGCGGCGTCTGCATGCTCAGCCACTTCCTCTGACCAAGTGCAAGGGGTGTTCTGTTGGCACGAACTGCACACGCGCGACACGGCCGCTGCGAACGCGTTCTACTGCAATGTCATCGGATGGAAAGCACAGTCTTGCGGCGACGCGAATTCGTCTGGTCACACCTACACCGAGTGGAACAACAACGGCAAGGTCATCGGCGGCATGATGACGATGCCCGCTGGCGTTCCCGCGCATGTGCCTGCACATTGGGCGCTCTATGTCAACGTGGATGATGTTGATGCAGCGGTCGCACGTGTGAAGGTTCTCGGGGGCACAGTCATCACAGAGCCATTCGACTATCCGCACGTTGGTCGAATCGCAGTGATTGCAGATCCAACTGGGGCGGTGATCTGCCTCTACAAGGGACTTCCTGGTTGCGGCAATGACAAGAATGTCGCTGGCGCCGCCGGTCATTTCTGTTGGAACGAGTTACTCACGAGCGATCCGACTGCTGCCGAAGCGTTCTACAAGGACTTGATCGGATGGCAAACATGGACGATGAACACCGAGTCGATGCCTTACACCATCTGGTCACTCGCGGGTCGTGATCCACATGACAAGAGCGCATGCGTCGGAGGAATGATGAAGATTCCGCCGCAGTGGGGTGCGATGCCGAGTGCATGGCTCGTCTACATCAGCGTCGATGATGTCGATGCCGCCGCAGGTCGCGTCACGACGCACGGTGGCACGGTGTGCGTTGCTCCGATGGACATTCCGGGCATCGGCCGATTCGCGGTGTGTACAGATTGCACAGGCGCGACATTCGCGCTCTACAAGAGCACGCACTCGTAAGCAGCACACGCCGCCGACTCTCAACCGCCACTCGCGCGCGGTGCCGCTGCGAGCAATGTCGTTCCCTGACGCGCGAGATCTATGGACTCGGCGAGCACGCGTGCCGCCTCTTGCGGGGCGTGGAATCCCATCGAGTTTTCGGCACTGACCCAATCGAGGCGGAACTGCGCGCCGCGCTGCAGTCGCTGCGCCTCGTCGATCTTGGCCGCGCTGACTCCAGAGCTCTTCGCATCTGCGAGAGCGCGAATGAGATCACCGACCGCATCTTCACCACGCCGCAACAGCGCGGCGGTCGTGTCTTGGATGGTTTGCACGCGTGCAAGCAGAGTGGATGCATCGGTGGGATGGCAGTTCAGACATGCTCCCCCGACATTCAGAAGCGGGCTTCGCACATGATGGCTCGAGACTTTCACCGCTCCGACGCGCTCGTACGGCATGTGGCAATCAGCGCACGAGACTCCCATGAGCGCGTGCACACCTTGCGACCACATCTCAAACTCTGGATGCTGAGCCTTGAGTGTTGGTGCTCCTGAAATCGCATGGGTCCAGTCGCTGAAGTTGATCGCGTTGTAATACGACTCTTCCTGCTCGACCTTGGTTCCATTCGCCCACGGGTAGGTGAGCCGCTTCGTTTCGGGGGCGAAGTAGTACTCAACATGGCACTGCGCGCACACGAGCGAACGCATTTCTTGCCGTGACGCAAGCTTGTTTGGGTTGTACGCAACCGACTTGTCTCCCTGGCGCCACCGTTCAATACTCGGCAAGTGCGCCTGAGGAGCATCGCTCGATGCGAGCGCGGCCATCCCTTCGAGCATGGCTGGGCGACTGACGCGCAGCGCAAGCGTCTCAGGATCGTGGCAGTCGAGGCACGCCACGGGATGATTGACGAGTGCCGTCGCTTCTGCGTAGGGCAGTTTGCAGACCTCTTTGAATCCTGCGAGCAATTGCGCTTGCCCGTTTTCTGAGAGCAGCGGATCGGTTGGCGATCCTGGTGCTCCCGCCTCGATTCCCTTCGCGCGGTATGCAGGCACAACACTCGCGTGGCAGTGCAAGCATGCGCCAGGTTGCTTCTTCTGCTTCACGCGCTCGGTCTCGCGCTGATCTTGCAGCATGTAGGCGTGACCGCGGTCTTCGCGAAAGTCGATGGCGAATGCGTATCCCGCCCAGATGTCGCGCCAGATTGGATTTTCATCGAGTTTTTGAAATCCATCGCTTCCGCCGTGGCGCGTACGTTCGGTATCGACTGTTCGCTTGTAACTGTCGTACTGGTGTGGGAAGTCACGACCCCACATCGCTGGATCAACCGTCGTCTCGTCGAGATCGACGGTGCGAAATGCAACTTGCTGAGCTTCGGCCTTGCGGTCGCGGATGTTGCCCAAGAGTGCGAGCACGCCGAACGTTCCGACGGCCGCGACAACCACGAGGAGAATCCAGCGGCGACTGAATCCGTGAGGAGCGGGTGCGGTCGTGTTGGGAAGGTTATGGTTCAGTGGATTGGTTGGATTCATGGCAATTCTCCGATGGGATCGACGCGATCCGGTATGTGCGTGTGTTCTGCAGAGTGCGCAACGCCGAGATGGCAGCGCACACATCCATCCTCACTCACAGCTTGCGCATGCTCGGTGGTGGGATGGTGAAAGAGTTGACCGTGACAACGAACGCAATTCGCCTCGACGACGGCGAGCCCCGGCGGGTGAATGCGGATTGTTTCGGGGTAATCACCAAGCGTGAACGCCTTGGAGTGGTGCCATCCATTGATGCTCTTGGCGAGCCACTTTCCAAAGAGGTCTTGAGGCACGTGGCAATCATTGCAAGTGGCGACAGCGTGATGGCGCCCCCGCTCCCACGCCGCAAATTGTGGGCGCATGACGTGGCAATTCATGCATACGGATGGGTTGTCTGAGAGATAGGCCGTGCCCTCGGCGTAGCGAAACGTGTACAGACCAGCACCAATGAGAATTCCCACGAGCGTGACTGCGAAAAGGCGGCGTTTTCTGTTGGCCATCGTGAACCTCTGTGAGGTCTCGCCACTATACCACTAATTCTTGATCTGCATATCTGCAATCGGCTTGACCGCTTGTGATTCTCTGAAATCAGGGTTTTTCAGCACAACGCTGCCCTCGACTGGGGCAAACGTCGCCTGAAAGAACCGCAGGCACTTCGGCTCGTGTTCGAAGCGCAAGCCAACAACGCGCTCGGGATCTTCATGCAGTGCAATCAGGCTCTCGGCGGTCACATCCATGTGCGCTTGGGTGTAGACGCGACGCGGAATCGTCAGGCGCACAAGTTCAAGTTTCGGCGTGTGGTTCTTGCCAGTGTCGGCATCACGCCCCGCCGAGACGATTCCACGCTCCATTGTGCGCACACCTGACTCGACGTAGATCGCCGCCGCGAGTGCCTGCGCTGGCAGTTGCTCACGCGCGAGGTGCGGAAGAAACCGCGCTGCGTCGATGAAGATTCCATGTCCACCAATCGGCTTCACGATTGGCACGCCAGCGTCAGCGAGGAGCCGACCGAGGTACTCAACCTGCCCAACGCGCGCGCGAATGTGGTCGAACTGCACCGACTCGGTGATGCCGATTGCGATCGCTTCCATGTCGCGACCAGCGAGGCCACCGTAGGTGTGCAGTCCCTCGAAGAGCACGACCATGTTGCGCGCCTCTTCGGCCAGCGCGTCGTCGTTGAGGCAGAGGAATCCGCCCATGTTGACGAGGCAATCTTTCTTCGCGGAGTTGGTGCATCCATCGGTCAGCGAGCAGATTTCTCGCAGAATTTCCTCGATCGAATGGTGGCTGTACCCAGGCTCGCGCATCTTGATGAAGTATGCATTCTCGACCGCGCGCGTCGCATCGAGCATCACCTTGATTCCATGTTGGTGGCAGAGAGCGCGCGTTGCTGCGATGTTTTGCATGCTGATGGGTTGCCCACCCGCCATGTTGACGCAGCACTGCAAACAGAGATATGGAATCTTGGCGGCGCCGACCTCTGCGATCAGTTGTTCGACTTTCGAAAGGTCGACATTGCCTTTGAATGGCGACTCGTCGCTCGGATCGTGCGCTGCATCACAAATCACATCGACGAAACGCGCGCCAGCAAGCTCTTGATGCGCGCGTGTGGTCGTGAAGTACATGTTGCCCGGGATGACATCCCCCGCTTTGATCAGCAGGCGACTGAGAATGTGTTCAGCACCGCGCCCTTGATGCGTTGGAATGAGGTGCTTGTATCCGTACGCTTTGTGCACCACACGCTCAAGGTGGTAGTAGTTCGCGCTGCCCGCGTACGCCTCGTCGCCCATCATCATTCCCGCCCACTGACGATCACTCATCGCGCTTGTGCCCGAGTCGGTCAAGAGATCGATATAGACATCTTCACTGCGCAAGAGAAACGTGTTGAATCCAGCTTCGGCGATTGCGACTTCGCGCTGCTCTGGGGTTGTGATTCGCAGTGACTCAACCATCTTGATTTTGAAGGGCTCGGCCCACGATCGCGTTTTCATGATGCACTCCTCAGAGGGGGTCAGATAGGACGAATTGCGCATTCAACCGTCAGAATGCCGATTTTTGAGTATACTCTATATTCGGATCTACATACCTGAAATTGATCGCTAACCGGCCGCTGAGGACTTCGCTATGACTTTCAAACTGCTCGTGCTCTTTCACCTCCTTGGCTCTGCGACATGGATCGGTGGACACGTCGTAGTCGTGGGAGTCATCGTTCCCGCTGCGATGCGGGCTCGGTCGGTGGCGCGCATCACTGAGTTTGAACGCAGCTTCTCGAAGATCGGGTTTGCGGCACTGCTCGTGCAGGTCTCGACAGGGCTTGCGCTCGCTCATCATTGGATTCCAAACATTCGCGCTGCGTTTGAGTCGCCGTCGCTCGTGGTCTATCTCGTCACTGCCAAACTCTTCCTGCTCTCAATGATCCTCGTGCTCGCGGCCCATGCGCATCACCGCATTCTGCCGTCGCTGACGCCAGAACGAATCGGCGCGTTTGCTGTGCATGCGTGGATCACCACTCTCCTCAGCGTTGGCCTGCTCGTCGCAGGGGCGACGATTCGCCTCGGCGGACTGTGATCGAGGGCTGAACGCGACAGCCGTGCGCTTGCGTCCTCGCGGCGGATTGGTGTATTGGTGTATTGATGTCTTGATGTCTTGCGCTTGCGTCCACGCGGCGGAATCTTCGCTCGCGCGAGTTCCCGAGCCGAGCAAGTCTGCGCAGCTCGGCGAGGGCTGTTTGAGCGCCGAGTGAAGCATTCCGCCGCGCCCGCGCTGGATTGGTGGATCGCGTTCGCGTTCGCGTTCGCGCCCGTTCTTTGGAAAGAATACATCATTAAGAGGGTCATTCCTTCCAAAGAACGGGACTTGGTGCGCGTCTCTGCCGGATGGGCCGCTTGCGTCCTCGCGGCGGAATCTTCGCTCGCGCGAGTTCCCGAGTCGAGCAAGTCTGCGCAGC
>CAYHFW010000024.1:0-37469 GCA_964355975.1 uncultured Singulisphaera sp.
GCAGCTCGGCGAGGGCTGTTTGAGCGCCGAGTGAAGCATTCCGCCGCACTCACGCGTGCCTTGCTGTATTGGCGTCCTTCGTTTGCGCACTCACGCTTGCTCGAGCGCACCGCACTCACGCTTGCTCGAGCGCACCGCGCTCACGCTTGCTCGAGCGCGCCGCACTCTCACTGCGTTCATCGCCTGATTTTTCAGCTGCCTGCTGAAGCGAAACAACGGAGAGGGTGAGATTCGAACTCACGGTGAGCACGAGGCCCACACCAGTTTTCGAGACTGGCTCCTTCAACCGCTCGGACACCTCTCCAGGTTTCTCAAGTATCGCCGCGCCGTGCCAACCTGTCCAGTCTCAATCCGCTGCCCGCGGTTCAGCCAGTCCAGTCGCTGAGCACGGTTGCGAGATCTTGGCCGTTGACGATTCCGTCGTTGTTCACATCTGCAGAACCGCTCGTAGCACCCCACGCCGCAAGCAGCGTTGCGAGATCGAGCCCGTTGACCGATCCGTCGCCGTTGATATCGCCAGGATGCTGCGATTCACAGAGGTCAGCAGTCCCGTTGCCATTGGAGTCTGCGCAGGTCGTTCCTGCCCCCTGCCAACTAGCGCCCGCGGCTGTTGCGTCACCCTGAGTCATGATGAGGCAGAATCCGTTTGGAAAGCACGCGGCACCTTGCGGAAGCGGACAGTTCGTCGTCGCGCACGAAGTTCCGTTGCCCTGATAGTTGCCCCCCTGTTGCGCGCATGCTTCAGGGCTGATGGGCCCAGCGCACGTGCCGCTCGGCAGGCAGCAGGCTCCTTGTGGGAAGCAGAGGAAGGTTGCGCACTGTGACCCCTCAGGGCCGGGCGCGCCGCCCGCTGAGAGGCACGATGCATACGAGAGGTTGACGCATCCGCCAGTCGATGCAAAGCAGCATGCGTTGTTTCCTTGTGGAAGGCAGATCGACGCGCTGCAGACCGTGCCGTCACCGCGGTAGGTGCCCCCCACCGACGCGCAGTCCGCTTGGGTTGCGATTGCGCAATTCGTACCGATGCAACATGCTCCCTGCAGCGCAGCGCAATTGATCGGCGTGTAGGTCGCACGCATGACCCAGTCGCCCGTTGGGCGGCATGCGGTAGGCCACGATGCAAATGTTTTCCATCCAGATGGACAACCGAGTGCGCCACAGTTCACAGCGTTGATCCAGTTTTGAGTGCCCTGGGCAAGCCCGCTGACATCGGTCGTTGGAAACGCATTGCTCGCACTCGGAGGAGCCACGATGCATGGATTCTGCGTCTGATTGTTGTGCTCGTCAATTCGATATCCGATCGAGAACGTGTGGCTGCCGTTGTCGCTGAGATACATCTGATCGGGATCGGCTGGATCAATCATGAACTGCACGTTCACACCAGAGGTGCCTGGAGGCAAAGTGATGTGCGGAATGATCGTTGCGTCGGACGAAAATGTGTACTTGAGGGTGCCCGTTGCGGGAGTTCCTTCCCAGACCATGACAGACCACTTGGTCGTGGTTTGCACGGTCGCAGCACTCGTCGCGAAAATCATTTCGGTCATGTCGAGGCGAAGTGGGAATGCGGCCGCGGGCAAGACGTACGAACACGCAGCTGATTCGAGTTCGGCGAATCCAGCTTGCACGATGAACGATCCGCCCGAGAAATTTGCATCGGTGTGTGCGACGACTTGTGTTGGGCAGGTGCCAGCGATTCCACCATCGGACTGCTTCGCACCCCCAACCACGACGCGCATTGTTGGAACATCACGGTAGGCCGACCAAACTGGCCACTGCCTTCCAGCCGAGACCGCGAGATCATCGAGCACCGCGTCGCGATCACTTGCACCCATGACGAGATAAGCCAAAGCGAGCGTGGTGACCGCGGCGATGCGTGGGGCGATTGCGTTCTTCAATTTTGGCACTCCGAGGGATGGAATGATGCTGGGCATCAACAACCTACCACCGAAACGCATCCATGCAAAAACAAACGCAGATTGAACGGCGCAGGCGGGAGTGTTTTCTTCGGTAAAAACCGTCTGCTTATGCGTCTGCGCGTGGCAAGACTGGCTTCGCGAGACCCGACTTTTCCCAATCGATCGTGAGTTTGTCGGTCGCAATCTCTTCGATCACAACCTCGAAATCACTGCGGCCATCGCGCTCAACGAGTGGGCGGGCGCCATTGAGAAGTTCAGAAATTCTGCGCTGAATGAGCGCAGTCAACTTGAAACGACCTCCGACCTTCGCAACGATGTCATCACTTTTCAGAGCTTCATTCATGGCAGATCTCCAATCTTGGGTAGCCCATTAGGATAGCGACCTCCTCGCACTGAGGCAAGCACACTGATGCCAAGCCGAACGACACAAAGCCTGATCCGCCGCATGGGTAGTTCGCTGAACTTGAGCCAGGATTGGCACATGCTGGTTCTGGCTGGAGCCTGCGGCGTCTTTATGGGTGGTCTGGCCCTTGCGTTTATCGGGTCAATTGAGTGGTTGCAGCATGAAATCGTGCAGTTTGCGCAGCGTGGCAGAACAGAACTCTGGATCGCGATCGGGCTGCCGATCGTCGGTGCGCTTGTGACGGTCGTTGTTTTTCGCCTCTTTCCGAGTTCATTCAAGGGGCATGGAGTCTCGCGCGTGATCTTGGCCGTGCACAAACAGAAGTCGGTCTTGCCGCTGCAACTCGCCCCGCGCCAATTGCTCGGGGCGACGGCCACAATTGCCTCAGGCGGATCGTCCGGTCCAGAAGGACCCATCGTCGCCGTGGGGGCATCGATCGGATCATTCTTCTCCTCGTGGCTCGAACTCGATGCGGGCCGCCGAACAACGCTGCTTGGTTGCGGCGCAGCGGCGGGACTTGCGGCCGTCTTCCATGCGCCAATCGCTGGCGTGTTCTTTGTGCTCGAAGTGATCTTGCGCGACTTCACTCCGCGCACGTTCACGCCAATCGTTATTGCCTCGGTCACGGCCGCAGCAACTGCGCAGTCGATCCTTCAGAGCACCTCCCCAATCTTTGGCATCTCTGCATCGGCGTTTGATCAATCACCGTTGTCTTTGCTTCAGACTCCGCAGTACGCGGTGCTTGGCGTGATGGTGGGAGTTGCCGCCGCGGGCTTCTCAGTCGGAATGAAGAGCGCCCACCGCTTCTTCGATCAATTGCCATCACGACCGTTGACTCGACCGATTCTGGGGGCGATCGCGCTCGTGATCCTTGGCGCGCTTTGGATTGGACTCGGCGACATCAGCGCGAGCGGATCGCAATTCGCGCTCGGCGAACTCGGCCCGTTGCCACCCTTCTATGGGATGGGTTACTCACTGATTCGTTCGCTGCTGCAACTTCCACTTGCGAGCGAGTCGAGCGGCGTTCTCTTCGCCTCGCTCGCAGTGCTTGTCGTGATGAAGGCACTCGCAACTGGCTGCACCCTCGGATCAGGTGGCGCGGGCGGCTTGTTCGCACCAGGACTCGTTCTTGGCGCCATTCTTGGGGCGATGTTCAGCGCGCTGACGAAGGCAATTCCTGCGCTGCCTGATGTCGAACCAGCGCACGGCGTTCTCGTTGGGATGGGCGCATTTGTTGCAGCGAGTTCGCACGCGCCGCTCGCAGGCGCATTTCTTGTCTATGAGTTGAGCCACTCGTACGCGATTCTTCTTCCGCTCATGTTCGCTGCGGTCATCGCAACAGTTGCGGCGCGCATCGTCTATCCGCCGAGCATCTACACCGCCGAACTTGCGGCATTCAATATTCGAATTGCGAGTGTCTCTGCTGCCTCGGTGCTGCGCAGCACATTCATTCGCGACATTCCACTCCTGCCGGCGATCAGCGTTGGGTTGCACGATCCTGCCGAGGGATTGATCGCGCTGGGTGAAAAACATGGCGTGCACGATTTTCCTGTCGTCGATTCGCGTGGTGCATTCTGCGGACTCGTCTGCGGCAGCGATGTTCGCTCAGCATTGATCTATCGAGATGCGCTCAGGTTGCTCTCGGTCGCCGAACTCGTACGCACCGATTTCTTTCCACTTGAACCACAAGACACGCTTGAAGTTGCCCTGCACCGCTTCGGACGCCACGAGACGCAGGTGCTGCCAGTGGTCGATCCAAAGACACGCGCCCCCGTCGGACTCATCAGCAGAAGCCAACTCATGACGCACTACAACCGTGCAACGGAGGAGACGTGACGAAGGCTGCGTCTGGCGGAGATCGCGCAAGTCGCCTCTCAAGCGCAACCGAGTATCAACGCGTCTTCGCGCGCCGAATGCGCACCGACCTTGGGTTCATCACGATTCACGCCGCGCTGAATGAACTCGCACACGCGCGACTGGGGCTCTCGATTGGAAGCCGTGTCGGAAACGCTGTGCGCAGAAATCGCGTCAAACGGCTCGTGCGCGAAGCATTTCGGCTCTCGTACGCGCAGTTGCCCACTGGAGTCGACTTCGTCATCTCAGCACGCGCGCACGACGATCGTCCGCTCAACGAGTACAAGGCGGCACTCGTCGAACAAGCCAAGCGACTCGACGCGCAACTTCGCCGAGCATGAGTCGGCGCTCACTCTGGAACAGGGTCGTGGCCGCATCCACCCCAAGGATGGCAGCGCGCAACACGTCGCGTCGTCAATGCGAGCCCCCGCCAGAATCCATGTCGGGAGAATGCTTCGACTCCGTAGACCGAACATGAGGGATCAAAGCGACAGCGGCCGCCGAAAAAACCTGAGAGTGTGAGTTGGTACAGACGGATCACTGCGATGCAGGCGCGTGCAGATCGGGATAGCTGTGGCGCCGTCACTGTGCTTCAACGACCGTATTCGCGAGCGCGCCGACGCCCGCAATCGAGATCTCAACTCGATCACCACCGCTCAAGTAGCGCGGCGGCTTGCGCGCGTGACCAACACCCGAGGGCGAACCAGTGAGAATGATCGTTCCCGCGAGCAAGGTCATCCCCCGCGAGAGTTCACTGATCAGTTGACGGACTGGAAAGATCATCTGCGCAGTGGACGCGTCTTGCATCAACTCTCCGTTGACGCGCGTCTCAATTCGAAGATTCTGTGGATCGCCGACGTTGTCTGCTGGCGTGATCGCACTCATTGGGCAGAATGTGTCGAAGCTCTTGCCCCGACTGAACTGTCCCCCTGCTCCTTCATTCTGCCACCAACGCGCGCTCACATCATTGGCGACCGCATAGCCCCGCACCATGGCAAGCGCATCGATCAGAGCAACATCTCTGCAATCCCGATCGAGAATCACTGCGAGTTCGCCTTCGAAGTCGACTTGCGGTCCGCCCTCTTTGCAGATGACAGGAATGACGATCGCATCACCATCGTTGCAAATCGACGCGGGATTCTTCATGAAGACAACAGGACGGGTTGGCAGCGCGCCACCCATCTCTTTGGCATGGTCGGCGTAGTTGCGGCCGATGGCGATGATTGCGGGAGGAATTGCATGCGCCATTACTTGACCTCCGCGGTCGAACGTTGGGATGTCTCTGCCTCAGCCCCTCGCTTGGCGGCCTCCGCTGCTTGGGCTTGACGGTACGCATCCATCTCAGGTGGTTCTGGAAAGAGTTGTGCAAACGGCACGACATTCGAGAGTGGATCGAGCGCATACTCAGCCTCGAGCGCACCCTTGACCTGATCGTGAATCATCCTGCGTTCAGCCTCGCCTGCGCGGTTGTAAATCGTGAGTCGATCCATCAAGGGCTGCGATGGATCCATCACAACATTTGCAAAGACATCGCGCACACTCGTGCGTAGGCTGCCGATGAGATCTGCCATGCGTCGCTCGCCAAACTTGTTGACAAAGTCGGTGTACTGATTGCCCTGAAAATAAGTCGTGAGACCCTTTGCAAACTCGAGGGCCTCTTTGAGCACCTGCGGGCGATCAAAGAGCAACCCCTCGCGAAACCCGCGCTCGAGCGCTGCGTAGACATCGCTTCGCGCGACATCTGGCGACCCCTCATATTCGCCGTACGTGACGTTGTGAACGAATGTCGCCAATGGCGCTTCGTACTTGTTGTTTGGAATGAGTCCGCCGCGACCAAAGAGCGAATCGAGCTTGGTCAAAATGGCCTGCGCACCCTCGTAGTCTGCCATTCGATAGAGCTCACGCACCGCCTGCGACATGAAGTTTTGATAGAAGTCGCAGAACGAGTCGCCGCCACCGCCGCGCGTGCCAAAGTGTTTTCGGTAGAGCTCGCCAAAGTATCGATCGATCGCCTTGATCCATCTCGGATCGTTGAGGCGCCCAGGATTGTCATTACTGAATGGGTCGTACTGCATCATCCCAGTTCGGGAGAGCGCTTGCATTGCCTGAATGTTGATGCGGTCGTTGTTGAGCACTTTGTAGATGTCTTCGACATTCGACGATCGTTTCGCGGCCGTCGTCGCCCCTTTGCGCGCCCAGTAAAACGCGTGCGATTGTGGATGGCGCCAATCAAATGGACCGAAGTCGCGCGTGTACTCCCACATGAGGGCGGGATCCATATTGAAACTCTCGAGAAGTACCTTCTTTTGGAGGAACGGAAGGAAGTCGACGAGCGCAGCTTGTGATTCGGGGGTCTTGAGCACCGTGTCGAACATCGCGAAGATCGGATCGTTCGCGCGGAAGGTCTCATCGAGCCCGAGCAGTTTCGCGTAGCGGCTGGTCTGGACAGATTGCCACCGTCCGAGGTTGGTCAAAAATCGACTGTCGAGTTGAAACTGAAAGCGCTGGTCGAACCCCGAGAGTCCACTCTTGAGTTGCTCAACCATCGCGCGCACCGCGGGATTCTTGAGTTCAAGCGCTTCGATCGAGTCGGGAGCATCCTTGATCTTGGCCATCCAATTGATTCTGTCTTGGTGAGATCCAGGAGGGATGCCAAGCAGATACTGCCACTCTCTTGCGAACTCGCGCTTGTAATAGAGATGCGCATCATCGGCGACCCCATCGACCTTGTGCGAGAGCCAGAAAGCGAGTTCTTTGTGCAGGATGAGGTCGTTTGGGTTGTAGCGAAGCCCCTCATCACGCACCAGATCGATTCCTGCGCGCACCCACTCCCAACGCTCGCTGGGCGTGTCGGTGAGCACCGAAATGTTGTAGGCCATGTTGTGACCTTGAAAACTCCAGACCTCTCCAAAGCGCGGCTGCAATTTCGTAATCAATCGAGCATCGGTCATCGCCTCGTAGAAGAGTCCCTTTTCTTTCTGCATTCCCGCTTTGATCCAGAGGTAATCGACGACGATTCCTCGAAGCGCGCCGATGGCGGTTCCGAGGGCAACGATTGGCGGAGCCCCCTCGAGTGAGACGTCGGTGTATCGCAATCCGCGCTCATCGCTGATGCGCAGGACGCTCGGCAGAAGCTTGCCGGCACTCGTGAGTGCGATCACCGCGATGACGAGCGCAGCAAGTTGAATGAGTCGGTCGCGCATTGGTCAGTTATTCCCGCTGTACACGGCAATTTCTTTGCGGCGAAAGCCGAGGAACCCGATGCCGAATGCAATCATGCTCCACAGCACGCCGACCAATCCGAAGGTCTTGAAAACGCTGATCCATGGAATGACCTGTCCGTTGACGAGTTCGTCTGTTCCGCCAGAGCGTGCGAATGGTGCAAACGTGACTCGCACCGTTCCCGCAATGCCGCGAATCGTGTACTGAAACATTTTGGTGACGAAGTCAGACTTCTCATCGACGTAGTAGTTCTCAAGTGCGATCCCGAGGTACGACGAGAGTGCGCACGAGATAAACACCGTGAAGGCCAAGAGCACGGCGACCGGGAAAGAGAGGACGCTGCCCGCTGCGATTCCAAGCGCAGCGATGAAGACGAGTTTCGACCAATCGACGAGCAGCGCGCGCATGTAGTTCGCTTCGAATCCGCCGACTCGGTGGAGAACTTCGAAACCGTCGTAATCAAAATTGAGCGACCACGTGCCGGGATAGAACTGACGTTCGCGCGTCAATCCACCGTTCACGAGTTCGATGGTGAGTGAGCCATCTTCGCCAATGGCGTTGGCAGGAATCGCAAAGACATTGCGCTGCACGGGAACGTAATTCACCATCGCGGGCGGTGTCTCACCGAAGACAAAGAGCGCAGGAAAGGTCTCGTGCGAGTCGTCGCGACCAATGTGAAACTTGTAACGCAGCACAGGATCGGACCCGGCGCGATGCGCCTCGCCGAGCCCTGAAAAGACGTACTTGCGCGCCTTTCCTGGCTCGATTGTGCGCTGATGCATGAGAAACTCTTGGTTCTTGCTCGCCTGCAACTCACGGCGTACTTCTGTCTCGTACCGACGCCCCTCGGCAATGTCAGCCTGAAGCACTGAGTCGCGCGCGATCGTTCGGTCAACGATGTCCCGAATCTCGTCGGGCTTCAATTGCTCGTAGGCGGGATGGGCGACTTCGCGCGCAACGAGCACTTGATCTCGCAGCGCCGCTGCGTCGGCGATGTCAGCGGCCTGGCGCGTCGAGAGGTATTCGACGTAGATGAAGACTGCGCTGCCACCAACTGCGAGCACGATCGCATTCAAGATGGAGAGTCCAAGTAACTTGCCTGTGAGATATTGAAAACGCGAAACAGGCTTGGTGAGCACGTTCCAGATTTGGCGATCGCGAATCTCAAAGGCGACCGTTGCGCAGGAGAGAAAGAGCGTGAGTCCAGCCGCAAAGAGAAACACGAGGCTCGTGCCACGCGAGAGGAAGGTTTGCACCTGATAGCGCAGTGGCTCGCGCGAGTCGATCCAGAGTGGAATGAGCGGCAGGATGACGAGCAGCGTTCCGATGAATCCCAGCGAGATGCGCTGGCGCACCGCTTCGATGAGCAGCGTGTGTGCGACGCCCGAGATTGGTGACGCGTGCGAAAGCAGCGCGAGAGCGAAGCGGCAGAGCAGGAAGAACACGAAGAAGAGAAACACAATTCCACCCACTGCGACCATTGGGCCGAGTTGTCCGGCAAACCAGAGCGGCACAAGAAAACAGGTGCCCAGCACGAGTAATCCCGCCAAGTGGAGCACCAATCCGACCCAGACTGCGACTACTCCAAGCGCGATGACGGTGCAGGCAACCCCTGTCACGAGCCACGGATTCTCGATGATCCGCTGCGGCGCCCACTGCGGAGCGATGACCGATCCAACAAGCGAAGCAACTGCGTCGACTTCAAGAATGCGCCCGCCTTCATCGAAAAACTGTGGCGCAAGCGCTTGAACACGCGCAGAGCCAATCTCGCGGTCGCCAATCGTCACGCTCCCGCGGTCGAGCAACTGGATCGCCTGCGGATTGCGGTCGACGGCGTTCGCTTCGCGCAGAACCACCGCGATCTCTCCGACTGCGGCAGAAAACGTAAAGGATGCCCACACGAGTGGCGCAAAGAGCAGCGCGCCTGTGACGACGATGATCGCCGTGAGGAGCATCCGCGCGCGCAGTGACTCTTGCCAGCGATCGAGTCGCTCGGCCGCGTTGCGAATCCAGTTCACCCGCGCTGCTCCGGAGGCTTCTCGAGCAGATCATCGATCACGGAGTTGTCGACCGTTGGTTTGGTTGATGTCGGGGAAGGAGTCGTTGGGGCTGGGGTGCGCGCTTGAACAGGGCGCGCAGCAAGCAGTTCATCGACAACTGTGTCCTTGGGGGCGATCGCTGCAGGCGTTGCACGCGCGGGCGCAGCGGCAGGCGCTGGCTGTTCGCGCTGCAGATCGCCGATGAGACCACTCCCCTCTTGCGATTGTTGATCGCCGAGCAAGAATGCAGCGGTCTTTCCACCCTGCAGTGCTCCGCTCGTCGAAGTTTGTTCGACGCGCGCCTGCTCAACGATTTGAACGAAGAGGTCTTCGAGCTTCTGCCGGGGCGCTTCGACGCGTTCGATTGCGGTGCCCTCTTCGCGACGCACGAGCGCATCGATTTTCTCGATTGTTTCTGGTCGAAGTCGCGGCAGACAGATCATTGTGCGATTCGTATCGCTGAGCAGTTCATTCGTCGTTCCAGCGGCACGAATCTTTCCGCCGTAGAGCACGACCATCCGGTCGCAGACATCTTCGACGTCGGCGAGCAAATGCGATGAAAGCAATATTGTCTTGCCGCGCCGACCAAGATCGAGCAGCAGGTCTTTCACCTGGCGAGTTCCGATGGGATCGAGTCCAGAGGTTGGTTCATCCAAGATCAGAAACTCAGGATCGTTGATCAACGCTTGAGCGATGCCGAGGCGACGACTCATGCCCTTCGAAAACTCTCCGACAGCTCTGTGTGAGGCGCCCTCAAGGCCGACCATCTCGAGCAGTTCTTCCGTTCGGCGGCGACGCATCGCGCGTGCTATTCCAAAGAGCTTTCCGTAGTAGTCGAGCGTCTCGACCGGATTCAAGAATCGGTACATGTACGACTCTTCGGGCAGATACCCGATGCGTGCCTTCACAGAGACATCGCCTGGGTCGCGGCCAAAGACCGAGAGGCGCCCCTTCGTCTTTCGAAGGAGTCCCAAGATCATTTTGATCGTGGTGCTCTTTCCAGATCCGTTAGGACCGAGCAATCCAAAGATCTCATTGGGACGAATCTCGAAATCGATGCCGTCGACGGCGCGCGCTTTGGCACGCATCCAAAAGTCATCGAAAACCTTGACGAGTCCTGCTGCTTCAACGATCGGTTGCTGACTCATGCGCACTCCTCTAACGACCAAAACCCTTTTCAGCGCTCTGATCGAGCCGCCGTCCAGCCTTGTCAATCACAATCTGCTTGCTGCCAAGTTGAAACGACTGCATGTCGAAATTCATCATCGCCGCTGCTTGTTTCTTGCGCGCGAGCTCTGCATCGCGGCGTGTCTGCATGACATCGGGAGAACTCTTGACGTGCACAACATAATGGCCAATTCCTGGAGGCAGCGCGAAGAGTTCTACCTCTTGCTTGCTCATCGCCTCACGCACTGCCTCAAGCCAAAGTTGCTGGATGAGTTGACGCGGATTCTCGTGGTACGACGCCGCAAGTCCCTCAACGCGGCGCGCTTCATTCGCAAGCGTCGACGCAAGGAGTGATCCTGACGACTTCGCGCGCAGGATGATGCGCGCTGCTTCGCCGCCGATGTCGGGCTGTTCAAGTCGCGTGCCGATCTGGCGCAGAATCGCATCCGCTTCGGACTGGTGACCCGCGGTCAATTGCGTTTCGTACTGCGCGATCAGCGCAAGCACTTCACCGTAGTTCGGACCGGCAGCGCCAACGAGCCGCGCGTTCGCTTCTTGCCGCGCGCGCTCGAGTGCGGTCTTCATGTCTTCGCGCGCGACCTGCACTCGCCGCAAAGCATTGCGCACCGCCAGCGGCGCAGTGCGCTCTGTCAGCGTGACCGATGTGACCTGGATCCCACTCTGTAACCCGTTCAATCGTGTTTGCATCTGCGCGCGAATCTCTGCGGCAGGAAGATCGCGCTGCTCGAGCAGATCGGTCAGAGTGAACTGTGCAGCAACCTGCACGACTGCCCCTTCGAGCACCTTTTCTACCAATCGATCAAGGTGCTCTGGGTTGATCTGGCGCAGCGCCGCGACTGGATCGACAACCGAGTACTCGACTGCGAGCTGCAGATGTGCGAGATCGCCATCGGCGGTGATCACCGAGCCATCGCGTCCAGGACGGATCGGATTGTTCGCGTCGGCCGCATCGGTTGCCTGCTCAATCGTCGTTTCCTTCGCACCAAGCGTTGGCCAAAATGCATCGCGCACTTCGACCGTACGGCGCAATGGCATCGTCAGCGTCTCGCCCACTGGATAGGGCCAAAATGGCTGTAATCCTGGGATAATCGTCTCATCGCCACTCTCGCCAGCAACTCGACCGAAGACTGTGCGCAATCCAGTGACGCCTTCAGGAACGGATTGAAATCCAGAGAAGAGGAATGTCACGACGAGACCGCACATCGCCACCTGCAGCAGCCGGTACGAGAGTCGCAGCGCTTCGCCAAGACTCTCGTTGGCTGGACTCATCGCTTCGCGCATCGACGCACGATCGACGGCTCCGCCAGCAACATCAAGTTGCGCGCGCTTTCCTGCGCGCACTGCGTGCCCCTCATCGGGAGGAGTCGCTGAATCTTCAGGCGAGGAGTGTGTTGGCGCCATCTCAGCGAGTTCCAGTTGTGGCAGCGTCTTTGCCGTAGGGCTTCGCGGGCTGAGGGATGCTGTTCGCGCCGGCCTCCGCAGAGAGGTCGAGCAGATGGAATGGCGCGCGATTGAGGTCGGTCACGAATGTCGTGCTGCCAGAGAGCGACCCCTTGAGGGTGTCGAGCCATGCGAGGAAAATTGCCAACTCCGACTCGGCCTTCATCAACTCGTAGTAGCGCGTCGCCTGCTCGTTTCCGAGCGCTTCGATCTCGCTCGCCCAGTTGTCGGCGAAGCGGCGGATCGTGTCGCCCGTGCTGGCGGCTTGGCTCTTGATCGCTTCGGCTTCAGAATTGCCCTTGGACTCTTCGAGATTCGCGAGCGTCTCTTGGACGGCCGCCATGCGGCGCAACACGGCAACCGTGGTCTTTGGAGGAAGCACGACTTGTGAGATTCCAACGGTCACAGGTTCGACTCCAGCCAACTTCGCCGATCGAAGGTCGCTCAGAATTGAACTCTCAGCCTCAGCGATCTTGCTCTCTTGTCCGATGAGCTGCGCAAATGTGTATCCGCCGACTGCGCGCACTGCGCCTTGCAGTTGCGTCATGAGGTCTTTTCCGGCTGCGTCGATCGATCCATATGAATTGAAAAACTGCAGCGGAGCGTCCCCCGTGCTGTCAATGCGCCACAACAAGTACGCCTTCACGAGCACCTGCTGTCCATCTTTGGTCAGCACCGTCTCGAGAGCACTCTCAATGAGTTGCAGCCGCGTATCGAGCTTTGAGACTTGGTCGATGAAGAGCGGTGCCTTGAGATGCAGTCCTGCATCGCGCTGCACACCAGCGGGTTTGCCGAATCGCGTGAGCACTGCGATCTCATGAAAGTTGACGGTGTAGGTCGTGTTAAAGAGCACCAACACAGCGACAATGATGCATGCGACAATGATTGGAATTTTTCGCGCCATTGCTATTCCTTCTTCTCGAGATAATCGCCGAGGTTGAGCCCCGGTTCGGGTTGTTCCATCTGAATATCGAATTCGACTCGAGCGGGATCGACCGCGAGCACATACTTGATCCGCGCGGCAGCGAGCGCGCGCGTGAGCACAGCCATGATTGCGCGCTCACGGTAAATCTCAGGTGCGGTGTGATACGAAGCTGCCTGCCCAAGCACTTCACTCGAGGTCGTTCGTGCGCGCATCAACGTATCCCAGCGTTTTGCGCGGGCTGAACTAATGACGCTCGCCGCTTGGGCGCGCGCGTCGAGAATCATCTTCTCAACGGTTGCGCGCTGCTCACGCGCTGCTGGCGACTGCGGACCCAGTTGCTTTTCGACGCTTTGAAGTACATCGATTGCTGCCACAATCGCCTGCGCCCCCTGTGGGCTACCAGCAAGCGTCGAGAGCGTGACATTGAGCATGCGATTCGCCTCGTCGATGATCTTGCGCGCATTCTGGACGTCGATCGAGAGCTCCTCGAACATCCCCGCCGCTTCACCTGCTGGCGGCCGTAGCACTGGAAGCAGGATTCCCACGACTTCCACCCCGCAGCGACTGCGATCGAACGCCCCCTGCACGCGCTGCGTCAACTGGCGCACAAGCGAGTCGCCAGTGGGCGAAAGCACTTGATCGATGGAACGGGTCGAAAAGAGTTGACTCGCTTCACGCATCGCGATCGCCTTGAGCGTTCGCTCGCGCATATCGAGCGCACTCCCGCGCGAGCGCGCGTCACCGCAGAATTGCAGATAGTCAAGAAGTCCATCCGCCCGGACGCGGTACTCGAGCACGATGTCTGCATCGATGAGCGCGAACTGATTTGAGACAGCGGCAGCGTCTGCGGCAGAGGGCGCAACTTGTGGCTGCGCCGAGCCACTGTCGAACGACGCCCCCCCCGCGTTCTGAAGCGAGCTCGCCAGCACGATGAACGGCAAACGCTCTGTGTCAGGTTCACCTTCAACAGGCCAGAGGTTGACCGCTGAGGTCGGCAGCAATTTTCCGCCCAGGACCAGAGTTCGAATCTGCCCAACGTCGTACCGCTCGACCGATTCAAAGGGCCAAGGCCACTTGAACAGCAACGAACCTTGCGCAACATCACCGATCACTCTGCCCCCGCGAAGGCGGACGGCTTGTTCGCTCGGCTGCACAACGACGATCATTGACATGATGAGCAAGACGACCACTCCGAGAGCGCAGAGTCGCAAGACGCTGCGCAGGAGCAGTTGGTATCCCCACGAACTCGTGATATCGAATCCGAACTGGTAGTTCACCGCCTCGTTGATGCTGCGCACAATCGAATCGGGAGCAGCGGCGAGTCCGAGCAACTTCGAATCAAGTGCAGGTCGTGGAGTATCAGTGACCTTGCGCGGCCGATAGAGGTTGAGGATCAGGTTCAGCAGAATCTCTGCCGCGATGATCCCCATGTAGACCGCGATGCCATAGGCAATTGCCTCGAGCACTTGGTCTTTCTTGAAGACCTGAAAGACCGTTCCAACCGCGAGCGCAAGCAGCACGAGCGCGTTTCCAACCATGACACCTGCGCCACCGCGCAAGTTCTGCCATGCCGACTGCCTCGCCATTCCAGCGACAAACCGCGAAAAGATGAAGGTGACAAGCGAGAGCGCGGTGCAGAGCGCGAGTTGCCATCCAAGGTGCGCGCCAACACGAAACGTTGTTGTCTCAGTGACGGCGTCCTGCCGCGCAAGCCACTCAAGCGTGCCGTAGCACAAGATCCCGAGCATGATTGCAACGAGCAAACTCGCGATCGGAGCGAGCCACTGATGCATCAACTGCAATCGACGCGCCGCAGCTTGAGTTTCGACGCGCTCACCTTCGAACACGCTCCCCGCGCCTGCGCGGGCGAGAGCGACCTCTTCGTTCTCAAGCGTTTCGACGCGCTCAAGTTTGTGCTGATGAAAGAGGACAGTGAGTGTCGTCCAACTCAAGATTCCAGTGGCGACGTACAGGCCTGCGAGAATCAGACCTGTATCACCCGCGATGTTGCCGAACACGAGCAGAAAGAGCGCGAGCGCAGACTGAATGATCAATCCCGCGCCAGAAACGCGTGTCGCTTGTCGATAGACGAATTGGTCATGCATCATGGGGGTGATTACTGGATCTCTTCTCTGACTTCGATCGACTGAAAATGCACTCGAGCGCTCAGCCCAATGCATCAAATGAATCGTACGGAAAACTCCTGCGATGTGCGGTTGCCCTCCCTACGAATTCATCTTGGATGAAGTTCACTCTTCGATCGCACCTCCCGCCTCAGTTCGATCGCCTATTCTCGCGCGCAAAGACATTGAGAGACCCGCATGGCATTTCTTGAACAACTTCTTGCGATCGTCCGAAACACTTTCCTTGAGTGCATTCGGCAACCTCTCACGCTTGTTGTGGTGCTCTCGGCCCTGCTGCTCGTCGTGCTCAGCAACCAGTTTTCAGCCTTCACGATGACCGATGATCAGCGGATGTACGTCGATCTAGGACTCTCGACCGTGTTCATGGCTGGCGCTCTGCTTGCGGCATTCCTTGCCACAAGTGTGGTCGATCAAGAGATCACCAATAAGACCGTGTTGATGGTGGTTTCGAAGCCCGTTGCACGCGCCACGTTCGTGCTTGGCAAGTACCTCGGCGTCACACTTGCGCTGCTCGCATCAATCGCCGTGCCAGCGATGGCGTTTCTTCTGGTCGAGGTGCACGGCGTCATGCAGACGGCCGCAACGCCCGTGCGCTGGCCCGTTGTCGTGTTGGGAGTGAGCGCACTCGGTGCGACTGTATTCGTGGCAACCTGGTGCAACTTTTTTTACGGCAAGTCATTCTCGGCGATCATGATTTCGCTCGGCGGTCCACTGCTCTTCGTCGCGTATGTCTTGAGCCTCTTCTTCGACCCGTTTTGGGGTTCGATTCCAGCGAGCGATGAGTTTCGTCTCGAACTCGTGACATCATTGTGCCTGTTGTTTCTCGCCCTCTGCGTGCTCTCGGCGATCGCCATTGCAGCGAGCACGCGCCTTGGCCAAGTGCTCACCATCGGTGTCACACTTGGGGTACTCGTGCTTGGACTGCTCTCAGATTGGATCTTCGGGCGTCGCATCGTTGCACTCGAGCAACTGAACGCGCTGCGTGAGGCGAGCAACGAGAGCCTCTTCAACAGCGACCTCGCAGCACTCTATGGATGCAAAGTCGCCTACGCGGCCGTCCCAAACTTCCAGGTTTTCTGGGTGGTCGATGCGGTGAATCAGAACCAGATGATCCCACTCGAGTACCTCGGCTCAGTCGTGCCCTACGGCGCACTGATGATCACGGGCATTCTCGCAATCGCCATCGCGCTCTTTCAACGACGCGAAGTTGGGTGACGCGAGACGACTCGCAAACTGCGGCGAAAACCGTGCGCAGGATTCCTCCCCAAGAACGAAACAAGAACGAAACAAGAACGAAATGGGCACGACAGCGAATCGCGTACGTCCACGCGCCGACAGTTCATTTGCGACCGCGCGGCGGAATCTTCGCTCGCGCGAGTTCCCGAGCCGAGCAAGTCTGCGCAGCTCGGCGAGGGCTGTTTGAGCGCCGAGTGAAGGATTCCGCCGCACTCTCGCTTGCTCGTCTGCTTGTTAGCTCCCGGCGCTTTGCATTTCCTTGACTTGCTTGCGCATCTCTTTGATCTCGAGTTCCCACTGCTCGATTGCCTGCTCGGGGATGTTCAATTCGTACTTCATCGCCGGCGGACACTTCTTGAACCAATCGACAATCTTCTGCGTGTTGCGAATGCGCGCTTGGAGGAATGTGATTCCGCCTGCGGATGATCCTTCGATGTCACGCTTGCGCAACAGGAGCGGAACTTCCTCGTTCGCACCCTTGATGAGTTTTTGCCATTTCGCGGCGATCTTCTTTCCAGCATCGTTGAGTTCGAACTTTGTGGAATCGTCGACGCCAAGTTCGCGATAAAGCGCCTCTTCGGTGGCGGCGGTTCCTTCTGAGAACCCAGAGTGCTCGGCCGAAGTGGCGCTGAAGTCGAGGTTTTCGCTCGCTGTCGAGAGCACAAACTCATGCTTTACATCGTTGTAAAAGGTGACCTTTCCAGTCTTTGGATCTTTGTCGTACGAGAGTTCGACGGCTGAGTGCACCATCGCTGGACCGATGAGTGGATCGCGTCCGCCACTCGCGCAAGCTTCGGCGACCCGGCTCTTCCAATCCTCGCGAACGGCGGTGACTTCGGTCCGCCCGCTCAACATCGTGATCGACCCGAGCGCTGCCTCGGGCATGAAGTAGATCTCATCCGCGTAGAGCGCAGTGAATGCGCCTCCCGAAATCGCCTTCTCGACCCACGCCACGAGGCGGTGTTTGTTCTTGATTCGGGTCAAGGTCGTGGCAATCATGTCGCCCTCGATGACGAGTCCACCATTCGAATTGATGCGGATGATGAAAATCTGTCCGGGGCCAAACTTGTCAGCAGCCTTCTCCATCTCTTCCATTTCATCGTGGCGCAGTCCAACACCGACCATGCCATCAAGTGGAAGGAGAAAGACTTGCTTCTTGACGGTCGCAGGGGCGTCTTCGGGCGCTTTGCCATCCGCTGCTGCCTTCGATGGAGGCGCCTTTGGCATTGGCTTCGCTGGCGTTGGGGTGGTTGGCGGCGTCGACTTCTGCGCGAGAGCGCCAGAACTGCAGAGGGACACAAGCACGAGGCTTGCACAGAAAAGATTTTTGCGCGTCATAGATTTCATTGAAAATTCCTTCACGATCATCCTCCCGATCCAAGCCCAGGACCCGCTGGCGATGAACCCTTCGATCCCGATCCACCGCTCGGCGGCGCCTTGCGCAGTCCACGAATGCGCTCCTGAATCTTCAAGGCTTCGGTCTCGAGTTCAACGCGTCCAGCACCGAATTCTCGGTTCAATCGGATGGCGACCGCGGGGTACTTCTTCATGATCGCGAGCACTTTGTCGATCGCACTCTTGGCCTGGTTGAGCGATTTGAGTTCGTCCTTGCCCGAGGCATTTCCCATCGCCTCTTGAAACGTCTCGAACGACTTCTTGCAAGTTTCATAGGCCTTGCGCCATCCATCGACATACTCACGCACGATCGCTTCCCCATCCTCGGGCATGCGTTGATATTCGCGAAATCCGCGCTGATACATGAGGTCTTCGAGCATCGCAGGAAGTTCGTCTGCGACCGTTCCATCGGACAGTCCGAGTTCTTCAGCGGACTGCGCAGTAAACCCTGCAAACTTCTTGTCGCTGTTGTCGACCACCCATGTTCCCTTGTCATCCTCACGCCAGGTGATCTCACGTCCCTTGAAACTCGCGCTGAGCATCTTCTCTGGGCGCATCATCGCCAAGCCGATCGATGGGTTGTATCCACCTGACACCAAGAAGCCGTTGCAGATTCCAACGAATGCTTCGCGAAACTTTGCGAAGACTTCAGGATCTTCAACCTGGGTACGCTCTTGAATTCTGCTGAGTCCCATCAGGCGGGCGGTCTCGGTCATATACATGTCTGGCCACGAGAGTCCAAGGAGTGCGCTGTATCCCACCGCATCGCGAACGACCATCACCTGCTCGGCACCGCTCGCCTCGATCGCGGCTTTCAAATCTCGAGTCATTTTTCGAATTGAATCGTCATCGAAGACACCCGCCTCGCGCGGATCATCGCCCATGTACGCGACGGTATCGACGTCTGCAGAGTTCAAGACGTAGACGACGAGGTCTGGTCTCTTCTGCGCGACATCTGCAACGACCTTTTCATACACCGATGGATGGATGTCCAACCCGAATTGCCCGGTGCCGCGAAATCCCATCGGCACAACGTAGACCGTCTTGACCTGTTCGGCGGGAACGGCGGGCGCAGCCGGCGGTGCAGCGTTTGCTGGAGTCGCACTCTTCGCACTTGCACCTGCTGCGGGTGCTGCGGCAGGCTTCGCAACTGCCTTGCCCTTGGCTGGCGCTTTCGGCGGCGTTGCGGGCTTGGTCGTTGCAGGCGGAGTGGTTGGAGACTTCGACTGGGCGGTCGCATTTCCAGTGATCGCGACGACACTCACGAGTGCGAGAGTCCATGAGAGTTTGCGGTGGTTCATCGTCGAAGAAGCATAGCTTGGAAGCGGCGCAAAACCGCCGGCTGCTACTCGAAAAACCACTCCGCACGAGCAACGCGCAGCGCCTCGTCCCGCGTTGCGAGCACCCCCTCTAACTGCCGGTCGTAGAGCCCATCGAGGGCTGCCTTGAATCTTGGACCAGGCGCACACCCCATCTCGATGAGATCTCCGCCACTGACCAGCGCAATCGGCGCGAGTCCACCGAATTCTTGCGCCAGTTTTTCGACGCGCTCACGAACTGTCGCCGCGCGCTGCGGGGCTTCGCCAGCGAACACTGACAGCGCACTGAAGAAGAGCGCATGCGCCGCAATTCGCTTTTGTCCAGCGACTGCAAGGGAATCCCATGCGGTGCGCAATTGTTCGACGATGGCGCAGATTCCATCAAGGTCACTTGCCTCGCGCGACGAGAGGTTGAGAGGATCGCGCCACCGCGATCGGACCGCCACAGTGGTGCGCTGCGCACGGTCGAAATGCCATGCGGCGAGGGCGGTCGCAAACGATGCGTCGGGTGGAAGTGCCTGCACCCGCTCGAGCGAGCCCTTCGAACCGGGCTCTGCGAGCGCAGGCGCATCGAGCCCCCACTCTTCGATCAGTCCGATTGCAGCGGCACGCGTCGGATGGCTCAGCATGCGGCGCACCTCGCCACCTGTGCGCTCGCGACTGACTCCGATGAGATCGCGCGCGGCATCGCGAATCGCATCGGCCGTGGCACCATCGACCCGCAGCGCAAATCGCGCCGCAAATCGCACCCCACGCAATGTTCGCAAGCGGTCTTCATTCAGACGGGCTGCTGGGTCGCCAATTGCGCGCAGCACACGCGCCGCGAGATCCGCCTGCCCCTGCACATGATCGATGATCTCGCCGGTGATTGGATGTTGAAAGAGCCCGTTGATTGTGAAGTCGCGGCGTTGCGCATCTTCTTCTTCTGAAGCAAAGCGCACATGCGTTGGGCGGCGGCCGTCGTCGTACTTGCCGTCGGTGCGAAATGTTGCGACTTCAATGGTGCGACCATGACAACGCACAAGCATGACTCCGAACGACTCCCCCACACTGCGCGCGCCACGAAAGAGTTTCGCGATCTCCTCTGGATGCGCATCCGTTGCGAGATCGAAGTCCGTGGGCTCAAGGCCCAGCAGTTCGTCGCGCACGCATCCTCCTGCGAAATACGCTTTGAATCCTGCAGCAATGATGCGCTGAGCAATCGTCGTAGCTGCTTCGCGCGGAGTACTCGGAGTTGGATGCCCCGACCGTTCCTGAGCGGGCAGTTCAGGAGTGGTCATCGGCCGCTCCATGCGCTGGGTACGCCCCCGCGGTTGCGCGGCGAAGTTGCGCGCGGCAATGCTGCATCAACCCAGTGACGCGCTGCTGCAAGTGCGCGAGTCCCACTGCAGGATCAGCGAATAGTTCGACTTGCGCTTCTGGAGAGATGGCCTCGCCGACCGCTGCCCAAATTCGTCCGTATGAACGCGGCAACGATTGCCCCGTGGGCCAGATGTCAAACGCACCGTCGATGCCCATCGGCACGATCGGTGCCCGCGACTTGCGCGCGAGCAGCTCGACGCCTCGACGAAACTCCTTGACTGCTCCATCACTCGATCGCGTGCCCTCGGGGTAGAGCATCACCGTTCGCCCCGCTGCGAGTTCATCGAGCGCGACACGAATCGCCTCACGATTGCCTCCATCCGATCGAACGCAGATGCAGTTCAACCCCCGCAGAATTGCACCAAAGAGTGGGTTCTTGAAGAGTTCTTGCTTTGCCATTGGTCGCGGCGCGCGATCTCCCACGGCGAGTCCATGAATGACGGGATCAAAGAGCGATTGATGGTTTGCGATAAAGATCGCAGGACCAGTGGAAGGAATGTTGGATGCTCCTTCGACACGAAAGTGGTATTGCCACGAAACGACACTCTGGCAGAGCAACGAGCCGGCATCCCAGAACGCCGTCTTCAGAAAGCCCGCACCCGGCGCACGTCGCCGGTGGGCAAGCGGATTTCTCACGCACTGCCCCCGCACCCGCATCCGCTGTTCGCTTCATGCAAGCGTCGCCTGACGAGCCGCTCAAGTTCATCGACCACCGCTGCAAACGGCAGCGTGCTCGTGTCGATCGAATCCGCGCCCACGGGCTTGCGCAGCGGTCCCTCGGCGCGACCTCGGTCGGAGGCATCGCGTTCGATGATCTCGGCAAGCACGCGCGACTCATCCACTTTCTCGCCGCGCGATCGCAACTCTTCGCACCGGCGATGTGCGCGCACCTCCGGTCGCGCATCGAGCCAGATACGCACTGTGGCATCTGGAAAAACAACGCTTCCTTGATCGCGCCCTTCGGTGACCAATCGTTCGTGTTGCGATGCAACGTCACGCTGCGCCTGTACGAGTCGCGTTCGCACCTCGTGATGCGAGGCGATCAACGAGACGATGCGTGTGACATCCGCATCACGAATGCGCTCATGCACATCACGCGCATTGAGCCGAATCGCTGGTGGACGAGAAGAAAAGTCGACCGAAATCTGCGCGCTGTCCATTGCAACTGCAAGCGCGCACTCGTCGTGTGGGTCGATCGCGGACTCGATCGAAAGCAACGCCACGGCGCGGTACATCGCTCCCGTGTCGAGCATGTCAAAGCCGAGACGCTGCGCGAGCTCCGAAGCGGCGGATGACTTTCCTGTTCCCGCCGGACCATCGATCGTGATGATGAGTGGACAGTTCATCCCACTGGATCTCCGCGACCCATCAGTTCCATCAATCGCTCACGCGTCTTCTGAACTCCAACCACCCAATTCGTCGAGCCAGTCCAGTCGATCGAGATCTTGTTGAGGTATCCGAACGACAAGAGTGCCTCGACATATCCATTGAGATCCCACGATGTGTGAGCGCCATCTTTGTCGAATCCGGCTGACGTTGCCTCGATCGCCGATGAATACGGGGCAAGTTTTCGCAGTGCCTCGATGCCATCGCCGGTCGCATGCGCGTAGGCGAAACTTGGCATCGCGCCGATGTGAAATCCACCGATCTTTTTGACGAGATCCATGAGTTGTTCCGGCGAGTCCGGTGGAGCGATGGATGGCCGAATCAAGAGATTCACATCGAACTGCTGAATCACACCCAGTGCAGACTTGAGTGTGGCCGCCACCGTGTGAACATTCGTTGGAGGGCACGCGACACGAATCGCAAGCTCACTGCAACCCAGCAACTTCGCCGCGCGTCCAAGATTGCGAAGCGCCTGTGTGGATGCTTCGATGTTCGCGCAGAAATCGAGAGGTTCGTCTTGATAGAGCACCAAGCACGGGCAGTGCGCACGGTCGGCGATATGCCGCAACTTCTCAAGTGTCGTTGCGGGGTGTCCACGGATGAGATCGACCGAAAGATTCAACCCGCGCAACTCAAGTTCTTCTGCGACGAATGGCGGCATGTCGAGCAGTGCGAGCGTGGTCCCCTTTCGCGGGATGGGTCGCCCCAAACACGCGCCTGAAAGAGAAAGGAGAATCTGATTGCTCATGAAAAGAACTCACATGTTGAACTTGTTGCACAAGGAGGATATCAGGTGGTTATGATCCGACCCCCACGAAGGAACCCACAATGACACGCGCAACAATGAGCCCATCCAATTGTAAATTCACTGACTCGCACGAATGGTTTCGAGTGGAGGGCGACCTTGTTGTCGTTGGCATCACGCAGTTTGCCGCCAACGAACTCACCGACGTGACCTACGTCGGTTTGAAGCCCACAGGAACCGCAATCAGCACTGGATCAAGCATCGGAGAGGTCGAGAGCGTGAAGACCACCAGTGATGTCTACAGCGTTCTGGCAGGTTCGATCGTCGAAGTGAATGCTCTCGTCGTCAAAGATCCATCGCTGGTGAACAGCGATCCCTTCGGCAACGGATGGCTCGTGAAGTTGAAGGTCGCAGATACGGCGGGGCTTGCTGGTTTGATGGATGCCCCGACCTATGACGCCAAGCATCCCGTCGGCTGATCCGCGTCTTCATCTGCGTGGGATTCACAAGCGGTATCGCGCCGCCTCATCGCACACCTCGGCATCTCCCGTTGAAGCTCTCTGCGGAGTTGATCTCACGATTGACGCGCCCGGTTTCTACGCAATCATGGGGCGATCAGGTAGTGGAAAGAGCACGCTGCTTCACCTCATCGCGGGACTCGACCGGCCTGATGCGGGCGAGATTTGGGTGGCGAATCGAGGCGTTCACTCCCTGCAGGAATCAGAACTCGTCACCTACCGCCGCAGAGAGATCGGCATCATCTTTCAGCAGTTCAATCTCTTGCCGACACTTGATGCGTTGAACAACACGATTCTTCCAGGCGTGCTTGACCGGCGTCCTGCGAAAGCTCTGCGCGAGCGCGGCTGCGAGTTGCTCGAACAACTTGGCCTCGCCGATCGCATGCACCACCGACCTGAGGCACTCTCGGGTGGCGAGCAACAGCGCGTCGCCATTGCGCGCGCGCTGCTTTTTTCACCGACACTCATTCTCGCCGACGAACCGACCGGCAATCTCGACTCGCACAGCAGCGGCGTGCTCTGGCGACTGCTCGAAGAGACTGCGGCAGAGCGCAAGATCATCGTCGTGATGGTGACGCATGAGGCGGTCGCTGCCGCGCACTGCCAGCGCACATTTGTCTTGAATGATGGTCGCGTTGCTGGAACCTTTGAAAGTCATGGACTCGATCCCACCCAGTTGGCACATCGCTCGTCTGAGCTTGTTCGGACGGCCTAGCCGTACGGTTCTCGTCGGCGTTTCGGTGGCCCTCGCATCGATGCTCGTCGTCACCGTGAGCTGCGCGCTCTCGACCGCCCTTGTGAACATCACAGCACGGGTGCAAGGACTCATCGGCGAAGCGGATGCCGTGGTTGTGCATGAACACGGCAGCGAGTTTGACGAATCACTCATCGCGCAGGTTCAAGGATGGAGTGGAGTCGTCGCAGCCGCGGGTCGACTCACGGGAACGATTGCAGTCGAACGCTCGGATGCCTCGGCGAGCGAGAGTGCCCCGCCACAGCGCACGACACTCAGTTGCCGCGGAGTCGACTTGCGCAGCGACGCCCCATTCGCGCAGAAGCGATACCGCGTCGGCCGCGCGCCACTCAGTGAGAATGAGATCGCCCTCGATCCAGTCGCGCAGGAACGGCTAGGCGCAGAGCCTAGAACGCGCCTTCGGATCGTGCAGTTTGGCGATCCAATTGAACTGATCGTCACGGGGATCTACGAACGTCCGATGCTCGGCGCGTTGCAACGTCCCACCGCACTTCTCTCACGCTCAGTGCTTGCCGAAGCGACCGACCATCCTGCAACGATCTACTCAGTCTCGATCGTTCTTGAAAAACACCTCACGACCGATGCGTGGATTGCACAACATTCGAACCTCGTTGTTCCTCCGCTGAAACTCGAGAGCACCGACCTTGCAACGAGTGGACTCTCCAACATCGCTCAAGAGGGTCGCATCGCCCTCTCGCTTGGAACGATGCTCGCCTTTCTCTGCTGCGCATTCATCATTGCGACGGCGATGACCACAGCGCTCAATGAGCAGCAGCGGGCATTCGCGATGGCGCGTTGCATCGGGGCATCGCGCGGGCAACTCTTCGTCGGGCAAGTGCTCGCAGGTGCGGCGATCGGATTGGGCGCAGGAGCCGCTGGAGTTCCCCTTGCAATCGCGCTCGCCGCGGGAATGGTGAAGTTCTATTCGAACCTCTTGCCTGCGGGACTCTCGATCTCATGGTTTGGAATCGCACTCGCCCTGGCCGGCTCGACCGGCGCGGGTGTTCTAGGGGCGCTCTGGCCCGCATGGACCGCCTCGCGGGTCTCGGTACTGCGCGCGCTCGCGCCGCAAGCAACTCACCCGCAGCGCAGCGCGCTCTGGATCGCCCTTGGAATCGGAGTCACTTGCCTGCTGGCACAACTTGCGCTGACAACGTTCACCGATCCGCAGACACGATTCTGGTGGTACGCGTTCGCCGGGCTGCCCCTCTTGCACATCGGTTGGTTCATCTTGGCAGTGCCTGCACTCGCTCTGCTCGGCGGAGTGTTCGCACCTCTCCTCGAACGATTGCTGCGCATCGCGCCGGGACTCTTGCGCGGCTCACTCACCGCAAGTCTCTGGAGGATGGGACTCATCTCTGGCGCGCTCATGATTGGCGTCGGCATTCTCGTGAGCACGTGGAGTAACGGAAGCGCCATCCTTGAGAACATGACGCAGCGCGTGCGATTCGGCGACGCATTCGTGATGAAATCGAGTGGTTTCTCTGCAACAGAGACTGAGCGCCTTCGAAATCTTCCTGGAGTGACGGCTGCCGCAGCTGTCGGATACCTGCCACTCAAGGTCGTCGGAGGGCAAGTCTTCGGACTCGACGGAATCTCGACCAACAACATTGTCTGCGTTGGCTTCGACTCAGTGCCCTTCTTCGAACTCAATCGCCTCGAGTGGATCGCGGGCGACCAACAGAGTGCAGCGAAGCGCTTGCGCGAGGGAAATGCAATTCTCGTCGCGCAAGAGTTTCAGACGGCGCGCGGCGTTGGGATCGGATCGATCCTGCAACTCGGCACCGACCGCGATCACCACCCTTTCGAGGTGGTCGGTGTTGTCGGCGCGGCTGGGCTTGATGTGGCGACGCAGTTCTTTGGAATCCGCAGCATGTACATGGAGCACGCCGTCGGATGCGTCTTCATGGACTTCGACGCCGTCGAAAAACACTTCGGTACGCGCGAGGCGTTCCTCGTGCAATTGGCGATCGCCGAGGGGGCAACGCAGTCCGACGAAGAGGCGATCGCCCGCAAGGTCGATGAGGATGCCCTCGGTGCGATCTTTGCGAGCGGACGGGGCATTCGCAAAGAAATCTTGAACATCGGCGCAATCATGCTCACGATCAGCACCCTCGTCGCAGTCGGCGCGCTCGTGCTCGCCTCATTCGCTGCTGGCAGCGTGATCACCGCGGGGGTCGCGGTGCGCGCCTATGAGTTTGGCGTGCTTCAGGCCATTGGATCGAGTCGCGGCTCGATTTGCAGGCTCGTTCTCGCTGAGTCGATCATCATCGGAGTGACCGCAGGCATTGTTGGAACACTTTTTGGAGTGCATGTCGCATGGATGGGCACGCACGTCTACCGTGATCTCATGGGACTCACGCTCAATCTCGATCTTTCATGGGTTGTGATTCTCAGCGGCATCTCAGCCGTCTCCCTTACTTCACTCTGCGCGACACTTCCTGCAGTGCTGCGATTGGTGCGTCGCGCACCGCGCGAGTTACTCACCGCCGCGCGAGACTAGCCAATGGCAATTCCCTTTCAGCTCCAATCGACATTCGCCCCAGCCGGAGACCAGCCGCAGGCGATCGACCAACTCTGCCAGGGAATTCGTGATGGCAAGAAGTATCAGACGCTGCTTGGAGCCACTGGCACTGGCAAGACCTTCACGATGGCGAATGTGATCGAGCGCATGCAGCGCCCGACACTCATCATGACCCACAACAAGACGCTTGCGGCGCAACTCTACGAAGAAATGAAGGCGCTCTTTCCGCGCAATGCCGTCGCATACTTCGTGTCGTACTACGACTTCTATCAGCCCGAGGCGTACATCCCACAACGCGACATCTACATCGAAAAAGATGCGTCGCGCAACGCCGACCTCGATCGACTGCGGCTTGCGGCCACCAGCCACCTGCTGCATCGACGCGACACGATCGTCGTCGCGAGCGTCTCATGCATCTATGGCTTGGGATCCCCGCAGGAGTATGCGAACAAGACCGCGATGGTGACCCGCGGAGAGCCGATCGATCGGCGCGGGCTGCTGCTCGCATTGCACGCGATGCAGTACCGCCGCAACGATGTCGCTCCGCAGCGCGGTTGCTATCGAGTGCGCGGCGATTGCATCGAGGTTTGGCCAGCATCTGAACAGCATGCGATTCGAATCGAACTCTTTGGCGATGTCGTGGATCGCCTCGAGCGAATCGACTCGCTCACGGGCGAGGTGCTCGGCACGGACGATCGCATTTTCATTTTTCCCGCCGTGCACTACATGATGGCGCACGACCAAATGGCGCGCGCAGTCAGCTCAATCCGCAGCGAGATGAATGAGCAGGTCGCACAGTTGCAATCGGATGGAAAACTGCTCGAAGCGCAACGGTTGCTCGGCCGCACGCGCTACGACCTCGAGTTGCTCACCGAGACAGGTGTTTGCCCTGGCATCGAGAATTACGCACGCCACATGGAGGGACGACCAGCGGGATCACGCAGTTCGTGCCTGCTCGATTATTTTCGCCAAGTGCCCGGTGGAGGCGTCGATGATTGGTTGCTCTTTATCGATGAGAGCCACGCGAGTGTTCCGCAAGTTCGGGGGATGTACTTCGGCGACCGCGCTCGAAAGGAGACGCTGATCACGCATGGATTTCGACTTCCCAGCGCGCTCGACAACCGACCGCTGACATT
This sequence comes from uncultured Singulisphaera sp., assembly GCA_964355975.1. GTDB lineage: Bacteria > Planctomycetota > Phycisphaerae > Phycisphaerales > SM1A02 > F1-60-MAGs104. Next base: position 27,507 of record CAYHFW010000024.1, read on the forward strand.
CGATGAATGGCAGCAGCTCTCTCCGCAGTGCGTCTTCGTGAGCGCGACCCCTGCCCCGTACGAACTCGAGAAATCTGGCGGAATCGTCGCTCAACAGATCCTGCGTCCAACTGGGCTCGTCGATCCACCCGTCGAGGTGCGACCCGCGCGTGGGCAGATTCCAGACTTGCTTGCAGCGATCGGCCCAGTGACCGCACGCAATCAACGCACGCTTGTGACGGCGCTCACGAAACGCCTCTGTGAAGAACTCACCAACTACATGCACGAGGCTGGGGTGCGCGTGCGCTACTTGCACAGTGACATTGAAACCCTCGAGCGACTCGAGATCCTGCGCGACTTGCGCGACGGCGAGTTCGATGTGCTCGTGGGAGTCAACTTGCTGCGTGAAGGACTCGACCTTCCAGAGGTTGCCCTCGTGGCAATTCTCGATGCCGACAAGCAAGGCTTCTTGCGAAGCGAGTCGAGTTTGATCCAGACGATGGGGCGCGCGGCGCGCAACGCAGATGCTCTGTGCATCCTCTATGCCGATCGTGTCACCCCACAGATGCAGAACGCCATCGACGAAGTCAACCGACGGCGCGCGCTGCAACTTGCGCACAACAGCGCGCATGGCATCATCCCTCGCACAATCATCAAAGAGAATCGCCGAGCGCTCGAGAGCGAGGTTGAGAGCGATCGCGCGAGTCATGCGGCTCGCAAGCCTTCGCGCACGGTGCCTCGAGAAGTATTGATCGAAGAACTCGAAGCTGAGATGCTCGAGGCATCGCAAACACTCGAGTTTGAGCGCGCCGCCAAATTGCGCGATGAACTGGCGCGGGTTCGTGCATCGACGCAAGAAACAGCAACGCGGCGTGAGGAATCTGCTTCGCGCGCAACGACGAAGAACAAACGCGCACCCGGATCAGCATCCACCAGCGCGAAGCGACCACCGAAGGCCTAAGCAACTGATCTGAAATTCTGGTTGCTGCGTTGAAGCGCGGCACACAATGCCTGCCGCGTTGAAGCGCTCGGCTCTCTTACAGTCGGCGCGACTGAGTCGAACTTCGAAGGCGGATGCGCGACGTACGGTCAAGAATCTCGGCATCGAGGTCGCGCACGGTTGTCACACTGTCCGAGGAAACAGCGGATGGCCGAACACGCAACTGCACTGGTGCAGCTTGGCTCGGCTGTGTGTTCCTGGGCTGTGTGATAGTGGTGGTGGCCATCAAATACTCTCGCTCATTCAATTCGGTCAAAGACCGCCACCGGATGCACAATTCGTTGACGTACTATGAACCGATTCATCACAATTGCCACTTTTCTTTGAACGAATTCCCCTGAAGTTTGGGGGATAACCTTCGATCTTCCATGTCTGACGACCCTCGTTTTTCTGCAAACCAGCCGCGATGTATCTCGGTCAAGGGAGCGCGAGAGCACAATTTGCGGGGGATAGACGTGCATATCCCGCGCGACCAGATGGTCGTAATCACCGGGGTCTCTGGCAGCGGCAAGAGTTCTCTCGCCTTTGACACGATCTTCGCCGAGGGACAGCGCAAGTACATGGAGAGCCTTTCCGCATATGCGCGGCAGTTTCTCGACCAGATGAAGAAGCCCGATGTCGAATCGGTGACTGGGCTCCCCCCCACAATCGCGATTGAACAACGCTCTGGCGGCCATACCCCCCGGTCGACCGTCGCGACAACCACTGAGATCTACGACTACCTCCGACTGCTCTTCGCGCGCTGCGGTGATCCGCGTTGTTGGCATGTCGACGCTGCAGGAGTGCAGTGCGGCGCCTCGATCACAGCGACGACGGCGACCCAGATCGTCCAGAACATCATCACAACCCTGGTTGAAAAGAAGATCATGGTCTGCGCCCCCATCGTTCGGGGAAAGAAGGGACACCACAAAGATGTTGCCGAGGCGCTGCAGCGAAATGGATTCATTCGCGCGCGCATCAATGGCGTCATCGTCGACCTGCGCGAAGCTCTCAAGGGTGGCGGCGAGAATCCGCTGAAACTTGCGCGCTATGAGGCGCATGACATCGAAGCGATTGTGGATCGACTCGCTGCAACCGAGAGCGAACGCCAACGGCTCTCAGAGAGCGTTGAAACTGCCCTCAAAGCAGGAAACGGTGCGCTCGTCATTCTCGTCGAGGCAGAATCTGGCACCTGGATCGAAACGCGGTACAGCGAAAAGTTTGCGTGCGCCGACCATCCAGAATGCTCGCTCGAAGGGATGGAGCCTCGACTCTTCTCGTTCAACTCACCACACGGCGCCTGTCCTGTTTGCGCAGGGCTTGGTTCGTGCGACGAGTTCTCAGAAGCGCTCGTCATTCCAGATCCATCGAAGTCTCTTGCCGATGGAGCCATCGAACCCTGGCGCAAGAACGGGCGACGAATGAACATGTGGTACTCGCGCGCGATCAAGAAGTTTTGTGCGCAGACCAAGAGTGATCCGACGATTCCCTGGGCGGATCTTCCAGCACCGACTCGCACACTATTGCTGCATGGCACAACGGGCACCAGTGGCAGTGACGACTTTTCGTTTGAAGGGGTGCTTCCAAATCTTCGCCGACGTTTTCGCGAGACCGAAAGTCAGTTCATGAAGGAGCGATTGCACGGGTACGCGAGCACCGCCCCATGCGGCGCTTGTGGCGGCAAGCGACTTCGCCCCGAGGCACGCGCGGTCGTTGTGCACGGCAAGAGTGAAACGCTCAATATCGGCGCGGTGACTGAACTCTCGATTGATCGCTCGCGCGCCTTCCTCGGTGCGCTGCGGCTCACGAAGGCCCAGAAGACGATCGCACAACCGATCCTCAAAGAGATTGATGCGCGGCTTGGGTTTCTCTCATCCGTCGGGCTCAACTACCTCACGCTCGACCGCAGCGCCTCGACACTTTCAGGAGGTGAAGCCCAGCGTATTCGACTTGCGACACAGGTCGGCTCGGGCCTCGTTGGAGTCTGCTATGTACTCGATGAACCAACCATTGGACTGCACCAACGCGACAACGACCGGCTTGTTTCAACCCTTCGGCACCTCACAACCATCGGCAACACCGTGCTCATCGTTGAACATGACGAAGACACGATCCGCGCGGCAGATCATTTGATCGATGTCGGTCCAGGTCCTGGATGCGAGGGAGGAAAGATCGTTGCGCAAGGAAGCGTGGAAGTGATCTGCGCCACGAGTGCGAGCGTGACTGGCAAGTATCTCAGCGGCGCGCTGCGCATCGAGGTGCCACCAACACGCACACCGCTCAGTCAGAAACGCGCCATCACTGTCAAGGGGGCATGCGAGAACAATCTCAAACAGATCGACGTGACCTTCCCGCTCGGAGGAATGATTTGCGTCACAGGCGTCTCGGGGAGTGGCAAGAGCACACTCGTTGGAGACATTCTGTTGAAGGCGGCGCAGCACGAGGTGATGGGCACGCGCATCGTTGCCGGAAAGCACACTGCAATCACTGGATTGGCTCAAGTCGACCGGGTCGTCGAGGTGGACCAAACACCCATCGGCCGCACGCCGCGTTCGAATCCGGCGACATACACAGGCATTTTTGATGCTATTCGGCAGACTTTCGCCCGCGTGCCCGAGGCGAAGATTCGCGGCTATGAACTCGGAAGATTCTCATTCAATGTGAAGGGCGGCCGATGCGAGGCCTGCCAAGGACAAGGCGTTCGACGAATCGAGATGCACTTTCTTCCAGATGTCTTCGTGCAGTGCGATGCCTGCCGTGGCACGCGGTACAACCGAGAAACACTTGAGATTCGCTACCGCGACAAGACGATCGCCGATGTGCTCGCGATGACCGTGGACGATGCCTGCACCTTTTTCAGTGCGCACATCAAGATCGAACGCATGCTCGCCTGCCTGCGCGACGTTGGACTGGGATACCTGCAACTTGGACAGGCGTCGACCACGATGTCTGGCGGCGAGGCACAGCGGATCAAACTTGCAACCGAACTTGGAAATCAATCAAGCGGTCACACGCTCTACGTACTCGACGAACCGACGACGGGGCTGCACTTCGCCGATGTGCATCGGCTGCTGACTGTGCTGCACCGATTGCGCGACAACGGTCACACGCTCGTTGTGATCGAGCACAACCTCGACGTCATCAAGTGCGCCGATTGGCTGATTGACTTAGGACCTGAAGGTGGCGAAGGAGGCGGATCGCTCATCACAGTCGGCACCCCTGAAGAAGTCGCTGAACACCCCACGAGCAGCACTGGCTTCTACTTGCGCCGGATACTCCCTGGGCGATCAGATCGCGGCGCGACACCAAGTCCAGTGAAACCCAAACGCGCGATCAAGCCACCGCAACGGTTACGATCGAACAAATGACGCATCCCGACGGCAACCTTGTCCTGCGCGTGATGACGATGCCGCGCGACACCAATCACAGTGGCACGGTCTTCGGCGGCGTGATCATGAGCTACATCGATCAGGCGGCGTACGTGCACGCGCGGTCGCTTGGACTTCATCGCTGGGTCACCGTCTTGGTCGAGCGCATTGAGTTCGTCGCTCCCGTTTTCGTCGGCGAACTCGTGACACTGAGAGCGACAACCATGGCGACCGGACGCTCGTCGGTCACGATTCGAATTCTGGTCGAAGCCGAGCGGTACTCATCGGGCAAGAATGTCCGTGTGACCGAATCGATCGTGAAGATGGTCGCGCTTGGTCCCGACCACAAGCCAATTGCCTTTTCGAGTCCTGCGACGCTCTCGAGCGACGATGTGGAACGGCGCACGTGAGCCTGCCAGTGCACCCTCGGCGCGCAGCGGTTCTCGTTTCAGGAGGGGGAACAACCGCGCAAAACCTCATCGCCTGCGAGGCGCGCGGCGAGTTGCCGGTGCACATCGCTCTCGTTGTTGCTCACCGAAAGGACATCGCAGCCGTCACGCGCTGCGCGGGCGATGGGCGTGAAGTCGTCGTGGTCGCGGGAGCACCCAGCGGTCCCGCGAGCGACGCGCTTGATGCGCTGCTTCGTGCGCACAACATCGACCTCATCCTGCTTGCGGGGTATCTGCGTCCTTTTCGCGTTGGAGAGTGGGCAGGACGGGTTCTCAACATTCATCCGGCGTTGCTTCCGGCTTTCGGCGGTCGAGGCATGTACGGCAAGCATGTGCACGAGGCGGTCATCGCAGCGCGCGCCTCACACACTGGATGCACCGTGCATCTCGTCGACGATCAATACGACCATGGCGAAACGCTCGTGCAGCGCACGATCGCGGTGCGCGACGACGACTCGCCGCAGTCGCTCGCCGCAAGAGTCTTCGTCGAAGAGTGCATCGCCTATCCGCAGGCGATTCGTTGCTGGGTCGATCGGCAGCGCTAGCATCTCAACGATGTTTTTCTGCGTCCTCCTGCTCGCCTCTGCTGCGCTTGGCACGGACGATTCGCAGGCTCCGCCCACCCCAACACGCAGCCAGCTCGAGCTCAATCTTGCTCGACTGACGAGTGCGCAGAGACACACCGAGGCGCTCGCTCTGATCGATTTGTTTCTGACCACCCATCCCGATGATGCGCAGGTCCTTCTCGATGGGGCACGAACTGCGTGCAGATGTGCCGATGCGCGCGCCGCCGCTACGTACGCAATTCGCGCGATTCGCGCTGGTTTGGTCGATGATCGAGCGCTCGACGAAGACCCGAGCCTCGCTCGCCTGCGTGCGCATGAGTCGTGGGAACAAGTGCGCGCCGTGCGCCACCAGTTTCGCGAAGATGCTGAGCGCGCGAGAGAGCGTGCCAAGCAACTCGATCCGACATTGCGAGATGAGACGATCGCTCAGCAATCTTTGCGCGAGTGGACCGCTCGGTTTTCGAAAGGCAAGTACCGCACCGAAACACACGACGACTTGAACTTGATCATTGCCAGCGCGATCGAACGCGAGGGAGTCGACAAGGCCATCGCCATGCTCACCGCGCTCTCGCAAACTCTGCGCAAGTCACTCTTCGGCGAGATCCAACAGGACCGCGTCCTGCTCGTGGTCGCGACTCCCAAAGACGCCGCAGCATTCTTTGAGAATCCCCAGCATGGAGGTCTCTACGTGCACGAGGCGCGCAGGCTCGTGACGCGCGAGACAGGAGCGACACTCCGGCACGAGTACACGCACGTGCTGCACTTCGGCGACATGCAGCGACGGCGACAGCACCATCCAATCTGGATCCAAGAGGGGCTTGCGACTCTGTTTGAGGAGTGGCGCGTGGGTGCGAACGGCGAGCCGGTCATCCTCTCGAATCTGCGATCGAACGAAATGCTCGACCGGATCCGTAACGAGAAGAGCACCGCTTGGATCGATTTTCTTGCACTCGACAACGCATCGTTCATGGCGCAGCCTGAGTTGAACTACGCGCAGGCTCGGTCGATGCTCATGTTTCTTGCCGCACACGGCAAACTCGGTGCGTGGTACGCCCTCTACACCGCTGGATACGGCGAAGATTCGACTGGGCGGCGCGCTCTCGAACTGGTTCTCGATGCACCGATCGGAAGGATTGACGGGATGTGGAAGGCGTGGGTCACGGCCAATGGCCGCCGCGACTCGACGATCGACGCGGGTGATGGAGTGATGGGGGTTGGCATCTCGGGGGTCGCCGATGGAGTGCGCATCGACTCGCTCCAACCTGGCGGCCCTGCCCTCGCCGCTGGACTCGCGGTTGGTGATGTTCTGACCGAGATCAAAGGGCAGGAAGTTCGGTCAGTCGCTGATTTTTTGCTCGTCACTGCCCCCCTGCGCGCTGGAGAAAATCTGCAAGTTCGCTACCGCAGGGGAAAGATGTATTCGATAGTTCGTCTGACACTGGCATCAGGACATGCGTTGCCTCCTTGAACAACTCCGCCCCCTCCACCCAACAAGAGAATCTCTCAGCGCGCGAACCAACGTGCGCTGGGCGAAAATTACTTGCGCCGTGGGGATGGACAGAGCATCGTGCGGGGCTACCATCTTTTTGCAAGGTTGTGCATGATGTCGTCGCGTCGAGCGCCGGATGTCTTGGCGCGCGTTGACGGGATCCCTGCGGCAGCGGTTGCCGATGCATGGCTGAAGGTTCGCCAGGCGTCATAGACATGGAGGACTCAATCGTGCTCATCACTATCAGTGCAAAACACATGGAACTGACCGAGGCCATCACGAAGTACATCAAGGCAAAGGTCGGCAAGTTGCCACGCTTCTTCTCTGGGCTGCAACAGCTCGCAGTCACAGTCGAGCGCGCCCCCCACGGATACCACGTCGAGATTCGCTCAGACGTCGAGCGCCACCAAGATTTCATCTGTAACTCAGAGCACAATGACCTCTACGCGTGTGTTGACATCGCCGTCGATCGCGGCGCGCGACAACTCTCGTGTTACAAGGACAAGCTTCGCCATCACCATCGTTCGTAGCGCCACACTGATCGACGCGCATGCGGGTTGGCAACGCATCGCCACCCGCGTGCGCGGCGGTCGATAGGATGTCGACACCATGAAGCTGCGTGACATCATCGTGACGAAGGCGATTTTTCCTGTGCTTCAATCTTCGAAACGGGATCTGGTGATCGGCGAACTGCTCGACGGCTTGATCGCCGCGGGCGTTGTCTCGACCGATGCGCGCGCAACACTCATCAAAGAAACCGCCGCGCGCGAACGAAAGGGTTCTACTGGTTTCGGTCACGGTGTTGCGGTCCCCCATGCCAAGACTGCGCTTGTGACGAAGCCCTATGCGGCAATCGGTCTTTCAACGGGCGGAATCGACTTCAATTCACTCGACCGCCAGCCCGTCTTCGCGGTGGTTTTTATGTTGAGCCCGCTTGGAAATCTCGAATCGCATCTTGGCGCGATGGAGTCGGTCTTCGGCGCCCTCAGCCAAGAGTCGTTTCGACGCTTCTTGCGCCAAGCGCGCACGGTGGAAGATGTCGTCACCCTTCTTGACGAGACAGACGCGACCCCCCTCAACCGCTAGAGCACCTCCGTGGCGAACGGTCATGCGACGATCATCAATCGACTTGGATTGCACGCGCGACCCGCGATGAGTTTCGTGCAACTCGCGAATTCATTTTGCGCAACGGTGCAAGTGCGTCGCGTCGACTCGGATGAGTGGGTGGATGGAAAGAGCATCATGCAAATGCTGCTGCTCGCCGCGACAGACGGCACGATCCTCGAGATCACCTGCGAAGGCAGCGACGAGGGCCAAGCACTCGCAGATATCTTGAAGTTGATCAGTCGAGGGTTTGACGAGGAGTAGGCGCAAACTCTTCGCGCACGCGGCGTGTGAGGTCCCACGCCCCCTCCAACACAGCTCGCACACCTTCACCACTCGCTCCGCTTGCAATGAGTGGTCGAATTCCACGCTCTTTTTCAAATCGTGCAATCAGGTCGCGGGCAACTTGCGCGCGCTCGTCTGGTGCAACGAGATCAATCTTGTTGAGCACCACGATTTCTTTGGTCCGCGCAAGGTGCTCGCTGAACTCGGCCAGCTCGCGGCGAATCTTCTTGTGATTCTCAAGTGGATCGCTTCCATCAGCGGGCGCGATGTCTAAGACATGCACGATCGCGCGTGTGCGCTCGATGTGCTTCAGAAAATCGTGCCCCAAACCAACACCTTGGGATGCCCCCTCGATGAGTCCTGGAAGATCCGCAATCACGAGCCGACGATCATCGGTGAGTTCTGCGATTCCAAGTTGTGGTGCAAGAGTCGTGAATGGATAGTCGGCAATCTTGGGCTGCGCGCGTGTCGTCGCGCTCAAAAGTGTGCTCTTTCCGGCGTTTGGCAGTCCAACAAGCCCCACATCTGCGATGAGGCAGAGTTCCATTCGGATGCGCCGCTCGATTGCTGGGCCGCCCGGCGTCGCCTCGGTTGGAGTTTGGTGCACTGCAGTCTTGAAGTTCTCGTTGCCGAGTCCTCCACCGCCACCGCGCGCGATCAGTGCGGTCTGGCCAGGCTTGGTGATATCGGCGAGCAGTTCATCCGTGTCAGCATCAAAGATCTGAGAACCAAGTGGAACTGGAAGAATGCAGTCGACTCCAGCCTTGCCTGCGCAACTCTTGCGCGAGCCAGATTCTCCGTCTTCGGCAAACCAGTGCGGCCGGTAGCCAAACTGAATGAGTGTGTCGACATGTGGATCACCCACGACAATGATGTCGCCGCCCTTGCCACCATCGCCACCATCGGGGCCGCCCTTGGCGTTTCCCTTGAGTCGCAGAAGATGGGTCGATCCCTTGCCGCCCTTTCCCGAACGAATCGAGATGATTGCGGTATCAACGAACATGCAGAATTCCTTGTGCGCTCAGAACTCCGCGTGGGCACACTCAGAAGGTGACCCACATGCGAAACTCTGAATTTCGAGACGCGAGTTACCGATCGATTGCCAAGCGGGGCGTCGTCGGGTCGGACGGAATGATGTCGACGTTTCGACCGCGAAAGCGAACAGTCCCATCGACGAGTGCGGTGAGCGTGTAATCGCGTCCCTGATGGACGAGGTACCCAGCCTTCCACTTCGTACCGCACTGACTCACCAAGACTGCGCCAGCTTGTGTGAGCTGTCCGCCTGACTTCTTGATGCCACGGAACTGCGCGTTCGAGTCGCGACCGTTTTGTGTTGAACCTTGACCTTTTTTGTGCGCCATAGTTGGATGCTCCGCTGGTGAACTGATCGAGCCCCACATACTAATGGCAGTGCGCTCTTGGGGCAAGTCCCCCGTTCGACCTCGCGCGCAACCGTTCTTTGACGACATTGTCCGCATGCGTGCCAGCGGCGGAATCTTCGCTCGCGCGAGTTCCCGAGCCGAGCAAGTCTGCGCAGCTCGGCGAGGGCTGTTTGAGCGCCGAGTGAAGCATTCCGCCGCGATCGCGCTGGCTTGATGGCTTGCCTCGCACGCGCAGTCGTTCTTTGGAAAGAACGCATCACTGAGCAGGTCATTCCTTCCAAAGAACGAGATTTGGTGCGACGAATGTTCGCTTGCGAGTCAGCGGCGGAATCTTCGCTCGCGCGAGTTCCCGAGCCGAGCAA
>CAYHFW010000025.1:0-33690 GCA_964355975.1 uncultured Singulisphaera sp.
GCATCGGTCTTCGAAACCGAGGGTCGTTGGTTCGAATCCAACCGCGTGCGTTGAGTTTCACCCCATCTCTTCTGAATCGGGCATCCAGTGTCGTTTTTCGACACTCATTGCCCGATTCAAGAGTTGTGTGCGCGCGTGCCGCGTTCGGGCTGGCGGCGATTGACTACCGCACTGATGTTGTCGAGGGTCCAACGAAGGAGGATTCCTACATCGCCCTGCTAGACTGATCGAGTGAGACCTCCGGAAGCAATCTCGAGCCGCTTTCCAGAACTGGCATCGCTTGCCGCATCTCATGGACTGAAAGCCGTCTGGCTCGTCGGCTCGGCTGCGCGTGGAGAATTCAATCCGACAACGAGCGATATCGACCTTCTCGTCGATTTCGGGAACTACCTGCCAGGGATCGCGCGGCGCGCAGTCGCGTTCCACATCGCGGCGCAGGCACTTCTCGGTCGCCGCGTAGATCTCATCAGCGTGCATGGGATTCGTAACCCGACTTGGGCCGCAATCCACAAGGCGACACGGATTCCCGTCTATGCCGCAGCCTGAGACGCAAGCGCTTCTCGAGGATGCTCGAGCGCAAGTCGACGACCTGCTCTCGAAGGCGCAGACGAAGTCACTCGATGATTTGCTCAAGGATCGCGACCTTCAAGCCATCGTTGAGCGACGGTTCGAGATTCTTGGCGAAGCACTTCGGCGGCTCGAACGCGTGAATCCAGCGGTCTTCGCCCAGATTCCCGCTGCGAGGCAGGCGATCGGGCTGCGCAACATCATCTCGCACGGTTATGACGGGGTGGATCACCGGCTCCTTTGGGACACGATGATGGTGGACCTTGAACCTATGCGTGCGGCGATCTCGGGGCTCTTGAGGTAGTCAAAGTTCCAGTTTTCGCTGAGCCTCGACACTACAAACCAATTCGTATGGCCGGTTCAAACTGTGGAGGGCTGAGACAGCCACGCGAAAGCAAGTGAGCCGTGCGTTTGATCGCGCAGAGACCGGACTTCGATCCATTCGAAGGTCGCGCCTCGCGCTTTGGCGCGAGTCGTAGCGATCTCTCGCACGACTCATGCTTCGTTGCACACGATGTGTGGTTCATGCTCCATCCGACCATGCTTCGGTTCCAGACATCGATGACGCAGGGGGAGAGCACGCTCGCCGCGAATGAGTGTCTGCCAAGTCTCTCACGATTGGCGCGCCGATCAGAGCAACTCCTAGCGGAGTGCGTCCTTTTCACGGCCCTCACCCACACAAGCCCAGATCCAAGTCACTACGACCAGAAGTGCGTTCGTGTCCCAATAGAATTTTGTAGCAAGAATCGCCACGAGCAGCCGCGGCGCGACCAGCCAGCCCAACCACCAAAACAGCCCGCCGCTCTGGACCGAAGAGAAGAGCAATGTCAGGCGCGGAAAAAAACACATGCAGATCACGAACCCGAAGTTGTGAACGTCCCAGAAGTCCATCAAAGAATAATGCTACTGCGCCAGTTACTCAGCCCATCTCGGGTGCCAGTGGAAGTGAAGCGGCGGCCCATTGCTCCGCTGCCGCTACAGGCGTTGGGAAGCTTGCGAGTGAGACGCCGCGCTGACGCAAGACGCTGCTCCGTTCTGCAGCCAAGCCGAGTTCGCATTCGAATTGGCGTTTGGGGGCGTCTCCAGACTCGCAGAACTCGACACACTTCAACAGCGGAGTCAACAATGAAAAACTCAGGAATCTCATCTCCGCTTCGTCGCGCGCACGCTCACGCGCTTGCGCAGCGCGCGGAGTTTCGCGCCGCCGCGTTTGGCTTGGGGAAGTGAGCCATCATCGCGGCCGATGTACTTGGCAGCAGCGCGCGCGAGCAAGCCCGAGCGGGTTTCGCCCGTGTGCTTGGCGTGCCGATCGATCGCGTCCAAGACGCGCTGGGGCATGGTCACACCGATGCGGGCAAACCTGACGCGCAGCGAGGTCTCGTCAACCGTGACTATCGCCCATGTCCCGCCGCGGAACTCTTGGTTCGTCCGCAACTTCTCAAGGAGCGACGGAAGGGGGATCACTCCGCTCTCTTCGATCAGTCCCTCTAGGTGAAGTTCGATCGCTTCCCGCACCATCGCCAAGGCTTCGTCGATGGTGCGCCCGGCCGAGATGCAGCCGGGGAGATCAGGAACCGAGACGCCATAGTCGCTGCGCGGTTCCTTGTGAATCACAACGGGATAGTTCATGGGGTTGTCCAGCCAGCCTGCTTGGCGATGCTGCGAAGAGTCCCAAGCGGCAGGTCTCGCTTGGAATGTGGAACCGTGACAAGCCCAGGTTTCGTCGGATGGCGGTACTGCCGATGACTCCCGCGAGTGCGCGCCAGCACCCAACCATCGGCCTCAAGCCGTCTGACGACCTCCCGGCTGTTCATGGCATAGTATGACATACGGTATGTCAGTTGTCAAGCCAGGGGTGCGACGGCGGGCTGGCGACCCGCGAGGAATCCGGCAACTTCGGCGTCCGCTCATCGCTCGTGAGCAGTTTCATCTGCTTGATGGCGGTTTGGTTGAGGCGGGTGAGGCGCTCGGCCTGAGGCAAGTCCTGCCCGATGAAATGGGCGTTGAGGTTCTCGAGGTTCGACAAGCACACGAGTTGCGCACCCGTGGCCTGATCTCTGATGTTGCCCTTCTCGCGTGGATGCTCTGCGCGCCACTGCGCTGCAGTCTGGCCGAAGAGCGCCATGTTCAACACATCAGCTTCGCTCGCATAGACGAGATTGACCTGCGCCTTGCCGAGTTCCGGCGGAATGAGGTGCGTCTGGATCGCGTCGGTGTGAATGCGATAGTTGATCTTGGCGAGATTGCGGCGGATGTCCCAGCCGAGCGTCTTGCGCTCCGTCTCTTTGAGCCGCTGAAACTCCTTGATGAGGTAGAGCTTGAACTCCACAGAAATCCACGAGGCAAACTCGAAGGCAATGTCGGTGTGGGCGTAGGTGCCACCGTAGCGCCCGGCCTTCGACTGGATGCCGATGGCGCCAGTGCGCTCGATCCATTGTTTGGCGGTCAGAATGAAACTGTTGAGGCCGGCCTGCTTTCTAATCCCATCGAATTCGATGGGATTAAAAGCGGGATTATTGATTTGCTCCCAGATGCCGAGGAACTCGATCGTGTTGCGACTGCGCAGCCAGTTGAAGATCAAATAGTCGGTGCGCACTGGATCCTTGTAGCGCGCAATGTCGGTGAGACAGATGTAGTCCTGATCGTTGACTCCCGTGAGTCGCACTTCGCGCGAGAGGACTTCGATTTTCTTAGGCATCGGGTGCCACCTTTCCCAGCGGCTCGTTGATGTTGCTCAGCACATCAGCGCTCTCAGCATCGAGCGAAGCGATTTCATCCATGAGTTCTTGCGGACTTCGATGCGCGAACTCCTCGCCGCGTGGCGGAGGCTGAGGTGGGTCGATCTGCTGAGTGTGCGACCGTGGCGTGGAAGCCGAACTGATTGGTGCGGATTTCGAAGTTCGATTGAGTAACGATTCGAGATCTTTGTTCATGTTGCACTCCCATGCTCGGTCAACTCAGGCACCCGGGCCCGCGCACGTTTCACACATGGATAGCGTACTGGGATGAAAAACAACAAGCGCTCGGGTGGCGGCACGGAAGCAGGATGCCGCGTCTGGAAAATTGCCCCCGGAGAAAATGCGTGCTAGTGGGATGAGTGCATCCGGTACGGGTGCATCGCTATCGGATGGCTTCACCCGTGGACTCTCTCGTACAAGAGTCTTATGGACAGGAAGGCCGTTGGAAAGGAGCTCGCGCGTCGATATGGACGTGGACTCGGTTCATATACAAACGACGTCTCGTCCATTTGGCAATTCACGAATGAGATGCGCATCGGGGACATCGTCGTTGCGAACGACGGCAAACGGCGCGTTGTCGGGATCGGGAGGGTTACTAGCGGTTATCTCGCTCCGAGAGATCGCAGAAACCCGGTACGCACCAACAGCGATCAACGGCACGTTCGACTGGTCGACTGGATCGTGAAGGATGCGGTGGACTTCTCCCATGAATTGCTTGCGCCAAAGACTGTCTACCCGCTTCGACCGAAGAAGTGTGATGTGATTCAACGCGCGTACGAGCGGCAGCATCCAAGATTGAAGAATGTGATTCAATCGCTCTTTCAGTCGCAGGCAGAGGACTCGCGACTCGCACCAGCGGCGGACGAAGCTGACAGCGAGCCGTACACGAAGCCAACTCGCGACGCGCGTGACCGAGTAACGCAAGACATTTTCAGGCGTCGCGGCCAGGGCGAGTTTCGAAACAAACTTCTCGCTCGATATTCGGAGCGCTGTGTCGTCACGGGGTGTCTCATCGTTGATGTTCTCGAGGCCGCGCACATCGATCCGTATAGAGGCGGTGGCACGAACCACGAAGAGAATGGTCTCCTGTTTCGAGCGGACATTCACACGCTGTTTGACCTGAACAAGATTGGCATCGATCCGGTGACGCTCAAGATTCGATTTCATCCTGATGTTCGGGAGGGCTACAGACAATTTGATGGGAAGGTCCTCAAGACAGTTCAGGGAAGGCGCCCGGCGACCGCACCCCTCCGAACTCGCTTCAAGAAGTTTCAGGAGGAAGTGAAGGCGCGATGAAACTGCATTCGTTTGGCGAAACGCGCGGAATTGGATTCATCAACCTCCGGGTGAGGGGTAGGATCCTCGTCGGCGTTTGGGGGCGTCTCGAGACTCGCAGAACTCAACACAGTTCAACAGCGGAGTCAACAATGAAAAACTCAGGAATCGCCATCGGGCTCGTCGCCATCGGTGCAGGGCTTGCCACGATCGGACTCAACATGAGCGGCGGCGGCGGTGCTGCGCACGCCGTTGCGCCGATGGTGATGGAAGTCGCAGCCGCGCCAGTATGGTACGGAGTTGTGAGAAGCACATCCCAGTACGGCAGCCGTGATTCAATCTACCGCGTCTACGCCGATGGGAAGGTGGAGTCGTGGACCGATGCTGACTCTGGAGGTGGATGGCAAGTCGCTTACAGCCCCGATGCAAAAGCGCCGGAGCCGACTTTCGCCGACCAATGCTGAACCCATCACTCATCCCGCGCGGACGTCAGTCCGCAAATCTCGCGATGCACGCATCGTGCAGACGCAAGGGTTCAGATACGTCACATTCTTCGGAGCATCAGGGCATTCGGCAATACGGTGCACCAGATCTTTATCTCGGTGGCTGGCGCACACGAGACAGAACTCTTTTTCTTTCAGGAGGGTCAAGTGGCATTCTTTAGTTGTCCGCAATGTTCCCACGCTCAAGAAGCGCCTGACGCGTATGTCGGGCGTACTGCAAAGTGTTTGAAGTGTGGGGCACAAGGCGTCGTCACAAAATGGAAGGCGAAAGTATCGCCTGCGGTTTCGTCCGTTCCCCCAACGACACATCCCCAAGCCGCTGCAGCCCCAATGAAGATGGCTGGCGCGCCGTCAACCATTCCATTGTCGAGAACTCACGGCAGGGTGATCATTGGTCTGCTTGCAGCCATGTTGATGGCCCAGATCTTTGGGATGACGAGTACGAGATCCGCGAGTACACAGTGGGAATACACGGTCGTGTCACCACGCGACCTCAATCTCGATCAGGAGTTTGAACGCCTTGGCAGGAGCGGATGGGAGTTAGTTTTTGCGCGGCGTGCGAGTGATCGCGATGACAACTCGATGAACTACGAAATGATTTTCAAACGCCCGGTGCGGTGAGTTTCTGACACGCTGCCGAGGTACTCGTCGGTTGCAGGATTGAACCTCCGCAGAGTTGGCTGACACTGCGTTTGATCCAGTGCCGCGAGCGCCCTCCACAATTCAGATTGGCACTGGGCACTTCAGTAGAGAGTTTCTTGGCCCCGCTCGCAGGACGCAGATCACCTGTTTGGTGCGCGAAGCCTTGACTGCAAATCTGAGATGCATAGGCTGCACACGTTCGGGCACTTCAGGGGATCCTTCGATGATGGCGATGTCCAGTTCTTGTTCAACGCGTTTGGTCGTTGTAGTCGCACTAGCTTGTTGTTGCGCGAGAAGCGTCGCGAGCGAACTGATTGTGAATGGCGGGTTTGAGTTTCCGGCGATTCCCGTCGGAGTGACTTATCTAGCTCCACCCTTCACTCCCGCGTTCGCGCTTGAGCTCGGGTGGGAAACGTCTGAGCCCTCGGGGTTCGAGTTTTGGCGCGCGCCGACCAACGAACTTGCCGTTGCGGGCGAAGGCGCTAACTCGCTTGAACTCAATCACTTTTCAAACACGGCGATTTGGCAACGCATTTCTCCACTCGCAGGGACCGCATATCGCTATTCCTTCATGCACCGGGCACGGAGCCAAGCCAGTGAATCTATCCGTTTCGAACTGCGCGACACCGCTGCGGGCGACCTGATCGAGAGCCGCGTCGAGAGCACGGGGCCAGTGATTTGGGTGACTTACTCGGGGGAATTCTTGGCGACGGGCAGTGTTCTAGAGTTTCGAATCACTGCGATCTCGCCGACTGAGTCATGGGGCAATCTCCTCGATGGAATTTCGGTTGTTCCTGTTCCTGTCGCGTGCCCCGATCTGTCAGGAAACGGAGAGATCGACTCGCTCGATCTAGCAATGCTCCTCACCGGATGGGGGACGGTCGGCGGAGAGTTTGGAGGCGACGTCAATGCCGATGGAGTCGTTGATGGCGCGGACTTAAGCATCCTGCTTCTCGCTTGGGGACCTTGTTCGTAGTGCCCTGCGCACAGTCAACTCCACGAATCGTTCCTTGATCGCGTCGGGCAGTCTGGAACATCACCCACTCACGTCTGAATCGGGCATCCAGTGTCGTTTTTCGACACTCATTGCCCGATTCAAGCGTTGGGCGCGCGCGCCGCGTTCGGCGGTCCCTGCGGGCTTTCGCTACCCTTCGTGGATGGCATTCATGCAAGGAAAGCGCGGCCTCGTCGTCGGAGTTGCCAATGAGCACTCCATCGCAACAGCAATTGCTCAGAGCCTCATGCAGCAGGGGGCGCATTGCCTCTTTACGCACTTGCCTGGCGAAAAGAACGAGCGCCGCACGCGCAAGGCGATCGAGTCGATTGGGGTCAACGACCCATGGTTGATGTCGATGGACGCATCGAGCGACGAACAACTCGATGCATCATTCGCCAAAATTGGCGCTGAATTCGGCTCGATCGACTTTCTTGTGCACTGCATCGCATACGCCGACAAGGACTGGCTCAAGCCTGACAAATTTGCTTCGACTCCGCGCGGTGTCTTCACGACTGCGTGCGACATTTCGGCCTACACCTACATCGCAATGGCGAATCGCGCCGCGCCGCTGATGACCAACGGCGGAGCGATGATCGCGCTGAGTTATCTCGGCGCCGAACGCGCCGTACCTGGATACAACGCGATGGGAGTCGCGAAAGCCGCGCTCGAAGCATCGACGCGCTACCTCGCAATGGAACTCGGCGCCAAGAACATTCGCGTCAACGCAGTTTCGGCTGGTCCCGTGCGCACGATGAGTGCAATGGCGGTCGGCGGATTCTCAGAGATTCTCGACTGGGTGGTGCAGAAAGCTCCGCTCAAGCGAAACATCACTGGCGAAGAAGTCGGCAACGCAAGCGCATTTCTCTTGTCGCCGCTCGCTTCAGGCATCACCGGTCAAGTGGTGTATGTCGATAGCGGCTACTCGATCATGGGACTCTGACGCTGCGGCTGGATGAAACATCCACGGCTCTTCGCTCGTCAAGTCTTCGTCCCTCAGCAGTGCGCGGCGGATCGCGCACGCCAAGTCGGTGAGCCCCGTTTGCTCGGTCGCGCTGACATGCACTTCACTCGCGCGTGCTTCTACTGAGACGCGCGCCTGATCAAGATCGATGCGCGTGCAGACTCGCACGCGTGCAACGTCGCTTTCGATTTGCGGGCAAGCGATTCCAGGTGCGCAGACCTCGAGCAGCAAGTCTGCGCCAGCGCGCAGTGTTTCTGCGAGCGACTGCGCAGCGCGCTCGACCTCATCATCGGTCGCGCGAATGCCCGGAGTATCGAACCAATCGACGACCAATCCATCGAGTTCAACGCGCGCAGCGACGGCGTCGCGCGTCGTGCCGGCGAAATCCATCGCGATTGCGACGGTGCGTCCCGCGACGGCATTGATCAATGACGATTTGCCGACATTTGCGGCACCAACAGCAACAATTCGCGGTGGATGCAGCAGCCGATTTCTGCGAGCGTCGCGCGCGGTCGAGGCTGCAGTCGGCGTCCATCCGCGCGAACACGCGGCTTCAATTCTTGCGGGTTGCGCCAAGAGCAGGGGGATCGCACGCGCGCTTGTGGCGCGCGCGGCCGCGGCGAGCGCAAGAGCTTCGCGAAAGCATCGAGCCTCTGGATAGGTGCGAAGCGCATCTGCGCGCGCATCTTCAACGCACTGCTCTGAGTCATCGCGAGTGCGCACGCCGTGCGCGCGAAACCACGCATCAAGTTGTGCGACGATGCGCGGACCACCGTGCGGCATGATGAGCGCACCCGTGGGTGCGATGCGCACGATCAGTCCATCATCGATAGCTGAGAAGTTTCTGTGCGCTATCTGCCCTGCGCGCGGCGCGGTGCGTGCAGTAAGCCTGTGAAGAATCGCATCGAGCGCGGCGGGGTCACTGGCAGCCAATCGGCCAATCGCGACCGCTCCGACGGCGCGCGGCGTCTGCCACACGAGGTCGGCCACGCACTCACTCGTCGTCGGAAGGCTCATCGACGAACCCCGCAATCACTGAGAGCGCGATCCCCATGAGAACGAGATCGGGCACGACACGATCGACGAAGTCTTCGTTCTCCAAGATCAACGCCGCATCGCCTCCAGTGGCGACGACGATCGGAAATGTTCCCAGCGTGTCTGCGTACCGTTCGATCATGCGCTGAACGAGTCCTCGAATGCCGAAGAAAACCCCTTGAAGCATCGCCTCTTTGGTGTCCTTTCCGAAGGGTTCATTCTCTGGAAGCGCGAATGTCACTGCAGGCAGCGCATCGGTGTGCGCGTGCAAGGCGTTCAATTGCATCTGCGCGCCGGGAGCGATGACGCCTCCGCAGTAGGCACCTCCGCCATCCACGAAATCGATTGTGATTGCCGTGCCTGCATCGATGACGACGCACGCTTGTTTGAGCCGTGCGTAGGCCGCAGCAGCACAGAGCAAACGATCGACTCCAGTCTTCGCACTCGGATCGAGCCGCGTCGAGATCGCTGGAATGATGTCGCGACCGATGCGCGAGATGTCGACACCGAGTCGGCCACCGATGCGTGCTTCGAGTACGCGCGCGACCGGCTCATTCACACTCGCGAGCGCCACAACACCTTCGCTGTCGGCGAGCTGCTCCCAGTGGTGCGCGACGCGTTCGACAATCGTGTCGAGCTGATCGTTGGCGATGTGTTCGCTCGCGTCAATCTCTTCGATTCCATCGAGAAACCGACCGATTTGGGTGCGGGAATTACCGACTGAAATGGCAAGGATTGCGGTCACGAGGCGAGTATAGAGGCACACGGCGGCGAGCCGGCGCGCGGCAGTCCGCACTCTGCGCGAAGTCGCGCAACGAGTGCAGCGTTCGCACGCAGTGCAACGGGACCGATCGTGCCATCGCCCACAACTGCACCGTCGAGCGAGGTGACTGACGAGAACATCCGCCGACTCGCCGTCAGAATGATTTCGCTTGCTCCACGAAGGTCAGACTCGCTGATCGGTCGCACCGCACACGAGATGCCTGCTTGCGCACACGCTTCGAGAAGTCGAACACGCATGACTCCATTGAGAATCGGTGGAGTTGTCTCGACTGGTGGAGTGACGAGTTGTCCGCGCACAACTGCGAAGACATTGGTTGATGTCCCTTCACTCACGACGCCATCGCGCAGCAAGATCGCTTCTTCTGCTCCTTGACTCGCAATCTCGAACATCGGCAAGAGGTTTCCAAGCAGTGCGGTTGACTTGATCTCGCAGTGTTGCCACCGACGGTCGGGCATGACCGCGCACGCAACGGTGGTTGGTCGGTCAAGTTCCTCAATCGCCCCGCACGCAGAGACGCATGCAAAGACAGTCGGAGTCATTCCAGGCGTTGGCATATGCGTGCGAGTCGCGGCACTTCCGCGCGAAACTTGCAGATACACCGCGGCATTCGACAGTCCATTCGCATCGAGCAGCGCGCGACAGATCGATTCGAGTTGTGCACTGTCAAACCCAGTGATGTGTGTCAGTGCGAGGCTTCGTGTCAAGCGTGCGGTGTGCAATCCCAATCCGACGGGCGCACCGCCAAAAAACCGAATGACTTCATAGATGCCGTCGCCAAAGAGAAAGCCGCGATCGAAGACGCTGATCGTGGCTTCGTGCGCGGGAAGCAGTCGACCGTTGAGCCAAACAATCATGTGGGAGGTCATTGATTTTAGTGTAGAGATGAGGTGTCAACTTGCAGCGATCGCGTCGCGTGCTTGGACGACTGCACGAATGCGCGCGGGATCGAGTTCGTTCATCCACGCGCCATCGACCTTGAGTGCACTGCCGATGATGATGCCGTCGGCGTGCGCGAAGATGCGCGCGAGATTTGCCGGCGTCGCGCCACTGCCCACGAGCACTGGCAATCTGGTGGCAGCGCGTGCCGCGGCAAGTTCTGCGAGGTCTGGTTCGACCCCCGTCTCGCTGCCAGTCACGATCATTCCGTCTGCAGAGAAAAATTCGGCGGCGTGCACCCACGCAGCCATGTCAAGATCCGCGGTGAGCGCATGCGAAGAGTGTTTCTTGCGCAGGTCGGCAAAAATACAGATGTTCTCTGCGCCGAGGCGCTTGCGCTCGCGCAGCAACTCAGCCGCTGAAGCCTTGGCGAGCAGACCTTCATCTGCCACCGACGCGAAGACAAATCCCTCAGCACGAATGAACGCGGCGCCTGCTGCGTGGGCGACGGCAAGCGCCGCAATATTCGCGCCCGAGAGAATCTGAATGCCAACGGGAATCTTCACCGCCGCGACCACGGCAGCAGCAGCGATTGCGAATGTCGCAACGGTCTGCGCCCCCGAAGCATCGGCCAAGTATGGACGGTCGTGCATGTTCTCAACGATGAGCGCATCAAATCCCGCCGACTCGAGTGCGCGCGCTTCTTCAACGGCCTTGCGCACGATCATCGCAGGGGAGAGCGTGTTTGCAGGTGCTCCAGGAAGCGCGCGCAGGTGCACCATTCCAATGAGCGCTCGTGTGTGACCGAAGAGTCTGTTGCGTGCATCGTGCATTGAACGGTTCCTTCACTCGCACGATACTCCCCAAGCGACCGACGGTGGTAAGGTGAAATGATGAACGATGCGTGCCTGCTCACAGATTCCGGCTCTGCGAGCCGACTCGTCATCGAGCCCGCGTACGGCTGTGTTGCGACGAGTTGGATCGTTCGCGACGAAGAAGTACTCGCTCTTCCTTCGCCACACGATGCATTCGTCTCGGCGGCGCGCACTGGAGGGATTCCGCTGCTCTACCCATACGCAAATCGCCTGCGAACTGACCGATTTCACGTTGCGGGGAAAAGCGTCGATCTCTCGAAGCGCCAGAATCTCAAGCGCGACCCGACAGGTCTTGCGATCCACGGACTCTTACTTCGGTGGGACAAGTGGAACATCGCTCGCGCTGGTGAGAACCAGTTGCAAGCAGCGATCGAGTGGGGGGATCACCCCGAGTTGATGGACGCCTTTCCGTTTGAGCATCGACTCGTCGTGCAGTGGAAACTCTCCGGGGACGCATCGCAGGCGCTGCTCGCCATCACCACACGCATTGAAGCGACAGGTCGCGACGAAGTTGCGATTGCATTTGGATGGCATCCATACTTCGCTGTCGACTCAACGCGTACTCCGACACTCTCGCTACCAGCGCGTCGCGCGATCGCACTTGACCGCGCGGGATTGCCAGACCGAGCGGCGCCCGTCGCCGCGTGGGTTGATCCATCAACAGAGTCGATCGGCGCGAACCAAGACAACCTCTACGCACTGCCGGCGAGCGCAGCCGGTGCGCCATCCAATCGAATCGATATCGCATGCGGCAGTGCATCGACCTCACTCACGTTCGGCGAGGGCTATGAATTCATGCAGGTCTACTCACCTGCAGGCGCGCCGTTCGTGTGCGTCGAGCCGATGACTGCCGCGACATCTGCATTGGCCGACGGCTGCGCGACGGTGCGAGCCAACTCTGCGTTCGAGGCGACCTTCACGATTCGCCGTTGACTCGCGGCACTCTGCTAGCGTGCGTGCATGCGCCGAGATCTGACTGACAAAGTCGCCATTATCACGGGAGCATCGAGCGGAATCGGTGCAGCGACTGCGATTGCCATGGCGCAGGCAGGAATCGACATCGTGCTTGTTGCGCGCCGGCGCGAGAAACTTGAAGAAGTCGCCCAGTGCATTCGTGCGCTCGGGCGCCGCGCACATGTCATCGTCGACGATGTGGCCGATTCAGCGCACGCGCAGCGGATACTCGATGAGACTGAGGCAGTTCTTGGAAGGTTCGACATCGTCTTTGCGAATGCTGGGTATGGCATGGAGCGACCGATTCACGAGATGAGCGACGATGAAGTGCGCACGATGTTTGAGGTGAATTTCTTCGCGAGCCTCACACTTGTTCGCGCCTCAGCGAATCGACTCTTGCGCGCTCAGCGCCCTGGCCACCTCTTGATGTGTTCGAGTTGTCTCTCGAAGTTCTCTCTCCCAGGCCATGGCCTCTACGCAGCAACGAAAGCTGCACAAGAATCGGTCTGCAGGGCAATGCGTTTCGAGCTCGCGCGCTCTGGAATCGAAGTCGCGAGCGTTCATCCTGTCACAACGACTTCCGAGTTCTACAGGGCGAGCGCGGCGCGAAGTGGACTTGCTACCGGCGACATTCCAGCACATGCGCGGCGCATGTTCGTGCAGAGTCCCGAGCGGGTCGCGCGCGCCGTGGTGGCGTGCTTGCGCTATCCCCGATCTGAGGTCTGGACGAGTTGGACCGTGCGGTTTTCAGCGGCACTTTTCACACTCTGTCCAAGCATTCTTGACATGGTCATGCGGCGCGAGGCACGTAGGCAGTACGGCGAACATCCGACGCGCGCTGCGGCGACAGGCGCGCCCGTGCCACCCGCATGAATTCGCTATTCTTCGTGATCACCCAGTACAAAG
Source organism: uncultured Singulisphaera sp. (assembly GCA_964355975.1). GTDB lineage: Bacteria > Planctomycetota > Phycisphaerae > Phycisphaerales > SM1A02 > F1-60-MAGs104. Next base: position 13,114 of record CAYHFW010000025.1, read on the forward strand.
GAGTATGAAATGGCAGTGCGCGTCGCAATCAATGGCTTTGGCAGAATCGGTCGGTTGGTCTATCGCATCGCTGCGGGGCGATCGGATATCGAGATCGTTGCAGTCAACGACCTCGTACCCGCAGACAACTTGGCCTATCTGCTTCGCTACGACACGACGCATGGCCGATTCGGCAACGACATTCGCGCCGAAGGCGAAGAGATCGTTCACGGATCGCACCGCACCAAGTGCACGGCGATTCGCGATCCGTCGCAGCTTCCGTGGAAGGCGATGGGAATCGATTATGTCATCGAGTCGACGGGGCTTTTCACAACGGCTGAAGATGCGAAGAAGCACATCGATGCTGGCTGCCGCCGCGTACTGATTTCGGCGCCAACGAAGAGCGAGAAGGAAGTTCCGACGCTTGTGTTCAAGGTGAATCACACCGCCTACAAGCCAGAAACCGATCGCATCATTAGCAATGCATCGTGCACGACGAATTGCCTCGCACCAATTGTGAAGGTGCTGCTCGATACATGCGGCATCGAAGAAGGTCTGATGACCACGGTGCATGCGGTCACCGCGACACAGCCAACGCAGGATGGCCCAAGCAAGAAGGACTGGCGCGGCGGTCGCAATGGCTACATGAACATCATCCCGAGTTCGACTGGTGCCGCGAAGGCCGTCGCGCTGTGCCTTCCTGAAGTGAAGGGCAAGCTCACGGGCGTCGCATTCCGAGTTCCGACAGCCAATGTTTCGTGCGTTGATCTCACATTTCGCAGCACGCGGCCGACATCGCTTGCCGCACTTTGCGATGCGATGCGAGCTGCAGCCGATGGACCGATGAAGGGCGTCCTCGGAGTCACGAGCGACGAGGTCGTCTCGAGCGACTTCATCGGCGATTCGCGCTCATCCATCTTCGATGTTGGAGCCTCGGTGCAACTCAACGATCGATTCTTCAAACTTGTCTCGTGGTACGACAACGAATGCGGATACGCCAATCGATGCGTTGACATGCTTCACATGATGGCATCGCACGATGGAATCCGCTGAGAGAGTCACGCCCTCTTCACATCTCAAGGAGCTTCATGAACATCGCTTCTCATTTGTCCGCGCTCTTCGTTCTCGCCTCATCGCTCGCCTTCGCGGAAGATCCGCCGGTCATTCCGACGCCTGCGCCGCCACCGCCTGAGCCAAAGCTCGCAACCGTCGAGAAGGGCGACCTCACACTCGTGGTCGATCAGAGTGGGCGGATCGCATCGACGCGCACGACGCTGATTCGATTCGAACCCGAAGCATTTGATGGGCAGGTCACCGTCGCAAGTGTGGTTGCAAAGCCGGGCGTCGTGCATGCCGGAGATGTGATCGCGCAACTGAAGGGGAAGGACTTCGAGAAGAAACTCGCAGACCTCAAGAAACTCGTGGCAGAAGCGAGCGAGCGACTCGTGGTGCAGATTGAAGAGCAGTCCGTGTCTCGCGCCGCCGATGTCACAAACCTTGAGCGCAGCGAACGCGCGCTCTTTCTTGCGGCCCAGCGTCTCAAGTTGTTGCGCGAGTACTACGACACCCGCGATCTTGAATTCGCACGAGTGCGATTGAAGGGACAAGTCGATTCATTGAAGGAGCAGGGCGAAGAGCTCTCACAACTCGAGCGCATGTACAACGATGCAACGCTCGAGAGTGAGACCAAGGACATCGTTCTTGGGCGCGCGCGTCGCTCCATGGAGCGAGCGCAGACTTACAATCGTTACGCACTGAGTGATCATGACTTGTTCCTCGCGGTGGAGCATCCAAACTCGGTGAAAGAGATCGAAGACAACGCGAGATATTCGCAGCAGAATCTCGACCACACGCGCATTCGGCAGCGATTGCAATCGATCCAATTGCGGCTCGCACTCGCTGGCGCCGAGCGAACGCTCGACGATCTCAAGCTTCGACTCGCGCGCATGGAATCAGACGGCGCAAACTTCACGGTCAAGGCGCCGGTCGATGGACTGATGTCGATCTCGCTTCCGGAGGTCGGTGAGCCCGTGGCCGCGCGCATGGTGATGGCGACCATTGTCGACCCAGCGTCGCTCGAAGTGAAGGGCTCATTTGATCTCGACGCACTTCGAATCATTGAAGTGGGGTCAGTCGTGCAAGGTTGGATTCCTACACGCCCAGAGTCAACTGGCACCCTCGCGGTCGATGAGATTTCGCCAATCGGCACGGCAAGTGGAACAGGTGCGACGTTCGCATTCACCGCAAGTCTTCGCACGCGCGATGGCGCGTGGCCACTTGGTGCTGAAGCGCACCTTGTCGCGCGCAAGGTCATCGCAGATTGCACGCTTGTTGACTCGAAGGCCATCAAGGCAGAGAAAGGCAAGTGGACCGTCAGCGCTTGGGTCGATGGGAAGAAAGTTGAACGAGACATTCGTGTCGGTCCGAGCGACGGCAAGAAGACACAAGTGCTGTCGGGACTCGGTGCCGGCGACAAAGTGGTACTTGCGGATGGTTGATCGCGCGGTCGATCGCGTGGCGGTCCGCGCGCTCGTGATTTCGCTCGCTCTGCTCGTCGCAGCGGGCTGTGCGACCGTCACGCCGCTGTCAGCGCCGCAATCCTCGCAGAGTGCGCAATCATCCGCAGTTCGCGCTCTGCCTTCCAAGGTGACGGTCGCGCAGCGCGTCATTCCTGCAAGCGAGAAACTCCCGATTGCCGCGAGCGAGATCGCGGCTGCGGCGCGCGTCGCATTCAATCGAGGGATCGAGTGGGCGCTCACGAACCAACGCGGGAACGGTGCATGGGGGTCATTCGAAACCGCCCGAATCTCTGAGATTTTTCTCGACACCCAAGCGAGTCATCGTGCGTTCGGCACCGCGACGACCGCGCTCGTCGCTTGGTCGCTGATCGAGCCCGCGCACACAGATGCACGCTGCCGAGCAGCCCTTGAGCGCGGGCTGACAGAACTGCTGAGCCACGATCCGGCGGGACGGGCGTCTGGAAAGACCTTTTACAGCGTCTGGGCTCATACCTACATGCTCGAGTTGGCCGCAGCAGTTCTGCGCGACGAGACACTCGCGAGTTTTCATGAACCGATGCGCGCGCGCATGGCGAAGGAATTGCTGCTCGTTCGCCGCGAACAGGGAACAGAAGGTGGATGGGGCTACTACGACTTTAAGTTCACCGGAGTCAATCCAAGTGGCAACGAGTCAACGAGCTTTAACACCGCGGCGATGATTCTTGCGATGAAGGCAGCCGAGGCTCAGGGAGGCAGTGTGCCTGAAGGAACCTACGAGGATGCCACCCGCGCCATCCTGCGAATGAAACTGCCGAGCGGCACATTCGCGTACGGAACCTACGCACAACTCGCACCGCGCGCCGACTACAACAAAGTCAGCGGCTCGAGTGGGCGACTGCAATCGTGCAACGTCGCGCTGCATTCCGTACACGCCGGAGATGTGACCCAAGAAGTGCTGCTGCGCGGCGTGCAGCACTTGCGAGACACACATCAATACATCGAGATTGGTCGCGGGCGAACCCGGCCGCATGAAGCGTTCTACCAAACGAGTGGTTACTACTACTACTTCGGCCACTATTACGCTGCGTGCGCGCTTGCGCTTGTGCCGCCATCGCCCGAACGCGCTGAGTTGGTTCGATGGCTTGCTCAAGTCATGGTGCATGATCAGAATCCAGATGGCAGTTGGTTTGACTACCCCCTCTACAACTACGGTCGTGCGTACGGCACTGGATTCGCCCTGCTCACGCTTGAGAAACTCAAGCCGCTGATCGAAGAATCATTCCCGTAGTGGACCTTGCGAATGCATGACGCATTGAGCCAGTTCAACCAGTTGATGGCGCAGAGTCGGTTTGGCGCTGCGTTGCAACTGGCGGTGCAGGCGAAAGCGAGAGAGCCCAAGAGTGGGCAGTGGGCCTTTGGCGCGGGACGAGCCGCGCTTGCGCTCGGGCGCATGCGTGATGCCGCGGAGCACTTGGTGCAAGCGGAGCGGTTGTTACCCAATGATGCGGAGTGCGCCTTGCAGAACGCGGTTGTCGAGCATCGGCTCGGCCAGAGCGAGCGCGCCGAGAGGCGATTGCGCAAGCTCATTGCGACTCGCCCGAGCAATGAGGTCGACGCACAACTTGTTCTCGCCGAAGTCCTTCATCGCTCGAGTCAGTCCGATGCTCTCGAGCAAGAACTGCGGAAGGGCGGAGATTGGCTTCGCGACCCGCGCACGACACTGTTTGTTGCGAGGCTTCAGGCGAGCGCCGATCCAGTCGCGGCGATCGAGAGCCTTGACGCGCTCGCCCGCGGAAGTGCCCCAGCGTTCCTTCGTCGCATCGCCGGCTTCGACGCAGTCAAGATTCTCGATCGCACCGCCCGCTACCGCGAGGCATATGAACTGGCGACCTTCATCCATGCGTCGACGGGCAGTCCATTCGACCTCGGCGGACTCGATGCAGCGATCGAGTCGCAGAAACGCTTCATCGACCGCGGCAGCAGGATCGCGCCCCGCGCGCCAACGGTGGCTGGTACGGCGATGATCATTGGGCTGCCGCGAAGTGGAACGACACTTCTTGAGCAGATGCTCGATCGGCATCCTGCAGTGACCGGCATCGGTGAGTATCCAGGAACTCAGGCGATTGGTGAACTCGCGACCGCGTCTGGGCTCACGCTTGAAGAACTTGGCTCGCTCTCGCATGACGAAGCCCTCGTGTGGCAGAGGTCGTACACGAGCGGCGCAGAGTTTCTGCGCAGGCCAGAGTCAGTTTGGACGCTCGACAAGTCGCTGCACACATGGATGTGGCTGCCCGCAATCGCTGCGGTGCTTCCTGGAAGTGTGATGATCGCGATCGAACGCGATGCGCGCGACACTGCCATCAGCACGTTCTTAGGCAACTTTCATCCAATTGCATTTGGGTGGACGGCATCACTTGAGTCAATTCGAACTGTCACGGCGGCGCACCGATCGGTCGTGCCCGCTGCGCTCGAGCGGTTGGGATTCGCGCACGAAGCGATCAAGTACGAGGCGCTCGTTGACGACCCAGAGGGTCACGCCGCGCGATGCCTTGCCAGAATGGGACTTGCGATGCACTCGGCAACGGTCGCGCCAGAAGCAAACAAGCGCACGGTGCTCACGCTCAGTCACGAGCAGGTGCGCAAGCCGATCAACCGTTCGTCGATCGGACGGTGGAAGAACTACGAATGGGCATTCGACATGCAGTGGAAATCGCGCTAACGGGACCCTGAAACAGTCCTCACGAAGGGATGGATCGACGTTTCAGCCACCGACTCACGCAGTTCTCGCGGATTCTCGGCGTGAAGTGGTGGGATTTCAGGGATTTTCCCGGATATCCCACCACTTCAAAGGGGGGCGCGAGCGAAGACTCCGCCGCGCGGACGCAAGCGAAGGACAGCCAGACCGACGCCCTTCACACGAGATCTCGTTCTTTGGAAGAAACGTTGCACTGAGCATTGCATTCTTTCCAAAGAACGGTGCGGGCGCTTTCGCTGACCCCACAAACGAAAAAGAGGGAGACGCCTTGAAGGCGTCTCCCTTTGGAAACCAAGCTAGACCAATTGACGAGCCGGAGGGGCTCGTGTGATCGTGTGCGTCAGCGACGACGACGACCAGCGAGACCTGCGAGTCCGAGCAGAGCGATTGCGCCTGGAGCTGGAACTGCGTTCACGCCGTGAAGGGTGATCGAGCCAGTGAAGGTGCCGCTTGTGCCTGCTGCGCCGTATCCGTTGCCGATCCAAACGCTCATCGTGCTGCCGGTCATGTCAATGCCGGAAGTGAAGTTGACCGTTCCGATCGAGGTCGTGCCAGGAACTGAGCTTCCGCCGTTTGGCCAGGAGTAGCGCTGAGCTGCGCTGAGGTTCGAGAAGCCGCCGCATTGAAGCGCGCCACCTAGTGCGAGTGGGGTGTTCGACAGATAGACGCACAGGTCGTCTGCGTAGGTGTACGAAACGGACGCGTTGAGCGTCGCGTTGATCGATGCACCAGTCAGCGTGCCGGAGAGCGAGTTCGCTGCATAGGCTTCGCTGAAGTTGAATCCGGTCCAAGTCTGGTTGGTGAACGAGTAGGTGACATCAGCAGCAGCGGTTGCGCCGACGAGTGCCACGAGCGAGGCTCCAAGAACAAAAGTCTTCATAACTGGGTCTCCAAAAAGGGAAAAGGGAAAAAAGGGACAAGAGGGACGATGCATGGTCAGCACAATCGGCGACCGGTCGATCCCAATATCCAAACCTCTTATCTTCAATCTGCCACGGCAAGGTCGAATGTCAAATTGCGTTGCCTGTTTTTGCAAGAATTTGTTGGCTTGTTTCTATGTTTTCTGCCCGCGCGGTGCCCAGAAAGAGGCTGCGACGCCGACTGCCAAAATGACCAAAACTGCAAGCAGAAGGTAGAAATTGAACTTTTCTCCGATGCATGACTGCAACCAGTCCGCGACGAACATCTTCGCGCCGACCATGAAAAGAATCACGGCAAGCGAGTATTTCAGGTAGCAGAACTTGTCGAGCATTCCCGCAAGTGCAAAAAAGAGCGATCTCAAGCCAAGAATCGCAAAAATATTGCTCGTAAACACGATGAACGGATCTGCCGTAATCGCAAAAATTGCTGGAATCGAGTCGACTGCAAAGATCAGATCGGTCGTCTCAACCATCAATAGTGCGATGGCAAGGGGGGTGAGCATCCAAGTTGCACGTTTCTCATGTTGCACAAAGAAATGGTTGCCGTGATAGTGATCGGTGACGGGGAAAAATCGCCGCGCGAGCCGAACAACAATATTGACCGATGGGTCGGCGGTGGCGCTGTGGGTGAAGGCCATCTTGATTGATGTGAGCACCAGGAAGCCGCCAAAGACATAAAGCAACCAGTGAAAGCGAGCAATCAACTGCGCTCCGATGCCGATCATCGCCCCGCGCATGAGCAGAGCGCCCAGAATTCCCCAGAAGAGCACCCGGTGGCGGTAGATCGCTGGCACGCCGAACGATCCGAAGATCACTGCGATCACGAAGAGGTTGTCGACGCTCAGCGATTGCTCGATGAGATAGCCCGTGATGTATTTGCCTGCGGCTGATGCGCCGGTGTTGAGTTTTCCGTCGACTGCATCGACCGCCGTGCCGAGTTCGAACCAGTGGTTGTCGTACGCGAAAAAGACGAACACCGAAAAGCACATCGCGAGTGAGCCCCAAATGAGCGTCCACCCAAGCGCCTCTTTGATACTGACGACATGGTCCTTCCTATGAAAAACCCCCAGATCAAGCGCGAGAAAGATCGTGATGAGTGCGATGAAACTGGACCAGAGAATCATCGGTCAGCGTCCTAGTCGTGGCGAGTGAATCCGTCGCGCGGTCATGAGGCGGGGCATCCTAACGATGATCGGCGCGCGGCTACTTCTCGAGGGGAATCGCAAGCTCTGCAACAAACGCTGCCGTCGGGTCGCCACGCTCTTGAATCGTTCTGGCGATGGTCGCAATGGTGCGGGGGGCGATTTCGGTGACGAGGGTGCGATCGCCCATACGAACAGAGATCGGCCTGTCGAGGTCGCACATCGAATCATCAAGAAGCAGAGTGAGGCTCTCGACGCCGCGGGCGCTTTCGATCACGAAGTCTTGTCCCTCGCGGGTCACAACGACGCGCGCGCCAGCAGTCGGACTCTTCGTCGCGAGCCAATAGAACCGCGAGTGCGTGACATCATCTTGCAGCCACACGATCTTTCGAGGATGCATCTCGCGCGAATACTGCGCCATCCACTCCACCGCGGTGGCGTCTTCGCGGTCCATCCAGTGGCCCTTTCCAGCATGAATCTCGACGAGGTGCGGGTACCCGCCAGAGTCACCCGCGGCGAGGTTGTCGAGCATCACCTTCCACTCAGCACCAATCTCGTTGCGCTTGAACGGCGTGTCATTCGCTCCCACATGCAGCGCGAAAGGCAAGTTGCGCAATCCATCGGGCTTCGTCTCGTTGGGATGCCCCGCCATCATCGCAGCGGCTGCGAATTGATCAGCCATGCGCGGGGCGAGTTGATAGACCCCATCGCCGCCTGCGCTGTACCCCATGATGTAGACGCGATTGGGATCGATGCCTTCGACGATGATCATGTCTTCGATGAGCCGCGTGAAGAGCGCATCGATGTGATCTTGATGCCAGAGATTCCATGTGTCAGTGGGAGCGCGGGGCGCCACATAGATGCCTTCTTTCGGTTGGTAGAGGCGCTTCTGATTCTCCCACTGCTTGGTATTGACCTCTGGCGGTGCGCCTCCGCCTCCGTGCATCGAGATGAAGAGACTGTGGCCAAGCTTGGGCTCGTCGCCATAAGCGTGAAACCAGATCGGCATCTTTGATCCGTTGAGTTCGATGAGGCCAGATGCAAGTTCTTTCTTGCGCTCGCCGTACAGGCGCGAGGAATAACTCTTCCAGATGAGTTTGCGCGCCTTTTTCGCGTCACTTTTCGAAAGCGCAATGGACGCAAACGGTTGCGAGGCGAGCTCACGTGCGCCGTGTTTGTCGAGAAATGCGCGAAGTTCTTTCATCGCACCTTGCGAGGTCCGAATGTTTACCGTGGCCGTTACGAGTTGCTCATCGTGGTCAAGCGTGAATGCAAGCGGGGGGATGCCATCGGCTTTCAGCGTCAACTCTGCGCCGAGTGCGAGTGTCGCGGTGAGGTGGTCGTTCGCATCGAACCCTTCATCTTTCGTCGTGCCGCAAAAGAGATCTTCGCCGCGCGCGTTCGAAATCGTCACGGGGATCGCAATCCGCTCATCGCCGATCATTGCGCGAATTCGCACACGCGCCTGCCCCGCCGGGATCGTCGCCCCCGCGGCGACATACCGCTCGGTGACATTCACTGCGCGAACGATGCCATCATCATCTTCTCGCCACGCGGCAGGAAAAACTGTTGGCGAGTCGCGCCACGTCACCGCGTAGATCGCATGCTGTGGCTCATTGCCGCGCGCTTGCGCGGTGCGGTCGGTGAACCAACCCTTGTCGAGTTCATCGCCAGTCGCTTCGGCGGCACCCGTGAAGTGCCATCCGTTGTCCCAGATTTCTACCCACGAGTGATTGCCGCTGCCGTCGTTCCACATCGGAATGCCCGCAAATCGAGCAGGAATTCCAACTGATCGGCAAGCGTCGACCAGAAGAATCGAAAGCCCCGTACACGAAGCAAGGCCAGACTCGATTGACTCGCGCGGGCTCTGATCCGCCTTCTTGCGAAGAGTCGAGTACTTCACTCCGACGCGCGTGAAGAGTTCGCGGTTGACCATCGCCGCCGCCTGCGATGGGGTCTTCGCTCCAACGATCATCGGCGCGCAAAGGTCGCGCAACGTCGATCGCCATGGATCGCGCGACTCATTGATGCACGCATACGGAAGGATGCAATCCAAGAAGAGTTCTTGCGAGACTTGAGAATGCCAGGGGGCCGATTTCCACGCGTCGTACGCCTGCGCACACTCGGAGAGCAGAAATGCACCTGTGAGAGTCTCGAGATCACGCGCCGGCATGTGGTCGATGAGCCAGCGCATGGCGACCCGCTGTTCGCTCGGCGCGAGCTCGATTGAACGCTCGAGTTCTGCTCGATCGTTCGCGCTCGCGTGAATCAGCGCCGGCAAGTTGTCAATGTTGAGTGCAAGAATTGCGGCGAGAAGTGCGAGGATCATCCCCACAAGTTACGCCTGATCGCGCGTGAGCATCCACATGACAATGCCAGCGAACATCACAGCCGACCCGAGGATGCGCACCCCCCGTGAGAGCCGAAAGAGTTTGATAAAGCTCGCCGGAAAACTGGCAGCGCGGTACGCACGCTCGGCAAGCACTGCGCCGACGACTCCCTGCGCGAGGAGCACTCCAAATGCGCCGACTGTCGCAACCGCAAGCAACTCTGGATTCATGATCACAACCACCGCGTAGATCGCCGCAGTGACGAGTGGCACAACCAAACTCAATGTCGACAATCGCGCAACAATCGTGACGAGTTCAGCTCTGTGCTGGCTCTCGAGCGAGAGGATCGCACGTCGTGCAAAGTACGACCCAGCCATCACGCAGGTCAGAAAGATGCCGAGCATGGCGCCGAACAGTTGTTGCATCACGGGAGGGGGACGGCAGGTGCACTGGGCCGTTGAAGTGCGGCGAGCCGCTTCTGCGCGTTCATGATCTGCTCTGCCGCTTGCGGCGCGCGCTCGCGCAACATGTTGATGATGCGCGTCTCGGATGAAATCGAGGTCGCGACATCGGCGTCCAATTCGCTCAATACTGAAAGCAGGGCGAGTGACTTGGCAGTCTCGATTGGAGCTTGGTCGTCCTGCATTCGACCCTCAATTGCCGATCGAATCTGCTCGATTCCCTCAGTGAGTGCCGCCGCGTCCACGACGCTTGTTCCTGGTTGCGAGTTGGATCCACCCGTGGCGAGCATCAAGAGATAGTTCGCAAGTTTGTGGCGCGCATTCGTCACAGTTGCGTGCGAGGCTCCGTATCGCGGTTCGATGAGCGCAATCGCGCGGCGCTGGTGGACCGCTGCAAGATCGAATCGTCCACTCGCAGTCTCGAGATCGGCAAGCAGGCTGAGCCCACGGCCGACCCGCCAATGATTCGCCCCCTCATTTCGAATGAACACTTCGACTGCTTCATTGATGAAGACACGTGACTCATCCACACGATTTGCTTTGCGCAAACTGTCGGCCCGCGAGAAGAGAGCGGCTCCGAGGCGCTCCTGGCGATCGTCCGTGGCGAGACGGAAGAGCGCAATCGCCTCATCGCTCGCTTGGTCACTCTTTTCGTTCTCTCCGAGCGCGCGGTAGACGGCGCTGAGATGCAGCAGCGATGTTCCAATCTGTGGATCGCGCCCGTAGAGAAATTTCTTTCGCAGCGCGAGCGACTCTTCGTACGCGCTGCGGGACTCGGGGAATTTTTTCAAGAAAAAGAGAACTCGACCGTACTCGTAGAGGGCGTTGGCGAGCGCGATGCCCTCGGGTTTGCCGCCCCATGCCGCCCCAGCACGGCGAGCCTCGACGAGCGGAGTGATGTTGCGCCGCGCCGAGTCGTAATCGGCAAGCGATGTCAAGACTGGTCCAATTGTTTCGCGCAAGTTGAGCAAGATGTCTGGCTCGTCGGCGAGAGTCTTGGTCGCTGACTCTTCCACCTTCAAGAGCAACCCTTGAATCGTGTTCGAAGCTTCAGATTGCGAGCCTGTGACGTCGGTCGACTTCAATGCCGAGACGAAGACGTCGAGCGTCTTTGTCGCGCGCCGCTGCTGCGCAATTGCATGCTGCGAGACGAACCACATGCTGATCGAAAAGACGATCAACCCAACTGCTGCGAGTGCACCTGCAGCGAGCGGGATGCGGTGTTTGCGCGCAAACTTCTTGATTCGATATGCCTTCCCAGGGGGTCCAGCAAGCACCGCCTCGCCGTCGAGGTAGCGACGCAGGTCGAGTGCGAGTCCACTCGCGCTCTCGTATCTACGGGTGCGATCCTTTTCAAGGCATCGCATCGTGACCCAGTCGAGATCTTGCCTCAGCAGCCGAGTCAGAGGTGCGACCTTGGTACTTCGTGCGCGTGTAATCCGCTCGCGTTCATCAGGAGAAACCGTTGCAAGTCGCATGCTCGGCCGGGGCGGTTCAGTGTCGAGAATCGTGCGATGCAGATGCGCGAGTCCTGACTTGCGCAGGGTCTCAGACTCGATCGGTGTCGTGCCAACGAGCAGTTCGTAAAGAATCACGCCGAGCGAATAGATGTCGCTGCGCGTGTCGATGTCGATCGATCCGCCCTCTGCTTGTTCGGGGCTCATATAGACGGGAGTGCCCACAAACTGCCCAAACTGAGTCTCAAGCGGACGATCGCCGACACTCGCAGAAACGGCCTTGGCAATTCCGAAGTCGATCACCTTTGGACGGATTCCTTCATCGGTCTCGCACACCAGAATGTTGCCTGGCTTCAAGTCGCGGTGAACGACTCCCTTCATGTGTGCATGCTGAATCGCATCGCAAACACTCGCGAGCAGTTTGATGCGTGCGCGCGTGTCGAGTCGGTGGTGGTCGCAGAAGGCGGCGAGCGGTTCGCCTGGCGCATATTCCATCGCAAAGTACGGCTGCCCATCGGGTGTCGTGCCCGCATCGAAGACTTTCGCAAGTCCAGGATGATCCATGATCGCAAGCGCCTGCTGTTCAGCCTCGAAACGCGCGCGCATCGATGGCGATGCGAAAGCCATCTTGAGAACTTTGAGTGCAACCTTGCGTCGAACAGGTTCGGTTTGATCTGCGAGATAGACGATTCCAAATCCACCTTCGCCCAATTGCGAGAGAATCTTGTAGCGCGCTCCAGATTTTGGCGCCGATGGACCCGCGTCAGAGCCGATGGCCGTTCCCCCCCATGACTTCGAATCCATGCCGAATCCGAGAGGTAGTTTTGGATCGCTGGGCTGCTGCTGGTGGCTCGAATCTGCTGTGGCGTCGAGTTCTGGTCGCTTGCTGTCAGCAACCGTTTCCCCCGGAAGGATCGTGCGCTGCTCATCTTCGGGAGGCATTGGGGGCGATTCTAGCGAGAACATCGCGTTCTCACGCTGAAAAGCGCAGTGAAACTGCGCGAATTTGTCGGGAGTGGCTTGACATCGATTTGTGCGATGGCATATTGCAAACGGTTCCTAGTTCGATTGCACATTCTTTGGAGGCACCATGCGTACAAAATCCACACTGACTTCTGCGGCTCTGATCTTTTCGACACTCGTCACAAGCGCAGCATTCGCGGGTCCCGAGTTTGATGAAGGGGGGAAGGATGCAGGAGCAACTCCCGCAGCCGCAGCCACCATCAGCGCGTCGACGAACATACAAGTAACTCGCTTGCGCGGCGCAACATCCTCGACGGCACTTGTCGGCGCATCAGATCTGGTTGATATGTATCTCGTGCGAACTGGGTCGAATCCGTTCACTTTCAAGATGGACATGAACATGGTCACAGGCGGCGCCCCTGTGTGGGGCGCCCGACTCACGCTGTTCAGAAAATGGACTGTCGACTGCGGCACATTCACCCCGAACTGGGTCACGATCGCGACGCCGGTGGCGACAGTGTCAAAGGCAACGGCCAGTGCCGCATATCCGATCCTCGATGGAGGCGCACTGGTTGCTGGATCAACAACGCAGCGACTTGGAGATGTTCTGGCAGCGAACTCCGAGTATTACGTTGCTGTCTCTGGGGTGACAGACGCTCCCATGATCATTGCGGGCTCCTGCAACACTGGCACGGAGAATCGCGCCTTCACTACCGCGACGGGCTATGGAATTTACCTCGCGACCGCAAGCGAGTCGACATCACGCTTGAGCGGTTGGTTCACTCCCACAGGTGCCGCGACTGGCACGTACGACGTGCCTACGGTGGCTGTCTATCCATCGCCCGCCAGTGGCTGCGACATCGCCGTGACGGTGACCGGCTCTCCAGTGACGAAAGAGTTCGACTTTGGTTTCGCCCCTGCGACCACTGGCACCGTGCCGTGTGCGCCTGGATGGGAAGTTTCGCGGCAATTCTTCTACGAATGGACCGCGCCTTGCACTGGCGACGCCGTGATCACGACATGTGGATTCACCTCAGTCGATACTGGCATTGAAGTCTTCGCAATCGACAGTTGCACGGCCGATGCGTGTTCAGCCGCTGTTGGAATCGCGATCGCATGTAACGACCAGTGTGGGACTGGAAATGCCTCGTCGGTGAACTTCGCCGCGGTCAGCGGTACGACCTACCTCGTTCGACTCACACGACTTTCAGGCTCTGCAACTCTCGGCTCAATCAAGTTCACGTGCGATGGCGCTCCCGCAAGTTCAGACCTCAATGGCGATGGCATTGTCAATGGAGCAGATCTCGCGATCTTGCTTGGCCAGTGGGGTACGAGCGGAAACTGAGTGGACTGGCGTGACTCAGCGTGCATCACGATCGTCGTCGCTTTGCCGCGACGATGAGTGCGGCACCGAGTAGCGCGAGCGAACTCGGTGTCGGCACGACCGAGTACTCAATCACGAGCGATGGACTGAGTAGGCCGTCGAGCGATTCACTTGAATCGAATCGTCGAGTCGTTCCGGGTGCCGACTCATCTCCGCGCAAGATCCATCCAAACTCTGAAGTGGGATTGGCGAGCCAACTCTGCACATCGCTCGCGAGTTGCGCAGATGACCATGTGTAGAAGCCGATGTCGCCGACTGCCCGCGCGGCGCTTGCGATGGTTGAAAAATCTCCGCCGGCGGTGATCCAGTTCGTTCCAGGAGCAGTTGCATGCAGCCAAGTCGCATCGCCTGCGAGTGCAGTTGTGCCGCTGCCTTCATTGCCTGATGCATCGGATGCCCCTTCGGTCCACGCGGATGTGACGCGATGCAACGAGAAATTGTGCGTCAGCGCGCTCGCGCCAGAGACATGCATTGTCAGCGCGACAGATGAAATGAGCGCGTTCTCTGGAAGCATCGTCGCGCAGTCGAAGGCGATGAGTGCGCGCCGAAGCAGCGGTTGATTGGTGGTGCCAGCGTGCAAGTATTGCCCCGCGCCGTTGCCGAGCACGCCAGTGGCGCTCTCGTAGAGGGTCGTGTCGCGCAGTGCCGAGATCGTGATAATCGCTGCAGAAGCAGGAGGGGCGGGGACTGCAGCGAATGCGGCAGCAACCAAGCAGCTTGCGGAACAGCGGGCGAGCATCGCTGCAAGGTGGCGCGAATCTGGCGCAGTGCAAGTGCGCTCTGCGATTTCACCCACTTCGCGGTGAGAAAGTGCCCTCATGAGGGCACAATTCCACCGCCAAGTGGGGGAGTGCGCACGACTGCTGCGCGACTTACGGCGCGCAGGGACCCCACGCAAGCAGCACCATCGCAAGATCCTCCGCGTCGACGACGCCATCGTCATCGAGGTCTGCGCTTGAGCTACCACTCACTGGCGCCCCCCATTGAGTGAGTAACTCCGTCAAGTCGAAGCTGTCGATGGTCCCGTCGAGCACGATGTCAGCGTCGCAGGCGCAAGCATCTTCGAACACGTTGCCTCCGAGATCTTGCCACGGACCTTGGAAGTGCGGCGTCGAGACGTCGCAGAAGTGGTTGCCGCTGAGCGCGTAGACACCCGAGTAGGTGACCGCAAAGGTCGCGTTCGTCGAATCGCAATGTTCGAAGCGGCACTCTTGCACGACCGTTGTTCCGTATCGCATCTCCATGACGCTTCGACTGAAGTTGTTGCGAAATGTGCAGCGACGAGCGGTGTAGGGCGCCCATCCAAAGAGCATTGGTCCTGGTCCTTCAAAGTCGCAGTCCTCAACTGTGAGAGTGGAGGACGCGTTGTAAAGCCCGGCTCCAACCGAGACGACAGTATCTGCGCTCGCATCGATCGTGCAGTGGCGCAAGAGAGCGGTGCCACCACCTTCGACCATCAAGTATCGCGCCTGCCCGCTCTGACAGTTCGTGAACGAAGTGCCATCGATCGTGGTTGTCCCGCCGATGCAGCGGATCGCGCCACCTCCGCCGTAGGTCGTGGATGGAGTATGCGTGCTCTCGCACTGCACGAAACTGCAACCAGAGACAGAGACCGATCCCCCCGAGATGTGCAATCCGCCGCCGTGTCCGTTGAGGCACTGAAAAAAAGTGCACGCTTCGAAGAGGGGCGATGAGCCTGAAGTCAATGCGCCACCGCCCGTCGAACCAGTGCGCGTCATGCGGAACCCAATGATCTTGGTGGTTGCTGTCTCTCCGGTCGTTGCGACGAATGACCTCGTTCCAGCAGGTGCGGCGACCGTCGCGCCGCCAACGACGGCGCTCATCACTGTGATCGCCTTGCCGCGAAGATTCACGCTCTCGAGATAGACGCCTGCAGCGACCGAGACAGTGTCGCCGCTCACCGCCGCATCAATCGCAGCTTGAATTGTGGCGTACTCACTCGGAACATCGAGTGTCGCGGGTTGATCACTCATCGCCAACTCCCAAGTCTCAGGCACATACGCGCGGCCGGCTGGAGTTGGTCCCATGCCTCCTGGCATGACGACGGTGTCTCGCGCGCGGTCGTACGCGAGGTTCATGTATCCGCGTGCGGGCCCTTGCAATGCGCAAAGCGTCCACGCAGATCCGTTCCATGTGTACGACTGTGGATACTCGACTTCACCGCAGCAAGTTGTGCCGCCGTGCAACAACAGTTGCCCGCGCGCACTGTCGAAGGTCATTCCGAAAACATAACGCGCCGGGCCTGTCGTGCCAGCGGCGGTCCACGTCGATCCGTTCCAACGCCACGTGTCGTTCTTGTTGGTGAAGTAGTAGCCGCCATGCAGGATGCACTCCTGCCGAACTTCGTCGTACGCCATGCGATGCGCGTAACGCGGACCGATGGGTCCGGTTGCCCAGCGAGTCCATGTGTTGGTTGTTGGATTCCACTCGAGAGTGTCGGTCTGCATTGAACCGCCGCCGGGCCAACCGCCGTGGATGACCAATCGATTGCGAGTGCGATCGAAGCACATTGCAAAGTCGCCGCGTCCGCTTGCATCTGCAGGACCCGCAGACAAGTGCGTCCATGTTGAACCATTCCAACTCCAAAGGTCTTTGCGCGCGCCTTGATCTGAGTAACCGCCGAACAGCAGGCACCGCTGCCCAATCGGGTCGTAGACGAGCGCGCCCGCACCGCGCGATGGTGGACCACCTGAGGCGACCTCAGTCCAAGTCGATCCATTCCACTCATGCGTCTTCTGGTCACCGCCCGCAAAGAGCACTGTGACGTGGCGCGCTTCGTCGTAGGCGATTTCGTAACCACCCGGACCTGATGCAGCGCCCATCGACCAACCGATGCCGCACTGCGCGGCAGCACCTCGAGTGAGTGCGCCCGCGGCCGAGAGTGACAGGATGATGGTCGCAAGCCAGCGAATTGAAAGTGCGGCGATGCGACAACGACGATGGTTCTTGTTTGTGTTCATAGTGGGCCTCAGCCCACAGAGCCGCAACTCGCCCGTGCGGCCCACGCAATTCAAGTTTTTTAGGCGTTCGCCACGGCGGCACACACATCATCCATTGCCTGCGCAAGATCTGCCCTGAGAATCCCCTCGCGCTCGAGTGCGCGGCTCAACGCGTGTTTGAACCGTCGCGCCGCGAGGCGATTGGCGGCTCGTGCCTGCGCGGGTGGCATGCCGAGTTCGCGCGCGCCTTGTGCGTAGGGGATCCGATCGACTGCGTGGCGTTCGAAGAGCTTCCAAGTTGCGCCAATGCCTTCGTCGACGAGTTCGTTTGCCGCCTGCTCAGCGGCCGAGCGCACAACTGCGCGCGCCCATTCGAGTTCGAACGCAGCCTCGGCGCTCACGAACGCAGTGGGGATCGGTTCGCAGACCTCGGTGCTGCAAGTGCGAGTTCGCTCACGCGTGCGATCGCGTCGCAGGCCGCGGCAGTGCAGTGAGATCGCGGTCATGAGCCACCGGCGAAGTGGGATTGCGCTCATTCGCCATCGTTCGAGCATCGATGTGTTGGAGAGCGTTTGCGCGAAGAATGATGCGACGAGATCGTGCGGCTCACCGAGATCGCGCAGCCCAGCGGCGCTGACGTATGCGCAGAGCGGAGCGTGATAGCGCTGCATGATGAACGCGCAGAGCTCGCGGTGAACTTCGCGCGCGGCGTCGCGACGCGCGGCTGACGCATGACCATCGCCATCGCCAATCGATGCGAGATGATCGACGATCCACAATCGCTCGGTCGGTGGAAACAGATCAAGTTTTGCCGCTCCGGAAGGCACGGCGACACTTTAGTCGCTCGGTGCACGATTCAGAAAGAAATGTTTGCTTGCGCACGGCGCGCGGGCGCCGCGAGCGCAAGCGCCGCGCCGCGACAGAAACACCCACTTCGCGGTGAGAAAGTGCCCTCAAGAGGGCACAATTCCACCGCCAAGTGGGGGAGTGCGCGCCGCATGCGAGTGGGGTTTCGTAAGAAATTGTGTATAGTACTTCTTACAGTGCCGCCACGAATCTCCAAGCCGCTCGACGCCAAGATCCTGACGATGCTCCGACGGCGGGGGCAGGGCAGCGTCTTTGTGCCCGTTGATTTTCTTGCACTCGGCAATCGCAGCGCCATCGACGTCGCGCTGCATCGCCTCGTCGTTCGCGGAGCCATCCGACGCCTTGGGCGTGGTGTCTACGACCTTCCACGGCGACATCGGGTACTCGGAGCAGTCTTGCCAACAGCCGACGCAATCGCTCGCGCCCTTGCCGGACGAGATCGCCTGCGCCTCCAACCGAGCGGTGCGTATGCGGCGAATTTGCTCGGTCTGACCGAGCAGGTGCCGGCGAAAGTGGTGTTCCTGACGGATGGCGCCACGCGCGCGGTTCGAATCGGCAACATGACGATTCAACTTCGGCGAACCACACCGCGGAACGTGGCGACGGCTGGGCGGCTGAGTGGCATGCTCATTCAAGCGCTGCGCGCGCTCGGAAAACAGCACGTAACGACCAAGCGAATCACCCACTTGAAGAGGACGCTTCCACAGGCGAAGCGAGAGGCGCTTCTCAAAGACCTGCGGTTCGCGCCTGCGTGGATGCACCCGATCTTCCGCGAACTCGCCAGAGCAGGAAGGTGAAACTCGCCTTTCTCGAACTCGGCGATGACGAGCGAATGCTCTACATCACACAAGTCGCTGCACGCCGTGGCGTATCGGCCGTGATCATCGAGAAGGACTTCTGGGTGTGCTGTGGAAGAGCCGCTTCTACTACTCGGCTTGGGCGAGATTTGATCTCGCTCGACCTGGTTCGTTTCGGTTGCTACCGGCGACGTCGAGAGTGAGCGCCCTTGCGCGCGATTACGAGTCGATGCGTGAGATGTATTTGTCAGAACCACCGACTTTCGAACAGGTTCTTGACACGCATCGTCGCCTTGAAGAGAAGATCAATGGCGCGCGATCAAGTCGCCAACGCGACTGACGAGCGGTCCATCCGAACGCTCGCGAGCAACGCGCCGCGACAGAAACACCCACTTCGCGGTGAGAAAGTGCCCTCATGAGGGCACAATTCCACCGCCAAGTGGGGGAGTGCGCGCGACTGCTGCGCGACTTACGGCGCGCAGGGACCCCAACTCGTGAGCACGACGGTGAGGTCGAGCCCATCGACGAGCCCGTCGTGATTGGTGTCGGCGTTGAAATTGGCTTGGCCTGGTGTTCCCCACTGGGTCAGCAGACTCGCGAGGTCAACTCCATTGACTTCACCGTCGAGCACAATGTCACCACCGCACACGCAGATGTTGTTGCCGCCGAGATTCAACCACTGCCCCGAGATGTTGGGAAGTGGAAGATTCGCGCACACCGAAGTTCCCGTGAGCGACATTGTGATCGCCGCGCTCTCGACAGCTCCGATGCCACCTTGCGCCTTCACTGCAGCGTTGCCAGTGATTTCGCAGTTTGTCAATGTCAGGTACGAGCCAGCAGTTGCTTGCGGCACCCACGACACGCCGCCGACGAGATTGTTTGAGTCGTTCGTGCGCACGACGGTGTTGGCGAGCGAAGTTGTGCCCTCGACAAGATGCATTCCTCCGCCGCGGCTGTTGGAGTAGTTGTTTTCGAATGTCGAGTCGACGATCGCAACGCTTCCGCCGTAGACCTGCAGTCCGCCACCGTCTGCCGATGCGCTGTTGTTCTTGAAGATGCACCTCTCGATGTCGCCAGTCGAGAAGCGAAAGTACGCGCCGCCGCCGAAGCCAGCCGCGTTGTCTTCGATGACGCAATCGCGCAGGTTTGCCGCCGATCCGAATGACGTGACGCCGCCACCAATGAGTGCTGACGGAAGATTGGGCAGTGGCCATCCAGTCAGACCGCCGCGCACCGTCACGCCTTCGAGTGCAGCAGTGGATGGCTCTCCGCCAGTGAATCGAACGACCGAGGTCGCCGCGACACCAGTGCCCGCGATGGCCGTCTTGCCAGCGCCTGCGCCGCGCACGATGACATCGCGCCCGCCGAAAGTGATCGGACCCGCGTAGATACCAGGTGCAACGGCGACCACCCGATGAGAGCCCGACGGGGTCGCATCGATTGCCGCCTGAATGGTTGCGTAGTCGCCAGGGACGGTGACGGTCCACTCACACACGTCGGGCACGCCGTTGGCGTTGAGGTCGGCGAGTTGTCCGCTCAAGATCTGCCCGTAGTCAACGATGCCGTCGGCGTTGCAATCGGCGGACCATTCGACAAAGTAGGGTCCTTGCCACCAATTGCATCCAATGTCATTCACAACTGGGGGAGTTGTGGAACCTTGTTGAAGGTCGGCGAAATTGGAACACGTTCCGTCGCCACTCTCAACCAAACTATACGGACCGAGGTCTACTAGAGGCTCACCTGTGATCCAGTGCCAGCCTGTAGAGGGCAACTTCTGAAGCCCAACGTACCCGCCGTAAATATTTTGTAACCAACCGATTTGTCTAACAAATTCGGCTTCGGGCTGCGAATTGAGTGTCGCCAAATGACCGCCGGCATTCGACGCATTGATTCGCGCATCATCCCAACTGCCTACGGTTTCAAGACTCAATTTGTACCAATGCCCATTGCCTCCATCTGCGACGCGCCACTGAACTGCCGCCTGCGCGGCGGCATCGTCACAGATAGCAGCAGCGCCAAACACAGCCGCCGAACCCACGAATGCCAACACGCCAACGTTTTTAG
>CAYHFW010000026.1:0-33372 GCA_964355975.1 uncultured Singulisphaera sp.
TCGCCTGCTGCTCAGTGAGTGGCCATGGCGCCTCTGCGGATACAAAAAGCCATGAAATTCAATTGAATCTGCAGTATCTCTGCGCCATCGTGTGTCACAATCAGAAGTATGGCAATCGTCACGTGGGCCCGCAGCTCGTTCGCAACCCTCGCCTTCGTCGCGCTGTTCGCGACCACTCCGGCCCAGGCACAAGACGCCAACGGCAATTTCACACAGGACTCGAGCGATCTTCGTAACGGGACGAGCATCGACTGCAACCACAATGGCCACGTCGACGATGCCGAACTCGATCGCTCGCATTTCATCTGCGCCGTCGAGCACCTCAACACGCAAGAGCAATTCACAAGTTATGTCTTGGACATAGCTCCGATCGACTTCAATGCGGATGGCAGGATGGACCTTGCCGCCATCTCGTACCCCGATCCAAACTACGGATATGTAACGCTGTGGCGCAATGACGGTGGCGTCGGTCTCACTTACCTCTCTCGGTTCACGCTCGGAACGCAGCTCGGACGCATCATCGCTGTCAACATCGTCGGCGACGAGCGCACGGATCTCGTCATCTCAGACACATCATTCACGCGCGTCTACGTTCTTCGCGCAACAGGCAGCGCAACTTTTGCGGCGCCGATGACGCTCACTGGCGACACTTCGAACAACGGGCTCGGTGGACTCGCCGTCGGTGATCTCGACAACGATGGCGACATTGATGTTGCGGCATCGTGTTGGGGAGCGCACACATGCAATGTGTGGAAGAACAACGGGAACGGCACCTTTGGACCGAAAGCCTCGACGGCGGTGGGCTACAACCCGCGCGGACTTGCGATCCGCGATTTGACTGGCGACGGATTCGCCGACATTGCTGTTGCGAACTCGTGGGAGTATGCGCCGCCGCCCGTCGATGACGGCAAAGTCACGATCCTGCGCAACTCAGGCACGGGCACATTTGCTTTGCACGCAACCTACACAATGCCGCAGAACACCGGTCCATACGGCATCATGCGGCCGTGTCCCAAGGCGCTTGCATTGACCGACACCGACCACGACGGCGACACCGACATGATCGTCTCCTCAGCCGGAAGCGAGCGGCTCGATCTCTGGGTCAACTCCGGCACGGGCAACTTCACGCTTTTCGGCTCCATCGGCGCTGGCTACTCCCTCGGCAACGTCGCGTCGGGAGTCGCAGTACGAGACCTTGACGGCGACTCGTGGGAAGATGTTGTGTGGGCCGATGCCGACTCGAACTCGGTTTCGGTTTATAAGAACACGACTGGCACATTCACTTTTCGCCAGCACTTCGGCACGGGCAACTACGGCACCGTCAATATCGCAACGGCAGACTTCGACGGTGATGGCCGTGCGGACATCGTTGCAGCCAACCATGCACTGCGGACCTTTTCGATTCTGCGCAACAACGGCGATTTGCTCTTCGAGGCGCCGCCGCGATTGCGACCTTCAGAGTTTCCAGGAACAGCTCTGCTCGTCGACTTCACTGGCGACGGGCGCGCAGATCTGGGCACCCCAACGCAGACTGTCACGACCGCCACTGGGTTCTCGGTGCATCCAGGGCGCGGCGATGGCTCGTTCGGTGCGGCGATCAACACCCCAGGAGTGCCAAGCGGCATCATCTCGCCACGCGATATCAACCACGACGGAAAGTTCGACCTCTTCATCGGATACGGGATGTGTCAGGTCTGCATGGGCAATGGTGACGGAACCTTCGGCGCGGCGATCGTGAGTCCGCTGAGCGTGTTGTTGCGCCATGTTGTCATCGACATCAACGCCGATGGACATCACGACGTCTTGTGGATTTCGCCGGGGCATCCTGGCGCGCTCTACCGATCACTCGGCGATGGCGCGGGGCACTTCGCACCCGCGGTCGTGGTCGCAGTCGTCCCAGCAGAAGATGAAGAGATCGCATCTGGAGATCTCGACGGTGATGGGCTCGCCGAGATTTTCACTGGGCATCGGCAGGGACTCGAGCAGCCTGGCGGCATCTTCTGCGTCTATCCCAATATCGGAGGAGGCAGTTTCGGCGCGCGTCAGGATCGCTTCATCGGCGCGACTCCTTTCAGTCCCGCCGTTGGCGCCATCGTCTGCTCTGATTTCGATGGCGATGCGGACAACGATGTTGTGGTGGCCGCTGGAGCCACGCGCATCTATCGAAATGCTGGAGGCGGCGCGCTTCCCGCGCTCGCCGAGACCGTCAACGATGTCTCGGGCAGCATCTACCGCGCCGATGACTTCGACCTCGACGGTGACATAGACATCATCGCGCGCGCATCCACCGCGATCGTGCTCTTCAACGACTCAACGGGGCACTTTCCCAAGCGCTCCTTTGCTCACCAGTACTCAGGCAACGCGCGCGGGATGGTTCTTGGTGACGCCAACGCCGACGGTCGTACCGATGTGCTCATCGAGCCTGAGAATTCTTGGGACAAGTACCTCTTCCTCAATCGTCCGTCGCCTGATATCGATTGCGATGCAAACTCGATTCCTGATCAGTGTGATCCAGACAGTGACGGTGATGGAACGCCAGATGCGTGCGAGCCACTCGCGAGCGACTTGAACGGCGACGGGGCTGTCAATGCGGTCGACCTCGTCATCATGCTCGTTGTGTGGGGCGACGTCGGCGGCGCCGCGGATCTCAATAGCGACGGGTTTGTTGGCGCGGGCGACCTCACCTACCTCTTGAGCGAGTGGACGCCCTGACCGAGTGGACGCCCTGACCGAGTGGACGCCCTGACCGAGTTCGCAGTCGTCGTTGCGATGAGTAATCTGCGCGCAGGAAAACGATGGCAGCAAACACAACATCCGGGCAGCACTCGCAACGCACAGAACTTCACAAGACCATCTGGCGCATCGCCAACGACCTGCGCGGGGCGGTCGATGGGTGGGACTTCAAAACTTATGTGCTCGGCACGCTGTTCTACCGCTTCATTTCAGAGAATCTGACCGCGTACATCAACGAGCAGGAGCGCAAGGCCGGACACCGCGCTTTCGACTACAGCCAGCTCGCCGACAAAGATGCCGAGCGCGGGCGCAGTGAAACGGTCGCCGAAAAGGGTTTTTACATTCTTCCGTCCGAGCTCTTCGCAAGTGTCCGCAAGCGCGCGCGCCTCGACGAAAACCTCAACATGACACTGCAGAAGGCCTTCAAGAACATCGAAGGCTCGGCCATCGGTAGCGAGAGCGAGGGCGATCTCAAGGGACTGTTCGACGATCTCGATGTCAACAGCCAAAAGCTCGGGCCAACGGTTGCAAAGCGAAATGAGAAGCTCGTAAAACTTCTCGATGCGATCGGCGATCTCAACCTCGGAGACTTTGCCGACAACAGCATCGACGCGTTCGGCGATGCCTACGAGTATCTGATGGCGATGTATGCATCGAGCGCTGGAAAGTCCGGCGGCGAGTACTACACGCCGCAAGAGGTGAGCGAACTGCTCGCCCGTATCACGGTGGTGGGCAAGAGAGAAGTGAACAAGGTCTACGACCCGGCGTGCGGCTCGGGTTCGCTGCTGCTGAAGTTTGCGAAGGTGCTTGGCAAAGAGAATGTGCGTCAGGGCTTCTATGGGCAGGAGATCAACCTGACCACCTACAACCTCGCGCGCATCAACATGTTTCTGCATGATGTGAACTTCGAGAAGTTCAACCTTGCGCACGGTGACACGCTGCTCGATCCACAGCACTGGGATGACCAACCTTTCGATGCGATCGTCAGCAATCCGCCCTACTCGATCAACTGGGAAGGTGACGCCAACGCCACGCTGATCAACGACCCGCGCTTCTCACCTGCCGGCGTGCTCGCGCCGAAGTCGAAGGCTGACTTGGCGTTCACGATGCACATGCTCTCGTCGCTCGCAGTCAATGGCACTGCCGCCATCGTTGAGTTTCCTGGGGTGCTCTACCGCGGTGGAGCCGAGCAGAAGATTCGCAAATACCTGCTCGACAACAACTATGTCGACGCCGTCATCCAACTCCCGCCCGACCTCTTCTTCGGCACCACCATCGCCACCTGCATCATCGTGTTGAAGAAGTCGAAGAAGGACAATGCGGTGCTTTTCATCGACGCATCGGCTGAGTTCGCGCGCGTCGGCAACAAGAACCAACTCACGCCAGCCCACCAGAAGAAAGTGCTCGATGCGTTCGTCGCACGCGCAGACACCAAACACTTCGCGCGGCTCGTGCCCCATGATGTCATCGCCCAAAACAACTACAACATTTCTGTCTCCTCGTATGTCGAACAGGAAGACACTCGCGAAACGGTGAACATCGTCGCGCTCAACGCCGAGATCGCCCGCATCGTCACGCGGCAGTCTGAGCTGAGGACACAAATCGACGCCATCGTCGCGGATTTAGAAGGCGCCGCGTGAGCGACAAACCTGCCTCACTTGATGCACCACCCACGGGGTACGCGGAATGGTTGACAGGTCTCAAGATCCGAATTCACACCGCCCAGCAACGGGCCACGCTGGCCGTCAACCGAGAGTTGGTCTTGCTCTACTGGCAGATCGGAAGGGACATCCTCGCGCGGCAAGCCGAGCAAGGTTGGGGGGCCAAAGTCATCGACCGCCTCGCGCACGACCTGCACACAGCCTTTCCCACGATGAAGGGGTTTTCGCGCGCCAATCTGATGTACATGCGGGCGTTTGCGGAAGCCTGGCCAGACGAGCAAATTGTCCAACAGGCTGTTGGACAATTGCCGTGGGGCCACAACTTGGTGCTGCTGTCCAAACTCAAGAATGGTGCGGAGCGTCTGGCCTACGCGCAACAAACCATTGAACACGGCTGGTCGCGCAGTGTGCTCGTCATGCAGATCGAAACGCAACTACGGGACCGCCAGGGCAAAGCGCTCACCAACTTTGAGCAGTGTTTGCCCAAGCCACAATCAGACTTGGCTCGCGAGTCGCTCAAAGACCCGTATCGATTCGACTTTCTCGGGATGGGCGGCGAAGCGCAAGAGCGAGAGCTCGAGGCTGCACTCGTCACTCATGTCACTGAGTTTCTGCTCGAGCTGGGCGCAGGATTTGCCTTCGTCGGACGGCAGGTGCATCTCGAAGTCGGTGGCGACGATTTCTTCGTCGACCTCTTGTTCTATCACCTCAAGTTGCGCTGCTATGTGGTGATTGAATTGAAGGCTGGCGACTTCAATCCGGAACATCTTGGCCAACTTGGCTTCTACCTCACTGCTGTTGATCGGCTAGTGAAGAGCGAGCACGACACCGCGACCATCGGACTGCTGCTGTGCAAGAGCAAGAACAAAGTGGTTGCCGAGTATGCCCTTGGCGACAAGTCGCAACCAATGGGGATTGCCGAATACAAATTGCTCGAGTCGCTGCCAGAGCCGATGCAAACCAGTCTGCCGAGCATCGAGCAGATCGAACGAGAGTTGCAAGGAGGCAACGCGTGAGCCGGATTGCTGAATTGATTGCGCAGCACTGCCCGAATGGGGTGGAGTACAAGAAGTTGGGGGAGGTGTCCGCAAAGGGAACCAATATCCGCTGGGCGAACACTGGCGAGGATGAGTTTCAGTACATCGACCTGACCTCCGTGGACCGCGTAACGCGAAAGATTGGTGGAACCGCGATCATCACTGCCGCCGACGCCCCAAGCCGCGCGCCGCAATTGGTTCGAGCTCGCGACGTCATCTTCGCGACTACGCGGCCGACACAGATGCGTTGGGCTGTGATCCCTCCTGCGTACGACGGTCAAGTCGCCAGCACGGGATACTGCGTCCTTCGGCCAGACAACACCAAAGTGTTGACCAACTTTCTC
Organism: uncultured Singulisphaera sp.; assembly: GCA_964355975.1. Lineage (GTDB taxonomy): Bacteria > Planctomycetota > Phycisphaerae > Phycisphaerales > SM1A02 > F1-60-MAGs104. The sequence goes on from CAYHFW010000026.1 coordinate 5,776, forward strand.
GCTCACTTGCTCGGCGCGAATTCGTTTCGTCACTATGTCGAGGCGAATCAGGTTGAGGGCAACTATCCGTCGATTCCGGACAGTCGAGTGCGCGCGTACCGAATCCCCCTCCCACCTCTCGAAGTTCAGCGCGAGATCGTGCGGGTGCTGGACATGTTCACGGAGCTGGAGGCAGAGCTGGAGGCAGAGCTGGAGGCTCGCCGCAAGCAGTACGCGTACTACCGCGATTCACTCTTGACATTCGACGAGTCGAGGGGGGGGGGTACGGTGGATGCGGATGGGTGAGGTTGCGACAATCGCTCGTGGCGCTTCGCCGCGTCCGATCCATGCGTTTCTCACCAACTCAGAGGACGGTGTTCCATGGATCAAGATTGGCGACGCCGCCGCGAGTGGAAAATACATCACGCAGACCGAAGAGCGGGTCACCCCCGCGGGAGCTGAGAAGTCGCGGCTGGTGCGCCCAGGCGACTTCGTGCTATCGAACTCAATGAGCTTTGGCCGCCCGTACATCGCGAAGATCGAGGGCTGTATTCATGACGGCTGGCTTGCGATCAGCGACTTCGGTGTGTCGTTCATCCCAGACTTCCTCTACCACCTGCTTCGGTCAGCGCCAATCCAGACAGAGTTTGCGCGACGGGCCGGCGCGGGGACCGTTCAGAATCTCAACGCCGAGATTGTGAAGTCAGTGCGCGTCCCAATCCCACCCCTCGCCGAACAGCGCCGCATCGTCGCGATCCTCGACAAGTTCGACGCACTCGTGAATGACCTCTCGACTGGTCTCCCTGCCGAACTCCGTGCGCGGCGTCAGCAATACGAACACTATCGCGATCGGTTGCTCACGTTCAAAGAGGTCGCATGACCGAGGCTTCGGCGCGCCGATTCGAACCCATCGCCGTCAGTGCAGAGAGCACCGTCGTCGCGGAATACGCGCCGCTGCCGAGCAGCCAATCGGCGTACCAATCCGAGGCAGATCTCGAACGCGAGTTCATCAAATGCCTGCAATCGCAAGCCTACGAGTATCTGCCCATCACATCACAAGCGGCGCTTGTCGCGAATCTGCGCACACAACTCGAGGCCCTCAACAGCATCACCTTCTCGAATGCCGAGTGGGAGCGCTTCTTCGCTGAACGAATCGCTGGCAGTAACGACACGGCGGAGGACAAGACTCGGCGCATCCAAGAAGACCACATACAACTGCTGACGCGCGACGACGGATCGACGCACAACATCAAGCTGATCGACAAGCGTCACATTCACAACAATCGCCTTCAAGTCATCAACCAATATGAAGTGACCCAAGGCGAAGGCGGCGCAGCGCACAGCAATCGCTACGACGTCACAGTGCTTGTGAACGGCCTGCCGCTCGTCCACATCGAACTGAAGCGGCGCGGGGTCGACATCCGCGAGGCGTTCAACCAAATCAACCGCTACATGCGGGATAGTTTTTGGGCGGGCTCAGGCCTCTTCGACTATGTCCAACTCTTCGCCATCAGTAATGGCACGCTGACGAAGTACTACAGCAACACGACTCGCCGCCAACACGTCAAGAAAGCAGATGGCGCCAAGAGCGTGCGCGCGACATCGAACTCGTTCGAGTTCACCTCATGGTGGGCGGATGCCACCAACAAGCCGATCCAAAGTTTGGCCGGATTTACGAAGACCTTTTTCGCCAAACACACACTGCTTGCCATTCTCACGCGGTATTGCGTACTGACAGCCGACAAGATGCTGCTCGTGATGCGGCCCTATCAAATCGTCGCGACCGAGCGAATCCTCAACAAGATTGAGATCGCAAAGAACACCCGAACACTCGGAACAGTGACTGCTGGCGGATACATCTGGCACACAACTGGCTCTGGAAAGACGCTCACGAGTTTCAAGACCGCACAACTCGCGTCGCGCCTCGACGGTGTCAGCAAGGTTTTGTTCGTCGTCGACCGCAAGGATCTCGACTACCAGACGATGCGCGAGTACGACCGTTTTGAAAAGGGCGCGGCAAACTCGAACACTTCGACTGCGATCTTGAAGCGCCAACTCAGCGATCCAGCGGCGAAGATCATTGTCACGACCATTCAGAAACTCTCAACATTCATCGGTGGCAACAAAGGCCACACCATCTACGACGGCCATGTCGTCATCATCTTCGATGAGTGCCACCGCTCGCAATTCGGCGACATGCACACCGAAATCACACGCGCGTTCAAGCGCTACAACCTCTTCGGATTTACTGGCACTCCGATCTTCGCAGAGAACTCGATGAGCGGCGGCAATCCGCAACTGCGCACGACTCAGCAGGCCTTCGGCGACAAACTTCACACCTACACAATTGTTGACGCGATCACTGACAAGAATGTGCTTCCGTTCCGCATTGACTATGTGAATACGGTCAAGCTTCCAGCCCGCATCGCAGACAAGCAAGTCTCGGCCATCGACACCGAGCGGGCGTTGCTCGCACCCGAGCGAATCTCGCAGGTGGTGGGCTACATCCGCGAGCACTACGGCCAAAAGACCAAGCGTGTTCGTGTGTATGAGCACAGCGTGCTCGCAGACATCAGCGAAGTCGTGGCGAAGAGGGGAAAGGGCAACGAGAAGAAAGAATCGCGGCGTCTTCTGGGGTTCAATTCGCTGCTGGCCACGGCTTCGATCGAGGCGGTCAAGCGCTACTACACCGAGTTCAAGTGCCAGCAGCAAGCGCTTCCACCCGCTCAACGCCTCAAGGTCGGAGTGATTTACAGTTTCGCTTCCAACGAAGCGCAAGACGATGGTGTGCTTTGCGAAGAGGGGTTCGAGACGAGTGAACTCGACAAAGGCTCGCGCGACTTTCTCGAAGCAGCGATCGCCGACTACAACACGATGTTCGGGACCAGTTACGACACCTCGTCGGACAAGTTTCAGAACTACTACAAAGACATATCGCTTCGACTCAAGAACCGCGAGATCGATCTCGTGCTCGTGGTCAACATGTTCCTCACTGGGTTCGACGCGACCACGCTGAACACGCTTTGGGTTGACAAGAACCTGCGCGCGCACGGCCTCATTCAAGCCTATTCCCGCACGAACCGAATCCTGAACTCAGTGAAGGTCTACGGAAACATCGTCAGCTTTCGCGATCTTGAGCAAGCGACCAACGACGCCATCGCGCTCTTCGGTAATCGGGACGCCCAAGGCATCGTGCTGCTCAAGCCTTACGCCGAGTATCACAGCGCGTACCAAGCGAAAGTGAAAGAGTTGCTTCAGCGCTTCCCCCTCGACGCCATGCCCATCGTTGGGGAAGCGGATCAGAAGGCGTTCGTCGTGCTGCTCGGTGCGATCCTGCGCCTTCGAAACATCTTGACATCGTTCGACGAGTTCACAGGCGACAGCTCGCTGACCGACGGGCAGGTTCAGGATTTCACCAGTCAGTACCTCGACCTCCATGCAGAGTTTCGCAAACTGAACGAGGCTGAGAAGGAAGCGATCAACGACGACATCGTGTTCGAGATCGAACTGATCAAACAGGTTGAGATTACGGTTGACTACATCCTGCTGCTCGTGCAGCGCTACCGCAACACGCGCGGAGACGGCAAGAACAAAGAAGTGTTGGCAGAGATTCGCCGTGCCATCGAGAGCAGTCCAAGTTTGCGCAACAAGAAAGATCTCATCCAAGAGTTCGTCGACCGTATCTCGACGAGTGGCACGGTGGACGAGCAGTGGAACGCTTACATCGCGGCGCGCCGTACTTCCGAGCTGGACAGCATCATCAAAGAAGAAGGACTGCGCTCCGACGAAACCCGCGCATTCGTCGAGCGCGCCTTCCGCGAAGGGGCAATCCAGCAGAGCGGGACGGCAATCACAACGATTCTTCCCCCAGTCTCGAAGTTCGCGATTCAGAGTGGCTACGGCGAATCGAAGCGTCGCGTCATCGGAAAACTGATCGAGTACCTCGACCGGTATCTCGGGCTGATTGCGCGCACAGACGATTTAGAATCGCTCGACTGAGGGGTCGGGAGTTTCGACACCGAACGCCCGCGCAGCACCGACGCAGCTTCTTCGCCAGGTCGTGTGAACACCACCTTCAAAGTGTCTCAGAAATCGGATCCTGTGCAGGGCATCGTGGTCGCGCATCGCTTTACACTCCCCAGCATGCCGCTGCGAAATCTATTGTCCGTCGTTGTGCTTCTCGCAAGTTCTGGATGCGCGCAGTGGGGGGCTCGCGTTCTTGAAGACAATCACACGGCGTTCAATACTGCCGTCGCAGATTCGATGGACAGTCAGATGCTGTTGAACATCGTGCGATTCTCGCAAGATGCTCCGACTCAGTGGATGACCGTGAGTGCTATCAACGTGAACACCAGTGTGAAGGGTGGCATCACGGGCAAGGGCTTTTTTCCAAACTCGGGATTGGTCTCGGGAGAGGCTGGGGGCTTCGGTGAATTCATCTACACCCCAAACATCACCTACATCCCTCGCCAAGGCGAGCAACTCGCGCGCGAGCTCATGTCTCCCATTCCGGTCGCGAGCATCGAGAGCATGGTCTCGGCAAGTTGGCCCATCAGTTGGGTGATGTTCCTCACCTGTGAGCAGGTGCAGGGAGTTTCGTCGTTCGATGTCACGCGCGGGTTCGGCGTCACCGTGCGCGATCCACGTTTCGGCAGGATGATGCAGCTCTTCGACGAGTTGCAGACTAAGGAGCTCATTTCGCTCAGCCTTGCGTCGATGCCTGTCACATGGAATACGTCGCCCATCGCAGCCTCCCAAGTCACGCTCGGCGCTGTGATCGATGCCAAAGACAAACGTGCCACGCTGCGCCCCTCTGGTGATGGCACGTTTGACTACATCTCGATCGAGCATGCTCCGGTGATTACTGTGTATCCCGGAATCGAGGCAGATCCAGCGGGCAAGGAACTGCTGTCGATGATTGACTTGCCGGTTGCTGCGGGAAGTTTTCGCATGATCAGTGTTGAGAGCCCAATGACTGCAAGTCGACTCAGTGTTCGAACTCGGTCGCTCTCAGCGCTGCTTCGGCTGATGAGTTTCGGTGTCGATCGGATCGCGAATGGTCCCGGACCGGCTCCCGACATCGACACCCCCCGCGAACTCTGGGGCAAGCTCGCGGCTGGGCACTTTGCGGGAGCGGACCTCAGCATCCATGTCAATAGTGTTTTTCGTGTCCATCGCGGCGCGTCTGCGCCTGCTACCGCATGCGTGAGGGTGCACTTCCGAGGCGATTGGTATTGGATTGACTCACAGGATCAGACATCGAAAGAAGTCTTCGCGCTCATGCGCGATCTCTTCGATCTCCAGGTGACCAACGGTGCCTCACAGACTCCAGTGCTCACGATTCCAGTGGGGTAATGGAGGACTTGTTCAATCCAGTGGCGATCGCAAAGGGAACGCCGCGCCGCGCGTTGCATCACACCTGTTATCCTCGAACAGATGCCCGCCATGCGAACGACTTGCGCGCTTGCTGTGTCAGCGATTGCGCTTGGCTGGATTGCCTGGGTCGGATTCGACAAACTGATCGCCAGTCACGAGCCGATTGTGGTTGGAATTCTCCACTCGCAAACTGGTCCGATGGCGGTCAGCGAGAATTCGATGATCGATGCCGAGGTGCTTGCGCTCGAGGAGATCAACGCGACCGGTGGGTTGCTCGGTCGCAAGATCGAGTGGGTGATTGCAGATGGCGCCTCGGACTGGCCTCGCTTCGCAACTCAAGCGCAGCACTTGATAGTCGATGAGAAGGCGTGCGTCGTGTTCGGCTGTTGGACCAGCGCGAGCCGCAAGAGTGTGCTTCCCATTTTTGAAAAGTTCGACCACTTGCTGCTCTATCCGATGGCGTACGAAGGGCTCGAGCAGTCTGAAAATGTCATCTATACAGGTGCGGCTCCCAACCAGCAGATCACGCCTGCCGTGCAGTGGTGCCACGAAACACTTGGAGCGAAGAAGTTTTTTCTGATCGGTTCTGACTACATCTGGCCGCACTGCGTCAACGCGATCATCTCTGATCAACTCGCGGGGCTCGGGGCCGAGCGCGTGGGCGAGCTCTACATTCCGTTCGGCAGCACAGACCTGAGTGCTGCGGTGCGTGCGATTGCTGCTGCGAAGCCAGATGTTGTACTCAGCAGCGTGGTGGGAGACTCAGCGCTCGCATTCGCGCGCGAGTTGCGCAAGGCGGGCATTCATCCCGACAAGACTCCGGTTCTGACGTTCGCATTGGCAGAGGATGAACTTCGTTCCATTTCACGCGACGACATCGTCGGAACGTATGCGGCGTGGAACTATTTTCAAAGCATCGATCGACCAGAGAATGCGGCGTTCGTGCGCGCGTTCAAAGCGCGATATGGGCAGGACCGTCCAGTCTCTGATGTGATCGTGACTGCGTACAACAGCGTGTTGCTCTGGGCGCAGGCGGTTCGCGAATCCGGCACGACAGATGTGCAGCAAGTTCGATATTCACTTCGTCATCAAAGTCTCAACGCTCCCGAGGGGATCATCGCGGTAGATCCTGCAACGCAACACACTTGGCGCCCAGTTTCGATCGGTCGAATTCGGCAGGATGGACAGTTCGACATAGTGTGGACAAGCAAGACGGCGGTGCGCCCTGTGCCATTTCCGATCTCGCGTACGCGCAAGCAATGGGAAGAATTTGTCGAGAATCTCTCGAGAGGCTGGGGCGGAAAGTGGGCGGCACCGTGAGCGCAGGCATGCATCACGCCACGGCGAGTTTCGCAGTCCATCGCTCGATCGCTGGCCGCCTCGTGCTTTGGTTTCTGGCAATCTCGCTTGTTCCTTGCGCAGTGCTGACGACGATCACCGCGCGAAGTGCGACACTGGCTCGTGAAGAAGCTGTGAGAAGCAACCTCATTCAACTCGCCGCCGAGCGATCTCAAGAACTCGAAACATATGCGGTCGAGCGGATCGCGGACGGCACAACGCTTGCAACGAGTCCAAGTGTCATCGACGCCCTCACATCGATTCTGTCGGCAGATTCGTCGCGCGTCGCCGCAGCGAAGTCGAGTCTTGCAGACCTTGCCGCGAAGTACGGATATCACGAGTTGCTGCTGATCGATCCTGCGGGAGTTATCCAGTATTCGCTGAATCCCGCGTTCGCTGCGTCGGCATCGCTGATGACTCCGCCGCTCTCGACGACCGAACTCGCGAGCGGATGCCTACGCTCGAAGGCGCTCCTTCAGACAGACTTCACGGCGTTTCAGTTGTACTTGGGTTCGACCACACCGCTTGCGTTTGTGACGAGCCCGATCATCCATGATGGCCGTGTCATCGGTGTCTTCGCTGGTGGAATTGGACCAGAGCGCGTCTGGAGTGTGCTCTCGAACATGAGTGGACTGGGGGAGAGTGGCGAGATCGTGGTTGGCGAACGCGTTGGCGACAGCGTGCTCATCACCGCCCCACTTCGCAATTCGCAAGATGCTGCGTTCAAGATGAAACTTCCTTTCGGAGCGGGGGCAGGTCGCGGCTCGCAACTCGCGGCAAGCGGGCAGCGGGGAGATGGAAGTGTGATCGACTACCGCGGCAATGAAGTCGTCGCAGCATGGTGCTATCTGCCAAGTTATCGATGGGGAATGAATGTGAAACAAGATGCCAGCGAAGCATTCGCAGAGCTTCGATTTCAGCGTCAGGCGATTCTCTGGCTCGCCATCGCAACATTGATCGTTGTGACGGGCACAGCGCTGATCGTTGCGCGAAGCATCTCTCGTCCGCTGAAGACCGCCGTCGCCGCTGCACGGCAAGTCGCGAGCGGCGATCTGCGTGGCAACGTCGGTGAACACTCCAACGACGAAACTGGGTCATTACTCGACGCGATTCAGACGATGACGAATGATTTGCGTGGACTGATCACGCGCATTCAACACTCGTCGGTGACATTGGATGCAGTCGCAACTTCGATTCAGACGACGAGCAGCGAACAGCAACGGCTTGTGGGGGACTTCGGCGAGTCGACGAGCACTGCTGTCGCGGCGGTGCAGGAAATCACGACCACAACCGAAGAGCTTTCAAGGACGATGGGTGAGGTCAATGAACTCGCAGCGAGCACTGGGCAGAAGGCAGTCGATGGTCGCAAGGATCTCACGGGGATGGACGCGACGATGCGCGAACTTGAGAAGGGGACGTCATCGATCGGAGGCAAGTTGGTGACGATTAGCGAGCGCGCGATCAGCATCACGAGCGTCATCACAACGATGGTCAAGGTGGCGGATCAGACCAACCTGCTCTCGATCAACGCCGCGATCGAGGTAGAGAAGGCGGGCGACCATGGACTCGGGTTTCTCGTCGTCGCGCGTGAGATTTCACGACTCGCCGATCAGACGGCGGTCGCATCGCTCGACATCGAACGCATGGTGAATGAGATGCAGCAGAGTGTGAATGCTGGAGTGAAAGAGATGAATGCATTCTCGGGTCATGTGCAAGGGGGAGTCCGAGAGATCGGAATGGTCTCGGCGAAGCTTGGCGAGATCATCGCCGCGGTGCAAGCAATTTCGAGCCGCTTCGGAGAGGTCCACGAAGGCATGCGTGCGCAGGCGACTGGTGCGCAGCAGATTCGAGTTGCGATGGCTCAACTCGCAGGCGGCGCTGAGCGCACCGCTGGGTCGGTGAATGAATCGACGAAGGCAACGATTGAATTGCGCGCATCTGTAGGAGCGCTCAATGATGAAGTCTCGCGGTTTACGGTGTGACGGGGCAGTGCCAGAATCGAGAACATTGACGCCGAGTGAAAAAACCCCCTCGCACTTGGAGGTCTGTGCGAGGGGGGAAAGGTTCTTCGACTGAACAACTCGATTCGTGCGTCAGGCGATGGAGTCGATGAACTCCTCGATCGACTTGTGCCGAGTGATGATGAGTGCGGTGCTCGCCATGAGGGGGAAGTCCGCCTGGTCGAGCGCAGCGATGAACGCGGCGACTCCAGCCGTTTGCTCGTGCGCTTTCAAGTGCGCGCGAAGGCTGGCGATGAGGTCGGTGTTCTTGATTCCTCGCCCGTCCATGAGCGTGAGTCCGACGAGCAGCAACTGCTCGAGTGAAAGTGCTGCGCGATCCGCCTCGCTGCCCAAGAGGAATCGCATGTGCAAGCGCCGGCAGGCGAGAGGGAGGTTGAGCGTCTCGCGACAACTCGCATCCGAATCACCAATGCAGTAGGAGGACTCGCCTGAAACATCTGGGTCGAGCGATGGACTGCGCCATGCGAGAGGAGCCCGATTGAGAGAGTACAACGGCATGGGCTTCGCAAGACCTCTCGATGGACGGGCCGACCGTCTGGCCGACCGCATGGTCGACGCCCAGACCTCATCCACGGGCTGCACGATCTCAATCGCTTCGCCTTCGACCTGACTCTGTTCATCGACTGCGACGAAACTCGTGAGTCGCGTTTGCAGTTGATGTTCGAGGCCGAGCGCGACAATCTCTGGCTCGAGCACGCCGCGATCTCGTGGATGCGAGACAATGCGATCCTCAAGTTCTTTCACGCGCTCGCGTGCCCACAAGGCACCCAGCGGCATCGTCGTGCGCTGCACAGTGCAGTGCGAATTGAAGCGACCATCGGCGCTGTCGACCGTGACATGCGTACGCTCACCGTCGAGAAAGAACACTGCGGCACGCCCAGCGAACAGCCCTTGCGAACTGCGCGTGCGAGCGTCGGCTTCGCCAAGCGCCGATGCGATTGGCCCTGCGAACGCTGCTCCAAAGCGTGTGATCTCTGCTTCGACGTCATCCTCATCGCCGATGAAAGTGTGCGTGCCACCTCCGAGTCGTGCGAGTCGTTCGAGCAGCGACGCATTCGGCGCCATGCCAATGCCAACGACAAAGAGCCGCGTTGCTGGATCGAACTGACGAGTGAGTTCGAGAATCTGAGCGTCGTTGGCGACATCACCATCGGTGAGGAAGAGCACCGTGCGAACGAACCCCGGCGCAACACGACCGATGCACCCAGCAGTCAGTGCTGGAACCGCATCTGTTCCCCCTCGCGCATCGATGGTGGCAAGCCACTTGCGCGCCTTGGCGATTTCTTTCTCTGTTGCTGGCACAGGCTCGCGAGAAAAGGCCTCGACGACGGTGTCGAACGCGATGATGCTGAATGTGTCACGCGCCGAGAGACCGCCGAGTGCTCGCGTCAGCGCCCGTTTCGCCGACTCAATGCGGCCGCCTTGCATTGACCCCGAGCGATCGAGCACGAACACTGCCTCGCGCGGCGTCTCGAGTTCTGGCTTGCGCCGCGCAGGCGGGTCAACCACCACGAGCGTTCGTTGTCCATCGGTGTAGGCACGCGTGATCGCATCGTTGCCGCGCGCCCATGATCGCACGACGATGTCGCGATCGCACGTCGCGCCAGTTGCAGGGCGCAAACGAATTGTGCCATCCGCGTCGTCTTCGCGCATGAGTTCGTGACTCGACGCGATGTCAGTTGCGCCTGCAGCAAGTGCGATTTCGAAATCGAGTTGCGTGCCTCCCTCGAGTCGGATGGGCGGAGTGAGTCGCGATGCGTCTGGCGCACGATCAGTGTCGGCGCTTGTGCCCTCGCCCGCGTGCCCGACCGCATCGCCCGGAACATACTTTTGAGAGATCGTGGTTGGAAAGCGAAACTCAAATCGCCCATCATCAACGCGCAATCGCTCGACGATGTGCATTCGCACGATGACCTCAGTTTTTGGGGGCACATTCGCGAGGCGGATCGCATGTATGTCATCGCGCACACTCTCGACGATCGCCGCGGTCTTTCCGCGACGCTTCGCGCTGTCAAAGTCTGCGCGCGCATCGGCGGTCTTCTTGCAGACGCCTTTCACGCTGCGCTCGCCAGCCGTGATCGAGAACGCGATCACCGCACCATTGGCCGGAAGCGGAATGGTGTGCGTCACATCGAGCGGTTGTTTGTGTGGATTGGCATAGTGTTCTTCGATCGTCGTCGTTGCGCAGTCACCAATGATCTGTGTGCGCGCGACGACCTTGATGAGAGGGAATGGATGGCCTGCAGCCTTCTGTTTGCCTTTGGTGCGCATTCCCAGCAGTTCGCCGAGTGTGCGCGTGGCACCGCGCTTGCCGATTGCGCTCGCTTGAATTGTTGCAAAAGTTCTACTCATGACTTTCCTCCGGGGTTGGGTGTGATGGTGGCTCGTTGCGAAAAACGTTTCCGCTGTGGTTCTGAATGTTTGACTGCGCGGTCCGAGTCAGTGCGCGAATGAGCGCAGCACTGTCAGAGACGATTGATTGGTCGATGACGACCGTGACTCCCGGCGCGAGTGTGAGCGCAAGCAATGTGCTTGGCGGCGTGGTGGGGGAGGGGACGGTGCGCGGCTCAAGAGAGAGCGCAAAGAGTGCCGACGCGAGTTCATCGAATGAGCGCGCAGGCAATAAGGATTGAATCTGCGCGAGGGTGAATCCTTCTGCTTGCAGGTGCTTCGCTGCCAACACACGCACGAGGTGCTCGCTGTGGTAGATCGCGCGTCGGCCTTCGTATGTTGGCTTGGGGAGAATCGCGAGCGTCTGATAGAAGCGAATCGTGCGTGCATCGACGCGATCAGATGTGCGCCCATCATCGACGGCCAGGGCGACCGACTCGAGCACCCGGTTGGCGATCGCCGTCAGCTCTTCTAGCGAAACGCCTTCGGGTGGAAGCTCGGCGAGGATGTCATGGATGGCGATCGACATGGCGACATCATAACAGTAACAGTGACTGCTGTCAAGTAAACGGCAAGATTTTTCGGATCTCGCTATAGTTATCGGACGATCTACAGGAAACGCGCATTACTGTTACGAAAATAGCGTTGAGTCGGCTTGGCGGGATCTGCCTACCCACGCCCATGTGATCGCGGCGGAATGCTTCACTCGGCGCTCAAACAGCCCTCGCCGAACTGCGCAGACTTGCTCGCCGCGAGAACTCGCGCGCGCGAAGAACGCGTCGTGCTACTTCAGCAGCCTGCTAGTTAGTGCCGGAGGGCGTCGCGGATGTTGCTCTTGGCGAGACGGCGAATCATTCTTGCAAAACAACATCGAAATGGCAGATTGCAAGAACAGCTCTTCGCAGACACGCCCAGTCCAGTCGAGAGGGCGTCGATCAGCGCGTACAACTCACCCGTCCACCAGCATGCAAGCATCCCACCACCATCAGTTCATGCGCAGTGCGATTGCGCTTTCGCTCGAGAACGCTTCATCGCATCGCGGCGGGCCGTTCGGCGCAGTCATTGTGAAGGATGGCGCGATCATCGGCGAGGGATGCAACCGCGTCACATCGAGCAACGACCCAACCGCGCACGCTGAGGTTGTTGCGATTCGCGCCGCGTGCGCGCACCTCGGCACATTTCAGCTCACGGGCGCAACCATCTATACAAGTTGCGAACCTTGCCCGATGTGTTTCGCAGCGATTTACTGGGCGCGACTCGAGCAGATTTACTATGCGAACACCAAGGTGGATGCCGCCGCGATTCAGTTCGACGACCAAGTCATCGAGCAGCAACTCTTGAAGCCAATCGAAGCGCGCGCGATCCCAATGACGCAGTTGTTGCGCGATGAAGCGCACGTCGCATTCGTCGCATGGGCGAACTCTTCGAACAAAGTTCGATACTGATCGCGCGCCACACGGTCGTAGCCCCGTTCAGTAAGAGAACGGCGCCGAAGCCCTCAACAGGCGACCTGAGTGCCCGATTCGCGCGCCGAAATCACCTGTCGGTGGGTCGATGTAGGTCAGCTCCTCAATAAACCTAAGATTCCGCCGAAAGAGAATGGAAATCTTCGGGTTGAATTGTACCTTTCGCGTACATGCGTTCGCAGTTTCGCGGCGCAACAGGAGCGATTGTCCATTGAAGAACTGTGGTACCGAGAGCAAACATTTCATCTCACTCGCTTCGATGCGCGTGACTTCTGTCGCTGTGACCGCCATCGCGCTCTTCGCCGCGGTATCCGCCGCGCAAGTGACCGACTGCAATAATGATGGCATCCCCGACTCTGCGCAGTTCGGCGAGAACTACGCATTCTGGTTGCCTGAATCGACGGATGGTTCAGGAAACCTTTCCGACCCATCAGCGTGGTGCCCTGCGCCGTTCACTGGTGGCGACCGGTTGATCTTTCAGCATCAGTGGAGCGCAGGAATGGGGACCATCTTTTTCACGAGTGACTGGGCAGCCGACTCGTGTTGGTGCATCGGTGGGCGGTACAAGATCAGTGGACCAGTTGGTGCGCGCTTTGACCTCTATGGAAATCAAGACCCTGCTGAGGCGATGCGAATCGCCGCGACGATCACATGGGACTGCGAGGGGTTCATCGGAGGCCCAGCCTTCATCGGAAAGACGGGGACACTCGGCTCATTGACGATCGTCGGAAAAAGTTTGTTCTGCTACTTCGACCTCAACATTGGCACTGACGCGATTGGCACGGTCAGGGTGGATGGCGGCACGATGAAGGGACAGGTCATCCGCGTGGGCGCGACTGATCAGTCCACTGCGACGCGTGGCGAATTGACTGTCGGCCCACTCGGCACCATTGAAGCGTTCGATCGAATTGAAATTTCTGACATCGCCACGATCAACGGCGACGCTTCGACTTCGCTCATAACGGGTGCGGCGTTCACCCCCCAGTACGCGCCGCAGTTGCAGGGCTCTGGGCGAGTCGGCACGCTGAACGCGTCACGGCTCGCGGTTGTGCCGACTCTTGCGCTGGGTGCTGATGGATCGGTGGATGCCATCCTCGATGTCTCGGGCAGTCTCACATTCGTAGACCAAGCAACCGGCATGTCTGGCGTGCTGCAGATCAGACCCGCCGTGGGCGCAACGTCGCAGGTGGTTCCGTCTGTTCGCGCTGGCAGCGCATTGCTCGGTGGATTGCTCCGCGTGATGTTCGATCCAACGACCGCTGCCGTCTTTCCTGCGAACACAATTGTTGAATCTGAGTCAGTGATCGAGGGGGCGTTCGCTGCGATGCAAGCCGTTGGGTTGCCTCCGTCACTCGCACTGCGCACAACAACGAGTACCGATGGACGCTCGCGCCAACTCTCAGTGGTTCCCGTTCCGCTTCCTCCGAGCTTTGCATCGGGACAGCGTGCGGCACTCTTGCGCGTTGCGCGAGACGGCGTGCTCGCAGACTTCGATGGCGACGGAGACCTCGACGCGGCGATTGCGCTTGCGCCAGACGCGCAGGGAGTGTCTCGGATTCGATTTTTCAAGACGGGCAGCGATGGATCGCAAACCGACGCGCAGTTCGTCGACATCTTCGGGGACGCGCATTCGATGGCCGTCGTGAAGTTCGCGAGTGATTCGCTGCCGAGCGTGGCGGTCGCGATGGGTTCAGCAGACCGCGTCACAATCGTTCGCAATGTTGGAGGGTGGACTTTCTCGCCGTTCTCGGTCGCATTGCTCGCGGGCGACACGCCCACTGGCATTGCTGCGGGGGCGTTTGTTGCAGCGCCCATTGGTTCAATGAGCGAGATCGCCGTTGGATGCCCTGGATCGAAGCGGGTCTACATCATTGGCGAGGCAACGGTCGGAGGTTTCGTGGTCCGTCAAACCCTAGAAAATCTCGGCGGCGACATCGTCCGCGCAGGAAACCTTGACGGAATCGGCACGTCCGATTTCGTAGTTGCCGATCGCGCGGCATTGGTCGTCAGCGCGGTGACCGCAATCGGCGATTCCGTCGGGGCGCCGCTCGTCCAGCGGATTCCGTTGCCCGCGTTGCCGAGCGCAATGTGCCTCGCATCGTTCGGCGACGACACCACGAGCCGCGAGTCGTTGGTCGTTGCGCTTGAAGGAGCGGTCGCAGACGGTGACGATGCGATCGAGAATCTGGCGATCTTCCGTCCAGGAACGAGTGGGCTGCGACCACCCGCGCGTTTGAGCGCAGCGAACGATCTTCGCAGTGTCACAGCTGGCGACTTCGACGGCGATGGAATGGTCGATCTTGCTGTGTGCAACACCGTCGGAGAAACCGAACAACTGCAGTTCTTGGTCAACCGCTCCGATCCAAAGCAGCCCGCCGCACCGCTCGTCTTCAACGATGGAGGCGTACTCGCTGGCGTGATGCGGCCACGCATTGTCGTTGGCGGCAATGTGAATCGAGTTGGCGCAGATGAAGTGCTCACGATTGCAGCGGGCAATCCAAGTGGATCATCGCTCGGTCCAGAATTCGATCAGGGAATTGGAAGTGCGGGTAGCGGCGGCGGCGGATGCGCGAGCGGCGACGCGAACTGCGACGGCATTGTGAACGGGCTCGACCTCGCAGCCGTGCTCAGCGGCTGGGGAACATGCACATCGACATGCGCAGCCGACTTCAACGCCGATGGCATGGTGGATGGCGTTGACCTCACCACGCTTCTGAGCAATTGGACGCCCTAAACCAAGACCGAAAACTGTCTCAAGAGTCGCCAAAGCCGCTGCAGAGCCACGCACACTGTTACGATCGCTTTGATGCGCGACTTCGCACTGATCCATCTCAATGGCGTGCGCCGTGAGATTCGTGGGCGCGAAGCGCTGATGATGTTTGGTGAGTGGCTTCGCAAAGAAGCCGGATTGACTGGCACCAAAGTGGTCTGCGCCGAGGGGGATTGCGGCGCGTGCACCGTGCTTCGGGCGTTCGCGCTGCCGGGGCAACAGCCAACCAAGCCGCTCAAGTTCGAGATGATGAACTCGTGCATCGCGACCGTCGCGCAGATGGACGGCTCACACATCGTCACGATCGAAGGGATGCAGTGCGGCAGTGAACTATCGCCAGCACAACAAGCGATGCGCAACTGCCACGCGTCGCAGTGCGGCTATTGCACTCCTGGATTCGTGATGGCGATGAGCGGCATGCTTGAGCGGCATCAGAAAGCAGATGCGCGAACTGCAGCCAACTACCTCACCGGCAACCTCTGCAGGTGCACTGGATACGCCCCAATCATCGATGCAGCCCTCACCGTGCGCGCGACCGAAAAGCACTCGGTTTCGCGTCGGTATTCAAACATTCAGCAGATCGAAGAAACATGCGCAACGATCAAACTGCCGATGCGCATTGAACACGAGGCAGTGACACTCTTCGCGCCTGCGCGATTGCGTGACGCACTCACATTTGCAGCACTCAATCCGCGATGCACGGTTCTTGGTGCCGCAACAGACCTTGGAGTGCAAGTGAACAAGGGGCGACCGCTGCCATCAGCGGTCATGAGTTTGCATCTGGTTGCAGAACTCTACGAATCGAAGGTCACGCGGGGGCGGGCATCGTTCGGCGCACGCGTGCCTCTTGCTGAAGTGCGACGCGCCTGCGAGAGTGTGGCGCCAGAATTCGCGCAGTTTCTCAACCTCTTTGCATCGCCGCAGATCAAGAATGTCGCGACGCTTGCAGGCAACATCGCCAACGCTTCACCCATCGGTGACACGCTTCCCTTCTTGCTTATTGCTGGGGGCCAGATTCATCTCGCGAGCCGGCCAGGTGGTCAGGGAGCGATTCGCAAGCGAATCGTGCCGATGACCGAGTTCTATCTTGGCTACAAGAAGCTCGCGCTCGACGCAGGCGAGATCATTACCAACGTGACATTCGATCGCACCAAGCCGCGCGAACATCTACGCCTCTACAAAGTCTCGAAGCGCCGCGATCTCGACATCAGCACAGTGAGCGGGGCGTTCGTAGCCACACTGAGCGCAAAACGGCGCGGCAGTGCGCCGACTGTCTCATCCGCGCGCATTGCGTACGGCGGTATCGCCGCAACTCCCCGTCGGTTACCCGAGGCCGAAGCAGCACTCTGTGGCGAGGTAACACCCCAGCGAATCGAAGCGGTCGCCAAACTGATCGCGAAGTCAATCACTCCAATCTCTGATGCGCGCGCAAGTGCGGCCTATCGACGAGTGACTGCTGCGAATCTCTTTCGCCGGTTCGCAAGTGAGGTGCTGGGTGGCTGACGGTGAGGCGCCGCGCGAAGAGTTCGCGCAAATCATGCCAGCGACCACCTCTGCGTGGCACGACTCGGCAACGACGCACGTCACAGGCAAGTCGGAGTATGTCGATGATCGCCCAATGCTGAAGGGTGAGTTGCACTGCGGTCTGATCTATAGCCCGCATGCACATGCTCGACTCGTGCGTCTTGAAACATCGGCAGCGCTTTGTGTGCCCGGGGTGATATGTGCGGTGACTGCTGCGGATGTTTCGCACAACATGTGGGGGAGCATTTTTCAGGATCAACCACTCATCGCCGCTGGCGAAGTGCACTACGTCGGTGAGGTCGTCGCCGTCATTGGTGCCGAGTCGAAGGCAGCACTCGCGCGCGGACTCGCTGCGGTCGTGTGCGAGTGGGAGAAGTTGCCCGCGATTCAATCGATCGATGCAGCGATCGCCGCAAAGAGTTTTATTGGGTCAGAACGTGCGATCGCAGTGGGTGACGCACCGGCGGCGCTCGCTCGCGCCCCTCACACAATCAGCGGCAGGCTTGAGATTGGCGGTGCCGATCACTTCTATCTCGAGAGCCAATCGTGTGTCGTCTATCCACGCGAAGATGGGCAACTCGAAGTGCACTCGTCGACGCAGCATCCAACTGAGACTCAGCATGTCGTCGCGCACGCATGTGGATTGCCGTTCAGTGATGTCGTGTGCATCGCGAAGCGGCTAGGTGGAGCGTTTGGTGGCAAAGAGTCACAGGCTGCTCCCATTGCCGCCTACGCAGCACTTGTGGCCAAGAAGAGCGGTCGAGCAGCTCGGCTCGTGCTCACGATGGACGATGACATGATCATCACTGGCAAGCGCAATCCATTTCAGATCGAGTATCGATGTGGATTCGATGCGAGCGGCAAGATTCTCGCGCTCGATGCAATGCTCCACAGCGATGGCGGTGCGTATGCCGATCTGTCGACGGCGATCATGGAGCGCGCGTTATTGCACTGCGACAACGCATACGCCGTCGCCGATATGCGCGTGCGTGGGCAAGTCTGCCGCACGAATGTTCATCCGCACACGGCATTTCGTGGATTCGGCGGCCCCAAAGGAGTCGCGCTGATCGAGTCGATCATCGAAGATGTTGCGCGCGCAGTTGGTCGTGACGCGCTCGATGTGCGCACGTTGAACTGTTACTCGCCGTCGCAAGACACAACGCACTATGGACAGCGCGTCGAAGACAATCACTTGCCGGCCCTCTTTGCGACGCTCGAGCAGCGATGCGCTTACCGAGCGCGGCGCGAAGAGGTTCGGGCATTCAACGAGGCACGAGCGGCGACTGGCAGTCGCGCACTGCGCGGGCTCTCACTCACCGCCGTGAAGTTTGGCATCTCGTTCACCTCGCGGTTTCTCAACCAGGGCAATGCGCTCGTGAATGTTCATCGCGATGGCACTGTGCAAGTCTCGACGGGTGCAGTTGAGATGGGGCAGGGGGTCAATGCCCGCATTGCGGCGGTCGTCGCCGAACAGTTTGGTCTGCCAACCACGAGCGTGCGCATCATGCCCACTTCGACCGAGAAGAATGCAAACACCTCGCCGACTGCTGCTTCGGTTGGCACCGACATCAACGCAAGCGCCGCGAAGGTCGCGTGCGATGCAATTCGCAGCCGACTCTCTGCGCTCGCGATTCAATTGCGCGCGTTGCCACCAGAGTCGTGGCCGAGCCGCACTTCAGGCCTTGGAACTTCGGAAGAGATCGTCTTGGATCGCCCCGCCGATCAGAGTGAGAGCGCGTCGTTCGCCGATGGACAAGTCACAGTGCGCGACCGAACGAGCAAGGTCTTCACGATTGGGTTTGCAGAACTCGTTCGTGAGGCGTACCGAAGCCGAATCTCACTCAGCGACTACGGCTTCTACACCACCCCCGATCTTGGATTCAACAAAGTCACTGGCAAGGGTCGTGCATTTCTCTACTTCACGCAGGGGGTCGCAGCAAGCGAAGTTGAGATCGACACTGATACAGGTGAGGTCAAGGTGCGCCGCGTCGACATCCTCATGGACCTCGGTCGACCAATCAATCACGCGCTCGACATGGGACAAGTGAAGGGAGGGTTCATCCAGGGGATGGGTTGGTTGACTACCGAGCACTTGGTCTACGACGAGAATGGAAAGTTGATCACCCACTCTCCGAGCACATACAAGATTCCAAGCGTGCACGACACTCCGCGCACTTTCAATGCAGGCCTGATTGCCAACGATGGCAACACGAAGAACATTCGTGCAACCAAGGCTGCTGGCGAGCCTCCGCTACTCCTGTCAATCTCTGTGTGGACCGCCATCCGCGACGCGCTGAGTTCAGTGCGCGGTGCACAACCTGAGTCGCTTGCGATCCCCGCAACTGCCGAGCGCGTCTTGCGGGCGCTCGCGCCAGAATCATTCGCTGAGTGGGATTCGCGCGATGCGTGAGTACCTCGAACAAGCCACCGCTCTCGCGCAGCGCGCAAGAGTCTTTGTGACGGTCACGCTCGTTGGTGTTGAGGGTCATGTTCCACAGAATGTCGGCGCCAAAGCGATCGTCACACAGGGCGGGTTGTCGTGGGGAACGGTTGGCGGAGGTCGACTCGAGGCGCGTGCGATCTCGCATGCGCAAGAGATGATCGCGGGTGAGGCGCATGGCGATCGTGGGCTGCGCCCAGTCGAGCCCGAACTGGTGCGTTATGAGTTGAGTCGCGACCTCAACATGGTGTGCGGCGGCGCTGCAATACTCTTCTACGAGATGTCCGCTCAGACCCGTTGGAACATCGCAGTCTTTGGCGCTGGCCATGTCGCACAAGCGACTGTCGCGCTTTTGTCCACACTCGATTGCAATCTCACCTGCATTGATCCTCGGCCAGAGTGGCTCGAGCGAATTGCCGAGCAGCCAAACGTGCGCAAGGTGCTCGTTGCCGAGTCTGCCCAGGCGGTTGCGACTCTGCCGGCGGCGACGTTTTATCTCTGTCTCTCGCAAGGGCACGCAACCGACTTGCCAATCGTGCGCGAGATCATGCGGCGCAACGACGCAGCGTTCGTCGGAGTCATCGGCAGTGAGCCAAAGGCACGCACCCTTCGAGCTGCACTCTTGAAGGATGGGTGCACAGAGTCAGCAGTCGCGGCGATCCACTGCCCAGTCGGACTACCCATCGGATCGAATTCTCCAGCCGAAATCGCAGTCAGCATCGCCGCCCAACTCTTGCAAGAACGCGATCGAACGTGTGTGGGGGCCCAATGAGCGTCTCGCAAGAGAGTGATCGCGTAACTCAGTGTGCTTCTGCCGCGGTCACGCGCGTCGACGGCGAGGCGGTGCGCGAGTTCGTCGATCACCTCGCAATTGAAGAGCCACTCGAGATTCGAGTTGCTGCGCTCGATTCTGGTGCGCGGCGCACGAGAAGCATTTCGATCACGATGCGCACCCCTGGCCACGACAGCGAACTCGCAGCGGGATTTCTTTTCACTGAGGGAATCCTTCGGTCGCCACTCGACATCGCAGAGATCGTTGGATTCGGTCCAGAGACCGGCGCACACAAGGGGCAAAACACCGTCGAGGTGCGCTTGCATGATCACGCGGTGGTCGCGTGGCCCAAACTCGACCGGCACTTCTATTCGACCTCAAGTTGTGGAGTCTGCGGCAAGGCCTCTCTTGATGCGCTCGAGGTGCCAGGATTGCGCCCCGTGAGCCGTGATGGATTGCAGGTCGCCGCTGCAGAGATTCACTCGCTGCAAGAGAAGGTGCGCGCACATCAAGAGACGTTTGAACTGACGGGTGGACTGCACGGCGCCGCGCTCTTCAACAGTGCGGGCGAACTACTCGCTCTGCGCGAAGATGTTGGACGGCACAACGCCGTCGACAAGTTGCTCGGCAGTGAATTCATGGCGGGTTCGACTCCGCTGAGCGATCGCGTGCTCTTCTTGAGTGGCCGCGCGAGTTTCGAGCTCATTCAAAAAGCTCTCGTCGCTGGAATCGCAATGGTCGTGGCGGTGGGCGCTCCATCGAGCCTCGCAGTCGAACTTGCCAAGCGGTTCGACATGACGCTCATCGGATTCGTGCGCGATGGACGCTTCAATATCTACAGCGGCGCATGGCGGGTCGTGGTGCAATGAGCCGTACGCGACGCCCCGCATCGCTTCCTCCCGAAGTGCTCGATGCGAATCTGCGCGTGACTGCCCCGGCAGAATCCGCTGGGGGTCCCACGGCGGTGAAGGTCGGGTTGACGGCTTCTGTTACGCAGATGGGAGTGGCGCGAGCGGTTTCTGCGCTGCTTGATGTGAATCAGAAAACAGGATTCGATTGCCCAGGATGTGCATGGCCCGACCCCGACGATCGCCGTTCGGTCGCTGAGTTCTGCGAAAACGGCGCGAAAGCCGTCGCAGAAGAGGGCACCCGCGCACGAATGACCCCAGAGAAGTTCGCTGCCCACTCAGTCGAAGAATTGTCGCAGCAGAGCGATCTTTGGCTCGGGCAGCAAGGTCGCTTGACCCATCCGATGTATCTCGCGGCAGATGCCACGCATTACCAACCGATCTCATGGCCTGACGCGTTTGAAAAAATCGCTCACCATTTGAAAGCCATGGCATCCCCAGATGATGGGGTGTTCTACACGTCAGGCCGCACAAGTAACGAAGCGGCGTTTCTTTATCAGTTGTTCGTGCGCCTGTTGGGCACCAACAATCTTCCCGACTGCTCGAATATGTGCCACGAGTCGAGCGGTTACGCGATGACGCAGGCGATCGGTACCGGCAAGGGAACAGTCTCTCTGCGTGACTTTGACTCTGCCGATTGCATCGTCGTCATCGGGCAAAATCCGGGCACCAACCATCCACGCATGTTGCGCACTCTGCAAGATGCCGCGCGCAGAGGATGCAAGATCATCAGTATCAACCCGCTTGCCGAAGCAGGTCTCAAGCGCTTTCGTCATCCACAAGAGTTGTCAGGCGTTTTCGGAAACGGAACGCAACTCGCGACGACCCATCTGCCAGTCCGAATCAACGGAGACGTCGCGCTTCTCAAGGGAATTCAGAAAGTCATCGTTCAAGAGCATGCGCACGTTCTCGACCGCGCCTTCATCGCCGCACAGACCGACGGATTCGACGCATTCTCGCGCGATTTGCAGAGCCAGCCATGGGACGAGATCGTCGCCTCGTCGGGCATCGCCGAGTCTGACATTCGCGAAGTCGCCAGCGTGATCGCTGGCAGCAAGGCGATGATTTGCTGCTGGGCGATGGGCGTGACACAACACCAGAACGCCGTTGCGAACATTCAAGAGATCATCAACCTTCTGCTGCTCGGCGGACACTTTGGACGCCCCGGCGCAGGAGCCTGCCCCGTGCGCGGGCACAGCAATGTGCAGGGCGATCGAACCATGGGAATCTGGGAACGACCTACGCCAGAGTTTCTTCGCAGGCTTGGCAGCGAGTTTGAATTCTCGCCGCCCTGCGCGCCAGGCTTCAACACGGTCGAGGCGATCGAAGCCATGCACGCTGGCAAAGTGAAAGTCTTCTTCGCACTCGGCGGCAATTTCTTGAGCGCCGCACCCGACACTGCTTACACCGCAGAAGCGATTCAGCGATGCGAGTTGACCGTGCAAGTCTCGACGAAGTTGAACCGCTCGCACTTGATCACAGGATCGCACGCACTCATCTTGCCTTGTCTTGGCCGCACCGAGCGCGACATGCAATCGACGGGGGCACAGTTTGTCAGCGTTGAAAACTCGATGGGGGTCGTGCACTCATCGCAGGGAAGACTCGATCCAGCCTCGCCGCACTTGATGAGCGAGCCTGCGATTGTCGCGGCGCTCGCGCAGGCAACGCTCGGCAGCGATTGGTCGCCGTACGTTGCAAACTATGACGCCATTCGCGAACGCATCGCGCGGGTGATTCCGGGATTCGACGATCTGAACACACGCATTCGACAACCCAACGGCTTCGAGTTGCCGCACGCGGTGCGCGATCGCAGAGAGTTTCTCACGCCGAGCGGCAGGGCGCAGTTCACCGTGCATGCCATTGCACCAATGAACATCGCGCAGGGTCAGTTCGTGCTGACGACGATTCGTTCGCACGATCAATACAACACGACGATTTACGGCCTCGACGATCGCTATCGAGGCATCCATCAGGGACGGCGCGTCGTATTCATGAACTCAATTGACATTGCCGCGCAGCAGTTCGCTGCGGGCGATGCGGTCGACATCGTGAGCCACCACCAGGGCATTCAGCGCCGCGCAAAGAACTTTCGCCTCGTCGCCTACGACATTCCCCGTGGATGCGCTGCGAGTTACTTTCCTGAGACGAATGTGCTCGTTCCACTCGAGAGCGTCGCCGAGTTCAGCCACACCCCCACATCGAAATCGCTGGTCGTCACAATCGAACGGGCATCTCGTTGACCGGTATCGAAGTCGCCATCCTCGTCGCACTCGTCGGTGTGATGGCTGCTCTCTATGCGAGCGTTGGCCACGGCGGCGCATCGGGCTACCTCGCGGTGATGGCGCTGGTGGGGGTGAGTGCGATCGTCATGCGACCCTCAGCGCTCATCTTGAATGTGCTCGTTGCAACGATCGCGACGATTGCATTCGTCCGCGCAGGTCACTTTCGCTTCTCTCTGCTTTGGCCCTTTCTCGTCACATCTCTTCCATGTGCATACTTGGCTGGATCACACTCGATTGGCGATCCAACATTCAAACGGCTCGTCGCCGCAACCCTTGTGGTCGCGGCGGCCCGCATGTTCATGCCCGCGCGCGAAGCCGCCATTCGCCCCCTCTCAAAGCCAATCGCTGCACTCGCTGGCGCACTGATCGGGGCTCTTTCTGGACTCGTCGGCGTCGGCGGCGGCATCTTGCTCACTCCGCTGATGGTGCTTTGCAGGTGGGCCACTCCGCGTGAAGCAGCGGCAGTCTCTGCTCCCTTCATTCTTTTCAATTCGGTCGCCGGGCTCGCTGGGCTCTTCTCGATCGGATTCACCGTCGATCCGTGGCTCTGGTTCGCTGCACTCGCCGCGATTGTCGGCGGAGCCGTTGGCGCCCGCTGGAGTGTTCGCAGCGCATCACAACTCTGGCTCAGGCGAGCGCTCGGTTTGGTGCTGCTTACCGCAGCGTTCAAGTTCGTTGTGACGAGTTGACCGGATTGCAGCGCTGTGGCGGCGGCTGCGATTTTCGTGACGCACCAATGAAAAGCCCCTCGACTGGCTGGCCGAGGGGCTTGTTGCATATCAGAGAAAACGAAGAACCAAACTTATGGGCAGACGCCCCAACCGCTGAGCAGCGTCGCAAGATCGCTACCAGAGGTGTCGCCATCTCCGTCGATGTCGCCGCCTGGAGTCGCCCATGCTGAGAGCAGGGTGGCCAAGTCAGCGCCGTCTCGGTTTCCACTCATGTCATAGTCGCCTGGGCAGGGTTGCGATTGTGGCGGTCCGTCGATATTGAGCGTTCCAGTCACCAGCACAGTGGCGCTATAAGAACCCGCCACGATGTAGTACTCGGTGCCTGCGACCAAATCTTGGGTCAGTGGGAATCCTGCGAAGGTGCCTGTCGCACCGCCGTTGGTCGCATCAATGATGCTCCCCAGGCTCGTCGCCCCGCCCAAGCAATTCGGCGCGTCGTCGTTGTATGCGATCGTCGCGAAAGTTGCGCCGATCGAAGGACAAGCCACTCCGATCGCCATCATGGTGTCACCAGTCGCGCCACAAGTTCTGAAGCTATATGCGCCAGTTGCTCCTGGGGTGAAGGTGAACCAAGTCGAACGCTGAATGGTCGCCGTCGCTGTTGCCGCCGCGTCGCTCTGCACGACCTGTGGGGTCGTTGATGCTGAGTCATCAAAGATGTTGTCGCCAAAGACTGCAGCAACCGCACTCGTGCATGCTGGAAGTGGTGGACCACCGACAGCGATGCCGATTGGTGATGTGAGCACTGTTGAAGCAGCTGCTCCACCAACAACGAGGTACACGGTCTGGCCGCTTGTCAAAGCGAGACCCGCTTGGCAAGCACCCGTTCCAGCGCTGCAATTCAGCACCGCCGAGCCTGCTGCGCAGCCATCGAGTACTGCAACGCTTGCTTCTGCTGTTGCGCACGCGCTGAAGCTGTAGGCGCCATCGGCTGGAGCCACGAACTTGAAGTAGTTGGCCTTGTAAGCCACACCGCAAGATCCGAGGTCGAGATCAGTCGCAGTCGTCAGGTTGAGCGGAAGGTTGTTGTTGCCAATTGCCGCAACTGGATTGAACGCGCCGCAAGGGTCATAGGCTGGTGGTGGACCGCCGCCAGATCCTGCGCGCACGCCAGTCGCTGGAATGTTGTCATACGCGTAGTCAACGATTGTGCGCGTGGCTGCATTTGCGCCAATCGCCAAGCGAAGCCATCCGTAGTGCAACAGTCCGTCGGCACCGTTGAACTTAAAGCCGAAGACGCCCTCTGCGTTGGCAGACCACTGACCAACGAGTGTTCCGATGGTCGCGCTCGAGCTTCCGTAGAAGAACGAAGCTGCATCAATTGATGTGTCTGCGTCGAGAAGTGTTCTTGCAGTGCTCGTTCCAGCGCCTGGATTGCGCATGTAACTCGTACCAGTCGCTGCGAACAGCGACACAGCAGTAGTGCTGGTTCCGTACGGATTGACATCCCAGCCTGGAACGGCTGCGGCTGAAGAACTGAACACGCCCGTTTCAACGTTGAGGTATGTACCGTCGATGTTGGCTGGAACGACGATGTTCACGACACCGCTGTAGACAACGTCTGCATTCGCTTGCGCGGCAACAACGCTGGCCGCAGCTGCAGTGCAGAGTGCAAAGTGGTTTCGAAGACGACTTGTTTGGCTCATTTGAGAAGACTCCACTAGGAAAATTTGTTCGAACGATCGGCAGCAACCTCGCCCGGGGGCGAAGCGACCACCCTGCACATGCAGAGTGGCGTCGGGTCAACATAACCCCGCACAAACCAAAATCAAATGAACCGGAACAAAAGGGGGATTCCGGTTGGTTTGCTGGGTGGTGGTGAGCGCTCCGAGTGCAATCGAGTCAAGTCAGCGAGAAGCAAAGGATGCGACTTTGCAAAAAAACAGCCAATTATTGCGATCTCGCGCAACAGAACGCGTTCGCCCGCGTTCTTAGCCTCTGGGCTTGCGCGCGGCGATATCGAGGCTCGTGATGAAATCGCTGGGTTTGGTGCCCAGCGGAAGCGACTCAACGATCTTGCGGTAGAGCGGATCTTCCCAGTTGGTCATCGCATCGATGTAGTGCGATTTTGGAGTGAGCACGATGTCGACGAGCCCCGCAGCAGATGCTTGGGCGCGACTCTCTTCGATCAGCACCGCACCAGCAACACATCCAACGAGTGCCTCGACATCACTGCGCACCGCATCGGGCAGGGGACGCACCAGCGCGAGGTCAGAGACGGCGACTCGTCCACCAGGTTTGAGCGCGCGCGCGATCTCACGCCAGACTTGCGACTTGTCGGGTGAGAGATTGAGAACGCAGTTTGAGATGACGACATCGACGCTTGCATCGGCGACGGGCAAGTGCTCGATCTCGCCGAGGCGAAACTCAACATTGTTGAGAGAGGTTTGGGATCTGTAGCCCGCAATATTGCGCCGCGCTTTCGTGACCATGTCAGGAGTCATATCGACTCCGATCACCCGTCCTGCCGCGCCGACCTTCGCGCCCGCGATGAAGCAGTCGAATCCTCCGCCCGCACCGAGGTCGAGCACAACTTCGCCCGCGCACAATTGCGCGATCGCTGTTGGATTTCCGCAGGAGAGACCCATGTTCGATTCTTCGGGGGCTGCGTCGAGTTCGCTTGTTGCATAGCCGATTGCATGCGCGAGTTGTTGGGGCGAAAACGTTGCAGGACCGCAACACCCACCGCCAGCGATCGATTTGTCTGCGCAGCATCCGCCAGATTGCGGTGCGGTCGCCGCGGCGGACCATCCACCGCGCTGCGCGATGCTTGAATATCCCTCGCGCACTTTCGCGCGCAGTGCATCATCGCTGACGGGGTTCTCTGAATTCGCTGGTGAGTTCTGAGAGTTCATCGTGACTCATACTATGCACGGGTTGTGAGAGTTCTATGAAGAGTCACTCCAGCCGATTGCTCTGCGTCACCATGTGCACGAGCGCGCTCAGTGGATGCACGACACCACCAACAATTGAGTTGCTCGGGTTTCCAGAGTGTCCAAACACCGCGACGATGCGAGCAAATCTCGAGAGCGCAATCGAGTCGATGCACACCGATTGGGTCATCATCGATGTCAACCAAGAGGCACTCCCGCACGGCGACATTCGCCGCGGCTATCCAGCGCCAACAATCTTGATCGACCACACAGACCTCTTTGGATTGCCCACTCCTGCCGCCGCCAACATGGGTTGCCGTGTGTACAGCGGTGGAGTGCCCTCAGCGCAGCTCATCGAAGAGCGACTGCGAGCGTGGAAGGCCCACGTCACGAGCAAACCAGTGTGATCGCGGCGCGCTCGAACCAGCGCGATCGTGACGCGCTCGAACCAGCGCGATCGCGGCGGAATGCTTCACTCGGCGCTCAAACAGCCCTCGCCGAGCTGCGCAGACTTGCTCGGCTCGGGAACTCGCGCGAGCGAAGATTCCGCCGCTGGTACGCAAGCGACGCATCCAGCAGCGACGCGCACCAAGTCCCGTTCTTTGGAATGAATGACCCTCTTAATGATGCATTCTTTCCAAAGAACGGTTGCAAACGCGAGGGCAATCCACCAGGGCAGCGCGATCGCGGCGGAATGCTTCACTCGGCGCTCAAACAGCCCTCGCC
>CAYHFW010000027.1:0-31781 GCA_964355975.1 uncultured Singulisphaera sp.
GTCTTGGGTCTTGGGTCTTGGGTCTTGGGTCTTGGGTCTTGGGTCTTGGGTCTTGGGGTCTCGCTGTCTTGCGCTTGCGTTCAGCGTCCGACGAGTTTGTTCAGCGCCTCGCGCGAATCGGCGACTGCGAAGAGCTTTTCAATCTTCATCATCGCCAAGAGCGCACGCAGATCTTTGCTTGCTCCATAGAGCACTGGCTTGGCGCCGAGAGCGGCCGCGCCATTGCGACAGTTGATGCATGTGCCGATTCCCATACTGCTCATGAACTGCACTGATGAGAGGTCAAGCACCATGAACTTCAGGGCGCTTCCAAGCGACTTCATGTATGGGTCGATGTCGCCGCTCATGATTGGCGCCTCGCGCTGTCCAATGTTTGGCCCAGCGGGGCGAACGATCAGGATCGAACCATCCCAAATCATCTCGACATGTGCGGTCTTCTTCGTTGTTGGTTCTTGTGAGGTGCTCATGGTGATCTTCTCTCGCGTGCGATCTCGGAGTCTATCGTTTTGATCTCTTCTCAGCGATCCACGCGGGCGAAACGAGCGAGCGAAGCGAGCCGCCCTGCAATGCACCGTCAACCTCCAGCACTGCGACCGCCCCCTTCTCCATCACGATGGATGCAGGGTCTGCGGCGATGATTTCTGCGATGAACTCACTCAAGAATGGCTCGTGACCGACGATGGCGATCGACGATTCGGTGCGCGCTTCGAGAATCTCTGACAGCGCATTCATTGCATCGGGGGCATCACACTCGAGATCGGCGCATCTCGTGGGGGCGGGCCATCCCGCAGCTGACTCGAGCAATCGAGCGGTCTCCCACGCACGCACGTATCCACTGGCAAGCACAAGTTCGGGCGCGTCGAACATTCGTCCGACCTGCTTGGCGAGTCGCGCGAACTTCTTGGCGCCCCCCTTCGTGAGTGGCCGCAGCGAATCATCGGGCATGCGCTGTGGGTCGCGGTCCGCCGCCTTTGCATGTCGAACGACAAAGAGTTGCATTGCGCTCTACGGTACCGTCCGCACCGTGGACCGAACCCTCATTCACAACGCCCGCATCGTCACAATGCGCTCGCCGCACGGGCAGCCCGTTGCTGCGCGCCGCAGAGGCGCCATGGCCGATTTGGGTGTGATTGACCGCGGCTATGTGGTCATGCAGAGTGGACACATTCTTGAAGTCGCCAGCGGCGACGCACCACGCGCGTTGCACGCTGGTGCGCGCGTGATCGACGCGCGGGGGCGAGTCATTCTTCCAGGCTTTGTCGATTGTCACACGCACGCATGTTGGGCGGGTGATCGCTGGGATGAGTGGGCGATGAAACTTGCAGGGGCCTCGTACCTCGACATTCTCGCTGCGGGCGGAGGGATTCTCTCAACCGTGCGGGCGGTGCGCAGCGCAACGACCGATGAACTCGCGCGGGGACTCCAAGAGCGTGCGCTCGAGATGGCTGCCTATGGCACGACGACCATCGAAGTGAAATCGGGCTACGGACTCGACTGCGCGAGCGAACTGCGCATGCTCGATGCCATTGCACGCGCTGGCGAACTCTCACCCATCAGGATGGTCGCAACCTTCTTGGGGGCGCACGCGATCGATCCCGCATGCGATCAGTTCGTCGCTCGAACAATTGATGAGACGCTGCCTGCGGTACTTGCACGCCATCCTCGAATCACCGTCGATGCATACTGCGAGCGTGGCGCATGGTCAGTCGATGAATGTGTTGCGTACTTTCGCCGCGCGCAAACACTCGGAAGCGCAGTGCGCGTGCATACAGATCAGTTCAATTCACTTGGGATGATTCCTGCGGCGCTCACGCTTGGTGCGGTCAGCGTCGATCATCTTGAAGCGGCGAGTGACGACGATCTTCACGCCGTCGCGTCGAGCTCGACCATTGCCGTGGGACTTCCTGCAACGTCATTCTGCCTTGCAACCCCGACGATTCGAGCGCGCCAGTTCATCGATGCGGGCGGGGCGCTCGCCCTTGCGACGAATGCGAACCCTGGCAGCGCGCCCGTACGCGGCATGCCAATCATCATTTCGTTCGCCGTGCGAGAGATGCACATGACACCTGCCGAGGCGCTCACGTCAGTGATCTGGAACGCCGCGTGCGTGCTTGGAATTGCCGAGACGTGCGGGTCAATCGAACAGGGCAAGTCAGCTGACCTCGTGCTCTGGCCTTTCACCGACGAACGCGCACTGGGATACGAACTTTCAGGGGCTCTTCCTTCACACGTTTGGGCGCGAGGAGTCGAGGTCGCCGCTTCAACGAGCACGCCTGCGCTACTCTCGAAGTAATGCTCTCGAAGCGCGACACAGAACTTGCCACAGCAGCTGCTGAGTGCGTCTCAAAGACCCACGAGGCGCTCGCAGACTTTCTGCGCGAAGGACAGACGCTTGCGCAAGTCGATGCATTTGTTGAGCGCACGCTTGACCAACTCGATTGCAGGTCGTGCTTTCTTGGTTACAAAGTGCGCGGCCATCCCCCCTTTCCGAGCCACTCCTGCCTCTCGCTCAACGCATGCGTTGTGCACGGCACACACGACATGGATGCGCGTCCACTCAAAGAAGGCGACCTTTTTTCAATCGACATTGGCGTGCGCCATCAAGGGTGGATTGGCGACGCTGCATGGACGTACATCATCAAGTCTGGCGATGAAGTTGCGCACTCGCTTGTGCGCTGCGGGCGAGAGAGCCTTCGACTTGGGATCGCTGCCATGCAGCCGGGGCGTCCGCTCATCGATTGGGCGCGCGCGGTTCAACGATGCGTTGAGAAGGACTTTGGCTTTTTTCTCGTGCGCGGTCTCGGAGGACATGGGTATGGACGCACGCTGCACGCCCCTCCATTTATCTCGAATGTCGTCCCCTCCTATCCGGGAGAGTGGAATGAAGCGTGGAAGACCTTTCGTCCAGGCATGCTGATCGCAGTCGAGCCGATGATCGCTGTCAGCACCACTGAGATTGTCTCGAGCGGTACTGCATGGCCGATCTATACAGGCGATGGATCACGCAGCGTGCACTACGAGGCGGATGTGCTGATCACCGCAGAAGGCCCAGTCAATCTCACGCACGCACTCTTCGACCTTCCCGACATCGTGGGATAGTCTCGCGTCATGACCTCAGCGAACGCTTCAACGGCGCATCCGCGCGCACTGCTACTCGAGTCGATCCATCACTCGGCGGATGCGATTCTCACTGCTGCAGGTTTCACCGTAGAACGCACCGCAGGCGCACTCTCGGGTGCAGCGCTCGATGAAGCACTCGCTCGCGCCACCGTGGTGGGCATTCGGTCAAAGAGTGAATTGCGCGGCGCGCACTTTGCGAGGCACACGAATCTCATCGCCGTGGGCTGTTTTTGTATTGGAACCAACCAGGTCGATCTCGCCGCTGCGGCAACTGGTGGATGCGCAGTCTTCAATTCACCCTTCTCAAACACGCGCAGTGTCGCCGAGATGACGGTCGCCGAAGCCGTGTGCCTCTGCCGACGCCTCTTCGAAAAATCGACGCAGTTGCACGCCGGTCACTGGGACAAGAGCTCACTGCACGCGCATGAGATTCGCGGCCGCACGCTTGGAATCGTTGGATACGGACACATTGGATCGCAAGTGAGCGTGCTCGCCGAGGGGCTTGGAATGCGCGTCATCTTTCA
The DNA here is from genome assembly GCA_964355975.1 of uncultured Singulisphaera sp. Lineage (GTDB taxonomy): Bacteria > Planctomycetota > Phycisphaerae > Phycisphaerales > SM1A02 > F1-60-MAGs104. The sequence goes on from CAYHFW010000027.1 coordinate 3,645, forward strand.
CGATGTTGTGCGCAAACTGCCTCTTGGAAACGCGCAGTCGCGGCCGACTCTCGAGTCGCTCTTGCGCGAGGCGGATTGCGTCACCCTGCACGTGCCCGAGACGCCATCGACGGTTGCCCTCATCGGCGCCAAGCAACTTGCAATGATGAAGCCTGGGGCGGTACTCATCAACAACGCGCGTGGATCGATTGTCGACATCGACGCGCTCGCGGCTGCATTGCGCTCAGGGCAACTCGGCGGTGCCGCGCTCGACGTCTTTCCAGTCGAGCCCGACTCGTCGGGCGACTCGTTCGCCTCGCCCCTGCGCGGCTGTCCCACCGCGATTCTCACCCCGCACATCGGAGGCTCGACACTCGAGGCGCAAGAACTCATCGCCCTCGAAGTGGCAGAGAAACTGGTGCACTTCTGGCAGCACGGTTCAACTGAGACCTGCGTGAACCTGCCACAGGTTGACCTGCCCGTCTTGCGCGATGGACAGTTGCGCATTCTGCACGTCCACCGCAATGTTCCGGGAGTTCTCGGCACGATGCACACACTCCTCGCTGAGGCGCGCATCAACATCAACGCCGAATACTTGCAATCGAATCCGACGACGAGTTATGTGATTCTCGATGTCGAACAGTTTGAGGATCCCAAACTGCTCGACGGCATCGCATCGATGCCGCAGACGATTCGCATGCGCACAACAGCGCGCATTGCATCGAATCAATAGGATTCGCCGATGGTCACATTCTCTTTGCTTTCGCTCGTTGCAGCCTGCTCGACACTTGCAACCCCTCCTGCGACGCCGGTCAAACCCGTGGCCGACATCGTTCATGGCGAGACAATCGTCGACGATTACCGCTGGCTCGAGTCGCTTGAAGCAGAATCGAAAGAGGTGCACGCGTGGACGAGCGCGCAGAATGATCGCACGCAGGCGGTGCTCGATGCACTTCCCTGCCATGCGCGCCTTGAGAAGCAACTTGCGCCGCTGATGTCGATCGGGTCAATCGGCACCCCCAAGCGCGAGGGCGGACTTGCGTTCTGGACTGAACGCGCTGGAGGAGAGAATCAAGCGGTGCTGTATGTGGGCGCAGACCGCGCGATTGCGCGGTGCGGCCTCGAGGCACCAGCAGGTCCTGCGCGCGATGCGAAGCGCGAATTGCTCAACGTCAACACGCTCGATGCAAAGGGACTCACGAGCCTCGACTGGTGGGATCCATCACAGGATGGTCGGCTGCTTGCCTTCGGCACATCGAAGTCTGGCAGCGAAATGAGTGTCTTGCATGTGCTCGATGTTTCGAGCGGCATGTGGCTCGCAGATGAAATCGTTGGCAAGATTGGCTTCGCGGGCTGGGCTCCTGACGCGAGCGCATTTCTCTACTCGCGGCTCGCAGATCCTGCGAATCCATACTCGCGCGAGATCTGCTGGCATGTGCTCGGACGCAGCGCGCGCCACGATGCGGTGCTCTTTCGCCAGAGTGAACCGAGCAAAGTGCCTGGCGCGGCCCTCTCGCGCGATGCGCGGTGGCTGCTCATTCAACAATCGCGCGGATGGCAAGCGAGCGATCTCTTCGTCGGCGATCTCGCGGCGTGGATTCGCATGGGCATGCCACAAGGTGGCCCATCCCTGACCGCAATTGCCAATGGACTCGACGCAAACTTTCAACCCTCGGCAATCATCGGCGACACGCTCTTCATGCAGACATCGCTCGACGCGCCAAAGGGAGCGCTCTACGCCGTCGACCTGACTGCACCCACGCGCGCAACATGGAAGCTCATCATTCCGATGCGCGAGAGTGAGGTGCTTGAATCGGTGAGTTACGCAGGTGGAGTCTTGATCGCGAGCTACACGCGCAATGTCGTGACTCACATCGAGCGTTTTCTTCCCAGCGGCACATCGCTCGGAGACATCGTGTTGCCAGGGCTTGGCAGTGCGAGCGCTGGCACCGACGAAACGCGCTCCGATGGATTCTTGACTTACACAAGTTTCAATGAACCGCGCTCGATCTACACCATCGACTTTCGAACAGGAGTGATGGCGCTCTGGGCACGACCTGAAGTGCCAGTCGATCCACAAAGCGTAAACGTGCAACAGGTCTTCGTTGCGAGCAAGGACGGCACGGAAGTTCCGATGTTCATCGTGCACAAGAAGGGAGTGAATCCGACAGGGTCACTTCCAACGGTGCTCTACGGATATGGCGGATTCAATGTGAATCTCGATCCGTACTTCGATCCGACACTCTTTCCGTGGCTCGACGCGGGCGGCGTCTACGCAATCGCCAATCTGCGCGGCGGCGGCGAGTACGGCGAAGAGTGGCACCGCGATGGAATGTTGGGCAAGAAGCAAAATGTCTTCGACGACTTCTACGCCTGTGCAGAGTGGCTCACCGCAAACAAGTACACCGACGCTGCGCATCTCGCGATCAAGGGTGGATCGAACGGCGGCCTGCTCACTGGCGTCGCCGTCACGCAACGCCCAGAACTTTTCGCTGCCGCGATCAGCGCCGTGCCACTGCTCGACATGGTGCGCTTTCAGAATTTCTTGATGGCAAAGTTCTGGGTGCCCGAGTATGGATCGAGCGAAAGCGCCGAACAATTTGGATGGATTCGCGCATACAGCCCCTACCACAATGTGCGTGCGGGCACGAAGTACCCATCGGTGCTCTTCACCGCTGGCGAGAATGATTCACGGGTCCATCCGCTGCACGCTCGAAAGATGGCCGCGCGCATGCAGGCGCTTGCGGCGAATGATGACGCGATCGATCCGATTTTGCTCTGGGTCGATCGTGATGCGGGGCATGGTCAAGGCAAACCGCTCGCCAATCGCATCGCCGAACAAGCAGACCTCTGGTCATTCTTGATGTGGCAGACCGGGATGTGCGAGAAGTGAGGGGGAGACCAGGCGTTCGCTGACTCGTGAGGAGCGCTGCGAGCGGCCCGCAGGTCGTCGCAAGCCCACTACCATCTCTCGCTTGCGGGGTTCCGCAAGTCGGTTCTGGGTTCGGGGTTTTGCATTTCGAGGAGGTCAATCATGAAGCGAGCCACACTGCTCTGGATTGGGGTCTTTGTCTGTGTCATCAACATCGCATCTTCTGCCGTCGCGCGGGTTCCTATCGAACAAGATTCAAGCGAAGCGCTGGCGAAGCGCGTCGAGGCACTTGAACAGCGGGTGCGTGATCTCGAGACGGTGATCGAGACGCTGATCGCAAAGCAACCCCAGACACCCTCTGCCCCCGCATTCGGACAGAAGTTTGGAAAGGGATCGAAGGCATCCGACACGAAAACGATTCAAGGAAGTGTCGTGATCAAAGTGGCTGGCTTCGCGCCAGCAGAAGGTGACGCCGGCAAGATCGCTGAGGCCAACAGTATCGAAGCGGGTTGCGCTGCCGATGCCCAAGAGATCAAACGACTCCAAGAACAGAAGCGAAAACTTTATGACCTGCACAAAGAACTTGATCGCCGTTACAACGGCGGGAGAGGAATGTCGGACGTGGAGTACGCCAGACTCATGGCCGAAAACAAGAACCAGCGAGACGACATCGTTTCGACTATCGCCGGAATTGAAGACAAATCAAACAAGCTCAAGCGTAAGGCGGCGAGCCTTCGGCATGACGCAAACACCGCGGGGCAACGCATCGAAGGGGTTGACGCTGATGGAATCCGAGTGGTGGTGACAACAAGATTCGACTGCGCCAAGTTGCTCGCCCCAGATGTCAGCGTGACGCTCGTGAATCCAAAACTCGTGAACGCGAGCCCCACGCTGAGGGAGTACACCGCCGACAAAGTCCAACTCGTTTCACCGTAGGAAGAGCAGTCATCATCTCCGCCGATCTCTCGTTTTTTATCTCGATCGAAAGTCTGTGTTCGATGCGAACCCATCGCAACTGAAACGCCGCGCGCGTCTGACGCGATCAGTTTTTGACTTGCCTCAATCTCGCATTAATCTTCGAGACAGGGTTCGATTTCGCGGGTTCACCAGCAGGAGCAAATGATGCAGATTTCAACACTCGTTCCAACCGTTACGGTCGCGCTTTCATTCATGTGCGTTGACGCGACCTCGCAGCCCCCGCTGCAACAAGATGCACCGAGCATCTCAACGCTGACGCGAGTCCGCGAAGGTGGCACGCCCTACAACCCAAACCAGTCACTGAGCCCCTACGCACTGCGACTCACCGACCACGGTGGCATCGCGGGCGATATCTCAACCGGTCTCATCGCCTCGCCGCCCGAATACTCGCCCACACGCGGAGTGCTCTTTCAATACGGCAGCAGTTGGGGCTCGGTCGTGACCGACCTCGTGTCGAAACTGACCGCAGGCACGACCTTCGACGAGATCGCGTATGTCGTCGTCGCGAATCAAACGACCGCCAATACCGCATCGTCGGCGTTCAGCGCAGCCGGCGCCAACATGAGCAAGGTGGTGTTCATCATTCAGCCAAACAACTCGATTTGGCTGCGCGACTACGGCCCACATTTCATCTGGCAGGGCAACACGATGGCGATTGCCGACAGCCACTACTACCCAACGCGACCTCTCGACAATTTCATTCCCACACTCGTGGGCGACAACACGTTTGGCATCCCGACCTATGACATGGGGCTCTACTATTCCGGCGGAAACTTCCAACCTGGCCCCAATCGCAGTGGCTTCTGCACTTCGCTGATCAATCTCGACAATCCAACAAGTGGTGGCCATACCGATGCCCTGATCCGTGAGCTCTACGACACCTTTCAGGGAATCGACACGCTTCACATTCTGCCGCAGTTGCCGACCACGGTCGATGGCACGGGTCACATCGATATGTGGATGTATCTCGTCGATGAGAACACCGTGGTCATCAGCGAATTCATCGCTGGATCGAACGCGACTGCCATCACTGTCACCAACAATGCCGTGCCCTACATGCAGGCGCTCGGATTCGAGGTCATTCGCCCCAAGGCATGGAACAGCGGTGCGACCCATTTCACCTACGCCAACGCATTCCGCGTGAACAATCGCATTTTCGTCCCCTGCTACGGCACGCAACTCGCCGCGGGCGGCACCGCTGCCTACAACGATGAAGATGCAGATGCGCTTGCGAAGTGGCAGGCGGCAGCGGGCGCTGGCGTGCAGATCATCCCAATTCAATGTTCGTCGATCATCTCTGCATCAGGAGCGATTCACTGCATCGTGATGCAGGTGCCGCGCTATGTCGACACGCTTCCTGCTGCGCACATCGTCGAACCACTCGGCGGCGAAGTATGGATCGCTGGCGAGACGCAGGTGATTCGATGGAATGTGAGCGACACGAACAATGTCGCGCAAGCATCGGTCGATCTTGCGTACTCGACCAACGGCGGCACATCGTGGACGACGATCGCCAACGCCATTGGTGATTCGGGCACATACAACTGGACAGTTCCTGCGGCAGAGACTCTCAACGCGATGGTGCGAGTCGTTGCGCACGCAACCGATGGCGCGACGACGAGCGCGATGAGCAATTCGTTTCGGCTCGCTGCTGGCACAGCGACCAACGAGACCTTTGCGACCGGCGCAGGCGTCAACAAGTTTGGCTTTGGATTCCAAACCGCCTCTTGGACCAATGTGAATGGACTCGTGAGCCCCGTTGCGACTGCGCTCACTGCCGCCAACTACACGGCGATGGCGACGTCGAATGCCACCGGCGCAGCGACGGATGCAAATCGATACATCTCTGCGACCGTGAGTTCGGCCAGCGAGTGCACCCACCTCTTTCGATTCAACATCACTGGAGCGGTCGCGGACATCGATGAGATCCGCGTGCGCTGGGAGGGCTTCGTCGCCAACTGCACGCAGGTCGAGTTGTATGTCTGGAACAACGCGCTCAACAACTGGGGAAATGCCAGCGGGCTCGTTGGGCAGAACCGCTACCTCGATTCGTGGGCCGGCAACAGTGATGAGTCGCTGTGTGCATCGCTGCGAACCAACCTCGCCAACTACATCGCCGCCGATGGCACGATCAAGTTTCTCACCTACGCCGAGCGTCCAGCCGACGAAACCTATCACGACTACATGTCTGTCACCGTTGTGCGCGCGAACGATCCTGCGCCAGCATGTCTAGGCGACACCGACAACAGCGGTACTGTTGATGGACTCGACCTCGCGACCATTCTTGGTGCGTGGGGATCATGCGCAGGATGTCCATCAGACTTGGATGGCAGCGGCATCGTTGACGGACTCGACCTCGCTGTGCTTCTTGGTGGTTGGGGAACTTGCCCGTAGGCGAATCCCCCCCTACCCCGCCACGATCTCGAGCTTCGCGTATTCGAGAACAAGTGTTCGCTCGCCTGCGGTGCGAAAGCGCACAGTGACGCTTGTCATGCTTCCGCGCGGCAACACCGCTTCGATCCTGCCGATGCCGAATTGCGCGTGGCGCACCGTTGTGCCGACACGCATCCCGCGCGCGGCTGGACTGTGCTGCAGCCGAGTGCCACCCACAGACGAGTCGTCATCATCGCTGCTGAAACGCCCCGCGGTCTGGTCGAAGAGTGCGATGTGCTCGGCAGGCAATTCGCGCAAGAAACCGCTTGGAATCGTGCTCATTCGCACACCACGACTTGCGCGTGATGCCACGGAAGTCAAGTGCAACGTGCGCTCTGCGCGTGTCATTCCGACGAAGAGCAAACGCCGCTCTTCTTCGACTCCCTCACCTGAGGCGAGGCTGCGCGCATGGGGCAGCAACCCCTCTTCAATGCCGATGATCGCGACGGTGTGAAACTCGAGTCCTTTGGCAGCGTGCAGCGACATAAGCGTCACGACGCCACGCTCTGGATCGATCGCATCTGAATCAGCGGCCAGGGCGATCGACTGCAAGAACTCTCGCAGAGCATCACCGAGCGTCATCGCAGGAGCATCTGGGTCTCGCTCGGCAGGAACAAATGCAGCCGCAGCGTTCGCAACTTCTTGCACGTTCGCCTTTCGGTCGAGTGCGTCCTGATCATCGTCTGCTGACTCGACGGCGGCGCGCTCGAGTTGCGCCTCGGTGATCAACCGCGCGATGAACGGGCCGAGGTTCTCTGCGGGCTTCACCGAGAGTTCGCTTCGATAACGCGCGAGCAGCATGAGAAATCCATCGATGCTTCGCGCAGTTCGCTCTGATATTCCAGCCGCGCGCGCATGTTCGAGCGCAGCAGCGAGAGAGATTCCTTTGAGTACCGAGACATTTTCGATCTTTCGCAGCGACGTCGCGCCGATGCCGCGCGCAGGCACATTAATGATGCGGCGTAGCGACGTGTCGTCGACCGTGTTCACGAGCGCACGCAGGTATCCCAAAGTGTCGCGCACTTCGCGCCGCTCGTAAAACGCCGTGCCGCGCGCGATGATGTACGGAATCGCACGCCTGCGAAGGGCATCTTCCATCGTGCGGCTCAACGCGTTCATCCGGTAGAGCACCGCCATCTCTTTCCACTGCACCCCAGCGCGATTCGCAGACGCGAATTCATCCGCGACATAGTTCGCCTCGGCGACTTCATCGAGCAACCGTGCGACGCGCGCGGGTCGCCCCTCAGGCAGCGCCGTGAAGAGATCTTTGTGCCTGCGGGCAGAATTGTTCTGGATGAGTTTGTCTGCGAGTGCGACGATGTGTCCAGTCGAACGAAAGTTTTCACCGAGTGGGATCACCGTCGCGCCCGGGTAATGCGCTTCAAAATCGAGAATGTTGGCGATGTCCGCTCCGCGCCATGCATAGATCGATTGATCTGGATCGCCCACAACACAAATCGACCGGTGCACCCGCGCAATCGAGTGTGCGACGGTGAACTGCGCGTGGTTGGTGTCTTGATACTCATCGACAAGCACCTCGCGGTAGCGGTGCTGCAATTCTTCGAGCACTGCAGAATCGTCGCGCAACATGCGCGCAGTTCGCATCAAGAGATCGTCGAAATCGAGCGCATGCTCGCGCGCGAGGTTCTTTTCATAGAGCCGGTAGACGCGCGCGATTGTGCGCTCTCGAAAATCCGTTGCCGACCCTTCGAATTGCGCGGCGCACTTGAGTTGGTTCTTCGCGGCTGAGATCTCACTCGCGATGCCTGCGATGGGCCACTGCATCGAATCAAGGTTCGCTTGATTGATCGCAGACTTCATCGCTGCGCGCGAATCGTCCGCATCGAAAATCGAAAAGTTCTCAGGGATCGCTGCGCCGCCGAGTCCAGCGGCGATTGAGTGCGAGCCGTATCGACGCAGTAATCCCGCACAAAACGAGTGAAACGTGCCAATCGCAAGTCCGCGCCGTCCTGGAACATCAATCGGAACAAGCGCATCGACGCGCTCACGCATCACTGCAGCTGCCTTGTTCGTGAAGGTCAATGCCAAGATGTTCCATGCTGGAATTCCGCATGAAATACGGTGCGCGATGCGCCGTGTGATCACGCGTGTCTTGCCCGATCCAGGACCTGCAAGAACCAACATCGGACCACTGTCGTGCGTCACCGCTTTCAGTTGCGCTTCAGTGAGATCGACGAGCCACGGTTGTTGAGAAGCGCTCTGCACCAAGCGAGTCTAGGGATGAAAAGACAGCATCCGACAGGAGGTGCACAAGGGCTGCACCGACCCGAAAGAGGGTGTTTTTTGGTCAAGTGCTATTGTTCACAATGGGTTAGGAAAAACAGGGTCGTGTCCAATAATAATTGGCGTATTGTGGTTGCTCGGCGGTTGCACCCACAAGATGTTGGGGTACAGTGATCGCCGTGGCGGTTACGGCTGGGTTTGGTTTTTAAGATTCGGACGCTTTTTCAGGAGTTCAACAATGGGCATTCTTTGCGATACACAGATTCGAGAACTCGTTGGAATCGAACCCTTTGAAGAGAGCCGAAAACGCCAAGGAGTCATTTCATACGGTGTTTCGAGTTACGGATACGACGTCCGAGTTGGAACCAAGTTCAAGATTTTCACAAACGCCACATCGGGCGGCGTCGCGGTCGTTGATCCAAAGAACTTCTCGAGCGACTTGTTCATCTCGATCGATACGCAAGAGACGAAGCGCGATCACGTGGTGATTCCACCCAATTCGTTTGCACTCGCCGAGACGGTTGAAGTGTTTTTTGTCCCGCGCGATGTGCTTGCGATTTGCGTTGGCAAGTCCACCTATGCACGGTGCGGCATCATCGTCAACGTCACCCCACTCGAGCCCGAATGGCGCGGCAAGGTGACGATTGAGATTTCGAACACCACTCCCCTGCCCGCCAAGATCTACGCCAACGAAGGCATTGCGCAAATGCTCTTTCTCAAAGCCGATCGAATCTGCGCCACGAGCTACGCAGACAAGGGCGGCAAGTATCAGAATCAGACTGGACTCACACTTCCGCTCGTCGACGGGCATGGCGAAAGCACCGCCCGTCACTCGAACGATCACAACAACCCGCAGTAACTCCCCTTTTCAGATCCCTCACACGTCTCTCTGACTCTTAGGAATCATCCATGAAAATCTCTCGACGCTTCACAACCAAAGACACGGACGTCTACACCTCAACTGAGTGGGCAACGCGCTCAAGCAAGATCAAGAACCCTGATGGTTCAGTGGTCTTCGCAATGGATGATGCGCAGATTCCAAAGGACTGGAGCCAGCTCGCAACCGACATCGTCGTGAGTAAGTACTTCCGCAAGGCGGGGGTGCCACAAGTCACAGCCGACGGAGTTGCAACGACGGGTCCTGAACGATCCGTGCGACAAGTCGTGCACCGCCTCGCGGGATGCTGGCGACATTGGGGAGAGAGCCAGGGGTACTTCGACGGCGCAGAGGATGCCCAAGCGTTTTACGATGAAATCGCCTACATGCTGCTACACCAGATGGCGGCACCGAACAGTCCGCAGTGGTTCAACACTGGGTTGGCTTGGGCGTACGGAATCAACGGACCTGCCCAAGGTCACTGGATCGCAGATCACCACACCGGCGCGCTCGAACTCGCTCCTGACTCGTACACCCATCCGCAACCACACGCGTGCTTCATTCAATCGGTCGGCGACGACTTGGTGAACGAAGGCGGGATCATGGATCTGTGGGTGCGTGAAGCACGACTCTTCAAGTATGGATCTGGAACTGGCACCAACTTTTCGAGTTTGCGCGGCGATGACGAGAATCTCTCGGGCGGCGGCAAGAGCTCTGGATTGATGAGCTTCCTTCGCATCGGCGACCGCGCAGCAGGCGCGATCAAATCCGGTGGAACCACCCGCCGTGCCGCGAAGATGTGCTGCCTCAATGTCGACCATCCAGATATCGAAGCATTCGTGAACTGGAAGGTGCGCGAAGAGATCAAGGTCGCAGCACTCGTCGAAGGAATGAAATGCCTCAACGAGAAGCAACAGAAAGTTGCTCAGCGGCTCGGACTCAAATTGGATTACGACTTCAACGGAGAGTCGTACTACACAGTGAGCGGGCAGAATTCGAACAACTCTGTGCGGCTCAGCGATGAGTTCATGGATGCGGTCAACACGAATTCATCGTGGACGCTCGTTCGCCGCGTCGATGGACAACCCGCCAAGAGTCTTCAAGCGCAAGATCTCTGGGGACAGATCAACGAGGCCGCATGGCACTGCGCCGATCCTGGCGTTCAGTTCGACTCGACGATCAACGCATGGCACACCTGCCCAGAGGGTGGTCGGATCAACGCGAGCAATCCATGCAGTGAGTACATGTTCCTCGACAACACAGCATGCAATCTCGCGTCGTTGAACTTGCTGAAGTTCTACGATTCGAACACGCGTGAGTTCGATCTCGAGGGATACGAGCATGCGATTCACCTCTGGACGATGGTGCTCGAGATCTCAGTGTTGATGGCATCCTTTCCATCGAAGGAGATTGCCGAACTTTCGTGGCGATATCGAACGCTCGGATTGGGCTACGCCAATCTCGGCGCGATGCTCATGCAAGCAGGCACCCCCTACGACAGCAACGAAGGACGCGCGATCTGCGGTGCGCTCAGTGCAATTCTCACTGGACGTTCCTATGCGACGAGCGCGCTTCTCGCTGGTGAGCACGGGGCGTTTGAAGGCTTCGACGAGAACCGCGAGCACATGTTGCGGGTTATCCGAAACCACCGACGCGCCGCACAAGGCGTTGCACGCACGAGCGACGAATATGAGTCGCTGCGCGCTCGACCCGTTGCGATTGATCACTCTCTCTTTGCAGAGGGACGCATTGCCCTTGCCAACGCCGATGAATTGCTCTCGAGCGCGACAGCCGCGTGGGACGATGCGCTCGCACTCGGCGAACAGTTTGGATACCGCAACGCCCAGGTCACAGTCATCGCTCCAACAGGCACCATCGGGTTGCTCATGGACTGCGACACCACTGGCGTCGAACCAGACTTTGCGCTCACCAAGTTCAAGAAACTCGCAGGTGGCGGCTATTTCAAGATCGCCAACCAGTCGCTGCGCCCAGCACTGAGCGCACTCGGGTACGACAAAGCCGAAACTGATGCGATCGTCGACTATGTGATGGGCACACTCAATCTCGATGCGAAGTTGACCGCCAACGACGGCTCGCCATCGAGCGGCGCCCCCACACTGCGCGCATATCTGCTCAGCAAGGGATACACCAGCGACGACCTCGTGCGCATCGAGAACAATCTGCCGACCGTCTTCGAACTCTCGTTCGCATTCAACGTCTGGTCGATGCCGTCGCAAGTCATTACGGCACTTGGACTCGATCTCGAAGCGGCGAAGAACGACGCGCGATTCAACGGACTTCGCACGCTTGGACTCTCTCAGCGACAAATCGACGCACTCAACCGCACTATCTGCGGAACGCAGACGATTGAAGGGGCGCCCCACTTGTTGGCGGAGCATCTGCCCGTCTTCGATTGCGCGAATCGTTGCGGAACGCTCGGCGTTCGATTCATTCAGCCCAGCGGACACATCCACATGATGGCCGCTGCACAACCCTTCATCTCTGGCGCGATTTCGAAGACGATCAATCTTCCGAACGAAGCCTCGGTTGAAGAGATTGGCGCCTGCTACCAACTCTCATGGGAACTCGGACTCAAGGCCAACGCTCTCTATCGCGATGGTTGCAAGCTGAGTCAGCCCCTCTCGACCAAGGTCGAGGCTGCCGATCACGCAGAAGAGGAAGACCTCGAAGGACTCGAGGAAGCCGCCGCGGCCGAGAGCGAGCGTGCTGCAGTTCTTGCACCGCGCATCATCGAAGTCGAGCGAATCGTTGAAGTTGAGCGCATTGTTGAGCGCGTCGTTGAACGGCCAATGCGTCGACGACTGCACGACACCCGCCAATCGATCACGCACAAGTTCAACGTGGGTGGGCACGAGGGATATCTCATCGTCGGTCTGTACGACGATGGTCGCCCTGGCGAACTCTTTATCACCATGGCGAAGGAAGGTTCAACCATCGGCGGTCTGATGGATTCTCTGGGAACAGCCATCAGTGTCGCATTGCAGTACGGCGTGCCCGTCGAGAGTCTCGTGACGAAGTTTGCCCACCAGCGCTTCGAACCAATGGGCATCACAACCAACCACGACATCCCATTCGCCAAGAGCCTCGTGGATTACATCTTCCGTTGGTTCGGCATGCAGTTCATTCAGGGATACCGCGACGCGAATTCGCCGCAGCGCATTTCTGCACTCGGTAGCGGCGCCGGCCATGATGATCACTTTGGATTTGGAAGCACGGCAACCTCGGCTGTGAGTGAACCAACCCCTGATGCGCCCGCAGCGACGAGTTCGCGAGTTACATCAATCGTTGACTCAAAGACGACGCGCATCACGACGCTCGAGATTGAGCATGAACAGCACGCGGCACACGACGCGCGACTCGATCCGAGGGACGGGCATCACCTCGGCGCTCCGAGCGTGCACGCTGTGCCGATCATCGCAGAGCATGGCACCCTTCGCCCACTGGGAAGTCCCGCCGGCAGCGCCGCCGATCAGGCGAACGCGCAGTTGATGGGCGATGCCCCAGCGTGTGATGTGTGCGGATCGATCACAGTGCGCAATGGCACTTGCTATCGGTGTTGGAACTGCGGCCACAGCATGGGGTGCAGTTGATCGAGTCAGAGACTTCCGAGTGTCGGCCATCTACCACTCCGACGGTGGCCGACACTCTCAAAATTCGCAGTGGATCGGACCTCGAGATTTTTTGGCTGGTGAGCGGATGGAGCGCGCTCGCACTGGTTGGATACGCACGGAACGGGTGAATTCCAACCCTCTGTAGGCAGGGGAGAACCCAGCTGATACAGAGTGGCCGACTCTCAGGTCTGTCCACTGCGATGTAGGTGACGCAGTCCAGGATGGAATGCGTTCTTCAAAGGCCCGTCGTAGTGCATGAACGCGCTACGGCGGGTTTTTCTTGGGCTGGTTTTTTTGGGCTGGTTTTTCCTTCGGTGCCCCTCGATCTGGCACACTTAGACTTGCGCCATGCTCTCTCTCACCTCTGCACATCGGATTGCTCTCGCATTGCTGGCAACCGCTCTCACTGCGTGCGGCACTCCTCAGGTGCCTCCTGCGACTTTCACGGCGGCTCCGGCGCCGTCGCAACTCGCGCCTCTCACCGTACGACATGTCGTGCTCATCAAACTCAAAGAGCGTTCAGACCGCGCACAACTCGAGCGCGCATGCGATGAACAACTCAGTGCGATTCCTGGAGTCGTCGAGTATTCAATCGGTCGACCAGTCGACACTGGACGCCCAATCGTCGATGGCGACTACGACGTCGCTGTGTACGTCGGGTTTCCTTCCGTCGAGGCGTACCGCGGCTACTTGGTGCATCCAAAGCATGTCGCCCTCGTCAGCGCGTGGAAAGACAAGTTTCAGTCGATGCGCATCTACGATTTCGGCAGCGACTAAGCGGGACGCGCAACGTGGCGCAAGACCGCTTGCACTTCATCGCGGCTTCCCAAGATGAGCGGCACACGCTGATGCAGTTTCGTTGGCTGCACATCGAGTGTCGGTTGAGTGCCGCATGAACAAAGCCCCCCCGCCTGCTCCATGATCATGGCCATTGGATTGCCTTCGTACAGCAACCGCAACTTTCCAGAAGGATGCGACAGAGTTGGCGGATAGAGAAACACTCCGCCATTCAAAAGAATTCTGTGCACGTCGGCGCAGAGACTTCCGATGTAACGCGACGAGTACTTGCTCGCGTGCGCCCACGAGAGATACGACTGATACTCCGCCGGAAACGACTGCGTGTACGCCTCATTCACCGAGTAGACCCGGTTCGCCGCTGGAATCTTGATGTCGCTCTTCACCAAGATGAACGATCCAATGAATGGATCAAGTTCGAAGAGCGAAACTCCTGCGCCCGTCGTGATGACAAACGCGGTGGACGGTCCATACAAGATGTATCCCGCGGCGACTTGCTCGCGCCCCTTCTGACAAATCGTCGCTTCGGCAGACTCGACCGATGAGTCATTGCGCAAGATCGAAAAGATTGTTCCGACGGCGCCATTGGTATCGAGCGTGCTTGACCCATCGAGCGGATCAAAGAGCACGCAGTATTTGCCACCATCGCGCCCTCTGCGCAAAATCGTCGGCTCTTCGTCTTCTTCGCTCGCCAAGACCGCGATCGATGCGCGTGTCCCAAGGCAGCGCATCAAAATCTCATTGGCGATCACATCCATCCGCTGCTGCGACTCTCCTTGCACGTTGACTGAACCCTCTTCGCCGAGGGCATTCTCGAGTCGCGCACGGCGCACGCGGTGGGCGATTGCCTTTCCAGCGAGCGAGATCGCGCTGACGATCCACGAGAAATCACCGCTTGCCCCAGGATGCCGCGACTCTTCAGCGAGAATGTGACTTTGCAGCGAGTACAGATTGTTGGGGATGAATTCGCCGGCGGACATGCGGTGGTCTCCTGTGTCGATCAATCATAAAGCCCAATCGAAAAGATGCGCGCGCAAGGTCTGTACTCTCCCCCGACTATGTCACAACCCGTCATCATCGCTGCGCGTCGTACTCCCGTCGGAAAGTTTCAAGGCTCGCTCGCCCGCGTCCCCGCGACGCAACTCGGCGCATTCGCGATCTCAGCGGTGCTCGCCGATGTCCCAGGCGCCGCTCCCGTCGTGGACGAGTGCGTGATGGGCTGCGTCCTGCAGGCCGGTCTTGGACAGAATCCCGCCCGTCAAGCAGGAGTTCGCGGTGGACTTCCAACCTCGGTGAGCGCCGTGACCGTGAACAAGGTGTGCGGCTCTGGATTGCACGCAGTCATGATGGCCGCTCAGTCGATTCGCAGTGGGGACAACCGCGTGGTTGTTGCGGGCGGCATGGAGAACATGGATCTCGCTCCGCACCTCAGCATGGTGCGCGCAGGCGTGCGCTACGGCAAGTTTGAATCGCAGGATCACATGGAATATGACGGTCTGCGCTGCGCATTCGAAAACTGGGGCATGGGTCTCGCGGCAGAGCACATCGCAACCACGCACGGAATCTCTCGCCAAGAGCAGGATCGATTCAGCGCGCAAAGCCATGTTCGCGCTGCCCACGCGACCCGTGAAGGATGGTTTCGCAGCGAGATCATCGCGCTCACCGCTGAACAGATCAAGCAGAAGACTCCCCTCGATTCAGATGAGGGATTCCGCGCCGATTGCACCAGCGACGGGCTCGCGAAACTGAAGCCCGCCTTCAAACCAGATGGCTCAGTAACTGCTGCCAACGCGAGCCAGATTTCGGATGGCGCGGCGGCGCTCATCGTTGCATCGTCCGATGCAGCGAAGCAACTCGGAGCAACTGTGATGGCGCGCATCGTTGCATCCAACACCGTCGGAGTCGAACCCAAGGAACTCTTCTTTGCACCCGCGCTCGGCATCGAGAAGATTCTCAAGGACAACGCGCTGACAGTCGCTGACATCGACCTCTTTGAAATCAACGAAGCCTTTGCCGCGCAAGTGCTCTGCAACACGAAGCACCTCAAGATCTCAGAAGAGAAACTGAATATCGGCGGAGGCGGCGTCGCCCTCGGGCATCCCATCGGCGCGAGCGGCGCGCGCGTGCTCGTGACACTCATTCACCATTTGATTCGCACGAACTCACGCCGCGGCATCTGCAGTCTCTGCCTCGGCGGCGGGAATGCGGTCACGATGTTGATTGAGCGCGGTTGATCGAGAGTGGTTGACTCGATCTAGGCTGCGAGCGTTGGCGCGACCGCCCTTACTCGCCTGAGTCGGATTCGATGCTCGCTGCTTCGCCCGCGGCCTTTTTTGCGGCGTAGCGGCGAAGCCAGGTCTCCCAGCTCTTGCCGGCGGCTGTGTCGCGTCCCGAGAAGTTGAGGCTTTCGATCGCGCTGTATTTCACGACAATCCGGTCGTCGCTCGTCGCGGTCAAGATTCTCACCCACGAACTCTCAAGCCCATCGCCCTCGCAGATGTCGAAGACATATCCCTCGATGCGGCTCCCATCTTTGGTGCAGATCGTCACATCGCCTCTGTAACCAAAGGCTTCATTGAGTGCACTCTTGAGGGCCTCGGCGTCGGCTGCGGTGATGGTCTCTCCCTGGATTGGCGTGGTGACAGTGTTCATTGTTTTTCTCCTTCAATCTGGCGAATCATCGCCGCGACTTCTGCTGCGGCTCGCGCGAGGCTATTGAGTCCGCGCACAGATTCGATCGCGTCGGTGCGACCTTGCGCAGAAATCTGGGTTGAAATCTCCTGCGAACTCTCGCGCAGGACGACCTCGGTCAACTGTGCGGTGCGCAGAAGATCTGCTCGAACCACACGCACCTTCACACGTTCAATTGTCGGAGTCGCACCCCTCACATCAGTCATTGCGCCATTGTTGCAGTTCGCACGCAACCATGCAAGGCAATTCTCAGTGACTACCCTGCAACCATGCGAATTGAACCCCCAATGCGGGTTTTAGTCACTGGTGGCGCCGGATACATCGGCTCGCACATGACTCTGATGCTCGCGCAAAGTGGGTGTGAAGTCACGATTCTCGATGACCTTTCGACGGGAAATCGCGGGGTGATTGATGCTTTGCGGCGAGCGGTGCCGAGTGCTTCGATCCACTTCGAAGAGTGTGCGCTTGATGAGGTTGGCCGCCTCACTGACCTTCTCTCGCGCCAGCGCATCACTGCAGTGATTCACTTTGCCGCTCGCGCCTCGATTGCCGAATCATTTCTGCTTGCCGCGGAGTACTGGAAGACCAATCTCGATGGCACACGCGCACTCCTTGAGGCGATGCGCACCGCGCAAGTGCACCGTCTGATTTTCAGCTCGAGCTGCGCGACGTACGGAGTCGTCGACCGCGCAATGATTCCAATCAAGGAGTCCTGCCCACAACATCCGATCAATCCATACGGAGAATCGAAGTTGGCGGCAGAACACGCGATCGCACACGCCCACCGCGAGTCGATCGCAGCGGGTGGCGAGTTCTCCTATGCGATGCTTCGATACTTCAATGTCGTGGGGAGCGACCCGCAAGGGCGCATCGGCGAAGTGCACAATCCAGAGTTTCATCTTGTGCCATCGTGCCTGCTCGCTGCGCTTGGGCGACGAGGCGCCATTGAGATTCTTGGAGATGATCATCCCACGCGAGATGGCACCTGCATTCGCGACTATGTGGACGTCACCGATGTCTGCACCGCGCACCTCGCTGCGCTGACGCATCTCAAGCCACGCGATGCGTTCTCGTTCAATGTTGGAAGTGGTCGAGGATCGTCGGTGCGTGAAGTCATCACGGCGTGCGCGCGCGTTGCGCAGTGCGAAATCCCAACGATCTGCGCACCTCGTCGGGTGGGCGATCCGCCCGAACTCATTGCGGATGCTGCTGAAATCAAGAGAATCTGGGGATGGTCGCCCGCAATTACGCAGCTCGATGACTCGATTGAAAATGCGTGGCGGTGGCTGCGCGACCACCCGCACGGGTACGACGCGCTCAAAACGGAAAACTAATCATGACATATCCAAGCAGACTGTTGCGACCTGGATTGGTTGCACCAGTGTTCGCGTTGGAGATGTGGTACCAGCGCGTGCCGACCATGAGTCGAACATCATGCGCAATCTCGATCGAGAATCCTCCACCTGCTTGCGGCGTGAAGTTGAACGAGGTGCCCCCCTCAGGAGTCGGTTCTGTCGTGCCCAAGATTCCACTGCCAGCATCTGCGTAGAGCGACCATGTCTGCGTCGAGTAGAAGTGCCAGCGAAAGAGCAGAGAGCCGCCAAGCCCCCACGCATTGCCGCCAGGTTGAGAGAAATAATCCCCATCGATTTGCAGATCGATTGAGAGGTCGTCGATTGCGAACCAACTGACGCTCGCGCCGAACTGTGCTTGTTGCGCTGCGTCGAAATCGTTGGCGTATCCACCGAGCAGCTGCCATCTGCATGAACCCTCCGCGCCGAAACGCGGGGCTGCGGGGGCGAGCGCAACGAGCAGTGGCTCATTGGGGGCAACGGTTGGAGTTGAACCAAGTTGCAGTCCAGCATCGATGATCGATGGATCAAAGCAGAGCGCCGTTGCAGAGGCAGGCGCACTCACGCACAGCACACCGATCGAGAGGGCGAGATAGGATTTCATTCGCATGCGGTCGATCATTCGCAAGAAGGCTACGAGAACAAAAAAAAGCCGCTCGATCGCTCCGACACGACCGAACGGCGTTGATCGCAACTTCCATAGGAAGCCGCAAAGAAGGCTTGAGGGGGACGAACACAGTATCGCCACCGCACCGCAGAGGTCAATGGCTGCAAACAATCTTTTTTTGCCCGCAATAAACCATTGTCAGAATGGCGGTTATGACTGCTGAACCTCACAGAATCGACGTCCCTGCGGCAAATCTGAGCGGCGCGCAGTTTGGGTCGGTTCGGGTCGCATTGACCGCTCTCTTTCGTCATTTTTCTGGGCGAATCGAGGTGCTTGTAGCGCTGCGCCACGCCGATGCAAAGGTGCTCGCCAATACATGGGAGATTCCAGGAGGCAAGATCGAGGATGGCGAAACGCCGGTGCAGGCGGCAGCGCGCGAGTTACACGAAGAGCTGCAGGTCGAGTGTCCCGTTGCAGGCTCTCATTGGATTCATCTTGGCGAACTTGAACCCCCCGCTCCAGCCGATCGTCCCGCTCCCAAATTCTCGCTCTTTGCGGTCGAGCTACCGGCCGCGGCCGTTCCGCGCGCAGCGGCAGCGCAGGCGATTGCATGGGTCGATCTTGGAACGCTCGAAGCGATGGCGTGGCCAGCGACAAACCACGCTGTGATTGCGACGCTCGTGCGAGCTCTCGCCACTCGGTAGTTCGCAGGACGCTGAGATAGTTGGCGAAATCGAGAAGCCACAATGGGGCGTCCAGTCGGTTCGTGCGAACAACCGTTCTTTGGAAAGAACGCATCATTGAGCGGGTCATTCCTTCCAAAGAACGACATATTGCGCGACCCTCTGTTGGCTTCGGCCTCCGCGGCGGCGGTTCGCTTGCATCACGCTTGCGCACACGCGGCGGAATCTTCGCTCGCGCGAGTTCCCGAGCCGAGCAAGTCTGCGCAGCTCGGCGAGGGCTGTTTGAGCGCCGAGTGAATGATTCCGCCGCGATCGCACTGTCTTGTCGCCCTCCATTCTTCGCTTGCGGTTCGTGCGAACAACCGTTCTTTGGAAAGAACGCATCATTGAGCGGGTCATTCCTTCCAAAGAACGAGATAAGGCGCGAGTGAATGATTCCGCCGCGAGCACGTTGAATTGAGCGAGCCACATTCTCGCTGCCTCTTGATGCCACGACAATCTCAGCAGGCCTGTTACGGGCTTGGCGGAGGAATTCCTGGTGCGCCACCAGGAACATCGTTTGGCAGATCGGTCGGCGGCATCGGTGATGCGGTCGAACCCTTTGGCGGAAGCGCACCTTGATTGACAGAGTCAGAAGTTGGCTGCGTCGCTGTGGGCGCAGCAGTCCCAGATGCATCTCCGCGTTCTGTCGAAGTGAGCAGCGGCTGCGTCGTCACAGATTCACGCAGCGCGCGCGCGCGCGCGAGCAACGCTTCGTGCGAGTCATCCGACGCAACAAGATCAAAGTGCCAATCCACGCGACTTTCAAGCGAAACCGGTGCCAATTCAGAGACGAGATCTGCCCCCACGAAATCCCAAATCGGTGCGGATGCAGTGCCGCTGCCGATCACCGACTCATATCCATCGCGCTTGAGACGCACGTCGTACTCGCCGTAAAAGAGAAACTCGACCTCGCAGGGAGTGCGCCCAATCTCACGGTCGTTGACATACACCAGTGCATCCGAAGGCGTCGACGTAATCGCGATCGTGCGGCGCACGCATCCGACATTCGCGAGCATGAGCGTGCCGACTGCGATCGAGAGAATGCAAGATGCCATGCGCATGAGCAGTGAGTCTATCGCCCCCCTACACTCGCGATGTGGCATTGCTTGAGGCACATGGACTCGTCAAGAGTTACAACAACAGACGCGTCGTCGACAACGTGACGTTCTCAGTCGACGCAGGCGAGATCGTTGGACTTCTCGGGCGAAATGGCGCCGGAAAGACAACGAGTTTTCGCATGGCCATCGGCATGATCACTCCCGAGGCGGGTCGAGTGCTCTTCGCGGGTCAGGATGTGACAACGATGCCTATGTACCAGCACGCGCGGGCGGGCATGGGATACCTCTCGCAAGAACCAAGCGTGTTTCAGCGACTCTCAGTCGAGGACAACCTGTTGGCGATCCTGCAGACCCAGCGCATGTCGCGCGCACAACAGCGGACGACTTGCGATGCCCTGCTCGCGCAGTTTGGACTGGAACACAAGCGCAAAGAGCAGGCGCGCACCTGCTCTGGAGGCGAACGGCGCCGTCTCGAAATCGCCCGTTCGCTTATCACCAAGCCGCGGCTGATCCTGCTTGATGAGCCGTTCGCGGCGGTCGATCCCCATACCGTTGAAGAGTTGCAGTCCGAAGTGCTTCGACTTTCGCAACAGGGCATTGCGATTCTTGTTACAGACCACAACGTGCAACAGACGCTGCGAATTTGTACGCGCGCCTACATCATTCACGAGGGACGAAACCTGCGTGAGGGAGATCCCAAGTCGATCATCAATGATCCGATGGTGCGCGACGCCTACCTCGCCTCGACGTTTCGCGGCGACGAGTTCGGCTAATCAACTCGCGTGCTTGCCCTTTACCGCCGAGGCAGGCAATAAGTCGATGCGAATCTTTGCGATTCGTACCGCGCTCGCACTCACGATCGTGAAGCGCGCTCCAGCACGTGTGAATGATTCATTCGCGATGGGAATACGACCGAAGTGCATCAAGACGAGTCCAGCGATCGTGTCGAAGTCGCCGTCCGTTGGAAGGTCGAGTTCTGTCGCTGCGATCAGATCGACGAGCGCAACACGCCCATCCACCTCCCACCCCGTCTGCGGCGAACCTGTGAGCTGCGGCTCGATTTCGGTCGCAGGTTCATGCTCGTCGTAAATCTCGCCGACAATCTCTTCGAGCACATCCTCGATCGTGATCAGACCCGCGGTGCCGCCAAATTCATCGACCACCATTGCGAGATGCACTTCGCTGCGCTGAAACTCTAAGAGCAAATCGCGCACTGGCTTTGTCTCGGGAACGCGCGGCGGATGGCGCAAGATTGGCTTCAACTGAAATCCGTCCGAGGGCTGTCCGAGATAGCGCACGAGATCTTTGACATACAGAATGCCGACGATCTGATCGAGATTCTCTTGAAAGACTGGAATGCGCGAATGTCCTGCGTTCACGATGAACGCGCGGATGAGCGCGAGGTCGTCGGTGTACTCAATTCCTTCTATCTGCGTGCGTGGTGTCATGACCTCCGAAACCACAGTCTCGCGAAACTCAACTGTGTTCTGAAGAATGCGCGCCGAAAGTGGATCGAGTCCACCAGAACGCGCCGAGTCTTCGATCGTGTGAAGCAGGTCTTGCTCTGCAGCGACATGGGTTGGAACGGCACCGATGAGTCGTCGAACCCCTTCGTCGGTCAATTCGCCGACCCAGAGCATCGGACGAGTGAGCCAATAGAAGGCGCGAAGTATCGGATAGGTATTCACGGCCAGCGCGACCCCGCCATGGCGGGCGATCGCTGCGGCGACGACGCTCGTGATGAACCACACAAGAATTCCTGCGATCGCAAGTGCGCTGAGAACTGATGCCCATGTGAATGGATGCGGCGCCGACTCATCATAAAAAAGCGCGAGCACAACGAGCATGCACGAGAGTCGCCCGAACGTACGAAAGAACGCGACGGCGTGTTCGAGCCGCCTCGTGTGCCCGAGAATCCACTGCGCAACATGCGGGCGGTTGAACTCTTCGCAGCGCTCCTCGATCGCCGAAGGACTCACCTGCGCAAGGGCTGAATTGAGCGCTGAGAGAAACATCGTCAGCAAGAGGAGTGCGGCGAGCGCAATGAGAAGTGCTGCCGTCATGGTTTCTCCTTGCGGTGTGCCGAGGCTGCAATGACTCCCATCGCGGCAAGAATGCGATCTTCGTGGTCGTGCATCGCATTGGCGCTTGCCACATCATCATCGCGCAGACCCACCGCATGCAAGAGCCCGTGCACGGTGTAGAGCGTGAGTTCTTCGTCGACGCCATGGCCGAATTCGTGACTGCACCGACGCGCCTCGTCGATGCAGAGCGCGAGATCGACTTCAACGCAGTCTGCTTCATCATGCGAGACAAAGGTGAGCACATCGGTTGTGCCAGCGACCTTTGAATGGGTCTCGTGCAATCTCGACATTTCTTCGTCGCACACGATGCGAATGGAAACTCGCTTGAACGTGGCGATCTCTCCCGCTGCCGTCTGCGGTAGCAACGGAATCATCGCTTTGACTCGCTCGATCAACCACCGCGCATCAAGTGCAATCGCACAGACAACATCGATGGATGGTTGGGTTGTATTCACCGGGCAACGAGGTGCACAGGAACAAAGTGCGGCTTCACGCGCCGCTCGAACTCCGGCCGGAACTTGTTGACGATCGTGCGTACAGCCCAGTTGTTTCCATCCGCGAGCCCACAGATCGTGGTGCCTTCGCTGAGCCCCATCGATCCCGCAACTTCGACGAGCAAGTCAAGATCACGCGTTGTCGCATCTCCGCGCTCGATGCGTGTGAGCAGTTTGTAGATCCATCCCGCTCCTTCGCGACATGGGGTGCATTGGCCGCACGACTCATTCATGAAAAACCGTGCGCAGTTGCGCGCGATTGCGACCATGTCGGTGTCTTCGTCGAAAATCGTTGGACAGGCGGTGCCGAGGCCCAGCACATCGCATCGACGGCCGATTTCGAAGTCCATTGCTGCATCAAACTGATCGGTACCAAGCACACCCATCGAGACTCCGCCCGCGATGGCTCCCTTGAACTTCTTTCCACCGCGCATGCCGCCGCAATACTCATTGACGAGCGTGCTGAGAGGCGTTCCAAGTGGCGCTTCGAAGCACCCTGGACGATTCACATGGCCCGACACCCCCATCAACTTGGGTCCGTACGAGGGCATTCCACCAAATGAACTTTCGACACCGATCGACTTCCACCAGGCGACCCCCCGCTCGATGATCGGTCCCACCGCCGCAAGCGTCTCGACATTGTTGACGATTGTTGGGCGACCAAAGAGTCCTTTGACTGCAGGAAATGGCGGCTTCACGCGAGGCCATCCACGCTTGCCTTCGATTGCTTCGAGCAAACCCGTCTCTTCGCCGCAGATGTATGCCCCTGCGCCGCGATGCACGTAGCACTCGACTGCAAACTTCTGCTTGCCGCGCATGAGCCCCTGTTTGCCGAAGATTCCAGCGCTGTACGCCTCTTGGATCGCGCGCTCCATCACGCGCGCCTGATGGTGATACTCGCCGCGAATAAAAAAGTATGCGACGTCGAGTTTGCACGCCCAGCAGGCGATCGCGATCCCTTCAAGAATCAGGTGCGGATCGAAGTCAACGAGCAAGCGATCTTTGAATGTTCCAGGCTCAGCCTCATCGCAGTTGATACAGAGGTAGCGCGATCCCTTGCCATCATCGGGAGCGAGAAAAGACCACTTCAATCCTGCTGGAAATCCTGCTCCACCGCGACCACGCAACACTGCATCCTTCACCGTTGAGAGCACCTGCGCAGGTTCGAGATCAAGCGCCTTCTCGAGCGACTTGTATCCACCACTCTTGGTGAATTCGTCGTACGACACGATGTGGCGATCCTTGGGGTCGCCGTGAGGAACACATGGGATGCGCTTGGTGAGAATTGGCTCGGCGAGTTTCATGATGTGGTGCCCAGTGCGGGGGGAAGTTGGGTTGTGCGTCGAACAATCTGATCGATGACGATGCGGCGGCGTGTCACAGCGCCATCGGTCGTCTCAAGCACCTGCGCACCGATTGTGCGCACGTCAGCAGCTGATGTGGATGGCTGCACGACAGGCGTTCGAATCGCCGCGAGAATGTGGCCAAAGCACTGCCCGCAATTTCGTGCGATTGAACTCTCAGCGTTTTGCTGCGAACCGCTCATCAGTGCGCGGCTCCTTGCGTTTTTTGCGCGCGCGCTTCATCGATGAGTCGATCAACCGTTTCAATGGTGAGTCGCTCATGCAATACGTCGTTGAAGAGCGCCACTGGAGCGGTGTCGCACGAGCCCAAACATTCCATTGCGAGCAGCGTGAACATGCCGTCGTCGGTTGTCTCGTGCGGCTCGATTCCGAGACGCTTTCGCACATGATCGAGGATCGCCTTGTGTCCGCAGATTTCGCAGGCGAATGTGTGGCAGATTCCGATCACACACTTGCCCACGGGCTCGGTTGTGTACTCCTCGTAGAACGAAACGGTGTCGAGCACCTCGGACGGAGCGATCTTGAGAAACGCAGCGATCTCGAGCATCGCCGCATATGGAATGTGGCGATATGTGTGCTGCACATCATGCAGAATCGGCATCAATGCGCCGTGGCTCGTGGCGTAACGCGGCAAGAGAATACGCGTCCACTGCGCGAGCATTTCTGGAGTGCAGTAAGGCGAACTGGGGCGCGGCACGCGGGTTGTGCCTGAGAGATGTGTCTTCCACGACATGTGTTTCCTCCACGCCTGCGACTAGCGGTCGAGCTCGGCGGCGATGACATTCAATGAACCCAACACTGCCACCGCATCGGCGAGTTGGTGCCCTTCAATCAACTTAGAAAAGAGCTGAAAATTATAAAAGATCGGCGGGCGCACGCGCACCCGGAACGGGCAGCGACCACCATCGGCAACGATGAGGTATCCGAGTTCGCCGTTGGGTCCTTCGATCGCTCCGTACGCCTCAGCCACAGGAGTTTTCCATCCGCGATTGTGCATCAACAATTCAAACTGTTGGATCGTTCCTTCGATCGAACCATAGACCTCGCCCTTCGCTGGTAACCGCGCCTTGTTGTTCGCAGTTGCATCGATGGGACCCTTTGGAATGCGGTGAATCAACTGCCGAATGATCGCGATCGATTGCTTGATTTCTTCGACGCGCACGAGGTATCGGGCGAAGCAATCGCCGGTGGTGGCGATTGGCACATTGAATTTGACCGCATCGCATCCTTCGCCATCCCAGTTGTCGGCGAAGCACAGATACGGATCGTCCTTGCGCAGGTCGCGGCGCACGCCTGATGCGCGCGCGATGGGTCCAGTCGCTCCCCAAGCATTCGCATCGGCTGCACTCAGCACGCCGACTCCAACGAGTCGATCGATGAAAATGCGATTGCGATTGAGCAATGACTCGATGTCAGTGAGCGCTTTCGCCATTCGCACATCTGTGAACTCGGTCACCATGCGAATGAAAACTTCGTCATCGGGCAGGTCGCGCCATGCTCCACCGACGCGCGTCCAATCGGGATGAAACCGCTGACCAGTGACGTATTCAAGGATGTCGTAAATGAACTCACGCTCGTTGAAGCCGTACAAAAAGCCTGTGAATGCGCCAAGATCGAGGGCCGCCGCTCCCGCGCAGAGCAAATGATTCTGAATGCGCCCTAACTCGCCCATGATGGTGCGAATCGCCTTGCAGCGCGGCGTGATTTCAATCCCAAAGAGCAGCTCGACCGCGTGGTGCCATGCGACATCGTTGCAGATCGGCGACGCATAGTCCATCCGGCTGATCGTGCAGACATACTGGTTGTAATCGTGATGCTCACCGAGCTTCTCGAACCCCGAATGCAAGTACCCAATGTGTGGCGTCGCGCGCGCGATGCGTTCGCCGTCGAGTTCGAGCACGAGCCGAAGCGTCGTGTGCGTCGCAGGGTGCTGCGGTCCAAAGTTCAGAACCCACCGATCGGCAGATTGAACGTGGTCTTTGAGGTACTCGGTCGTTTCGATCTCGAGGCCATAACCCTCATCGGGTTGCAGGGTGAACGGCATAGGTTCGCAAGTATAGGAACTAGCCGCGGAAGACGGCGCCGAGTCGCTTGCCCAAGACCGAGCTCGCGGCAACGAGCGTTGCGGCGAGCAGCAGCATCGCCCATGCACCCATCGCGCTGGCGATCGCGGGGCCATCCCCGAGCCGATCGAAGAGGGTGTAGATCGCTTTTGTAACGGGAAAATCCGCCTCGCGCTGTGCGAGCAACAGCGAATCAGAAACTTCGAGCATCGAGAGGCTGAACGTCAGCAGCGCCCCCGCGATGATGTTCGCCGCGACGAGCGGAATGACGATCTTGCGGATGATCTTGCTCGGCGACGCGCCGACGCTCGAGGCTGCCTCTTCGAGGTCGACTGGAGTCTGTTCGAGCCCCGCAACGGTCGACCGCACGATGTATGGCAATCGCCGAATCGCATAGGCGATGATGAGAAACGGGAATGGGTTGGGCTGCGCTCCAACAATGTTGCCCCACGACTGAAGTGGCGCTTGTGAGAACCACTGCCACCACGTCGCCGGAAGAACATGCTGCATCCATGCGAGCGCGGCGGGCGCGGTCGCGGCGAAGGGCCACTCGAGGCTCATCGAGACGAACCCGAATGCCATCACGAGCCCTGGGACGGCGATCGGCAACATCACCATCATGTCGAGGATCCACCGTCCACGCAGTTTGGTGCGCACCAAGATGCGCGCCGCTGCGACGCCGATCACCAAGTCGAGAAGCACCGCGCATCCCGCGAGAAAGAGCGAGTTTCGAATCGCCCCTGCTGCGAGCGGATGTTGCAGCGCGTTGGTGAAATTCTCCCAAGTGAACGCCTGCGGCAGGATGCTCTGATACCAACTGCCAGAGACGCTCACTGCCGAGAGCACAACGCCAATGTGTGGAAGGCATGCGATGCATGCGATGCCACCGAGCAGCATCCACGCGCCAAGTGTTCCGCGCCACGCGAGCGGAGTTTCGGTGCGCCGAACTGACGCCTTGGTGGACGCGCTCCCACGCGATCGGCCGAATGTCAACCGTCCAATGAGGTAGATGCTCGTCGCCACGACGAACATCACGACCGTCAGCGCGTAGGGTTGGCGCGACGATTCGATCTCTTTGAGTCCATCGAAAATCTGCACGCTCGTGACAGTGCGATATCCGAACATGAGCGGCGTACCGAGTTCTGTGAAGCTCCAGACGAAAACGATCGTGGCGCCAGCGAAGAATCCTGGCCGCACCATCGGAAGGGTGATGCGAACGAATCGTTGCCAAGGTGTCGCGCCAACGTTGCGCGCCGCTTCATCGAGACCAGGATCGATGTTTGAGAGTGACGCGAGAATATTCAGATACAGAATTGGATAGAGCGCAAGACTCTGCACCGCGACGATGCAGAAGAACCCGCCATTGAGAAGAAAGTCGATCGGCGTGTCGATGATCGACCAATCCAGCAGCAGCGTGTTGAGCGATCCCGTTCGGCCGATGATCGCTTGCAGTCCGATGGCGCCGACAAATGGCGGCAAAATGAGTGGAGCCAGAAGGACTCCGTTGAGAAAGCCCTTGCCACGAAAAGCACAGCGAGCCGACACAAGCGCCATCGGAAAAGCAACGAGCGACGCGCCCAATGTCGTGAGCGCGCCGATCGTCAGCGCATTGAGAAGCCCTTCGCGCATCTGGTCGTTGCGCAGCACATCCCAGATGTAGAAAAGGGTCCAACCTTGGTGGTCGTGCAGTGCTCCGCGCACCGAATACCAAATCGGCAGCAGCAGAAAGATCGCGAGAAAGCAGAGGAGTCCCGCAAAGATGAAAAGGTCAACTCGTCGGGTTCGCACGCGGTGGCAAGACTAACCCAGAACGAATTGCGCGCGCATGTGGTGGGCTTGCGTACCCGCGGCGGAATCTTCGCTCGCGCGAGTTCCCGAGCCGAGCAAGT